>NZ_LGYO01000052.1:43363-46246 GCF_001263355.1 Acetobacterium bakii
GAGTTATCTCAATAAGTTAAGGGGCAGGCACCGGTCACAAGCTCTGTATGTTTGTCATATGTAATGTCCCAGTTTAAATTACTATCTTAACTTCGTTTGGTTTTCACATCTTTTTTCAATTTTTTCTCGTAGACCGTCCTGATTTAATTTGCTTTGCCTTTCAGAATCGCTCGCTTTCATTTCTTTCATTAGTTCATTAACTTGATTTATCAGCTCTTCCTTTATAACAGCTTCACTATTTCCTGATTTTCTCAATAAATTTAAATCATCTGTTATCAAAATATTCCTACTTCTATGGTATACAGTTGCTAACAGTAACCCATTATACCCCGTTAAAACAACATATTTCATCCCCGATGTATAAAATGAATAGCCCCAAATCATAAAATCAAAGATTGTCTCCACTGCACCTGAAAAACCTAGCTCCTTTAAGGTATAGACATAGTTCTTAATTTCTGATATATCTTCGGGCTCCGTGCTATCAATACATTTTTCAATTTCTGCTATTATTTCCCCGAAACATTTTCCTTCAAGATTCGGTATTTCAACATTTACTCCATCTTTCTTTTTTCCAGGTTGTTTTTCCAGATATCTCTGATAAAGAAACCGTCGCAACTTTTGTTCATACTCTATCAAATAATCTCTTTCACTATTATCCGAAAAAGAATTGCACACATACAAATCATCATACAGTACTCTCCATGCGACAGTGAAAATATAGAAATCAATATCCTCTTTAATCTCCGGAAGTCTTTCCGTTAGATTTGCTAAATACTTGTCCAGAAATAGATTCGAAAACTTCGTCTCATACCAGCTAAAAAATTCCTCGCAATCATGACAGAGCATAGTTTTTTTTTCACCATCCTGAAATATCTCATGGGGATTATAAAAACTACGAAACCTTGAGTTTTCAAATATTTTTGTTCTTTTATATATCGCTTTTGGTATAATATGGCTCTGCAGCAGTTCCACATTTTCTGACGGACACAATGCGCAATTGCCTATTTTTTTCTTTGCCATCTTATCACTCCTTTATCATGGGGTTTTGTGAATTGAATCGAGGGTGCTTATCATTATCCCAGAAAGAACGGTTCTTTCGAGGGGCAGGCGGTCATTTAATCCGAACTTAGCACTACCAGTGTTACGCTAATTCACAGATCATCAAGTATTCCTGTTCCAGTTTATCAATCACCATAAAGCCCACTGCCAGATTCAGTTTCAGGGCATGATTGTCTTTCAGCACGGCCAGCGAAGCCAGTTGGTATCCCGCTGTTTTCAATAGCGCTTCGAGGCCTGTTCGGGGGATAAGTTAAGTCAATAAGTTAAGTTGTACCTGGCACCAAGACCGCAGTATCATTTTGTGAACCAATGGTATCATCTCGAGTACTGCCAGTATCATTAGCGTGTATTGGCGGTACTCTTAGCGTGAAATAATCACCTGGCACCGGCACGTTCACACTCCTTTGTCCTTCTTATTATAATTCTTGGGAAAATAGCCTTTTCCCAATTGCCATACATATTTGTCAATCTGCTTTAGGTTGTATTGCTCCAGACCATAGAAAGATCTGAAATCAGTCAATATTCCTTTGAACCTAACGTAATTCTTTAAGTCACCATCGGCAAAGTCAGAGAAATCATCCCGGTTCCTGAAATACCGTAGCACCTTATCCACATAACTATCGTAAATCGGATAATCGAGCGGATTGTGATGGCTGCAATACTTTGTAGCAAAGGAATAGAAGTTTTTCTTCGCGGCACCAATCATTATGAGCTGAATTTCTCCAACCAAGGTAACATCACCGGCTTTAAGTCTTGCGTCGATATCAAGTGACCAGATGTGCTTCGCTACTGGATAGATAGAGAAGATGTTTGTGCTGTAAAAATCATTTAGCGTTGTAGCTTTCAGCAGGATGTCCGATATGTCTGTGTTATTAGGGCAAAGCCTAAAGAACAGCTTATCAAGAGCATTTTCCTGAAGATGGTAATTTTCAAGTGTAGCCCATTTGTTGAGGTAAAACTTTACTTGTTCGCTTGTGGGGCTTGGCACTTCAATATCCAACTTTTTTTTTCGAGGTGCAATTGCTTGTCTATCCAGCTTGGAAACAGGCATCTCAACATCACTATCCGAATAAATGAATCTGCGAAATTTTCTCAAATGTGCCATATAGCTATTAATGAGAGAACTAATATTACCAGTCGAGTTTTCTTCTAGTGTTTTGAGCAAAGCTGCTTTTGTTGTTGTCTCAAAAGTTGAAGTTGTCAAGGCATCCCAAAAAACATCGTGGCTACCCTTCCTCCATAAATAGAAAGTATCAACGGAAGCCGTCTGAATTGTGTTTTTCGCCAAGTCTTGGCTTTGCAAATATGTTTTATAAATGCTACGCACTTTATCAAATGACAATGCTTTAGCTTTTTCTATATCCAACACCGCACCTCCTCTTTAATTTTGGTTACTTGTTTTTATTTTTATGCCGTCTGGATGGAAGAACAAATTATAAAGTTAAGTGTGTCTGGCACCGAAAAGCCTTAATGGAATTACATTCCCATTGCATGATTGGCCTCTTCATCATATATCCATAAGAAAAGGAATCCGCTTGATCCATCTTCGGTTCCAGCAAATGCATAAAGTTCTGAACGGAATTGGCAGTTAGAAATTCATTCTTTTTCAATGATTCATATCCTTTCAGGCATGTTGCAGTGTCTTTTTTGACATAAAAATTGAGTATACTATTTAATGTGACGGACGATATGCCCCCACGCTTCTCAGACTAGTAAATTAAGTCAATAAGTTAAGCAATAAGTTAAGTGTGCCTAGCACCGTCAGTGCTGAGCCACCCTGTTCTTAGGAGGGCCATCTGGGTACGGATGCCAGGGTTGCCCACA
>NZ_LGYO01000053.1 GCF_001263355.1 Acetobacterium bakii
AAATAGAAAAAGAATCTGAAATTAATTTCAGATTCTTTTTCTATTTGCCACTGACAACGCGTCTAAATTGAGGTCAGATAGCGATCAATTTCCCATTGGCTGACCTGGCTGCGATATGCATCCCATTCCTCAATCTTTGCTGCAATGTATTTTTTTCGAGCATGATCCCCCAGCATATCCATCAGCAATTCATCTTTTTCAAGCTCTTTAATTGCGTCATAAAGGTTATTCGGAAGATCTACGATCCCCTTTTCTTTTCGCTGAGCTTTAGTTAATTCATAAACATTTTCGTAAACCGGCTCAGGCGCTGCAATTTGATTTTTAATACCATCTAAACCCGCTGCCAGATTACCTGCTAATGATAAATAAGGATTAACCGATGGATCGGGATTTCTCAGCTCAACCCGGGTTGAAATCCCGCGTTTATCTGGAATACGCATCATCGGACTGCGGTTTTTAGGCGACCACGCAACATGGGTAGGTGCTTCAAAACCTGGCACTAATCGTTTGTAAGAATTAACGGTTGGATTTGTCAAAGCTGCCATGCCACGGGCATGTTTGATTAAACCACCAATAAAGTTATAAGCTTCTTCACTGAGACCAATCTTTCCCTCTGGATCATTAAAGGCATTTTTTCCATCTTTGAAAAGGGAAATATTGGTGTGCATCCCTGATCCGGCTTCGCCGTAAATGGGCTTTGGCATAAAGGTTGCATGCAACCCGTGTTTTTGGGCAATCACACGAACCACCAGTTTAAAAGTCATAATATTATCCGCAGCGGTGAGTGCGTCCTCATAACGAAAATCGATTTCGTGCTGACCCGGAGCACATTCATGATGGGAAGCTTCAATTTCAAATCCCATTTGTTGAAGCGCCAGAACCATATCTCTTCTTGCTGGTTCGGCCATATCGTTGGGAGCCATATCAAAATAACCGGCCGAATCATGGGTCATAAGTGTTGGGTTCCCTTTTTCATCCACTTCAAATAAGAAAAATTCAAGTTCCGGTCCCACATACATGGTATAACCCATATTGTCAGCCTGTTTCAATACTTTTTTCAATATATTGCGAGGGCAGCCTTCAAAAGATTCTCCTTTTGAATTATAAACATCACAAATCAGCCGTGCCACCTTCCCCATATTCTGATCCCATGGAAAAATCATAAAAGTGTTGAGATCCGGTCTCAGATACATATCTGATTCTTCAATCCGAACAAAGCCATCAATGGATGAACCATCAAACATAATTTCATTATTTAACGCTTTTTCCAATTGATCTATGGGTATTGTCAAATTTTTCATAATTCCTGTTAGATCTGTGAACTGCAACCGAACAAAGAGAATGCTTTCTTCTTCCGCTTTTTTCATAATAGCTTCTTTTGTAAAAATCATTTTCCCCATTAAATTCCCTCAATTTTTCCTGAGATCCTATTCTCCTAAAAGATAGGTAAGCGTAAACAGACTATCCGTAATATTTACATTTTCAACAACCACATCACCCGGAACATCCAAATCCAACGGACTGAAGTTAAGGATACCTTTGACTCCTAAATCAGTTATCAGGGTGGCAACCTTTTGACCAACTTCTCTGGGTACACACAAAATGCAGATATCTATTTCATTATTTTTTATGAACTTTTCAATTTCGTCCATATGTTTAACTACCACAGATCCCACTACCGTTCCAACCCTCAGTGGATCAACATCAAAAACACCTTTAAGAATAACACCTTCACGTTTAAACCGTTCATAATTTGCAATGGCATGTCCCATATTTCCGGCGCCGATGATCATGCAATTATATTCACTGTCAAGTCCGAGAATTTCTTTAATAGCTTCCCTGAGTTCTCCAACATTATAGCCGTAACCCTGTTGTCCATAACCCCCAAAGGAGTTTAAATCCTGACGAATTTGGGACGCGGTTAACCCCATAAGGCTTGCCAACTCTCTTGACGATATTTTTTCAATATCATTCTCCAGTAAATCACTCAGATATTGGTAATACTTTGGTAACCGTTTTACAACGGTCATTGATACTTTTTTTGAGAAGCGCTGCATATTTTACTTCTCCTTTCTTTCAATAACGTTTTAATTATACCAATGTGCACATAGTACGTCAAATTATTCATTTTAATTTTATGCTTTTTTTGGTAGAATGGTAGTTGTAGATAAAAAACTGATAAAAAGCGAAAACAGGTGAAAAAATGTTAATTAATATAGAAAACCTACACTTTAGTTATGGCATCCATGAAATTTTCAAGGAACTTAACGTATCCATTAATGAAAAAGAACAAATTGGTCTGGTTGGACGCAATGGTACAGGCAAATCAACCTTCCTGAAACTTCTAACCGGTGAATTAGTTCCGGATGAAGGTCGGATCAGTAAAAAAAATAATCTCACCATGAGTTACCTTGCCCAGGAGGTAACCGTATCCGGTGATACAACCCTTCATGAAATGCTCACTTCGGTATTTCAAAATCTCATTGACATGGAAGTAAAAATAAAATCACTGGGGCACCAAATCTCAGAAACCAAAGGCAATGAGCAGGAAAAGCTGATGGCGGAATACGGCGAGCTCCAGGAAGCTTTTTCTGAAAACCGGGGTTATGAATATCCCAGCCGTGTCCGGGGAATCCTAAACGGTCTTGGTTTTGTTGAAGACGATCTGGATAAAGCCTTTTCAGTTCTCAGCGGCGGCGAAAAAACCCGGGCCACACTGGGTCAAATTCTGTTACAGGAACCTGAACTTCTGCTTTTGGATGAACCTACCAATTATTTGGATATCGAAGCACTGCAATGGTTAGAACAATATTTAAAGACCTATTCCGGTACCTTCATTATAATCTCCCATGACCGTTTTTTTCTTGATAAGGTATGCACCAAAATTCTTGAGGTTTCCAAAGAAACAATCAAAGTATATAATGGTAATTATACCCAATTTTCTCATAAAAAACGCCTGGATCTCATGGAATATGATCATCAGTACCAACAGCAGCAAAAAGAAGTCAACCATCAAAAGGAAGTGATTAAGCGCTTTCACCAATATAATACGGAAAAGAGTACCAAACGGGCCGCCAGCCGGGAAAAAGCTCTGGAAAAAGTTGAAATGCTGGATAAAGCAGAAGTCGTTCATAAATCACATTTCAGTTTTAAACCAAGAGTACAAAGCGGAAATGATGTTCTGGCTGTGGAGAATCTGAAAAAATCCTTTGATCAACACTTGCTTTTTCAGAATTTATCCTTTGAAATTCACCGGGGCGACAAAATTGGAATTATCGGACCAAACGGCGCCGGCAAAACCACCCTGTTTCGAATTCTTCAGGGACTTGTTTCCGCTGATTCCGGTGAAATCCGTATGGGTCATAAGGTCCATGTGGGATATTTTGACCAGGAACACGATGACCTTAAAAACTTTTACAATGAAAACCTCCTGGAAGCCCTTTGGGATATTGACAAACGCTTAACCGAAGGTGAACTGCGAAAACATTTAGCCGCCTTTCTCTTTGTTGGTGACGAGGTTTTTAAACCGATTGGAAGCCTCTCCGGCGGTGAGAAGGCCCGTTTGCTGCTGGCCCGGCTGATGATTTCCCAATCCAACTTTTTATTAATGGATGAGCCTACCAATCATATTGACATGGATACCAAGGATATTTTAGAAACCGCCCTGTCCAGCTATGAGGGAACTCTCCTGTTTATTTCCCATGACCGGTATTTTATTAACCGCATTGCCAATAAAATATATGTTTTCACCCCCGACGGGGTTGAAGTGCATTTAGGGAACTACGATGATTACCTGCGGCATAAAAGTGAAGCCGAGGAACGCGAGACACTGACTGCCAATGAAAACAGAGTTGTGGTCACAAAAACTCAGCAGAAAACCGATCGAAAAAAGTTAAAAGAAGAAGAGGCCCGCCTTCGCAATTTGAAACGCGAGGTCAAAGAAATTGAAGAAGCCATTCTCAGCCAGGAACTAAACATTGCAATGATTGAACAGAAAATGTGCCACCCTGATTTTTACAATGATCTGGACAATGCCTCTCTGGTCAACTGTGACTACGAAGATAACAAACTAAAGCTAGCCGAACTCACCGATCAATGGGAAGAGGCATTGATGCTTCTGGAAACCCTATAATCCTATTCACATTAATTTTTATATAAATTTGGAGGAAATTATGCAACTTACCAATGACGAAAAACGCGTTTTAAACGGAATTTTCAATGAAGTTAAGGGTACAACCCGAAATACCATGTTAATGGCCGTATATGCGGCAAAACCGGCGGATGACGGGACCCCTGATGCTAAGGCCATGATCACTCTGCTCAATGGTCTGATCATTAAGCTTTCCCAGGCAGACCGGGACGAAATGGAAGCCCTTTTTGCGGGTATCCCCTATTCAGTTGAATAAGCTGTAAACTCGCAGCAAAACTACCGTGAGCTTCTACAGACAATAACCAAACAAAAAGTAAGTCCCGGGGACAATCGTAACATCAGTTGTCGGTATCATGGCGAACAGGCTAGCCTGTTCGCTCATACAGCAGACAACGATTTACCATTGCTTTCAGGACGAGTTTTTACTCAAATCAAAAAGTAAGTCCCGGGGCCAATCGTAACATCAGTTGTCGGCATCATGACGAACAGGCCTAGCCTGTACGCTCATGCAGCCGACAACGATTTACGATTGGCCCCGGGACGTTTAAAAAAAAGAAGCCCCAATATTGGGACTTCTTTTTTAAATTAAGCCGAAGCTTACATCATTGGCATTCCGCCGCCCATGCCGCCTGGCATGCCGCCGCCCATGTCTTCGCTGGGAAGATCGGCAACAGCTACTTCGGTAGTTAGGAACATTGCTGAAACACTGGCTGCATTCTGAATAGCTGAACGTGTTACCTTGGTTGGGTCAATGATTCCGGCCTCAAACATGTTAACAAATTCGCCTTTAAGAACGTCAAATCCAACGCCGACATCTTTACCCTTCATTTGCGAAATAATTACTGAGCCTTCTAATCCGGCATTGATAGCAATTTGTCGCATTGGTTCTTCGATGGCTCTACGGATAATACCAGCGCCGGTTTTTTCGTCGCCTTCAAGCGTTTCGATGAGTTCATCTACTTTTGCAATGGCATTGATGTATGCAGTACCACCACCAGAAACAACACCTTCTTCAACGGCTGCTCTGGTCGCATTTAAAGCATCTTCAATACGATATTTTCTTTCTTTCAGTTCAGTTTCCGTAGCTGCTCCAACCTGGATCACAGCAACACCGCCAGCTAATTTAGCAAGACGTTCCTGTAATTTTTCGCGGTCATAATCAGAATCAGTTTCAGGAATCTGCACTTTAATCTGACGAATTCTTTCGTCAATGGCTTCTTTATTTCCTTCACCTTCGACGATGATGGTGTTTTCTTTGTCAACTTTAATCTGACGGGCTTTTCCTAATTGTTCGATGGTAACAGTTTTGAGATCAAGACCCAATTCGTCAGAAATGACTTCGCCGCCGGTTAAGGTTGCGATATCAGCCAACATTGCTTTTCGGCGATCGCCAAAGCCTGGTGCTTTTACAGCGATACAGTTAAATGTTCCACGGAGCTTGTTAACAACCAATGTTGCCAAGGCTTCGCCTTCAACGTCTTCAGCAATAATCAGAAGTTTTCCGCCGGTTTGAACAATTTGTTCAAGAATTGGTAAAATTTCCTGGATATTGGAGATTTTTTTATCGGTGATTAAGATATATGGATTATCAAGTACTGCTACCATTTTTTCGGTATCAGTTACCATGTAGGCTGATAAATAACCGCGGTCGAATTGCATACCTTCGGTAAATTCAAGTTCGGTGCCCATGCCTTTGCCTTCTTCAACAGTGATAACACCATCGTCGCCAACACGGTCCATGGCTTCTGAAATCAGTTCTCCGATTTCAGCATCCGCTGCGGAAATGGAAGCAACCTGTGCTTTGGCTTCTTTGCTTTCAACCGGTTTGCTGTTGGCTTTTAGTTCTTCAACAACCACCACCACGGCTTTTTCAATGCCCTTTTTAAGAACCATTGGATTTGCACCGGCAACGACGTTGCGGTTTCCTTCTCGAACAATTGCCTGTGCGAGTAAGGTTGCTGTTGTGGTACCATCACCAGCGACATCATTTGTTTTGGTTGCAACTTCTTTGACAAGCTGTGCGCCCATATTTTCAAATGCATCTTCTAATTCGATTTCTTTGGCAATGGTAACACCATCATTGGTAATGGTTGGTGAACCATAGGATTTACTGAGGATAACATTTCTTCCTTTTGGTCCCAATGTTACCTTGACAGTGTTTGCTAATTTATCTACGCCTGCAATGAGTGCTTCTCTTGCATCTGCACGAAATTTAATCTCTTTAGCCATATTATTTTCCTCCTGAAATTTTATTTTTTAAATTTAATCTTATTATTCTACAATTGCTAAAATATCGGCCTGACGAATAATTAAATATTCTTCTTCACCAATTTTAACTTCACTGCCGGAATATTTTGCATAGATGACTTCATCATCCACCTTAACATCCAATGGCACTTTTTTGCCGTCGATGATTTCGCCGGTTCCAACAGCAATAACCTTACCCTGTTGTGGTTTTTCCTGGGCTGATCCTGGTAAAACAATTCCACCAAGGGTTGTTACTTCTTCTGCTTTAACCTTAATAACTACTTTGTCGCCTAATGGTCTTAAACTCATTTTTTTCCTCCATATTAATTATGTTGGGTACGGTGTACCTTTTGCATCATTTATTAGCACTCATTCATCATGAGTGCTAATAGTATTTTAAATGATTTAAGCGATGATTGCAAGCTGTTTTTCACCTTTTTTGTGATTTTAATTATTTTTAAGTTTGTTTTAACATTTATGTGTGTGTTCAGCTTTTTATGTAAATGCGAATACGATGATTGGGGCAGCCTTGCCGGCACGGTTTTTTGCGCTGCCTGAACAATAACGTTTCTTTAGCTGCGGGTCCCTATTTTCAATCCCGGCATGGCATTGAGATTCAAACCGCTTTCGCCTCGGTTGACGTAGTTGTAATATGCCATGGATCCGATCATGGCTGCGTTATCCGTACAGAGAATGGGCTCCGGATAATAAAGGGTAAACCCTTCATCATTGGCTGCCGCAGTCATTTTTTCCCGCAATAAACTATTCGCGGAAACGCCGCCGGCAATACAGATTGTTTTCATATTAATGGATTTGGCACAGGCAATGGTTTTGGCCACCAGCACGTCAACCACTGCGGTTTGGAAAGATGCAGCCACATCATTCACAACAATGGGTTCGTTTTTCATTTTCTTGCCATTTAGATAATTCAGAACTGCCGACTTCAATCCGCTGAAACTGAAATCAAAGCGGTCTTTGTCCAAAAATGCCCGCGGAAATGGAATTGCCGAAGCATTCCCATTTTTAGCCGCTTTATCAATGGCCGGGCCGCCGGGGTATCCCAGCCCCAGCACCCGGGAAACCTTATCAAAAGCTTCTCCGGCAGCATCATCTCTGGTTTTTCCCAAGACTTCAAAGGTTTCATAATCCTTCACCAGCACCAAATGGCTGTGTCCTCCGGAAACCACCAGGGTGAGAAAAGGCGGCGCCAATTCAGGGAACTGTAAAAAATTAGCGGCAATGTGACCTTCAATATGATGGACCCCAATTAAGGGAATATCCAAACTGTAGGCCATAGCTTTGGCAGCAGATAAACCTATCAGCAGCGCCCCCACCAGACCCGGACCATTGGCCACGCCAATGGCGTCAATGTCCTTAAGCGTCAGTCCCGTTTCTGCCAGCGCTTCATCAATGATGTAAGGCAGCTTGGTCACATGGTTTCGGGATGCAATTTCCGGAACAACCCCACCGTATTTTTGGTGAATGGGAATTTGCGAATAAATCCGATTGGTTAAAATTTTTCGTCCATCTTCAACGATGGCCACAGAGGTCTCGTCACAGGATGTCTCAATACTAAGTATTTTCATTATTACCTCAATTTATTTCATTCTTTTTTTAAGTAGTATAAGCCCGGTGCCAATTCCGGTGAAGGCCAGTGGTAAAAGCGCATACAGAACCATCCGGATAATGAGATTAAAGAAAAACGGTCCCGGTACAATCCAGATCAGCCGGTCGGTTTTCGGGTTCATAAGCCATAAATCATTGGAAAAAACCAATTGATGAAACAGCGTAAAGGCGCCGTCAAAATTCAAATAAAAGAAACCGCCAATGATTATAATAATCCCCAGGAATAGAGTTGATCCCCAAAACAGACCTTTAATTAACCCCATGCGATTCCATTTTAACAGGCCTATAAAGGCGATTAAAAAAAGCACCAAGGCAAGATTTCGGATCAACAGCGCCAGATTAAGCAGGGCCAGAACGTCTTCCATATGGACGATTTCCTGTTCATTGAAAATTGATACCGCCGTCTCCGAAGCCACGCCATTAATGGTTATACGCGCCTGGATATCAAAGTCAGCTCGCTCCCCCTGTAAATAATTCAGAATCTCATCCACCACTAATTCCATGTCCGGTTCATAAATGCCGGCGTTTTTCGCCACATTATTTTTTTCAACCTGGTCCATAAAAAAAGCCTTATCAAAGGCGGCCATTTCGATGGCACTGATGAGAATAATGATGGGAAACAGGATGCCGATAATAGCCGAAAGCAGGGTTGTCTTTTTATTCAAGTTGATACCTCCACATTATCAGTCCATCTGTTTTATTATCGTAATAGTTCTTTCGAACCCCGGCTTTTTCAAAGCCATTGGCTTCGTATAGGGCAATGGCAGCTTTGTTATCGACTCTTACTTCAAGGGTCATTGCCAGACAGCCTTTTACCCCAGCCAGCTTTATCATTTCATTTAGAATTTTTTGAGCAACCCCACGCCCACGATAGCTTTCCAAAACTCCGATATTTGTTATCTGAGCCTCATCAATTATTGCCCAGAAGCCTCCAAAACCAATGATTTGGTCATTATCTTCTGCCACAATATATGTTGCAAGCATGTTGTTTAATTCACATTCATAGGATTCGAGTGTCCAGTTATGCTCAAAGCACATCCGATCAACACTAAAAATGTCCGGAATATCCTGGGCTGTCATAATGCGGTAATTAATGGTCATTGTGATGTTCTTCGGCATAGGAAGGACGGATATAAACCGGCTCAATGTCCAAATAATTACTGACTTCTCCCTTAAGCGCCCGTTCCAACACTAGTGCTGCCGCCGAGGAAGCCCGGTTCATATTTAAATAATTGGGCACTCTTTTGCCCCGCGGACAAGCTGCCAACAACGCTTCGGAAAATCGCGGCAATCCGTCGCCTAAAAAGAAAATATCGCCGGTTACTGTTTGTAACTTTTCAATTAAATCATCAATTTCCATGACCGCGTCCGGGATATCCCGAACCAGCTGTCCCTGTTCAAAATGAAAAATCCCGGTGTAGGTTTGATTGCGCTGAGCATCCAGTACCGGACAGATTGTTCCTGACGAACAGGGGATGTTCATAGCCAGACTTTCCAGGGTGGACACCCCGACCACGGGTTTATTGAGGGCCTGGGCAAAACCTTTAATGGTTGCCATGCCGATCCGAAGCCCGGTAAAAGACCCCGGACCCACAACAACTCCAAAAACATCAATATCTTTAATGGATAAACCCCCATCCGATAAAAGGTGGTCAATGGCCACCATCATTTTTTCGGAATGCTTTTTCTGATGATTAATGACCACTTCCCCAATTAATTTATCTTCGTTGAGGATAGCGGCGGAAGCGACAATGGTAGATGTATCAATGGTGAGTATATTCATAAATTATCTTTCCTTTAATAAATTTTCTTCTTGAGATTATAAATCCCATGGCTTATTTTTTCTTGGCAAGGTTTTTAAAATCCAGATCAATCAGTGCCAGCATTTCATCCGAGAAAAAATCATCAGGAAGCAATTTTTGGGCTTTGTCGAAACAAACGCCCATACGGATGGCAATTTGAAGATATTCGCTGTCAAATGCATCGGCTTCAAAATAATTCCGCAGAATTTTCATTGCATCTTCATTGTTGACGATATCCCGAACTTTTGAGTTTATGCCAATGGTCTGGTCATCATTCCGACTGAAAAAACTGTTGATCCAGCCTTTTTTCTTTTCTTTGACGGCAATCAGATCCTCGAAGGTAAGCCCTTCCAATGAGGCGTTTTTATTTACTAAATATAGAATTTTTTCAATGCTTTCTTCACTGAAGATCCCATTGGAGAATTCAACAAGTTTTCTTAACGGAGATCCTTTAAGCATAGCCATGAAAAACGCATCATTGGCATCGAGGTTTTGTCCCATGGCTTCTTCAAAGCCGGATAACAGGATCTTGATAATAACACGACCCCGTGCACTTCTTTCGAAGTCGCTTAAATATGAGTATTGGGTCAGCGGACTCCATGTATTATCCGGTAGGCTTACCTCAAATACCACCGGTAAATCCTGGCTGGAAGAACCGATATAAATTTCGTGAATCCCGCCTTCATGTTCCCATTTTTGGGTTGATGGATTGTAATAGTTAAAATCTTCCTGACTTATCTCAAAGCTAACTTCAACAGATTTCCCTGCCGGAATGAATACTTTTTTAAAATGCCGGAGCTCTCTTAACGGTCGGGTGATTTTTGTATTCTTCTTACCGGTATACAATTGCAGAATTTCTTTGCCATCCCTGTCTCCGGTATTGGTTACCCGGCATTTTACCTCAAAACTGTTATTAGTGTCAAAGCAAAGGTCCTGGTTTTCCAAGCCTTCATAGTGAAAGCTGGTGTAACTGAGGCCAAAGCCAAAGGGGTACCTTACTTCTTTTTTGGTGTAATCATAATAACGGTATCCCACAAAAATACTTTCACCGTAAATAACCTCGTCCTGAATCCCTGGAAAATTTATGTAGGATGGGGTATCTTCCAATTTCATGGGGATAGTTTCGGTGAGCTTGCCGCAGAAGTTTGCTTTACCAAAAAGAAGATCGGCAATGGCGCCGCCGCCGGCCTGACCGCCGAGAAACATTTCCACAATCGCCTTGGGTTTGTCCGCCCAACTCATGTCCACAACACCGCCGTTTGATAAAATAACCACGGTATTGGGCTGAACCTCGCAAATCTTATGAATTAATTCAATTTGATTTTCCGGAAGATTCAGATTCGTCCGATCATAGCCCTCTGATTCATAACGATCCGGAAGGCCCAAAAACATCAGGGCCATATCCGATTTCGTTGCCAATTCAATGGCTTCCTCACCCAGACAGGCTTGTTCAATCAGCTCTTCATGAACATAACCCTGATGAGGGAGGATCTGAATATCAGGTTCCGCCAACTCTTTGATTCGGTCGTAGGCATCATCAATCCGATAGGGATTGATTTTTGAACTGCCGCTGCCCTGGTACCTGGGATCAAAGGCCATGCAGCCAATTATCGCCAGCTCCTTAATCTTTTCCTGATTAATGGGCAGGGTCTTATCCTCGTTTTTTAACAGCACCATGCTTTCAGCCGCTGCCATTTTAGCAATCTCATGATGTTTTTTCACGTTGATAACAGGAATTTCTTCATGTTGTCGGCGATTTTCTTTGGCTTTAAAAGAAAAGTCAATGAGACGCTCTACCATGGCATTTAATGTGGTGATCTTCAAACGGCCTTCTTTAATCCGATCAAATATTTTTTCATTGTTTATGCCGCCATTTCCCGGCATTTCCAGATCCAGACCGGCAGCCACACCTTTAACCCGATCGTACACTGCTCCCCAGTCGGAAATGACAATGCCTTCAAATCCCCACTCTTCTCTAAGAATTTTGGTCAAAAAATAACTGTTTTGAGATAGGAATTTTCCATTCACGCTATTATAGGAACACATCACTGCCATGGGCTGACTTTCCTTAATGGCAATTTCAAAACCTTTTAAATAAATTTCTCGCAAGGCCCGTTCATCAATTTTTTCATTAACCGTCATCCGATGGGTTTCCTGATTATTGGCCAGAAAATGCTTGATAGTTGTTCCTACATTCTGGTTTTTTGCGCCTAATATAAAATGTTTTCCCAGAGTCCCGGATAACAGGGGATCTTCTGAAAAATATTCAAAGTTTCGTCCGCATAAAGGGGATCGTTTAATATTAATCCCTGGTCCGAGAATCAGGTCAACCCCTTCTGCCCGGGCTTCAATGGCAATGGTCGCACCAATTTTTTCAAGCAGTGCTGCATCCCAGGAGCAGGCGGTTAAAACTGCAGGTGGAAAGCAGGTGGCTGGTTTGGCCTCAGGCATTCCCAGAGCACATTCCAATTCTTCTACCCGAAGGCCATGAGGGCCATCGGCCATTACCACTGACTCAATGCCATACTGTGGGTAGTTCATGGTTTCCCAGGCTGTTTTTCCGGAACACAATGAGGTCATTTCTTCAAGATTCATATTTCTTCTGATTTTTCTGATTAATTTTTTATCCATTGTGATCTGCTCCTTTACAGATTATTTTATTAATAATTGCGATAGTATCGTGAGCTTTGCGATCAGTTTCACACGAAACAATTTCTCCACTAGGTCGAACAACAATTTCTTGAAATGTCCGCCTCGACGTTACAAAATTGTTT
>NZ_LGYO01000054.1 GCF_001263355.1 Acetobacterium bakii
ATCGATACGTCGGATGCAGAAATGATGCCGGGAGTCGAAAAAGTAATAACGCATAAAGATGTTAAAGGAATTAATCGAATCACATTTCCAGTTGCCGGTGCACGATCCAAGGCAAATGGATTTGATCATGCAATTTTAGTGTCTGACAAGATATACAGATATGGCGATATTGTTGCTATCGTTGCAGCACGAACCAAGAAAGAGGCCCGGGCAGCAGCGAAAAAAGTCACGTTTGAATATGAACAGCTGCCAGAATATTTAAATATCCTTGAAACCATGGCCATTGATGCACCCCAGATCAATCCTGAATACCCGAATATTTATATCGAAGCACCACTTGTTAAAGGTCAGGATACCAGAAACGTGATTAAGCATTCAGCTCACGTGGTTGAAGGCAGTTTCTATTCTCAACGTCAGCCACACCTTGTCATTGAGCCGGATACCAATCAGGCGTACTTTGATGAAGAAGGCCGCCTCACGGTACAATGCAAGAGTTTGGCACTTGGTCTGACAAAAGGAGTAATCGGTGCCGGCATTGGGTTCCCAGTGGAGAATATTAGAATTATTGAAAATCCTACCGGGGCAAGTTTTGGATATGCAATTTCACCACTCATGCCGGCAATCGTGGCAGTTGCCGCCATGGCCATTGAAAAACCGGTGACGGTGTCGCTCAGTTATGAAGAACATCAGCATATTACCGGGAAGCGGGCACCATCTTTCTCTAATGCAAAACTTGCCTGTGATGAAAAAGGGAAGTTAACGGCAATCGAATATGAAATAGCCTATGATAAAGGGTCCTGTACTGAGACAGCAGATGTACTGGTTCAAAAAGGTCTGCGTTTCATGGGGGCTCCATACACCATACCCAATGCGATGGGTCTCTCCAAAGCGGTTGTTTCCAACCATACCTATTCGACAGCCTTTAGAGGGTTTGGTTCTCCGCAATGTTATACCTGTTCGGAACAGCTCATGGATATGCTGGCGGAAAAAATTGGTATGGATCCGTTGGAGTTTCGCTATATCAATGTCTACCGAGAAGGCGATGTCAGTCTGAACAGTAATCAATTTGATGTTTATCCCATGGTGGAAATACTGGATAAGCTGAGACCGAGTTACCAGAAAGCAGTGGAAAAAGCAAAAAGCGAATCCACGTCTGAACGGAGAAGAGGGGTGGGAATTGCCTGTGGGGAATACAATGTTACCAGCGGGCCAAATGATCACGCCGAGGTCGCTCTGGGACTTAATCCGGATGGAACGGTAACCCATTATAATACCTGGGAGGATCAGGGACAAGGAGCAGATATCGGGACACTTGTGCATACCCATGAAGCACTCAGACCGCTTGGTTTGCGACCGGACCAGATCCGTCTGTGTATGAATGATACGGCACTGGCGCCGATCACAGGACCGGCAGCGGGCAGCCGTTCCCATTACATGGCTGGCAACGCAACGATTAATGCAGCTGAACAACTGATGAACGCCATGCGTAAAGAAGATGGAACCTATCGTACTTATGCTGAAATGATCAGTGAAGGAATTCCAATAAAATATTTAGGGATCTCAGACACAACAGGGCAGACCACTGAAATGGATCCTAATACCGGTCAGGGAAATCCAACTGCCGAGTATACTTTCTGTGTATTTATGGCTGAGGTTGAAGTTGAAGTTGCCACTGGAAAGACCACCGTGCTCAGCATGAAATGTATAGCCGATGTTGGTGTTGTCGGAAACCTCCTAGCGGTTGAAGGCCAGGCGTTTGGCGGGATGGAACACGGCATCGGGATGGCACTGTCAGAGGAGTACGATGATATTCAAAAACATATCAGTCTCATTGGCAGCGGCTTCCCCTTTATTAATACGATCCCGGATAATCTAACGGTTGAATTTGTTGAAACTCCGAGACCAACGGGACCGCACGGTTCATCTGGCTGTGCGGAAGCGTTCCAGAGTTCGCCTCATGTCGCTGTAATTAATGGGATTTACAATGCCTGTGGCGCGAGAATTAAAGAATTGCCAGCCAGACCGGAAAAGGTAAAGGCGCTACTTGAAGCAAAAGCAGAAGGCAGAAAGATAGCACAAAAGAAATATTTTCTCGGTTCCGATTTATACGAGACGATTGATTACATCAAAGCAAACCCAATAACTGATAAATAAACATTATAAGGACTATGTTATGGATATAACAAAACTAGAAAAACTAAAAAAACAATGTTCAAGAGATGAACCTATATTTTGTACCAACCAGTGCCCTCTTGGTGTAGACATAAAAAAGCTGGCATTCAGAATTGCTTCAGGGGATTTCAAGGGGGCTTATAAAACTTACAGCAGTCAGGTGCTCTTTCCGGAAATTATCAGCAGACTTTGTGACAACCCCTGTCAAACTGTCTGTATAAGAACAAAAATTGATGAAGCAATCTCAGTGAGAATGCTAGAGAAAGCCTGCTGTGACTATACTGCCGCAAAAGAAACGCCAGGATATTATATCCCTCGAAAGAAAAAATCCATTGCCGTTATCGGTGGGGGACTTGGAGGATTGAGCTGCGCTGTCAAACTGACCAGAAAAGGCTATAATGTCAACCTTTTCGAAGAAAAAAATGGTTTGGGAGGATATCTAAGGGAATCGAACAGTCCGGTTCCTCTCCAGATTATCGAAATAGAATTAGGCAATGTCATCCAAGAAGAAGGCATCAAACTGTATTTAGACACTAAAATTAGGTCTCTTGCGGAGCTTGAATATGACGCCCTGTACATCGCAACGGGGTGGGGAGGTAATGATTTTAACTTAGGCGAAGGCTTTGACCCGGTTTCTCTGGTAACAAAGATGAATGGTGTTTTTGTCAGCGGAAGTACGATGAAAAGAAGCGAACGCTCAGTTTTAATTCCGGTGCGAGAAGGGATTCGTGCAGCTCAATCCATTGAAACATTTCTAAAGATTGGAACAATGGGAGGGGCCGCTGGCTGTCATGAAGTCATTCCATCACGACTCAGCGTGGATATCTCCGAAGTGGTGAAGGACGAAGGAATCGTGCCTGGAAATTTCGAATCATATACTCAGCAGGAAGCCATAATGGAAGCCAAAAGATGTCTCCAATGCGGCTGTGATATCTGCATGACATCCTGCGAGATGTTGTCGTTTTTCGAAAAAAACCCTAAAAAGCTCATCGATGATGTTGAAGCTTCAATGAACATCATAAAAGCATTCACGACAAATGTTGCTTCGCGGGAGATCAACTCCTGTAATGCCTGTGGTTTGTGTAAAGAGGCATGCCCGG
>NZ_LGYO01000055.1 GCF_001263355.1 Acetobacterium bakii
ATTGTATCGTCATTTGCCCATGCTGTCAAGCTGTTTGTTAAATCTTTATTAACTTTTTGTTAAGTTCTTATAAAGCGTTTCGCTGCCCCGTTCGAGACAACTTTCTTAGTATACGCTTCTATATGCCAACTGTCAATGCCTTTTTTCTTTTATCCAATTTTTTTTCGTTAGTTAGTTTTCTGTAAAAGCATATAATACAGTGCTATTATTATATACCCAGCAAAAAGCTATTCTAACACATCTTTTTTGAATTACTCATAATTCTCTGTTATTTTATCTGGACAACGGAAGTATAAAAAAGCAGACATGTTTTCATGCCTGCTTTTTTATATCTTCCTATTTTATATTAACGTTCATTCTAAGATTATTCAATGGGCTTCATTGTTGGAAAAAGTATGACGTCTCTAATACTATGTTGATTGGTAAAGAGCATCATCAGACGATCAATACCAATTCCCAAACCTCCTGTTGGTGGCAGTCCAACTTCCAACGCATTAATAAAGTCAGCATCAAAAGGATGCGCTTCTTCGTCACCATCAGTTTTCTTTTGCACCTGAGACATAAAACGTTCTTTTTGATCAATCGGATCATTTAATTCTGAGAAGGCATTTGCACATTCAGCACCGTTGATATATAGTTCAAAACGTTCTGTATAGCGCGGATCTTTTGGATCTTTTTTTGCCAGTGGCGATGTTTCAACTGGGTGCATTGTTACAAAGATCGGTTGAATCAGCTTATCTTCAACGTATTCATCAAAAACCTCTGTCATGATTTCTCCGACACTGTTTTTATCCTTGACATCAACATGCAGTTCTTTTGCAGCCGATTTTGCCACTTCCACATCGGTAATGGCATCGAAGTCTACTTTGGCGTATTCCTTAACGAGATCAACCATTCGTGCCTTTCTGAAGGGTATTGCAAGACTAATCTCCTCTTCTCCATATGCAACGATCTCAGAGCCATTCACTTCTTTTGCCAGGAAGCTATATAATTCTTCCACCATTTCCATGACATCTTCATAGTTTGCATAGGCTTCATAGGATTCCAGTAAGGTAAACTCCGGATTATGTGTTGCATCCATGCCTTCATTTCGAAAAACACGACTGACTTCATAAACCTTGTCAAAGCCCCCTACGATTAAACGCTTTAGTGGCAGTTCCAATGCGATTCTTAAATATAATGGAATATCCAAGGCATTGTGATGGGTACCAAATGGTCGTGCATTGGCCCCTCCTGCAAGGTTGGATAGTACCGGTGTTTCAACTTCAATAAAATCATGAGTATCAAAAAATTCACGGATTTTTTTCATGATCAGTGAACGTTTCAGGAAAACTTCTTTTACTTCAGGATTCACAATAAGATCCACATAGCGTTGTCGGTAACGAAGGTCCATATCCTTAAGGCCATGATATTTTTCAGGCAGAATTTGGAGCGATTTACTTAAAAGGGTCAGTTCTTTTACCCGGACAGAAATTTGTCCCATATGTGTTTTAAAGACTTCTCCCTTAATTCCAACAATATCCCCAATATCATAGGTTTTAATTTCATCGTACTGATCGGGCAAGGCGTCTTTTTTTAAAAACAGCTGAATTCTACCTGTCGAATCCTGGAGATCATAAAAAGAAACCTTTCCCTGTCCTCGTTTGGACATAATCCGTCCGGCCATTGAAACCGGTTGTTCTTCGTAGGTCTCAAAAGCTTCTTCTACTGTTTTTGCATGGACCGATACATCATAACTTGTTTGTTCGAAAGGATTTTTTCCCTCTGCTTGTAATTTTTTAAGTTTATTCCGTCTTACTTCCAGAACTTCACTGAGATTTTCTACTGTCACTCTTGGTACCCCTATCTACGTATTTCTAAAATTTGATATGATGCTTCGCCGTCTGGAATTTGAACCTTTACAATATCTCCAACCTTAGCTCCTAAAAGTGAGGAGCCAATTGGTGATTCATTCGAAATACGAAAGTTTTGAGGATCCGATTCAGCTGATCCAACTATTTTATATTCGGCAATAAAATCCAAAACCGGATTTTTTATTTTAACAATGCTTCCCACACCAACATCTTCGGTGTGAATGTCTTTATCAATAATAACAACTGCGGTTTTAAGCTTATGTTCCAGCTCGGAAATTTTTCCTTCAACAAAGCCCTGTTCATTTTTGGCTTCATCATATTCGGCATTTTCACTTAAATCTCCAAATTCACGAGCCGTTTTAATTCGATCTGCTATCTCGTGACGTTTTACAGTTTTTAAGTATTCCAATTCTTTTTTAATATTTTTAAGACCCTCTTCGGTTATAATCAATTCTTTTGCTTGTCCGCTCATTTTATATACTCCTTCGCACAATTCTGTGTTTATTAGGTGAAATCATGTGTGTAATTATATTTTTTTTGCTACCATCTGTCAAGTTTTATGAAGCGTCTCCACAGATTGCTATATCACTTAAAAATTGCATTCACACTTAAATCTATTTTCCAATAACTGTTTTTCCCCACATATAATGGGTTAATTTTTCTGGAACACTGACAGTACCATCAGCCTGTTGATAATTTTCTAGAATCGCCGCAAATGTACGGCCTACCGCCAAACCCGAGCCATTAAGAGTGTGCAGAAAACGTGTTTTATTTGATTCAATATCGCGGAAACGAATATTCGCCCGCCTTGCCTGGTAATCTTCAAAGTTTGAACATGAGCTAATCTCAACATAGCGATTATAGCTTGGCATCCATACTTCAATATCATAAGTTTTCGCTGAACTAAAGCCCAAATCTCCGGTGCAAAGCTCAACCACACGGTAAGGAATTTCCAGAAGTTGTAATATCCGCTCCGCATTCTGTGTTAAATCTTCCAATTCCTGGTAAGAGTTATCCGGATGAACAAATTTCACCATTTCCACCTTGTCAAACTGGTGATTCCTTATGAGTCCCCTGGTATCCCGACCTGCTGAACCTGCTTCCTGTCTAAAACAAGGTGTATAAGCTGTGAAATACTGCGGCAGATCTTCTTCTGCTAGAATTTCATCTCGGTAGATATTTGTCACTGGCACCTCTGCTGTGGGTACCAGGAAAAAATCTTTGCTGGGAATATGAAAGGCATCATCTTCAAATTTAGGGAGTTGACCGGTGCCAGTCATGCTTTCCCGATTAACCATAAAGGGTGGTGAAATTTCTGTGTAATGATGTTCCATACAATGGGTATACAGCATGAAGTTGATCAGTGCACGTTGCAGTCTGGCCCCTTCACCCTTGAACATACTGAATCGGGCACCGGTTATTTTAACTGCACGTTCAAAATCAAGAATATCTAAATCCACACCAATATCCCAATGCGCTTTTATTTCAAAATCAAATGTCCTGGGTTCTCCCCATTTACGCACTTCTTTATTATCGCTTTCGTCCTTCCCAACTGTTACGTGTTCATTGGGAATATTTGGAAAACTCAGGAGCTGATAACGCATTTCATCATCAAACGCTTTTACTTCTGCATCCAGATCTTTGATCTTTGTGGAAAGCTCTTTCATCTCTGCAAAAATTTCTGAGCAGTCCTTTCCTTCTTTTTTGTATTTTGGAATTTCCCTAGAAACGATATTCTGGCGACTTTTCATTTCTTCAACATTGGTAAGAGTCTTTCGACGTTTCTCATCCAATGCAAGGATGGGACCCAGGTCATAATTTCCTCGTTTATTTAGCCCGGCCTGGACTTCAATGGTATTATCTCGAATTTTTTTTATATCAAGCATTTTTTCCTCCTGCTTCTCCAACTCTGTCTATTTTTATGGGGCGGCCACAGTGGCTGCCCCTGTAATCTGTTGTAACTGACCCAATACTTGTTCTAATTCACTGAGCTTTTGACCATAAAGGGCCCAATCCCCAACGCGCTGAGCATCCTGGGCTTCTTTAAACAGACTGTTTGCTTTGGTGGTCAATGCCAAAACAGAAGTGTTATCTCCAGTTGTCTGCGGTGCAGTTACATTTGTATTCGCCACCTGTGTATTGAAAATTTGCGCCAATGCCAATTCCAGAGAGTCAGCCATTACAATCTGATTTTCATAAGCTACAATGACTTTTTTCATTTCCGGAATATTGTTTTCGCCACTTGAAGCCTGTATATAAACAGGTTCCACATAAATAATGGCGTTTCCAATCGGTATCGTCATCATATTTCCACGAAGAACCCGTGATCCCTGTTGCCCTAGAAGGGTTAATTGTGGTGAAATCACCGTATCCTGATCGATTCGCTGTTCAATCTGCATAGGTCCGTAAACTAGTTGTTGTTTGGGAAACTGGTACAGTATGAGTTTCCCATATTCTGCTCCATCTGAAACCCCTGCCAACCAAGCGGTCATATTATCTTTATCCTTTGGCGTAAATGGAACCGTAAGCATAAACTCAGCTTCGCGTTCAGGAAGCTTCATAATGATATACGAAGACTGCACCGGAACTTCAGTTTTTTCTGATTCATAAATCTGATTAGCTGTTGCCCATTGATCTTCCTTATTATAGAAGACCTGTGGATTGGACATGTGATAGGTTTTATAAATTTCCGACTGTATGTCAAAAAGTGTTTTTGAATAACGGAGATGTTGTTTAATCCCCTCTGGCATTTCCGAAGCATCTTTTAAAAATCCCGGGAATATTTTTCCATAGGTTTCTAAAATAGGCTCATCCTGGACTTGGTAGAAGGTAACATCCCCATTATAGGCATCTACAACAACTTTTACCGAGTTGCGAATGTAATTATTTCCCGCATCGTCAAAAGGTTGCGAGTAAGGATAACGGCTGCTAGCCGTAAAAGCATCCAGAATCCAATAAAGCTTACCCTCTGAAATTACCATATAGGGATCATTGTCATAGCTTAAAAATGGTGCAATGGTCGATACCCGATCAATGATGTTTCGATGAATAATCATATTACTTTCACTGGTGACTTCATTAGCCAATAGCAACTCAGGCGCACCGTGATAAAGGGCAAAAGCCAGTTTATTAATAACGGACATCTTGATGCCTGCTGTACCGGTATAAACAACCTCTTGATTATTTTCTCCCTGGGGGTAATCAAACTCTGGGGTTGTACAATTGGTAACGGCATAACCATAATCATTTTCGCCGAAATAAATTCGTGGTTGATCAATAACCAATTCTGGAACATCTGTTACCGGCGGAATATCTTTCACAATAAGATCCGGCTGTCCGACATCATTGGTCTTATTCACAGGTGATACAGCGACCCCAAAGCCATGTGTATATTTAAGATGTAAATTCACCCAGGTTTTTGCGTCATCGGGAAGCAGCGTGTTGTTCATTTCCCGAGTTCCCAAGAACACCTGAGTATAAGTACCATTCACAAAATAACGATCCACATCGACATCATAAAACTTATAATAGTTTCTAATTCCCTGAAGCGAATTGTACATATCCTGAGTTGGCTTCAGATCATTAATCGGAATGTTTTGAACAGTTACCCGATTTTCATTTACACCGGCTGCGGTAATCTCCTGGGATGTCGAAAACTCTTTTGTTTCCACATCAGTCAGTCCATAGGCTTTCTGGGTCGATTGAATGTTATTGGTAAGGTACTTTTCTTCCTTGGTAAACTGGTTTGGAATGACAATAAACGATTCATACCCCATTTGCACGAGTCCGCCAACAATAATCACCGCAATTAGAAGAACTGGACCCGCTCCCATGAGCAAGTATTTTTTCCTGAAACCCGCAATAATAGATGTCACTGCCAGTACAAGACAAAGAACGCCTTTAATTACAATAACCTTGAACCCCACATCAATATCTGCCGCACCGGCTCCAAAAACTATACCCGATGTGGAATAGAGCAGAGCAAAGGCTTCCATTAGACTTCCTAGCGCAAGAATAATAAAGAAGACGCCTAAAAAAATCCCAATTTGCTTTGATGCAATATCAAAGAATCCCTTTAAAATGCCTTTGGCATTTTCCTTAATTTCATCTAAATCCTGACTCCTGCTAAATTCTATATCCTTTTCTCGATATAAGGTATAGGCCGTATATCCAAAGGTCAATATTGCGATCACTATTGAAATACCAATAAAAATGCTAAATAATTCCTGATACAACGGCAATTCAAAAAAATACAGGGATAGATCCTGGTTAAATAACGGGTCAGTTGTATTAAAACTGGTCCTGTTCACAAATTCCAATACTTGATACCAAATGTTGTTGGTAATAAAAATCGTGAGCATTAACGCTACTATCCCACTAATACTGATGCTAATAATATTTTGCTTTTTAGTCCTTTTTACTCGACCCAACCCCAAATATCTGCTGGAAACACCATCAAGAAATTTAAGATAAAAAAACAAAACCAATCCAAGCACTGCAAAAATCGGAATTCCAATTTGAGACTTTGTTATAATTTCTTTAAAGAAAATATTGGTATAGCCCATTTCTGAAAACCAAAGATAATCAACATAAAATTGATTAAGCGATAACAATATTGTAAATACAATAATGATAAGACCCAACAAAATAAAGAGGGTTTTTTTTCTCTTTGTCATTTTTTTGACTCCTTTCTTAAAACATAATATTTTAATCTAATTCTGTTATTATATCACAAAAGTTCAGACTTTCGTCATCAAAATATCAGAAATTCATTGCCTGCCTACTTTGAATTAATCTGAATTTAATACGTGACCGGAAAATCAAAGTAAGTTTCCGGATAAGGTTCGTCTGCTAATGTAAAATGCCACCATTCCTGTTGCATTGGTTCATAACCCTCAGAACGCATCAGGTATTTCAGCATGACTCGATTTTTACTCTGCTCAATATTCAAGTGATCAAAGTCACTGTATGAACGCTCTGAAAAAAAATCAAAGATACCACCCATATCTACTTCTTCCTGATTTTCAAACTTTATTACTGTCAGGTCAACTGCACTTCCCCTGGTATGAGACGATTCCTTTGCAATGAATCCACCTTCAAAAACAGCTTTCCGTGTCATATGCGGATAAAAAACATCCTTGGTCTTTCCATCTTCCTCTGAATTTCCCCAACGAATAAAATGTTCCACTGCTCGTTTTGGACGATAGCCGTCAAATACCTTCAGACCATATCCTTTTTCCATAAGTTGCTTTTGGACTCTGCCAAGCGCAATTGCCGCTTTTTCTGTCAATAAAATAATGGGAGCGTCATATCCATCAATTTTCTCGCCCACAAAATTTTCGCCGGTAAAATATTTAACGTCCGTTAGAATTCCTGGAATTTCCTGGGAAATATCCACAAAATCTACTGGACGTGCAATCATAATCCTTTTCATTGGTTTTATCCCCTAATTCAATGCATTTATTCAGTATATTTCACTATTTTATACGATGATCGGATGGATTACCAGAAATAATTGAATGCTGCATCAATTAACATCATTTAAAATTCTCCGTAGCTTGATTTAGATCAACAAACCAACACAAATAAAAACAAACAGACCACCTTCAAATGTTGCCACTATTGAAAAACCCAAATTTTTAGGCCATTATTATATCTGTTTGCAGCATTTATAATAAACAGGGTTACCCTATTTATTATTAGAACATACAACCATAATAATGACCTTAACAATATTAAATTATTCTTATTTTATTACATCCAAAGTAACGCTTCCATCGGTGATCTCGACAATCCGATCTGCTTTTTCCGCCACCCGGCGATCATGAGTAATAATAATAAACGTTGTTCCCAACTCTTCATTTATTTTTCTAAACAATTGATACACTCCATCGGTCGTTTGTGAATCCAAATTTCCTGTGGGCTCATCTGCCAATATAATTTTAGGATGATTCATAAGCGCACGGGCAATAGCGGTGCGCTGCTGCTGTCCCCCAGACATATTTACAGACAAATTATTTTCAACTTTTTTAAGCCCGACTAAATCTAAAATTTCTTTTGCCCGCTCAATGCTTTTTTTATCAGCTTTTCCCTGGGCAATTCGGTAGGGCATCAGCACATTTTCAAGTGCGGTAAACTCTGGTAAAAGATAGTGAAATTGAAATACAAACCCCAGAGTTTCATTTCTCAAATCTCCCAGTGCACCTTTGGTCATATTCTTTGTTGAAACCCCGTTAATAATCACTTCACCTTGTGTTGGTCGATCCAGGGTGCCGATAATATTTAATAAGGTACTTTTCCCGCTTCCAGATTCCCCGATTATCGCATTAAACGACCCCGCCTCAAACCCAATACTCAAATCGTGGAGGGCCGTTGTTTTCACTGTTTTTCCATAAACCTTGTTTACATTTTTAGTTTGTACTACAAAATCAGCCATTTTTAATTACCTCCATGGGATCAAGCTTCGATACCCGAATTGCCGGAATTAATGAGGCCAATGTGGATGCTAAAATCGCAATGCCTGCCGAAATGCCAATGAAGTACCAATCAATATACAACGGAACAACCGAAGTACCATCGGCATTGACCACAAAGGTTGCAAAAGACCAGCTCAAACCAACGCCTAGACCCACCCCCGCAATAGCACCCAATATCCCCAGAAGTACCCCCTGAAAAAGGAAAACTAAACTTGCCCTTTGATTGTGCATGCCCATGGCTTTGAGAATTCCAATTTGACGAGATTTTTGAACAACGCTAATGGCTAACACACTGGCAATTCCAAGGACAACGGATATCATCACAAATACCTGAATCATCAGACTGGATGCGGTTTGTCCGGATAGACCCGAAAGCAATGCAGCATTTTCAATTTTCCAATTGGTAACAGTGAGTGTCTCATCATTTAAAGCACGCTCAACATCTAAAGCCACTAAATCAGCTCCAAAGACGTCATTAACCTGCATTTCAATCCGTGATACGCCCTCATTTGTTTCTAAAAATGTTTGGGCCGTATTAAGATTTGTCAAAATCCAGGATTCATTCAGGGATTTAATCTGCAAATCAAAAATCCCGGTAACAAGAAAATTATCCTTCATCCCTGTGGGAGTAATCATCTCAATTGTATCGCCAACTGCAACATTTAATTTCTCTGCGAGATCCTGTCCTACAATAATATCATTTCTATTATTTCCTAAATTCCCTGTGGTTAAACGTTCTTTGATTTTGTAAATGCCTTCAGCGTCTTCCCAGTCAAAACCTCTTAATATAATGGTAGTGGAATCATCCGGTGTTTTTAATATTGCCGGACCCTGGGCCACTGCCATTAGATTAATTATCTCATCAGGATTTGATTTTTGAATGGCAACCATTTTATCAGCACTATCCTGAATATAATCCCCTTCAGTTACTGATTCTACCGTAATTTGGGATGCACTGCCTACGGTTTTATCCACTAAACTTTTTTGCAGCCCGGTAATAAGGGACCCAATAAAAATTTGCACTGATACACCAATGGCAATCCCGAGAACAATCAATGCTGTCTGACCCTTACTCGATTTTAAAAAACGCAGTGCAATACTAAATGCTAATCTCATGTTTTTCCCACCCTTCTGTTATCGCCACAACGTCATTGTAGGTGGACACACAGAAGTTTCCACCAATATCTTTTGCTACAGAAATATTATCACTAAAAGCTGAACCCCCAAGAATAATGGACACTTCATTCCCCAGTGTATTTCTAACTTCCGCAATTGTTTTTTTTGCTGCAACCAGGTTAAAATAATTACTCACACCCATGGCAATAACCTCTGGCTTCAAATGTTCCATGGCATATAACAAGGCTATTGATGGGGTATTTCCACCAATATAAAAGGTCTTATGACCACATAAAGTGAAAAAATCGGCCATCATTCTTGCTCCGAGATCATGATATTCTTCTGAAGGGCAAAAGATAAGCACTTTTTTCTTTCCCTTTTTTTTCGACTCCTTCTGTCCCGCCATTATAACCAGGGGATAACAGCACTCAATAATCGTTCGCACCACTGATGTTCTGAAATGCTCCTTCCAAATATAAAGGGATTCATCTTTTTTACCAAAATTCATTTCGTTAAGGGCTGGTATTAAAACCTCAGTATATAGATTAACAATGTCAATTTCCCCATTTTTTAAAGCATCCAAAGCAAGCGTCACAGCCTCTGCCTTATCTTCCTTTTCTAAATACCATAGAAATTTTTCATATAACATCTTTACACACCTCTCATCTTAATTATAGTGATTCTAATTATACCTCAGTTCATTCTTTCTAGCCACAAGTATTGCTACCTGCTTCTTTTATTTTTCATAAAAAAACAATACCAGCAAAAGACTTTTGCTGGTATTGTTTTTTATCTCTTATTATTTAATTCCGATAACCTGTTTTCCAATAGTTTCCAGCTTTTTTTCTGTCAATCCACAACTAAGAAGGTAATCCTGTTCATCCAGCGTTCCTTGTCCATGAGAGACTAGGGTTGCACCTGAATCACTCCCCAATGCAATGCTCACACCCATTTCATTGGCTTTTTTCACCTGTAGCTGATGTTGTCTAAAATACTGTTCTGATATTTCCCTGTATTTTCTCATGGGACTCTCGTCATCACACTTTGAAATATTTGCAAATGGTGCAAGTGTAGGTACCCAGACAACACCACTTTCACGCATTGCACACAGGCAGTCATTATCAATCCCATAACCGTGCTCAATGGTATCCGCACCTGATGTTAGGGCTAACATAATGCCTTCCGGCGTATTAGCATGAACCATCACGGATAATCCCCGATGATGAGCATGGTCAATCATGGCTACGCATTCATCTTTAGAAAATCCAATGGGTCCGGAGACACCATATTTACTAAAGCTCATAATTCCGGTAAGAATTATTTTTATAAAATCCGGGGATTCTTTAATCAGTGCATCCATCTTCTGGATGCCATCTTTTATATCCTCCAGCGGTTCACCAAGAAAATCGCCATAGTATTTTTTTTTGTAAAAGGCGCGAATAGGCGTTCGGTAAATCAGCCCTGAGTCTTTTGAAATATCTCTGAGAATTATTCCTACTCCCGAAATATCGCCGCCATCCCGCATTGCCTGGATTCCCTTTTTTTTATATAGCTCAACAAAATGTTTCATACTCTTAACTGTATTATCATCGGTAATCCCAGATTGTCTATTTATTCTATTGTTCCCGAGACCACAATGTATATGACAATCAATGATCATTTATCTACTCCTTTTATCTCAATTAAATTTCAATTTATAAGTGGACAACTCCAAACGCAAACACTCAGCGTTAGAAAAAAACGAATATGAATGATTAGCCTTTATGTACGCAAACGTCATGAGCTGTTTCCGTAATTGCTTCCGAGAAAGTCGGATGAGCATAAATGGAGTTACAAACACCTTTTTCTTTAATTGTATAATAAATTCACCCACAAAACAACTGTTTCACCTAAATCAAATAATAGAAATGAATGATAAAGTTTCAAGGATCTGCTTGGCGTCTGTTTTTTCTTTTAAAAATATAAACTCCTCTTTAAAATGAACAGTTTAATTATAAAACTGTCCACCTTAAGAGGAGCATTTCAGAATCCCCGACTCGGCCGGCATTCTGTTTTCTTACTAATTCTTATGCTATTGGTGCGATTCCAGCCATATCAAGAATTTCTGGAATTCTGTTTTCCCAGCCTAATGACATGATATGAACACCCTGGGCGTAGTCTTTACATTCTTTGATCAGACGGGCACAGATTTCGACGCCTACGTCACCTGATTTCGTTCTTTCCTTATCCGCCTGTAATTCTTTAATCATATCATCAGGAACATGAACGCCGGCTACATTGGCATTCATATAACGGCACATGCCCACATTCTTAGGAATGATGAGTCCCAGTTGAACTGGTACCCCAAACTGTTTTGCTTTTTCCATGAATTCCATGAATTTATCGGGTTCGAATACTCCCTGGGTCTGGAAATATTCACATCCGGCTTTCACCTTAGCTTCCATTTTTGCCAGTTGGACATCAACAGAATCACTACAAGGCGATACAACCGCGCCCTTAGCGAACTTAGGAGGTGTCCCATCAACAGCATTGCCAGCAATGTCATAACCATTTTCCAAACATTTTACTGCATGAATCAATGACACGGAATCCAAATCGAAGACAGGTTTTGCCTGAGGATGATCGCCCAGTGTGGTGTAATCTCCGGTTAATAACAATAAATTTTCAATGCCCAGTAATGCAGCACTTAATACATCGGACTGCAGGGCAATACGGTTTCGATCCCGGCAGGTTATCTGAAAAATTGGAAGCAATCCCTCATCTTTCAATACTTTACAAGTTGCCAGTGAACCGGTACGCATGACGGAAGACTGATTGTCCGTTACATTCAATGCATGAACTCGGGTCTTTAAAAATTCATGGGCATCTTTAATCAAGTGATCAATTTCAACCCCTTTTGGAGGTCCCACTTCTGCAGTTAATACAAACTCGCCTTTTTCAAATAGCTCAGTTATTCTCATTTATAATTACTCCTAATCATTTTAAATTATTGGTTATTTTTCTTTTGAAATTCCGAAGTTGCGTACTTTTGGTACATCATATTTCATGTTATCCAGTTTATTCATCTTTTCCAATTTCCGGTAAATTCGTTCCCATCCGCATTCCATGTCCTTGTCGACTTCACACATACCATTTTTGGCACCGCCACATTGGCCGTTAATCAAACTTTTTGAACACGCGGTAATCGGACAAATTCCGCCGGTACCATTCAGATAACATTCCCCACACTGTCCGCAATCGACATTCAGTGCAGTTACTCCCTGAAATCCCGGTAATTGATATGTGTCGCAGCAGGAGTATACTTTCTTGTCCTGGAATTGACCTGCAACGGTCTGTATCCCAACACCACAGGAAAATACCAGTATGGTATCTGCTGCGTTGATTTTATCCATGTGCTTTTTCAATTGCAGCATCAAATTTTCTGAATTACAGATGTAATCTGTTGTAATAATTTGAGTTACTTCTTTACTTGCCGAAAGTTCCTTTTGCAGTTCGTCTGCCTGGTGTTCTGGGAAATAGACCTCTTTGCAACCGTGACAATTAATGATCACAATTTTTCCTTGAGCCAGTTCTTCAATTGTTTCTTTTGATTTTAGTTGGGTAATCAACATATTATTTACCCTCCCTTATGGCAGTTTTTCCAATCTTGATTCGCTCAACAATTGGAATTTTTGATGAGCAGATATATTCACAGCATCCACATTCAATGCAATCCATCACATTTTGTGTTTTCATGCCTTCCCAGTCTTCTGACAGGGCATATTTGGTATAATATAATGGGCGAAGTTCCATTGGACATACGTCTGCACATCGTCCGCATTTGATACATTCAACCGCTTCTTTGACAATCGTTTCGATGGCAATAATTCCATTGGAACACTTCAACATCGGAACATTGAGGTTTTCCACCTTAAATCCCATCATTGGGCCGCCTATTTTAACAGTAACATCATCGCCTTTTACATCGCCGCAATGGCTGATGATATCCTTGACTGACGTACCAACCTTCACTAAATAGTTGCCAGGCTTATTCATTCGCTCACCGCTGACGGTTACAACACGCTCAATGAGCGGCATTCCTATCTGGATCGCATCAGAAATAGCTTTGGCTGTGCTCACGTTACAGACAATTGCGCCAACATCCATTGGCAGGCCGCCACTTGGTACTTGCTTGCCCATAACCCGTTTAATGAGCATCTTTTCAGCACCCTGAGGGTATTTGGTTTTTGCAACAACGATTTCGATATTTTCGATATCAGCTGTTTTTGCCTGCAGCAATTCGACAGCATCCTGTTTGTTATCTTCAATGGCAATCACACCTTTTGGTGCTCCCGATGCTTTCATCATAGCTTTTAAACCATAAATCACATCATCAGCATAGTCCAGAAGTACCTGGTGATCTGCGGTTAGAATTGGTTCACATTCACAGCCGTTGAGCAATACCAGTTCGATGGGTTTAGGCGATTTGAGTTTAACTGCAGTTGGGAACCCAGCACCACCCATACCGACAATTCCCTTTTCTCGGACAATTTCGATGATTTCATCTGGTGAGAGATTATCCAGTTCTCCGGCTGGTTTAACAGACTCGTCGAGTGTGTTTTTTCCGTCCGATTGAATAACGATAGCTAATGTTTCCAATCCGCTAACGGTATGCAGCCGTGGTTCGATGGCTACAACGGTACCGCTGACGCTGGCATGAATTGCACTGCTTATAGGACCTTTTGCTGCAGCAATTTTCTGGCCCATTTTTACCTGCTGTCCAACTTCTACGATGGGTTCAGCCGGAGCACCTGCATGCTGGGACATTGGAATAACAACATTTAGCGGATCCGGGAAACGTACAACTGAGATACTATCACTTAACTCTTTGTATTCGATTGGATGGATTCCGCCATAGTAACCTTCGTACCGTTCTTCGCGGTTAGCATTCACATATTCGCTAATAAATTTGTAATTAATTTTGGAATAATCCCGAAGTTGCACAGGTTGGTCTAAAAATTCTTGCAAACGTCCCTGTTGTTCCAATCGTTCATAGATGAGCTGCCATCCGCAATCCATGTCCTTGTCAACTTCACATTTGCCATTCTTAGCGCCGCCGCATTGTCCGTTTAATAAACTTTTTGAACAGTCCACGACTGGGCAGATTCCTCCGGTCATGTTCAGATAGCACTGACCACATGCTTCGCATAAAACGGTTGTCAATGCCATTCCATGTTGGCCCTCAACGGCAATGGTATCGCATCCAGCATACACAGGAAGTTCCGTCAATGCTGCAATCGTCTGAACGCCCAAGCCACATGAATTCACAAACACATTTTTGGTTTCTTGGGGAAGAGCGTCTTGAAAGCTCTTTGATGTTAACGGTTCGTTGCACAGAAAATCGATTTTTGCACAGCCGACGATATTTTTACCCTGTTCCTTGGCAATATCTTCAAACAAGCCACATTCCGGTTCGTCAAAACTGTCGAGTTCCTTATAGCACTTGTTACAGGCTACAACAAACAAATCATCCTTGTCTGCCAGAACCATATCAAGCTCTTCCCTTCCTTTTAGTTTAAACTTAGTGTAATCTTCCAATTGTGTACCTCCTTGGTTTTTTTCCTGAATTTATAGTAAGCCGTTTTGCATTTTACATGCTTTAATAACATGTGCTGCCAGTAATGCCGTTGTGATTGGTCCTGTTCCGCCACCACATCCAGGTGTTGCTGAAGTAATCATAGCAACTTTGTCTAAGCAATCTACATGAGCATCGCCTGCTCTGGTAGGTTTGCCTTTTTCGTTTAATACAAATTCTTTATTTGCATCTTTCATCTGAGACATAGCCACATCGATCAGAATAGAATTTTCATTTAACATATCTGGTTTAACCAAACCATAAATACCACAAGCAGTTACAACGATATCTGCTTTTTTAGTGTATGCAGCAGTATCTTTTGTAAACACATGACAGATTGTTACAGTAGCAAACTCATTTGTCAGCATAATAGCCAGTGGTTTTCCAAGTACGTTAGAGTTATTGATGATAACAACATCTTTGCCCTTAACATCGATATTATAGAATTTAAACATTTCCATAACACCTTCTGCTGTACAAGGGAAGAATCCTCTTTCATCAGCGATCATTAATTTTCCAAGGTTTGTAGGGTTAAGAGCATCTGGATCTTTTTCTGGGCTTAATAGATATTTGATTTTTTCTGCATCGATTTGATCAGGAAGTGGCTGGAAGATTAAAACTGAATGAATGTCTTTATCGTTATTGATTGCTTCCAGTTTTGCTATAAAATCAGCTTCTGTTACATCGATTGGGAATTGAACAGATTCAACTTCGATGTTTGATTTCCCCATTCTTGTGATGATACTTTTTTCATAAGAAATGGATCCTGGATCTTCACCAACACGCATAATCGCCATTTTTACTGTAATGCCTTTTGCTTTTAATTCATTAGCATCGCTTAGTACTTGAGCCAGTACAGATTCACTTACTTCTTTTCCACTTAATAATTTTGCTGCCATATTATAATACTCCTCTTAATTCAAAATTTTTATTGATAATTTTTAAGAAAGTTGTTTTTCAACTTCAGCATAAACGCGGTCACAAATTTCAACGCCGTCTTTTAACATTGGCTTGATTCTGTTTTCAACGTCTGCAATATAGTCTGTGTCTTTTATAGTTTTAATGTTGATTAAAACATTAACCCAGCCACTAATCATGGCGGCTCTTAAACATTGAACACCACAAGCGACATCACTTATGGCCATTGCCGAACCTTTACCCACTAATTCTTCATGTAATAGTACAGCTTTATAGCATACTTCGACGATTTCGATAGGAACACTACAAGCCACTTTTGTACATTCTTCCAAGGTTTTTTCTTTATAAGCTTTTTCTTCTGCGGTTTCTTTTGGTAAACCATAAGCTTTAGCCAATGGTAAAAAGTTTTCCGCATCTTCATCGATCATTGCTAAGATACGATCTTGAAGAACATGCGATTCTTTTAAAATTCGTTGAATATCTTCTTCAAAGGCAGCGTATTTTTTCTTACCGGTGGTTAAATTTCCAACCATTCCTGCAAGAGCAATACCAACAGCGCCAACCAATGCGGCTGCGCCGCCGCCACCTGGGACAGCATTTTTGCTATATAAGACTTCTACAAATTCAGTACATTTTTTTGCCGAGTAAGATACTTGCTCGGTTGATACTGCATCAAATTCCATTTAATAACTCCACTTTCAATCAATCATTTATTAAAATTCAGCCACTAAAAAGCGACCGTGAAGGACTCCTGACGGAATCCCTCAGCGGTCAGAAATAGTGATTTTTAGAATAATCCGGAAATAACGCCGTTTTCGTCCACATCAATTTTTTCAGCTGCGGGAACTTTTGGCAGTCCTGGCATTTTCATGATATCGCCTGTTAATGCCACGATAAAGCCAGCACCGGCAGAAATATTACATGAACGAACGGTGATTTTAAAGCCGGTTGGTCGGCCAAATACTTTGCTGTCATCGGTTAAT
>NZ_LGYO01000056.1 GCF_001263355.1 Acetobacterium bakii
AAATTGTTTTCGCGAAGGCAACGAGCCAATCACAAGCTTGCTTGTAGTTGGCGACTGCCCGCGAACCAGAAGAAATTCGCATAGCGATTTCTTCTGGTTGTGAAACCGACATCAAAGCAACCATTGTTCGATGTTTTTGAACTTCGTAATTACCTGATATTTTTAAATATGAAAGGAAACAAAAAATGGAAATAAATCAGGAAACCATAAAAATTCAGCTTTTATCATTGGCTGATGAGAAGTACCGAAAATTTTCGAGCACGCTGTCGCCGGGGGCTGAAAATATTTTGGGGGTGCGGGTGCCGGTGCTGCGCACACTGGCCAAGGAAATTGTCAAAAATGACTGGCAAAGCTATTTGAAAACCGCCAGGGATGATTCCTATGAGGAAATCATGCTCCAGGGAATGGTCATCGGTCTGGGCAAAATAACACTGGAACAACGTCTGACTTTAATCAAGGCCTATATTCCCAAAATCAACAACTGGGGTCTCTGTGACAGCTTTTGCACCGGACTTAAATTTACTAAAGACCATAAAGAAGAGGTATGGCAGTTTTTACTGCCATACCTCCAATCAGGAGAAACCTATGAAATTCGTTTTGGGGTGGTGATGTTTATTGCTTATTATGTGGAATTGGATTATCTGAAGCAGATGTTTAGTCGCTTCGATGCCATTGACCACGAGGACTATTATGTGAAAATGGCAGTTGCCTGGGCCATTACCAGCTGTTACACAAAATATCCTGACCAGACCATGAGTTATCTGAAAGACAATGCTTTAGATGATTATACCTTTAACAAAGCACTGCAGAAAATCACCGAGTCACGGCTGGTTAATCAAGATCAAAAGACTATCATTCGCAGCATGAAACGAAAGGCATAATAGGCTTATTCATAGCGCAGAGCATCAATGGGATTTAGCTTGGCAGCCTTATTGGCAGGGTAATAGCCAAAGAAGACGCCAATGGCCATTGAAAAACAAAGGGCGATGATCATCGGTACAAGCGGCGGCGTAGTGGGGAATTTAAGCAGCGTACTGCCCAATGATCCCAACCCGGCGCCGAGAGCAACCCCGATCAACCCGCCAATGAGACAGATAATAATAGCCTCGATGATAAACTGGCTGCGAATGGCGGAATTTCTGGCGCCTAAAGCCTTTCGAATCCCGATTTCTTTGGTCCGTTCGGTGACCGATACCAGCATGATGTTCATCACGCCAATCCCGCCAACCAGCAAAGAAATGCCGGCAATGACTGAGATACCAAGGGACAGAGTGCTCAACATGGTGGTGGCTTCACTGACCATTGCTTCCATGCTTTGGACATCAACGGTGTAGTCGGACAAGGCTCCCATTTTTTTGGAAAAATAGTCCTTGGTAATAGCAGCAAAGGAAGCGGAGTCGGTATCAGCGGTTGCCATTATAGTAAAGTTTTCATAGCCAGGGGGAGTGGCGGCAGATCCGGAATTAAGCGACATTGCTGTGGTAATCGGGATAAAACACTCGACCCGGGTATCATCACCCATATTGAACAATGGATTGTCAATCACAAGTTTTTCATAGACGCCAATAATGGTATAGGTTTCAGTGGTGGTTTTGGTTTCGACTGAAACATCCATCCCAATCGGATCACCGTTGATCCCAACCATCTTGTTCCTTAGGGTGGTATCAATGATAATAACATTTCGGGAACTTTCCATATCCCGGTTACTGATAAACCGGCCTTGGACCATATTGACATTATTAACGAGACTGTAGTCGGTGCTGGCACCAGTGATACTGACGTCTTTATGAATATAGCCACTGTTAAGCTGGCCGGAACCCATGCCGGTGGAGAGACTGATGGCTTTAATCTGATCAGCATGGGTTTCCTTAAAGCCGTCAAGTTCTTCCTGGGTGATGTAATCTTCAGGCTGAAGGGTGGATTGGGTATCGTAATTTTTAGGCGTTAGGGATACCATAATATTTTTTCCGCCGATTTTATCCATGGTGCTGGATACAGAACCCGTCATCGCAGAGCCCAGGGTCGAAATGGCCATTACAGAAGCGATTCCGATGATGATGCCAAGCATGGTTAAAAGGGCACGCATTTTATTGGCTCTTAAACCCTCAAGGGCAAGCCGAATATTCTCAAAAAGATTCATAACAGCCCTCCAATTGATTTTTCCCATTCATGCGATTTTCAATAATGGCACCGTCAAGGAGTTTTATGGTTCGTTGGGTCTCCAGTGCCAGCTCGTTATTATGGGTAATAAGAATAATGGTTTTGCCCTGTTCCTGATGAAGACGGTGAAAAATATCCATTACCATCCGGCCGGTATGGGTATCCAGGGCACCGGTTGGTTCGTCGGCAAGAATAATCGCCGGATCGTTGGCCATGGACCGGGCAATGGCCACCCGCTGTTTTTGTCCGCCGGACAGTTCATTGGGACGATGGTGGGAACGATCTTCCATACCCACTAATTTAAGCAGCTCTTTGGCCCGCAGATTGCGCTCGCTTCGGGATTTCCCGCCGTAAAGCATGGGAAGGGCCACATTGCTGAGGGCAGAGGACCGGGGAATCAGATTAAAGTTTTGAAACACAAAACCGATTTTTTTATTCCGGATTTTTGACAGACCCTCATCTTTCACATCTTCCATGGGAAGATGATCAAGAAAAAAACGTCCGCTGGTCGGTCGGTCCAAGGCGCCCAGGATATTCATTAAGGTAGATTTTCCAGATCCGGAAGCCCCGACAATGGAGAGAAACTCGCCATCATAAACATCAAGATCAATGCCATGAAGAATTTCCAATTCATTGGGTGTTCCCAGATAGTAGGTTTTCACAATTCCTTTCATTTCGATAATTTTTCTACTCACTTTAAACCACTAACCCTTCTTCAAGGGTAACCGCGGTACCAGGCGTAACAGTCTGGGGCTGGGCAATGACGGGCATACCCGAAATAAGCTGATCACCTGAAATTTCGATTTGAGAATCTGTTTCCATTCCTGTTGTTACCGGAATGGATTCAACAGAAAAGCTGCCGGGGGTATCCGGGTTCTCTTTGGCAATATAGATACTTTGGGCACCATTGCCATCAGAAACCAGAACATCGAAGGGAACCGTGAAAACATCCTTTTTTTCTGCACTGACAATGTTCAAACGGGTATTCATACCAATTTTAAGTCCGGTGATATCACCGGTCAGATCAACCTCGATGGCAAATTCGGCATTTTTGGTGGTTGATTCGGTTTTAGTGTCACTTGAAATGGCCGTCGGAGCGATCATAGTCAGGTTGCCCTGAAAGACCTTGTCGCCAGTGGCATCAGATTTTACCATTACGGTCATATTGTTTTTAAGACTATTTACATCTGCTTCTTTTACTTTTCCTTTAATTTGCAGGTCATCAGTATTTTGGATGACAAAAAGGATGCCGTTGGCGGGTGTATCCTTTTTGGCATTAATGGTGGTAATCGTACCAGATCCTTTCGCTTTTATATTGGTATAGGTATCGGTATCTTTATTATAGAGTTCGCATAACCAATCTCCATTTCCCACCCATTCACCAACAGAGACATAGATTCGATCAATATTGTCATTGCTGCTGTCAGAAATGTTAACAAGTGTATTGCTTTCAACAACGCCGGTTGCCGAAATGGTGTTTTGCAGGTTTCCCATTGCAAGTGGGGTGGTTTTCACACTCAGTATATCTGTTTTCTGGCCATTGGCAAAAACTAAACCGCCACCAACTAAAACGACTACTCCAATAATAATACCGATAATTAATTTTTTCTTCTTCACAAACTTCTCCTCTAACGTAATTAATATGATTCTCTAAGTATAAAGGATAAATGTTAAGATCTGGTTACTTAAATTCTTAAGAATTCTTAACAATGCAACAAAGATTCTATAATTGGCTATCTTGTATTAGAAAGATAGTACAAAATCTTTTATCAATTATTCAGACTGCCGACAAGTAAAAAATAAGTCCCAGGGACAATCGTAACATCAGTTGTCGGCATCATGGCGAACAGGCGGAGCCTGTCCGATCATGCAGCCGACAACGATTTACCATTGTCCCCGGGACGGGTTTGTCACCAAACGCTATAGTCAATATCCATCGTCTGTTTTTATTGATTGGATCGGCAGTGAGAGTTCAACCTTAAACAGACGGTGAAGCTGATAATGCTCAATCTGGCCGATATGTCGGGCAATGATTCGTTTACAGGTATCTAAACCAATGCCATTGCTGTCAATCGGAGTCGTGCCATTAAGTTCCGAATTTTTTTTTATTTTGTTGCGCTGCACAATGCATAACTCATTTTTGTTGAGGATCAGTCCCAGATCAATGGGTTTACTGGGATCCGCATATTTTATAATATTGGATATCAGATTATCAAAAATACGGCGAATTTGTTTGAGGTCAACAGTTAATGAGAAATCCTGATCAATGCAATTTTCCAGAACAAATTTAAAATCCGCTTCTTTTAAAGAAAAGCAAAATTCTTCAACGATTTGAGCCAGGAGAATATTCCCATTATAGGTTTCAAAATGAAAAGGTACCTGATCATTGTCAGCTAATGCATGTTCAAATAGACTGGTGATTAAACCATTAATCTGGTGAGCCTTTTCCAAAGCCGTATTCAGATAAGATTTTTGCTTAATCGGATCGTTTACCTTGTCATCCCGGATGAGTTCCAAATAACAAATAATAGATGTTAATGGGGTGCGGATATCATGGGATACCGAGGTAATCAGCTGTTGATTTTTTCGTTTGGCTTTATCTTCAGATTTAATTTCCACATCCAGGGCTTTGCGCATTTCATTAATGCTTTTAGCCAGAGAAGACAGTTCATCCCGGCCGCGAATGGGAATAGTATAGTCCATGCTGCCGCCCTCAATAATCTCAATACCCTTTTGAATTTCATTAATATAAAGTATTTTTCGTCCCAGCAGCGACAGAAAAAAAATCAGCATAAAGACGCAGGGAAGTACACTATAAAAAATAATGGACCAAAACCCAACAATAACAAACCAGGGTTTTATGAGCGTGGTGATCAGGATCATAAAAAGCATGGAACAGGCAAAAGCAATGGCCATATATTTAAAAAGAGTGAAGCCCAGTCGGGGCAATAGGCGCGGTACTTTTTCCGGGGTTGAATGTTTATCAGTCAATGTAATAACCCTTTCCCCAGGCGGTTTTAACATATTGGGGTTCCCGGGGATTTTCTTCGATTTTTTGCCGGAGATTACGAATGTGAACCATAATGGTATTGCTGGCCTGATAGAAATAAGGCTCACGCCAAATACTTTCGTATAGGTTTTCGGTGGAAAAAATTTTTTTAAGATGGCTAAGCAGGAGTTCCAGGATCTGATATTCAATGTCAGTGAGGTTGATAACCCTTTGATTGCGGGTTAAAGTTCTGGTATCCAGATTAAGATTTAGATCTCTAAGGGTCAGTTGACTGGGGGAGGTAATAATTCCGGAGCCCTGATAAACATAAAACCGCCGGAGCATCGATTTTACCCGGGAAACAAGTTCGACATAGGAAAAGGGTTTGGCGAGATAGTCATCGCCGCCCACCGAAAAACCCATAACTTTATCCGAATCCTGGGTTTTAGCGGTTAAAAAAAGAATCGGAACCGTGCTTTTTTCACGGATCTCCACACAGGCCTTAAAACCGGATTTTATGGGCATCATCACATCTAAAATAATAAGATCAATGGTTTCATCCGTAAAATCCACAGCTTCCTGGCCGTTTTGGGCACTGACGATTTCATAACCTTCGGCTGAAAGCAGGATATTTATCAATTCCAGAATATCCGGACTGTCATCAGCAACTAATATTTTTTTTATTCCTTGATCATTCATTGCAGCACCAACCTTATTGACGTTAGGATTTTAAGTGAAAATATAGTTCTTAGATAATAGATAAAGTAATGGGACAAACCTCTTTGGGTCTTTTTATTTCATCAAGTTGTGACCAAGGGGTCAGACCCTGTGCATCAAGGCGAACAGGCAGACCCTGTGCATCAAGGCGAACAGGCGATAGCCTGTACGATCTTGCAGCACACAACGATGAATAAATGGACCCAAAGAGGTTTGTCTACACGCTGGGAGCTGATTGCGGTTTCTATTCATAAATCGGTAGCGAAATCTCAATCTTAAATAAGCTGTTCAGCTGATGATGGTTGATTCGGCCCTGATGTTGCAGAAGAATACTTTCACAATGTTTTAAACCGAAACCGATAGACTCAATGGGGATTTCCCCAGAAACATCAAGAATTTTTTTTGTTTTATTGCGCTGAACGATGCGCAACTCATTTTTGTTGAGGATAAGGCCAAGATCAATTGGTTTGTCAGGGTCCGCATATTTTAAAATATTGGAGACCAGGTTGTTAAAAATTCGGCGTATTTTTTTAAGATCCACCTTTAATGAAAAGTCTCGATCAATACAGTTTTCCAGGACAATTTTAAATCCGGCCTCTTCCAGAGAAAAAGTCATTTCATCAAGAATCTGCGCCATGATTTTATTTCCGCTGTAAATTTTAAAATCGTATGAAATTTCATTGTTGTCATCCAGAGAATGTTCGAAAAAATTATTGATCAGCCCTTTAATCTGGCAGGTGTTCTCAAGGGCTGTAGTATAGGCATTTCGTTTAATGGGATTCTTTTCGTTGAGATCGCGTATTGATTCCAGATAAGCAATGATAGCCGTTAAAGGGGTATTGATATTCTGGGAAACAGTGGTAATCAATTGATGATTTTCCTGATTGAGTTTTTCTTTTGATTTTATTTCTGCATCTAAGGTTTGTTGAAGTTCATTAATGCTTAAGGCAATGGCAGACAATTCATCATTACCTCGAATGGGAAGATTGAAGTCAATACTGCCTTCTTCAATGATTCCCATGGACGCTTTAATATCGTTGATATAACCGATCTTTGGTCGCAAAAGTGCCATGAAGACGATGACCATTAAAATATAAGGAAGAATTTGATAAAGCATACTTAACCAGTAATTGTCACTGATAAAAGCTGGGGGTGTAATAGTAATAAGCAGGAAATTAAAAACCATGGCGACCCCAAAAGCAATGACCATATCGATCATAAGGGCTGAACCCAGTTTTGAAAATAAATAGAATTTTGTTTTTTGGGCTATTTTTATTTGCTGATTATTGTGATTGGCTGAATTATTTTTTTTCAATGGCGTAGCTCCTTCCCCAGGATGGTTTTATGTTTATTGTAAACCGAAATCAGAGATTATGCAACTGAAGTAGTGAAGATGCCCTTAAAGTAAAGAAAGAAAATATGTGGCAAGGTGGAATTCAGATAATAATAAGAAAAATTTAGTAAACTATTTTAAAAAGTTAGGTAATTCTGAGAGTCCGTGAGCTTTACGATCAGTTTCACACGAAACAATTTTTACACTGCACGTCGGACAGTTCGTTGAACTGTTCGCCTACACGTTACAAAATCATTTGTGGAAACTAATCGTAAAGCAACAATTGTTCGATGTTTTGGAGTTTTGCATGTAACTATTAAAAAAGAGAAAAGGAGAAGTTATGAAAAAAAGATTGCTATTGGTGCTTATAGTTGCACTGGTCCTTGGATTAACCGTAGGTTGCACAAGTCCATCCGATGAGAAAAATGAAGATAATGCGGCTCAAAATACCAGCTTTAATGCGGTGATTGACGAAGTAAGCGAAACAGAACTGCTCGTCACAGTGACAGATGATGACACATTTGACCGGGCCAGAGTAAATCTTCAGGGAATAACCCTTGATTTTGTTCCTGCAGTTGGCCAGACTATTTACCTCACGATTTCTCCCCAGGTGGGCATGAGCGATCCGCCTTTTGTTAATCCCATTGAAATTACCTTGGTTAAGTAGCAAGGTTTTATCCTATTTGAAAGAAATTTGGGTTTAACTCTGGGTTGAAATAGGGTATAATAAGTTTTAGTTAACGATGAGGAGAAAATCAATGAGTTTATATGAAGAGTGGAAAAACTACATAGAAGAGAATTCCAAAACTGAAGAAGCACAAAATGAGTTTTGGGAGAAATACTGTTCGGATGAAAAAGTGTTATACCAAAAGGTTCTGGGCAATAAGACCCAGGTTATTGAAGGTAAGGTAGAAGATCTTGCCAAAGAAAATAATATGATCACTTCCCAATTTATGGGATTTTTAGATGGGATCAATGATAGTCTGGTGACATCATTGGACCTGGATGCAACAGAACTGGATACAGACATTAAAATTGAGATTGATTATGAAAAGCTTTATAAAAACATGCTTGCTGTTCCGGCAGAATGGCTTTATACTCTGGAAGAATGGGATAATATTCTGACAAAAGAGCAGCGCATTGAGCTGGAAAAGGAACACAAGCGTTCAAAAACCGTGGTTAATGAACTTAAAGTTGGACGTAATGATCCCTGTCCCTGCGGATCCGGCAAAAAATTCAAGAAGTGTTGCGGTCGATAGTGTCAAACTGATTTTAAAAAGCCATAAGCTTAGGAGCGAATTCCTGTGTTTATGGCTTTTTTGTGAGCTATTTTTTAAGGGTTTCATGAAGATACAGCAGCGTAATCATTGAGAGTGAAATATCAGGGGTGAATTTACAAAGAAAGGGCCTCATCTTTTCCGAGGAAAGATCACCTCGGATACTTATAAAAAGAAGATAAAAACTAATGAAGCTGAAGCGTTTGAAGTTATTGGCAGCCGGTAAGAAAAACTCCTTTAATATTTTAGGATTTTCAAGGAGGGAAAGATTTTCTCCTAAAAGAATATTCAGTTGTTTTAATAGAGCCTGAAAGAAGAAATCGATGGAATAATTTTCCAATCGAGGTACCCCCAGGCTTTTACCGGTAATTTCAAGAAGTGATAGAACCAAAGGCCGGTTTCGAAACGATGTCTTTTTTAGCAGGTTCTCAAGCGCGGCGGGGATATCATTCTCATCGGGGACCTCATGGATGTCAAGCAAAGCCAATAGCTTTGCCTGCTTGCTTTGATCCGATAAGGGCGTACCCAGTTTGGCTTTGAATTTTTCTAAAATAGCATTATTTCTATTTAAATCCAGATAATAATGTTTGCCTACCAGGGCACCAAAGGTTCTCATGCCATCCAGATAGCCGAGCTGAATACTCTGCTCGATGGTCTTAGAATTGAAATCCAGGGTGCCGCCTAATAATTGGGAGTTGCTGACGGTGGTAATTTCTATATTTTTGGCCCGAACCGATTTTCGAAGTCCCAGAGCGGGGAATTCCACTGAAATAATGTTGTTAAAGTTTTGTTCAGCCATAAAACCAATGGGGACATTGTCAAAAAAACAGCCATCGAGATAGGTTTTACCGTCAATTTCCTGTTTTTGAAAAATAGGAAGCGCAGCACTCGCCAGTAAATAGTCAATAAGCTGTCCATGGGGAATGTCTTCAATCATTAATTGGCGGGGCTTAAGGCTGGTAATATCCACGGTTACTAATCCAAAGCGAATGGGTGAATTTCTAATAGCGTCCTCGGAGACTAGACGGGTGAGATTCTCCCGCAAAGGCGAAATGTCCAGACCATCCGAAAAAAGCACATGTAAAAAACCGGTGCGAAATATCTCAAAACTTTCTTTTGACCAGTGTTCAACATAATTATTCGTCATGGTTTTATTGAGATTCAAAACATGGCTGATGGTAATGTTTGACCAGAATTCCATGGCAATGTCATAATTATTCTGGGCAATCATAGCCGCATTGAGTGCCCCCACCGAGGTTCCAATAACTGCCCCCAGAGGATAATTACACTCTCGCAGCGCTTTCCAGACACCCATTTCAAACGCACCTTTGGCACCGCCACCACTGAGAACCAGACCATATTCCGATTGAGACATTTTTTCTCCTCTCTGTACTAAAAGATAGGCATTTACGATACTGCCGTGAGCTTCGCTGCCAGTTTTGCACGAAACAATTTCTCCACTCTACGTCGGACACTCTTCGAGATGTCCGCCTCGACGTTACAAAATTGTTTGTGAAAACTGACATCAAAGCAGCATTTGTTCGATTTTTTGAGTTTCGTAATTATCGGA
>NZ_LGYO01000057.1 GCF_001263355.1 Acetobacterium bakii
CGCCTCGACGTTACAAAATTGTTTGTATAAACCCACTGCTGGGTATTAAGTTTTGCTTTTTATATTCGACAGTCACACAATTCCTAAGAAGGCTTTAACGACAATTGTTAATCGTTGAAGCCAAACAGAAAGATTTGACTGTCTGACAGCGCCAATGAGGAGACTTTCATGAATATTCAAAATTCATTTATTCAACTGAAAAACAGTCTGGAAACCATCACCTATCTTGAAGCCGATGGTCAGGAGCTGACCGAAACCTATGCTTCACTTTTCGAAAACGCACAGATGGTTCTGGGCGGATTACAATCAGAAGGTCTCAAAAAAGGAGACCTTCTTGTTTTCCAGCTTAAAAGTATTCGGGCCCAGGTGACTGCTTTCTGGGCGGGAATTCTAGGCGGCATGGTGACCGCCATCCTTCCGATTGCCCAGGATGAAAAGTCCCGGGAGTATCTGCAATCGGTTCTGGGGACCCTTGATGCGCCGCATCTCATCTGCGATCTGGACGGCATGACCGCCCTTTTTGAAAAAAATATCCTGATGTTTCGGGCTCTGGTAGAAAGTACACCCGGTGAAATTGCACCGGTTTTGGACAGTGATCCGGGCATGATCCAGTTCACCTCGGGCACCGCATCAAGCCCCAAAGGGGCCATTCTGACCCAGAAAAACCTCTATGAAGGCGGTATCGCCAGCAGTATTATTGTCAGAGAAAATACCCGGGAGCGTTATTTAAGCTGGCTGCCCCTTTCTCATTGCTTTGGTTTTGTGGGCTATCACCTGGTTCCCATTGTCAATAATTTCCCCCAGTATCTGATGAGCCCTGTACAATTTGTGCAAAACCCCAACCGGTGGCTTGAAAAGCTGTCGGATTTTACCGCCACTGTCACTGGTGCGGCCCTCTTTGGCATCGAACTGTTGCTGAAGGTTGGCATTCGGGAAAATCCGGATCTTGACCTTTCTTCGGTATACATCTGTTTTTGTGGCGGTGAAGATGTCAATCCCCATTCCCTGACCGCCTTTGAAACCGCCGCCAAGCCAATGGGCTGGACAGCAGATACGCTCAAACCCGCCTATGGCCTCAGCGAAACCACCATGGGGGTTGCCTATACCCCCTATGGCTGTAAATTTCGGGTGGACCATTTCCTGGGCAGCGGCATTGGTATCGGAGAGAAGCTATTTTTCTGTGATCCCGATGATGACACCATCAGCCGGGTGGCGGTGGGCGTTTTAGATGAATGCAATGAAGTGGTCATTAAAGACCTGACAGGGAATATCCTTGATTCGGAATATCTGGGCCTGATTCATATTCGCGGCACCAATGTGATGACCGGGTATTACTCGAAAAATAAAAATGAAAGCTCGCCCATTGATCCCGACGGCTGGTTTAATACCGGTGATCTGGGATTCTTCAGAAACGGCTGGCTGACTGTTTTTGGTCGATACAAAGACATCATCATTGTTAATGGCGAAAATTACCTGGTCTCGGATTTGGAGAAAACCGGAAAACAGGGGCTTCCTAAAGTAACTAACCTCATCCTGGTCCAGGGGAAGGATCGCCAGACCCAGGATAATTGTCTGATTCTTTTCAGTGATGCCAGCAGTCCTGAAGTCCTTATTTCCGGAAGCCACGCCATCTCAAAAACCTGGCAGCTTCCCATTCACTGGGGGGTTCTCATTGATACCATTCCCAAAACGACCTCTGGTAAAATCAATCGTCTGACCCTGGCCATTGGCTGGGAACAGGGTGACTATGAGGATCAGTCCTTTTCCTTAGCTGGGGCTTCCCTAACCGAGCTTGACGGCCACTACAAAGAAATGGCCCAGCACTGGGAACGGATTCTTAACATTCCCATTGCCGACATCAGCCTAAACAGTCATTTTATTTTTGATCTTGGGGGTGATTCTCTGGGACTCATTGATCTTTTATACCAATTAGAAAAGACTTATGGTAAAATATTAGACCCGGATGTTATCCGCAGGCGGCTTACTTTAAAGGAAATGACCGATTATTTTCAGGCCTTAAAATAATATTCAAAACATTTGCATCATCGATACAAAAATTCAGATGATACATGGAGGAAATCATGAACGTAGATCAATTAACAAAATTATTGGAAGATGTAAAAAACGATCAATGTGATATACCAGCTGCCCTTGAGCAGCTTAAAAATCTTCCCTATGAGGATCTTACCTATGCCAAGGTCGACCATCATCGTGAGCTTAGAAATGGCTATCCTGAAGTGATTTACAGTCCCGGCAAAAGCCTGGATCAAATTAAGGGGATCGTGCAAAACATGATGGAGCGTTCAACCGGAAACATCCTGGCTTCCAGAGCTGAACGAGATGTTTTTGAGGCCATTAAATCCGTTAGTCCGGATGCTATCTATTATGAAGAAGCCCGGTCGGTTGTGGTCAAACGGGTCGAATATAAAACCACCGAAGACTATATTTTAGTTGTCACTGCCGGTACTGCCGACATTCCCGTAGCCGAAGAGGCGGCGATTACCGCCGAGGTCATGGGTAACCAGGTGAAACGTCTTTACGACGTCGGCGTCGCCGGGATCCATCGTCTGCTTGGCAATGTACCTATTATCAATCATGCCAAAGTCATTATTGTGGTTGCGGGTATGGAAGGCGCTTTGGCGTCGGTGGTTGGCGGACTCAGTGACAAGCCCATTGTGGCGGTACCAACCAGTATTGGTTACGGGGCCAGCTTTGGCGGGATTTCAGCGCTGCTGGGAATGCTGACCTCCTGTGCCAGCGGCATTGGCGTGGTAAATATTGATAATGGCTTTGGGGCTGCCTGTTTAGCCTCAAAGATTAATAAGCTTTAATTCATCCAATGATCCATAAGGGCGATTCCATCGCTCATCGAAGGAGGTTCGTCCCATGAAGGTTTTATATTTTGATTGTTTTTCCGGTATTAGCGGTGATATGGTTTTGGGTGCTTTTATTGACCTGGGCATTGATCCGAATTTTTTAGAATCCGAGCTTAAAAAATTGAAGCTTGAGGGTTTTCGTATTAAGGCGGAAAAAACCTTAAAGAAAGGCATCAACGGAACCCGATGTCATGTCATTCTTGAAGAAGACGGTCACCATCACCGGCATTTTGGTGATATCAAACAGATTATTGTTGACTCCGACCTTTCGGATGAGATTAAAATAACAGCGCTGGCCATATTCAAACGGGTGGCCGTGGCCGAAGCCAAGGTTCACAATGTCCCGGTGGATCGTGTTCATTTTCATGAAGTCGGAGCCCTGGATTCCATTGTCGATATTGTGGGGGCCGCTATTTGTTATCACGCCCTTAAACCCGACATTGTTTACGGCTCAAAAATAAATGTCGGCAGCGGCTGGGTTCGCTGTGCCCACGGACTGCTTCCTGTTCCGGCGCCAGCCACCGCTGAAATTCTCTGTGCATCCAACTTTGAAATGTATTCCAAGGCCATCGACGGTGAGTCGGCCACTCCTACCGGGGTTGCCATTTTAGCGGAACTGGGAACTTACTCTCCGACTACCCCAAGCTTTATTCCCGAAAAAACCGGATACGGCTTTGGCGGCAAAGATTTTGGGGTTCTCAACGCCCTGCGGATTATCCAGGGGCGAAAATCCCAGCCCCATGAAACCATGGTGGTTGAAACCAATGTGGACGATATGACCGGGGAAATGGCGGGCTACGTGCTTGAAAGCCTTATGGAAAAAGGCGCCCTGGATGCTTTTTATACCCCGGTTTATATGAAAAAAAACCGCCCCGGCATTCACCTGACGGTTTTATGTAAGGAAGTCGATCTTCCAGTCATTGAGGATCTGATCCTACGGGAAACCTCCACTCTTGGAATTCGAAAATATCCAGTCACCCGAGTCTGCATGGATCGCCACTTTAAAAAAATCAACACCCCATTGGGTGATGTCACCATCAAAATTTCCGATTACGGAACCATTCATCGGGAAACTCCCGAATACGAAGATATCCGCCGCATTGCCAAAGATACCGGTGTTTCTCTTTGGGAAGTCTTGGAAATGGTGGAAAAGCTCAAATAAAAAACTTAACTTTTTTGTCACAAAACGTCCTGGGGACAATGGTAAATCGTTGTCGGCTGCATGATCGGACAGGCTGGGCCTGTTCGCCATGATGCCGACAACTGATGTTACGATTGTCCCCAGGACTCACGTTTACTTGTCTATAAAACGTCCCGGTGACAATGGTAAATCATTGTCTCTAGCATGATCGGATAGGCTGGAACTGTTCGCCATGATGCCGACAACTGATGTTACGATTGTCCCCAGGACTTATTTTTCTGCTTTGACAACAGTCTGAAACAGCCGCTGACGGCTGTTTATTTTTTCTTTTTGACTCGTCGATAGATGAAGTACCCCACGCCGATGATTGCCGCAAAGGGGAGAAGTCTGAAAATCCAGACAATTAATCCTGAAAATATGTTTAAAATTAAATTGATTGATGCAATGAACCCTTCGCTGATCTGTTTGAGTATATTTTCAAAGGGTGATTGAACACTGCTTGTGGCTAATTTCTGTTCGATAAGTGAAACATAAATGGTGGAGTAGTTTATTTCCTGATCCCAGTTTCTAATCATCGTCGTCCGATTGTCAATTTCTGTTCTGATGCGGTTTAATTCGGTTTCAATTAAGAGCAAATCGTTAATATTTTCAGCACTCTTCAAATATTCCTGAAGTCTGGCTTCCTGTATTTTCAGATTATTCAATTGCCCCTGGATATCCTGATATTGCTGGGAAATATTGGTGCTGCTGACACTGGAATTAATGGGACTTCCGAGCTTCTGGATTTCTTTCATGGCTTCTGTGAATTTTTCTGCCGGGACACGAATGATAATGTACCCCGTGGCAGCGGCAGTATTCTGATCTTCAGACCCATAGGATGAACTGGAATCCTGGACAAATCCGCCTAGTTCCACTGCATATTGTCCAATTTTTTCAAATGTGTTCTGGTAATCATCGGTATAAAGACTGATATTCCCAGCATAGATTATTTTTGAAACATCAAAGGGAATTTGCGAATCTGCCGCATCAGGCGCTGTTTCAACACCACTAACCATATCTTTTGACGCAGATTCACTGGATATCCCCTGGTCAATATTCACTGGGGCATCGGTGTTTGAAAATTCTGTTTTACTGTTGGATAAATTGATTAGGATTGATCCAATCACCATTAAAACCACAATACTTCCGATTGCAATCACATAAGGATGCTTAAAATAAAATTTCTTTACGCTGTCACGCCATCGATTATTTGGGCTTTTTTCGTTAGTTCCAGGGTCAGAATTCATGAGTTACTCTCCTTATTCTTGTTTTTATAATATCTTTTGGGCTGCTCTGCATGTTTAGCCTGTACATAGAAATATCTGCCCAACCACCCATCCGAAACTTAATGATTTAATTGTAATTCAGCTTACCTGTTTCGTCAATCAAAACCCCGAAAATCCGCCGCGGTGCCCTTCATTTTTGGGCTAGTCGGGACTCCTTAAAACCTTGAAATTTTCTGCTTGTCTGGCACAAAATGCAAGGTGTTGGGATTAACCTTTTGATTATGTTTTTAGTTAAGGTCATGTTATAATTATTCCGGTAAATAAATAATAGTTATGGTCTCTAGCTGCGGTTGTTCTCAGATTTATTCCGAGACAGTCTGTTGCCGGGATAAAAACAGGAGGATTAAATGATTCGAATAGCAAATCTTAAAATAGGAATCAATAAAGTGGCCGATCGTGCTTCAGAAAGACAGGCTTTGCAAAATGCCATCCTTTCTAAATTGATGATCAGTCCCAAAGACTTGATTGATTTTAAAATATTCAAACAGTCCATCGACGCCAGAAAAAAGGATGCCATTGTTTATATTTATACCGTTGACGTCTCAGCCAAAAAAGAAAACAATCTGCTCAAAAGATATGGCAAAAACGGCATTGAACTGACCCCAAATTTAACCTATCGCGGGGTGCAAACGGGATATGAGAAGTTGATCCAACGACCGGTCATCGTTGGCATGGGACCAGCAGGTCTTTTTGCCGCCTTAACCCTGGCTCGGCATGGTTACGCACCGATTGTACTTGAACGGGGAGATGATGTGGATACCCGGGCATCTAAAATCAGCGCATTCTGGAAAACCGGGATACTCGATACAAAAAGTAATATGCAGTTTGGCGAAGGCGGCGCCGGAACCTTTTCTGATGGAAAACTGACGACCTTAATCAATGACAATCGCTGTCGCAGCATCTTAGAAGCCTTTATTGCAGCCGGGGCACCGGAAGAAATTCTGTATGCGAGCAAACCCCATATCGGAACCGATCTGCTGCGAGAAACCGTGAAAAATATCAGAAAAGAAATTATTGCTCATGGCGGCGAGGTGCGGTTTCAATCGGAAGTAACTGACTTTATTATTAAAGACGGTTGTCTTACCGGTCTTCTGATCAATGGCCGGGAGGAGCTCTCCTGTACCATTGCTTTGCTGGGAATCGGTCACAGTGCCCGGGATACCTATGAAGCCTTACATCACAGCGGAATTGCCATGGCCCAGAAACCTTTTTCCATCGGTGTGCGTATCGAACATCCCCAGGCAATCATTGACCAGGCCCAATATGGTGTTTCTGCCGGCCATCCCGGATTGGGAGCGGCGGATTACAAGCTTTCCTACCATTGTGAAAACGGTCGGTCCGCCTACACCTTCTGCATGTGCCCCGGGGGCTATGTGGTGGCTGCGGCTTCCGAGGAAAACGGCGTTGTGACCAATGGCATGAGCGAGCACAGCAGAAACGGTGAAAATGCCAATTCAGCCCTGCTGGTGGGGGTACAGCCTGCTGATTTCGACAGTAACCATCCTCTGGCCGGGATCGAATTCCAAAGAAAATGGGAGCGCCTGGCCTTTGAACTGGGTGGCAAAAATTACAGTGCCCCGGTCCAGCTGGTCGGCGATTTTCTGGCCGATAAAACCAGTACCACCTGGGGCAGCGTGACACCCACCTATAAACCGGGTCTTACCTTTGCCCCGCTAAAAGACTGTTTACCGGATTACATCATCGAAACCATGAAAGAAGCCCTTGTGCATTTTGATACCAAACTCGCAGGTTTTGCCATGAAAGATGCCGTTATGACCGGTGTGGAAACCAGAAGTTCATCTCCGGTGAGAATCACCCGCGATGAAAATAATGCATCCAACATTGCCGGTCTCTACCCCATGGGCGAAGGCGCCGGCTATGCCGGGGGTATTATGTCTTCGGCAGTGGATGGTCAGAAAACCGCAGAAAAAGTGATGAAAATTTTTGTGCCTTTTAACTAAGGCTATTTAGGCAATTTTATAAAGATAAAAGCAGAGGACAACCTTTTATGGATGTCCTCTGCTTAGTTTATTGGCAAACCTATTCTGGGGACAATGGTAAATTATTTTCCCCAGGACTTTACTTTTTTGCTTGATCGACCATCATTGATTATTTATTAATGGCTTAGGCATCATCTCTGGTGTTTAATTCAAGATCGATGGCTTCCTGCATCTCTGCATATTCTTGTGTCACACCGCTGTAGCGCATACAGTTAATGCCCATGGCCAATAAGTTTTCGGTACTGGCTGTGGTGATACACGAGTCTTTGCATGACTTGCATTTGTAATCACATTCTTCCACTATTACACCTCCCCTGTTTTCGTATTCTTTAATCCGTCTAAAAATGTGGGTGGTGTTTCTGTTCCCAGCTTTTCATTTACGTACTACCTATATTATGCACCAGTGTTATTTATATGTAAATAGGGTATCCGTTTTTAATGCCCTGATTTTGCTGAAAACCGTCCTGGGGACAATGGTAAATCGTTGTCTGCTAGCATTCTTTTTTATGCTCTTCTTTTGAATCTTTTTAGATATTTTTGGTATTCATGACTCTCATGGCATTAAAAACGGCAATCAATGTCACACCGGTATCAGCAAACACAGCCTCCCACATGGATGCTACACCCAGTGTGCTCAATATAAGAAATACTGCTTTAACACCCAGCGCAAATACAATGTTCTGTAATACAATTCGTCGTGTTTTTTTCGCTATTTTTATGGCCGTTACTATTTTTGACGGTTCATCATTCATGATTACAATATCAGCGGCTTCAATGGCAGCATCAGAACCCAGGGCCCCCATGGCTATTCCGATATCGGCTCGTGCCAGTACCGGAGCATCGTTGATTCCATCACCGACAAATATAATTTTGCCTTTTGCGGATTTTTGGTTTTCCAGCCGTTCAAATTCTGCAACCTTATCCCCGGGGAGTAGTTCGGAATACACTTCATCGAGGCCCAACTGTTTCCCGATTGTGTCACCCACGGTCTTTAAATCGCCGGTGAGCATGATGGTTTTCTTGATACCAAGGGCTTTGAGCGCTTTTACAGCATGGGCTGAGTCTTCTTTAATTTCATCTGAAATAATAATATTACCGGCATAACGATTGTTGATAGCAATGTGGATGACGGTCCCCAATGCCTCAACATCGCCTATCATGATATTTTCACTGTTCATAAATTTTTCATTACCGGCAAGAACTTCTTTTCCGTCGATGATAACCTTGATTCCATGACCCGGAATTTCCTGGTAGTTTTTTATTCGCTTCTTATCGATATCTGCATTAAAAGCACTGATCAGCGAAAGCGAAATAGGATGATTTGAGTAACTTTCAGCATAGGCCGCATATTCGATTAATGCTTCCTTTGTAATATCATTCTGAGGGTTTATTTCTGTCACTTTAAATACCCCTTTGGTTAAGGTACCCGTCTTATCAAATACGATGGTCTCCACGTTATTTAATGCTTCAAGGTAATTGCTGCCTTTTATTAATATACCTCTTTTTGATGCACCGCCAATCCCCCCGAAAAAGCCCAAGGGTATTGAAATCACCAGTGCACAGGGACAGGATACCACTAAAAACACCAGAGCTCGATAGATCCAATCCGAGAATGTCGCTCCGGGAATCACCAATGGCGGGATGATCGCCAGGGCTAAGGCGCTAAAGACGACTATCGGTGTGTAATAACGGGCAAACTTTGTGATAAAGTGTTCGGTTGGTGCTTTCTTACTGCTGGCATTTTGAACCAGATCCAAAATCTTAGATACCGTCGAATCGCCAAAATCTTTTGTCACTTCTATGGTCAGCACGCCGTTTTTATTAATGAATCCGCTTAATGCATCTTTTCCCGGTTCCAATTCCCGTGGCAGGGATTCTCCGGTTAGCGCCGAGGTATCCACCATCGAATAGCCGTCAATAACCCGACCATCCAGAGGAATTTTTTCTCCGGGTTTTACCAAAATAATATCCCCAATGTTTACATCATCCGGCGATACTTTTTTTATTATATCACCCACCTTGAGATTGGCATAGTCCGGGCGGATATCCATTAATTCACTGATTGATTTTCTGGAGTGATCCACCGCCATGTCCTGGAAGAGTTCGCCAACCAGATAGAACATCATCACGGCAACACCTTCCGGATATTCACCGACGAAGAAAGCACCGATGGTGGCAACGCTCATCAGAAAGTGTTCACTGAATACCTGGCCTCTGACAATACCTTTTACTGCCCGTAAAACGACGTCTCCGCCGACAACGATATAACTTAACAAAAACAGAGTTAGTTCAAGCCAATTCTGGAAATCAAAAATTATAGCGATTGCAAAAAGTACGCCACCAATAACAAGCTTCGTCAACAGCTTGCGACGAAGTTTCCCGTCATCCACTTCAATCTCTAAAGATTCTTTTATTTCAACTTTCCCCGTATTTCCCTGGAATATAACCTTTACATCCGGCTCAATTCTTTTTACAATCCCCTCAATCTTTTGGTTTAACTCCTGTAATCTAAGGGTCGTTTCAGTTTCTACGATCAGCTTTTTTGACATAAAATCTATTGAAGCAAACTTGACACCATCTAATTTATTAACTTCTGTTTCTATTTTCGAGGCACAATTTGCACAGCAAAGACCTTCCAGGACAAATACTTTCTTTGTTTCTTTACCGACCGACTTTTCCTTTACCACAACATTCGATTCATGCTTATTTACGATGGCCTTAACCTGTTCCAGTATATCAATATCAAATTTTTCTGACTGGGTTTCTAAAATCAATGCCTTATTCATGAAATTCATGGTTGCTGTGAGTCCGTTCAGACCATTGACTTCATGTTCAATCTTTGTGGCGCAATTGGCGCAGCAAAGGCCTTCGAGTACTAATTCCTTTTTCATTATCGCTGCTCCTCCTTTAGTTGTTTTCCTCTGAAATATGAGTTAATCCCTGGTTGAATATTTGTTTGACATGTTCATCATTTAATGAGTAAAATACAACTTTCCCCTCTTTTCTGTTTTTTACCAGATTCGCCTGTTTTAAAATTCGAAGCTGGTGGGATATGGCGGATTGGGTCATATTAAGCAAGCATGCAATATCGCAAACACAGATTTCAGCCTCATCCAGAGCCCACAATATGCGGATCCTGGTGGAATCTCCAAAGACCTTAAATAACTCTGCCAGGTCATAGAGGATTTCTTCCTGGGGCATTTTGGCTTTTACCTGATTTACAATATCCTCATGGATTACTTCACACTGACACCGTTCAATTGGTTCTTTTTTACTGACCATATTATCTCCTTTTAAATTCTTTAGCTTAATTGCGAAACTATCGCGAGCTTCGCTACCAGTTTACACGAAACAA
>NZ_LGYO01000058.1 GCF_001263355.1 Acetobacterium bakii
GATAATTGCGAAACTCAAAAGAATCGAACAATTGTTGCTTTGATGTCAGTTTTCACAAACAATTTTGTAACGTCGAGGCGGACATCTCGAAGAGTGTCCGACGTTGAGTGGAGAAATTGTTTCGTGCAAAACTGGCAGCGAAGCTCACGGCAGTTTCGCAATTACCTATAAATTAATACAATAGTGTAGCTTGTTAAGCATCTGCTGATTTTAATGTACTTGTTATTTTATTGTTTGTCAAGACCCTATTGTTATGTATATAATAAAATTAAAAACAGGAGGTTTTATGTCGACAACTCATAATGAAGCAAAAAACGGGGATATTGCCAAAACGGTACTGATGCCGGGTGATCCACTGCGGGCAAAATATATTGCCGAAAATTTTCTGGATCAGGCGGTTTTGTTTAATACCGTAAGAAATATGTTTGGGTATACGGGGTTTTATAAAGGCCAGAAAATCAGTGTCATGGGATCCGGCATGGGAATGCCTTCGATTGGCATTTATTCCTATGAACTGTATAATTTTTATGACGTGGACACTATTATCCGCATCGGCAGTGCCGGGGCTTATGTCAAGGAACTGAACATCTATGATCTGGTATTGGCTGAGAGTGCCTGGAGCGAATCAACCTATGCATTGGTTCAGAACGGATGCGGGGAATCGGTGTTATACTCAGATTCAGCACTAAATACCAGGGTTGAAACCGCCGCAAAAACATTGGGTTATCGCCTGGAAAAAGGACGGATTCATTCATCAGATGTATTTTATCGGGAACAGAAAATCAACGATGCCATCGCCGGATATCAAAATCAGGGTTGTATCTGCGTTGAGATGGAAAGCTTTGCCTTGTTTCATAATGCCAACATTACCGGCAAAAAAGCGGCATGCCTGCTGACCATCAGCAACAATATCTTGACCCAGGAAGAAACAAGCCCCAAAGAACGGGAGCAATCCTTTGGCCGCATGATGGAGATTGGCTTAGAAGCGGGGATTGATTAGAATTCGGCAGAGGGGGTTAATAATTTTTAACACGCTTTATTTTATCGATAACAGCATTAATCCAATTCGTAAAATCATGCAAAGGTTAACATTTTTAAATGAGTTGTTATTTAGAAAAACAAGGACTATAATACAGAATGATATTGTTCAGTCACTGTATGTTACAGACTAAAGAGGCTGAATCTAATACTGAATTGGAGAAAATATGTTTAATTTTGATCAGCTATTAATTATTTTCAGTGGTCTGCTTCTTTTAGTGGTAGTATTAAGTTTTATAAATGAAAAAACCATAAAACTTCCCTATGAAATTGGCCTGGTTGTTTTTGGCCTGGGGTTTATTGTGCTTGTGATTATTGGGCAAACCCTGGATATTATTCATGTGCCGGAAGAGCTCTTAAATCTGTACCGAGAATTTAACTTCAATGATTTTTTATTTCATGGGGTTTTATGCTTTATGCTTTTCAGTGGTGCGTCAAGAATTGAATTTGGTGATTTTAAGGCAGATAAATTTGTGATAGGCAGCACCGCGGTTATTGGTACCCTGGTATCCACGTTAGTCTACGGACTCCTGTTCTGGGGATTAGGATTTATCATTCAGGTGAATATTGGTATTTTAGAGGCGCTTATTCTGGGTGCAATCGTATCGCCAACGGATCCCATTTCAGCCATGAGCATTCTGGCAAAAGCCGGACTGCCCAAAAGAATCGGGTTGATTATTGAAGGTGAAGCCCTCTTTAATGATGGTGTGGCTGTGGCAATTTTTGCTACGCTGATGAGTATTTTAAAACACACCTCCGGGGATGTTTCCTTCGTGACTTTTATGTGGGGTTTAAGCACAGATATTCTGGGTGCGGCATTGGTAGGATTTGTTATATCCTTTCTTCTTTTTGAGGTATTCAAGCGTTCAGAAGATAGTTTCATTAAAATATTTTCAAGTATTTTAACCGTTATGCTGGCCTACCTCATTTGTGAATATCTTGGTTTTTCCGGGCCGATTGCGGCAGTGATCTGCGGACTCTATTATGCTACCGGCATTGCCAAACTTAAAAGGCTCAGAAGTGAGCACATGTCACAGGAAGTTCGGAGACTGTTTTATTCGTTTTGGTCAGTGGTTGATAATCTCTTAAATGGCATCCTATTTCTGTTAGTGGGCCTGTTGTTTATTGACATTACGCATTTTAATACCATGTCAGTGATCATGATTGTGATTATTGCAATAGGATCTGTTATTATCAATACTATTGCCCGAATGGCAGGGGTTTATGCATCACTGCTGTTAAACAAAAATCCACCCAAAGGCATGAAACGTATTCGCTTTAATACTTTTTTAACTTGGGCCGGATTAAAAGGCGGTTTGTGTTTAGCCCTGATTATGGGGGTCAACACATCATTTTCATCGCCCATCTACGGAATATTTCTGGTTTCGACCTATGCCATTGTATTCTTTACCACCGTTATTCAGGGATTGACAGTGGGGAAAGGGTATATTATATTAAGTCAATCGCAATTGACGACGGATAAAAAAACTGGTCTCCAACCCCAGGCAATGGAAAAATAAAGCTATTATGATGTGGGTACTCATTTAAAAATGACTTAAGGAGCAGCTGCTCCTTAAGTCATTTTTTAAAAGCCCGGTTTATTGGTGATGCCATTTGTTTATGAAAGTGGTTCATGTACTTGTGGATCTGGACCCAGAAGAGTATAATTGAACTATCGGTTTAGAGAATACTAATTTGGAGGAAATCATGCGAATATATATTGCCGCTTCATGGAAGCATCAGCACGCTGTCGAAATGCTCACCGATCTTTTGGAAGTCCGGGGGCACACCATTTTATCTTGGATTCGGGAAGGACGGCCGGAAGAAGCTTTTTTATCACAAAAAGAACTGACCCATTTTATTGAGTCCCCGGAAGGGGAACGGGTTTTTGATTTTTGTATTTCTTCGGTCACCAGTGCCGATTTGCTCATCTACATCGGACCCTCGGGATGTGATGCCTGGGCAGAAATCGGTGCGGCCTATGGTTCGAAAACACCAATTCTGGGACTGCTGGCAAAGTCGGAACAGGTGGGACTGATGCGCCATATGATTGAAAACTGGTACAGTTCCATTTCAGAGTTGCTGGTGGCAGTGGACGAAATCGAAAAGTAAGCGCCAAAGTGTTGACAAAGTAGAAAAGCAAGTCCTGGCAACAATGGTAACATCATCTTGTCGGCATCATGGCGAACAGGCGATAAGCTTGTACCATCATGCAGCAGACAACAATTTATCATTGTCCCCAGGACGAGTTTGGCGACAACCTTAAGCTCCGGCATTTGCCGGGGCTTTTCTTGTGGTTCGATCTGTACAAGCAAAGTTGATTATGGGATAATAAGGAAAACAGAGTGAACGGGGAAGAAATCTATGAAAATATTACATACCGCCGATTGGCATCTTGGTAAAAATATAGAAGGACATAGTCGCATGGACGAGCAGGAATGTTTTCTCAATGACTTCCTGGAAATTGTGGAAAGTGAAGGGATTGATCTGATTATCATTGCCGGGGACATCTATGACAGTTACAATCCGCCGGCCCGGGCAGAGAAACTGTTTTACGAAAGTCTGAAAAGCCTGTCAAAAGATGGAGAAAGACTGATTCTGATTATTGCCGGAAACCACGATAATCCTCAGCGCCTTGAGGCACCGGGCCCCATTGCCCGAGATCATGGGGTTCTGGTGGCCGGGGTTCCCAAAACCATCATTGAAACAGGGCGCTATGGAAAGCATCAAGTGGTGACTTCGGGAGAAGGCTTTGTTGAAATAGAAATCAATGGCGAGCGGGCGGTGATTCTGTTGTTACCCTATCCCAGTGAAAAACGGCTGAATGAGGTACTTTATGATGAGATCATCGATGATGACGGCAATCAGAAATCATACAGTGATCGGATTTTTTCTTATTTTAGCCAGTTGGAATGCCATTTCAGAGCGGACACCATCAATCTGGTCACCGCCCATATTTTTGCCATGGGCAGTGAAGAAGGGGGTTCTGAGCGCAGTATCCAACTGGGGGGAACCTATATCGTCGATGGCCGCTGCTTCCCGGAAAAGGCCCACTACATCGCTTTGGGACATATTCACAAACCCCAGGTGATTCCGGGAACCAATGGCCGGGGACGGTACGCGGGATCACCCATTCACTTTAACCGGCGGGAAATTTCCTATGGTAAAAAATGCATTGTGGTTGAAATTGTGGTTGAGGATGGAAAAACCATCAATAATTCAATTCGGGAAATCGATTTAAACATCTACAAACCCATCGAGGTTTGGCAGTGCGAAAGCGTTGAAGCCGCCATTGTAAAATGCGAGCAAAACAGTGAAAGATCCTGCTGGGTTTACCTGGAAATTGAAACCGACCATTATATCCGCGAGGATGAAATAAAAAAAATGAAAGCTCACAAAGACGATATTCTGGAAGTGATTCCAAAGCTGACCACTATCCTTACCGAAGAAAGCCTGGAAAAATTAAGTGAACAATCCTTTGGCGATGTGTTTAAAGAGTTTTACCGCAAGGAACGGGGCATTGAAGCGGATGACGAGGTTTTGGAACTACTTTTATCGCTGGTCCTGCAGGAGGAAAAAATATGAAACCGATGCTGCTTAAAATAAAAGGGATCAACAGCTTTCTGGAAGAGCAAAGCATTGATTTCAATGAGCTTACCCAGGGCGGCCTGTTTGGCATATTCGGGCCCACCGGAAGCGGAAAGTCCACAATCCTCGATGGGATTACATTGGCACTTTACGGGAAAATATCACGTAACAGCACCAATTATATTAATGTTAATGAAGAAAAAGCCAGCGTTTTTTATGAATTCATCATTTCCGGAACCGAAGAAAAAACCTATCAGGTGACCCGAGAATTCAAGCGCAACAACAATGACGGTATTAACCAGGGAAAATGCCGATTTTTAGAAGTAAAACCCGAGGGCCTTGAGGTCTTAGCGGACAAGCCCGGTGATGTGACAAGATGTTGTGAAGATGTTATTGGTTTGAGTTTAACAGATTTTACCCGAACCGTGGTGCTGCCCCAGGGGAAATTCAGCGATTTTTTAAAGCTTGAAGGAAAACCAAGGCGGGAGATGCTGGAGCGTTTGTTTAACCTATCCAAGTATGGGGATGATCTCACCAATCGGCTGAAATCGGAAAGAATCAAGGAAACCGAGAAACTTCATCGTCTAGAGGGTAGCATCAGTTCCTATCAAGGGGTTTCGGCCGAAGCCCTGGAAGAAAAAACCATGGAATTTGAAACGAATCACCAAAATTTAGAAGCGCATCTGCGGGGCTATGAAAACATCACCCAGTCTCTGGCAGAGGCCCAAACCCTTTGGGACTATCACCAGGAATTAATAATAGCCATTGAACTGTCAAATCAATTAGCAAACCGAAAATCTCAAATAACCCAAAAGGAAAATCAATTAGCCCAGGGGGAAAAAGCCCAGGGAGCGGCACCGGCCATTGACGCACTGGAAAGTCTCAACCGGGAAATTGCCGAGCTGTCAACCAGGCTGCAAAGTCAGAAGGAGCTTCATGCGGTACTTTTGGCAGAAAAAATTGAAGTCGAAAAAAGCTTTGATAAAATAGCACATCAAAAAAATGAAGATCTCCCCAGGCATCGAGAAAGTCTTTCCCGGATCATTGATGCCATTGCCTTAAAAACCGAGGATAGTGTTCTGGAGCAGGAGATCAGGTCAATTGAAGAGCAGCGCCAAGCCTGTGCGAATAACAACAGGATTCTGGAAGAAGATAAAAAAAGTCTCGATCAAGGCATGATGCAAAAGAAAGAAAGTATCAGCCGGGATCTGGAAGAAGAGAAAAAGCTCCGGGTAGGGGTTGAGTATCGGGATAAGATCAATCAGGGTGCCGAGATTTCTGACAAAATAAAATTATTAAACAATGAACTTGAAGTCCATCAGACGCGCCGGGACAAAAACAGATTAGAAACAGAGCAGCTTGAACAGCAAAGCCGGGAGCTTAATGAAAAACAGGCAACGCTTGAAATAAATAGTCAGATTTATGGTCAAACACGGTCGGACCATGAAAAGACCAAGCCATGCACCCGGGAAGAGCTTCAACAGCTCAGGGATGAAGCCCACAGAATCCGAACCCTCTACGAGAAGCAGAAAGGCTTAAAAGAAGATACTAAAAATAAAAACCAAAAAATTGATGATTTAAACGAAAAATTAAACAAAAAAAATACGGCCAGAAAAGTTTTAATCCAAGAAGCTGAAAACCTGAGACAGGTCATCGCTGCCCTTGAAAATGAAAATCTGGGGGCAAGACTCCGAGACCGGCTACACCAGGGAGAACCCTGTCCGGTATGCGGCGCAACGGAACATCCCATCCAATATCACCCGGAAAAACAGGAAGACACGGCTAAACTCCAAGAGCTTAAAGATGATAATCTCATCAAAGAAAATACCATAACTGCATTAAACTCAGAAATATCAGAACTTACCGGAAGTTTAAAAGCAGAACGTGACAATCTGCTGATTCAGGAAACCGAATTGCATCATTTGGGAGAGCTGATCCCAGCCGGACAGCCAGAAAAGCTGGAAAATAAGAATATCATCATGGGCGTTGACATAGGAAGCTGGGAGGATCGACAAAAAGAGTTAGAAACAAGTCACTCTCAATGTACCCAGGAATTACTTACCGTCACCGGCGATTTCAAAGCAAAAACCGCCGCGCTGAAATTCTTAAAAAATCAAGCTATTGAAATGACCGCCGCAATTAATCAAAAGATGGAAACCCATTCATACCAAAAGGATGCCTTGGATAAATTAATGGAAACCATTCCTATTATTGATTTTATTGGTGAAAAAACAAAGCTCAGGGAAAAGGATACCCGCCGAAACGAGTTGGTTCTCAGTCTGGAAAACCAGCAAAATTATTTGGCCCGGGATCAGGAAAAGTTGGCTGTCATCAATGACAGCATTAGTAAATTACAGGGGCAAATCAGAGAGTATGCCACTGTCTGCCTGGAAAAAATGAAACAAAGGCAAGACAAGAAAAAAGCTGTTGTGGCAAAGGTAGGAGAGGATCTGAATCTTTTAAGCCTTGGGGTTCTTAAAACCCAACAGGAAAACGTCATTGCTGGGATCAATGAAACCTGGGCAAAAGAAAATAAACGGCGTGACGAGCTAAGACAAGCCTATGAAAAAGCCAATGAGCTGGTTACCAGCCAACGAGCGAGCCTTAGTACCTTAGTACGCCAGGGCGATCAAAATACCCAGGCCCTGGATAAACAGTTGCGGGCATTGGGGTTTGAAGCTGTTGAGCATGCGAAAAATGCCTGTATTTCCGAAGAAGCAATGGTTATCTTGCAGTCAGCCATCAGGGATTATCATGAAGCCCTGGTAAAAAATAATGGTCTACTGGAAAATTTAAACAAAAAGATTAATGGCCGCAGTTTAAGTCAGGAACAATTCACCGAAATCAAAAACAACTACCAATGGTACAAAACTCAGGTTGAGACCCTTAAAGATCAGCAAAGCCGTTTAGCGGACGGGGTTAAAAATTTAAAAATTAGGCTTGCGGAACTCCAAAAATATTTGATTGAAAAAGAAAAGATCGACCATCTTCTAGGATTGATCAGTGACTTGGAAAAGCTCTTTGCCGGGAAAAAATTCGTGGAATTTGTGGCAGTAGCCCGGCTGAAATACATTTCAATCGAAGCCTCCAAACGCCTTACCGAAATCAGCAACGGAAATTATGGACTGGAAGCGGATGTCGACGGACGATTTATCATCCGTGATTATAAAAACGGTGGAGCCTCCAGGGATCCTTCGACCCTTTCAGGTGGGGAAACATTTTTGGCGTCCCTGGCTTTAGCCCTGGCTTTATCTGCTGAAATACAATTAAAGGGTCGGGCCCCGCTGGAATTTTTCTTTCTGGATGAAGGTTTTGGTTCGCTGCATGAAGATGCACTGGAAGTCGTCATGAATTCCATTGAAATGCTTCACCACGATAAGTTGAAGGTCGGAATTATCAGTCACGTGGAATCCATTAAAAATCGGATGCCGGTGAAACTCATCATTACAGCAGCAGAAGCAGGGGCCGGTGGGAGTCGGGTTAGAATTGAAAGGTAAAGAAGAGGAAAAAATAATGGAAAATACACAGGAATGGATTTGGTTTTATCAAACCGAAATTGGCCGAATTGGAATTGCAGCAAACAAAACTGCGGTTACTCAGATTACTCTGGGTGATAGTGTCAGACCCGGACTAAAGGTCGCGGAAACCCCACTGATAAAAAACGCCGCGGCACAGCTAAGGGATTATTTGGAGGGGAAACGGAAAGAGTTTAACTTTTTATTGGAACCAAGAGGTACCGATTTTCAAAAATCCGTATGGAGGGCCTTAGAAGCCATTCCCTATGGTGAAACCAGAAGCTATAAAGAAATCGCCCAGGCCATTGGCAATCCCAAAGCCTGCCGTGCGGTGGGAATGGCAAATAATAAAAACCCCATCCTGATTGTGATTCCCTGTCATCGGGTCATCGGTTCGGATGGCAGTTTGGTTGGCTATGGTGCTGGTATTGATATTAAGGAAAAGCTTTTAAGGCTCGAAGGAGTTAAATGACCGAAAGATATATCATTAAATACACAAAAAGAAAAACCCTAGGTTTATATATTACCAAAGATGCCATCATCGAGGCCCGGGTTCCTTTAGGAACATCAAAAAAAATCATTGCGGATTTTGTTAAAAAACACAAGGTCTGGATTGAAGAACATTATGCTCCGGTGAAAGCCCAGGTTGAGCAACGGGAGGATTTTACATTAAAATTTGGTGATCAGCTTGTATTTCTTGGAAAAAGCTATCCATTGGTCGCTGTTGATGAAAAAAATACCGGGTTTAATGGCAAGTGTTTTTATGCTTATGGTTTATTAACTCCTCAGGGGATTATCAAAGAGGTGGTAAGAATCTATCGCTACCTTGCAAAAAAAGTGCTGACCCATCAGGTCGAAGAAATCAGCCACCAGATGAACCTTAAACCCAGTGTAGTCAAAATTAATGGGGCGAAATCCCGCTGGGGCTCCTGTTCCAGCAAAGGAAATCTCAATTTTTCATGGTATCTGGTCATGGCCGACGAAGATACCATGAATTATGTGGTGGTCCATGAGCTGGCCCATCTTCGGGAAATGAACCATTCCCCCAAATTCTGGAAGATTGTTGAAGGTCTTTTGCCGAATTACAAACAGGAGAAGAAAAAGCTCAAAGAACTTCAATTAACATTGGGCACCCAAAGCTGGGAATAAAGCCTGACTTTTGGGCAGTGTAATCGTCCTGGGGACAATGGTAAATCGTTGTCGGCTGCATGATCGGACAGGCTTGGCCTGTTCGCCATGATGCCGACAACTGATGTTACGATTGTCCCCAGGACTTACTATTTATTTGGGGCTGCAGCTTAAGTATCTAACTTGTTCCGAGGACAATGATAAATCGTTGTCGGCCGCATGATCGGACAAGCTGGGCCTGTTCGCCATGATGCCGACAACTGATGTTACGATTGTTCTCAGGACTCACTGTTTATTTGGGGCTGCGGTTTTAGCATCAAACTCGTCCCACAGTCTTACCACAGGGTTATCCTGTGTGTGTTTTTTTTGCAAAAAAAACTTGACTTTGAAATTAGAATAGTGCATAGTGTATATAGGTTATATATACACTATGCACTATAAACTATTAAAGGAGGGGAATTATTGAATATCATTATCAGCAATAACAGCGGCAAGCCCATTTATGAACAAATTGCCATGCAAATAAAGAACATGATTATTCGTGGCGACTTAGCCCCGGGGGAATTGCTGCCAAGTATGCGCTTTTTGGCAAAGGAGCTGCGGATCAGTGTGATTACCACCAAACGGGCCTATTCTGATTTGGAACGGGATGGCTTTATTGAGACTGTTACCGGGAAAGGCAGTTTTGTGGCCAATAAGAACATGGCTTTTATACGGGAAGAGCAGCTGAGACTGGCAGAAGAATGTCTTCAAAAGGCCGTGGAAATTGCAAAGAGCAGTGATATAACCTATGAAGAGCTTACCGAAATAATAGAAGTTTTATATAAAGGAGAATAACAGATGAATAATGCATTAGAGATTCGAAATTTAAACAAGAGTTATGGTGATTTCCAATTAAAAGATGTCAGCTTTTCCGTCCCCAAGGGAAGCATCGTCGGATTTATTGGTGAGAATGGCGCAGGAAAAACCACGACCCTTAAAGCCATTCTGAATTTGATTCACCGAGACAGCGGCACCGTTGAAATAATGGGAATGGACACAGTAGCAGAGGACAAGAAGATCAAGGAAAACATCGGGGTTGTTTTGGATGGCTGCAATTTTCATGACAACCTGAAAACCGCGGATATTTCAAAAATGATGGGCAGTATTTATAAAAACTGGAACCCGGTTATGTACAAAAGATATCTTGCGAAATTCAAACTACCGGATAATAAAATCATTAAAAGCTTTTCAACGGGAATGAAAATGAAACTGCAAATCGGCGTGGCGCTTTCCCATGAACCGCAGTTCTTGATTTTGGACGAGGCCACCAGCGGACTGGACCCCATTGTCAGGGAGGAAATTCTGGACGTTTTTATGGATTTTATCCAGGACGAAGAGCATTCCATTTTAATTTCTTCTCATATCACCAGTGACCTTGATAAAATTGCGGATTATATTGTTTTGATCCATCAAGGGGAAATACTTCTGGATGACGATAAAGAAAGTCTGATAAACGGTATGGGATCCTTAAAATGCGGCACCGAAGATTTTAATAAACTGGATAAAGATGAGTACATTCGATATCGAAATAACGCCTTTGGTTATGAAGTTTTGGTAAAGGATAAAGGGAAAATGCAGAAAAAATACCCGGAAGTGATTGTGGATGGGGTTTCTATTGAGGAAATTATGTTGTTTTATATAAAGGGGGTAAAATAATGAAAGGGCTAATTTTAAAAGACTTGCTGAATTTAAAGGGGACCTTTAAAACTCTGGGAGTGATGCTGCTGCTTTTTGCTGTTGTTTTCATTCCGGCGGGAAACAACTTTGTTTTTGGGATTATTATTTTTATGTTTGCCATGATGGTGATCACCACCATCAGTTACGATGATCTGGCCAGGTGGGATTCCTACGCTCTGACCATGCCGGTGACCCGAAAAGAAATAGTTCTGAGCAAGTATCTGGTTTTGGGGATTTTAAATATTACCGGTGCCATCTTATCCTTATGCGTAGGCTTCATTGGAACCATGGTCATGGGAAGAAGCTTTTCCATGGAAATTCTGGCAATCATCGGCGTGGTTTTCCTCATTGCCATTGTTTTCGGAAGTGTGATGCTGCCCTTAATTTATAAATTCGGAGCTGAAAAAGCGCGGCTCATGCTAATCCTGTGTGCCCTTATTCCCACCGGCTTTTTATTGCTTTTAGAACAGCTGCAAATCCCCATCCCGACCGACGCCAATCCATGGCTCTATCTTTTAATATTGGTGGCTTTTACCTTGGCTGGCCTGATCCTCTCCTATGGACTGTCACTTAAAATTTACGAGAAAAAGGAATTTTAAAAGCAGAAACGTAAGTCCCGGGGACAATCGTAACATCAGTTGTCGGTATCAGGGCGAACAGGCGCAGCCTGTCCGATCATGCAGCCGACAACGATTTACCATTGTCCCCGGGACGATTTTATAAACAAAAAAAGGCCCAAGTATTTGCTCGGACCTCAGACTGCAGACATAATAGAAACGTAAGTCTTGGGGACAATCGTAACATCAGTTGTCGGCATCATGGCGAACAGGCGCAGCCTGTCCGATCATGCAGCCGACAACGATTTACCATTGTCCCCAGGACGATTTTATAAACAAACGTCTGCCTGAGCCTTGTTCTAGGCTTCAAGACGTTCTTTTAAAGCACCCTCAAAGGCATTGATTCCAATGCGATCGAGAACCGCAGAGATACGTTCGCCATCAGCGCCTAAATCCATATAGGTTTCCAGGATTTTTTCGATCAGGCCAGGAATTGCTTCCACCGCATAAAGGTCCGTCAGGCGATCGCCGAAACGATACCCACGGCCCATCCGGCCGCCAAGATAAACAGCAATGCCGCGGACTTCTTCGGTCATCCCTTCGGTGGGACAAACCTGGGCGCATTTACCGCAGTTGACACAGAGCTTTTCATTCCAGACCAGTTTTTTATCAACCAAAGTAAGGGCTTTGGCACGGCAGACCGTGGTGCATTTTCCACAATTGTTACAGCTGTCACCGTCGTATTGAACATAAGACTGCCCTACAAAACCGATGTCGTTGGTATTTGCTTTGGCGCAGTTGTTGGGGCATCCCACAAAAGTGAATTTGGTTTTCGCATGGAGATCCTGTCCAAAGAATCGATCATGACAGATGCCGCAAAGTTCTTGGGTATCATAAAGGCCATGAAGGCAAACCGTTCCCTTACAGGCCACTAATGGACGGACTTTTTTTCCGGTGCCGCCATGGCTCAGGCCAGCTGCCTTAATAGCCGTTTTAACTGCTTCGATGTCATCATATTTAATCCAGGGGATTTCAATGGCGAGTCGTGTCGTTTCCCCGAGATAGCTGCGACCGTATTTTTCAGCGATTACCGCCAGGGCTTGAATTTCTTTTGAAGTAAAGTTACCAGCACGACTCATAATACGAATCGAAAAATAACCGTCCTGTTGCTGGGCTAAAATTCCCTGGGCTTTCAATGCTGTAATTTCTTTTTGATTGATCACAATATACCTGCTTTCTCTTTTTGAGGTTCTTTTTTTTCTTTCATTAACATTTTATGCTAGTTATCTAAAAACTATATTAAATTTTACAAACTCACAGCAAGCTTCTGTGTTAAAATGAAAAATAATTATAAATAAGGAAGGAAGTACAACTATGCTTAAACTCCAACAGGTTTCTAAAACATATGGCAACAAAAATATTAAAGCGGTTGATAACATCAGCTTTGAAGTCAATCCAGGGGAAATTTTCGGATTTGTTGGCCCCAATGGCGCAGGGAAAACCACTACCATAAAAATGATGGTCAGCCTTTTGAAACCGGACACGGGAAAAATTTTCATTAATGGCATTGATAACCAGGAAAATATTCTGGAAGCAAAAAAGCAATTCAGTTATGTACCCGATAATCCGGAACTTTTTGAAAAAATAAAGGGGTTGGAATATCTGAAATTCATGGCCGATGTTTACGAGGTTCCCACAACTGAGCGACAAAAACTCATTGAAAAATATTTGGATATCTTTGAGATCAAGGAGGCCGTCAATGACCCCATTGGTTCCTATTCCCATGGGATGAAACAGAAACTGGCATTGGTCGGCGCCTTGATTCACAACCCGGAAGTATTTATTTTAGATGAACCCATGGTGGGCCTGGATCCCAAGGCTTCCTTTGAGTTGAAAAAAATCATGCGGGAACATTGTGACCAGGGAAAATCGGTATTTTTTTCGACCCATGTGCTGGATGTGGCCGAAAAAATATGCGATCGGATCGCCATTATTAATAAAGGGAAAATCATTGAAGTGGGAACCATGGATGAAATTCGGGCGAAAGCCGGTAGTCATGAATCCCTGGAAAATATATTTTTGGAGTTAACGGAATAATGAAAGAGCTGATTAATCTTACCAAGTTGTTTATCAATGATTCTTTGGGACTTTCCTTATTTTTTTACAATCGAACCAACAATAAGAAGGAATTTTCCAAACAGCTATTCACACTGATTATTGTTCCGATAGCTTTGATTCCGGCGTTCTTTTTTTATGTGTTTTTTATGATTGCCTTGTACACCGGATTGAAAGTTATCGATCAAACCTCGGTTTTCTTAAGTGCCGGCTATATTTTTATATCGTTTTTGATTATTGTTTTTGGGATCATGTACATTCTTTCGGTATTCTATTTTTCAAAGAATACGGAAGAGCTCATTTCCCTGCCAATTACCCCAAGAAAGATTATCATTTCCAAATTTGCCAGTATTCTTATTTTTGAGTACGCCTTTGCCGCATTATTATTCGTGCCGGTCCTTATTATTTATGGGGTTGGAGAGGGTATGGGGCTGGGTTATGCCATTTTAGCGCTGGTTGTGCTACTAACCCTGCCATTATTGCCTTTGTCTTTAGAAACAGCATTAATTATGCTCATTATGCGTTCCTCCAGAGTTAAAGGGCGCAAGGATTTTTTGCAGATTATTTTTGTATTCCTGGCTATCGCCCTGGTCATCGGAGTTCAGTTTTGGTTTGGCACTCAGGTCAGCAGTTCAGCCGAGGTGGATTTTCAGATCCTGCTAAATAGCTTATTGACAAACAATGAAAGTTTATTAAACAGCATTGGGTATTTTTTCCCATCCAGTTTTTTGGTTGCCTGGGGACTTAATCGCCTCACATTAATGTCAGTGGTTTGGATTTTCAGTCTGGTATTAATCACAACTCTTTCCTTTGGATTTATGGTATTTATTGGTGAGCGGTTTTACTTTACCAGTCTGGTTAGCGGAAAAATCGCCAGAAAAGGAAGAACCTTAAGCGGCATTGAAAGAGGGAAGTTCCTGGGTAAAAAAGGCCATGGTGCCATGGCTATTTTTTCCATGGATATGCGATTGCTGCTGCGAACCCCGGTTTATTTTTTCAACAACGTGAGTGTGGTTATTATTGTACCATTGGTGCTTCTGGTCAGTCTTTCATTTGCCGAACTTTCGCCTGAAAACATAAATGGCGTCAGGGAATTTTACCGAGAAATGCCCATGGTGATCAACTTCATGTTCATCGGATTCTTCGTTTTTTTCGGAGGTACATCCGCAACTACGGCAACGACTTTTTCACGGGAGGGTAAAGCCTCATGGCTGACCCGAATCGTTCCGGTATCTGCCAGCGATCAGATTATCGGCCGGACCGCTTCGGCTCTGATAGTCCAGAGTCTGGGGATTCTCTGCACCCTCATTGGCGTATATTTTTTTATGCCACTCACACTGACAACGGTGTTATTAACTGTAATTATGGGACTTATAGGAAGCCTGCCCATTCTTTTATTCGGATTATTCATTGATATGAATCGCCCACTGTTAGACTGGGATAATCCCCAAAAAGCGGTAAAAAACAATATGAATGTGATGATTACGCTTTTTATTGGCATGTTTTACGTGGTCATGCTCATTGCTATTTGTGGGGCCTTGGGATATTTTGTCAATCAATGGGTTTCCTATGCAGTTTATATTATAGTCAGCCTGATTATAACCATTGCTTTTTACAAAAAGATAAATAAAGACCTTGAAAAACGATTGTTGGCCTTTTAGCAAGGTTGTAAAGGGGTATATATAATAAGCATAAGTGAGTTGAAATTCTTGCTATGAAGAAAAATATAAAGGGAGGATTATCGATTGAATATTAAAAATGAGAAACCAAATTATTTAATAGACGAAAAAAGCCCCTATTTATTGCAACATGCATACAATCCCGTTGAGTGGTATCCCTGGTCAGAAGAGGCCTTTGAAAAAGCAGAAAGAGAGAACAAACCTGTTTTTTTATCCATTGGGTACAGTACCTGTCACTGGTGTCACGTTATGGAAAAAGAGTCCTTTGAAGATGACGAGGTTGCGGAAGCCTTGAATAAGGATTTCGTTAGCATAAAGGTGGACCGGGAAGAGCGGCCGGATATCGATCAAATCTACATGACCTTTTCCCAGGTCAGTACCGGACAAGGCGGCTGGCCGCTGAATGTCTTTTTAACCCCAGAAAAGAAACCCTTTTATGTGGGCACTTATTTGCCGAAAAAATACAAATATGGACATCCGGGGCTAATGGATGTGCTAAAAGGTATCACAAACAAATGGAAAGAAGATCAGGCGGCGGTGGAAGATTCAGCTCAAAAAATGACCGTAATGTTAAATACCCTGGATAAACGAGAAAAAGATAAACCATTTGATGTGGGGGTTTTTAAAGACACCTATAATTATTTTGATAAAAGCTTTGACTCGCAGTATGGGGGTTTTGGCAAGGAACCAAAGTTTCCAACACCCCATAATTTATTTTATTTATTGCGATACTACAGTGCAAACAAAGAACCCAAAGCGCTAAAAATGGTTGAGAAAACCCTTGAACAAATGTACAAAGGCGGTATCTTTGATCACATCGGTTTTGGGTTTTCCCGGTATGCAACGGATGAAGCTTGGCTGGTGCCCCACTTCGAAAAAATGCTTTATGATAATGCCTTATTATTAATGGCTTACACAGAAACCTTTCAGGCCACCGGTAATGGGCTTTACAAAGATATTGCAGAAAAAATCATCACCTATGTCACCCGGGATTTAAAGTCCCCGGAAGGCGGCTTTTATTGCGCTGAGGATGCGGATTCAGAAGGGGTGGAAGGGAAATTCTACGTATGGTCCATGGATGAAGTTGTGGAAATCCTTGGTAAAGACGAGGCTGAATTTTTCAGTAAGTATTATCCCATCTCGGAAGAAGGCAATTTTGATGGAAAAACCATTTTGAATTTAATTGAAACCAATATTGAAACCATTCAGGAAAATAAAGAAGTTAAAGATAAGCTTGAAGAAATAGCACAGCAACTCTTTAAGGAGAGGGAAAAACGGATCCATCCCTATAAAGATGATAAAATTCTGACCGCATGGAATGGTTTAATGATTGCTGCTTTGGCAATGGCAGGAAAAGCCTTTAATAATTCTGATTGCATTGACCAGGCAAACCAGGCCATTGCATTTGTGGAGAAAAATTTAGTCGGGGATGATGGTCGCCTCTATGCCAGATATCGCCAGGGTGATGTGAAACATTTAGGTTACCTGGACGATTATGCCTTTATAATTTGGGGCTATATCGAATCCTATGAAGCTACATTTACCACCGACTATTTAGTGAAAGCACTGAAGTTGGTGGAGGATATGATTACTCTGTTTGGTGATGAGGACGGGACTCCGGGGTTTTATCTCTATGGCAAAGATGCCGAAGAATTGATTGCCAAGCCAAAAGAGATCTATGACAGTGCGCTGCCTTCAGGGAATTCGGTGGCAGCTTATACACTACTTAAACTGGGGAAATTAACCGGTCGCAAAGACCTTGAAAAGAAAGCCGAAGACATGTTTGCTCACTTTGCGGGAAATCTTAACCAGGCCCCCATGGCGTATACCATGATGCTCAGTGCAAAGCTCTTTGCGGAACAGCCTACTAAGGAAATCGTGCTGGCCGGAAAAAAAGATGATCCTGCCATCCAGACAATGCTGGATCGTCTGAATAAAAAGTACCTGCCTTTCTCAGTGGTGCTTTTAAATAAAGGCGAGGGTGATCTGGATCAGGTCAATGATTTTGCAAAGAATCAGGTGACAATTGATAACAAACCCACAGCCTACGTTTGTGCAAACTATCAGTGCGCCCAGCCAGTCACCGATGCGGATGTTTTTAACCAGTTAATTTAGCTATAAAATAATCAATGAAAAGGTTGGTGTAGATCATGGAATATGTTAAAAAAGATAAAAATGAACTTAAAAAAAGTTTGACCCCGAAACAGTATTCAGTGACCCAGGAAAGTGCCACCGAACCGCCGTTTAAAAACGAATACAACAGCGAGTTTCGGGAAGGTATCTATGTCGATATTACCACCGGGGAGCCTCTTTTTGTATCCACCGATAAGTTTGAATCCGGATGCGGGTGGCCCAGTTTTTCGAAGCCCATTGATACCGAAGTGGTCAAAGAATTAAAAGACAATACCTTACTAATGCAGCGAACCGAGGTTCGCAGCAAAACCGGAGATGCTCATCTGGGACATGTTTTTAACGATGGCCCCCAGGACAAAGGAGGTCTGCGCTATTGTATCAACAGCGCCTCACTTCGGTTTGTACCTAAAGAAAAAATGACGGAAGAGGGCTATGACCAGTATTTGAAACTTCTGGATTAAGACTAAAAGAAAAGTGCCTGCAATCGCCGGTGCTTGAGGTTGTTGGCAAACCCGTCCTGGGGACAATGGTAAATCGTTGTCGGCTGCATGATCGGACAGGCTAAGCGCCTGTTCGCCATGATGCCGACAACTGATGTTACGATTGTCCCCAGGACTTACTTTTTTGTTTTGTTTAAAGCCCGAAGAACCTATATTTGCAGGTTCTTTTTTTTTATTAAAGACAATAAAATGAACCCTCAAACACTGTTCCTAGAACTTTTTGAGGGTTGTTTTTTTGATGCCTTCTTTTCTGAATTTGAAAGAAGCATTAATTTCGGCACCCAACAAAAAGATGACACTGCTCAGATACATCCAGGTGAGTAAGGCAATAACACCTCCTAAGCTGCCATAGACTGCCGTATAATTCCCCAGGTTATCAGCATAAAAAGAGAAGCCAATGGAAACGATGATCCAACTGATGGCAGCAGTGATTGCCCCCGGCAGTACCTCTTTAAAAGTTAGCTTTCGGTTCGGCGAACTGTAATAAAGGGATGTAAAAACAAGTATGATTGCGATTAAAGCAATGAAAAATCGGAGATAACCCCAAATCATTGAGAATTCTTCCGAAAACCCTAAAAAACCAAAAAACTGTGAACCCAGAATGCCCCCGAATACGATGAGGATCATAGAAGCGATGATGACAAAGCTGAGTTCAAGTGTAATGAGCAATGAAATAAGCTTTGTTTTCCAGAAAGGCCGTGTTTCCTCCTGATCGTAGGCTCTGTTTACCCCACGAATAAGATAACTGACCCCGGTGGTAGCTGACCACAAAGCAAATACAACACCAAAGGTCAGTAAGGCTCCGCTGCTGTTGTTAATGGTCTGATCGATGATAGAACCGAGAATTTCGTAGGCATTTGCAGGCATTAAGGTCTTAAGGACTTCGATATTGTTCTGAAAATCAATTATCGGAATGAAGGTGATCAGTGTAATTAAAAAGATCAGGAAAGGCGCCAGTGATAAGATTAGAAAATAAGTTATCTGGGCACCCACTGAAAGCAGATCATCATTCATAAACCGGTTATACAAATCCTTAAGCAGTTCCAAAAGATCTTCTTTTTTCATAGTATCATCTCCTCACAAAAGATTTCGTTTCTTTAATTAACTTTTTCTTGAGTATACTCTTTTTAGTCGTTAATTTCAAATAATACGGTTAAAAAAAGTGCTGTTAGGGGATTTATATAAGCTAATCCTAATCTGGAAATAGAAACAATTTTTGATTAAGTCTAATATTGCAGGGTATAGTATTTTTAAATCCAAATTTGTAAAGGAGTGATTTATATACAGAAAGTATTGCCAAATAATAAGAAATAGAGCAAGAGGCAGTCGAATGAATCAGAAACGTCATCTAGGATATGTTTTTTAAAGAAAAAACCAATCATGGAGCGGCAACGATATGAACACTAATGCCGACGATCTGTCAGAAATCATAGAAATACGTGATATTAAGGAGAACGTTGTAGAAATACAAAGAAAGGAAACGTATAATTAAGAACCTCATTCTTTTATTATACAAGAAAAAAATAATGATTAAAAAAGATACCCCAAATGGTACTAAAGAACAAAAAAAAGATCCGAATTCAAAAATAGACTTACAAACCGGTAGCGGTGGCGAGCTTCATCAGACAGCCGGAGGGACCCACCCTGAGCTTACTACGAATCAGGGCGTGCCCATTTTTGATAATCAGAACTCCCTTAAGGCCAATCCTAAGGGGCCGACACTGCTGGAAGATTTTGTTCTGCGTGAAAAAATCACCCATTTCGATCACGAGCGGATTCCCGAGCGTGTCGTTCATGCCCGGGGGACCGGAATGCATGGTTTTTTCGAACTTACCAAGTCATTGGAAAAATACACTACTGCAAAAATTCTCACTGAGGTAGGCGAGAAGACCCCTGTGTTTACCCGTTTATCCACGGTTGCAGGAGGTGCCGGCTCCATCGACACACCCCGGGATGTCCGTGGGTTTGCAGTAAAATTTTATACAAAAGAAGGTAATTGGGACCTGGTTGGGAATAATATCCCGGTTTTCTTTATCCAGGATGCCATTAAATTTCCAGACCTTGTTCACGCATTAAAAATGGAACCCGATCGTGCCTTTCCCCAGGCGGCAACCGCTCATGATACCTTCTGGGATTATATATCACTGACGCCTGAATCCATGCACATGGTGATGTGGATCATGTCTGATCGCACTTTGCCCCGTTCCTTACGGATGATTGAAGGCTTTGGGGTGCATAGCTTCCGACTGATTAATGAAGCCGGAGAATCAACTTTTGTCAAATTCCACTGGCGTCCAAAGCTGGGTTTGCAGTCCACCGTTTGGGATGAGACTGTTAAAATTTCCGGGGCCGATCAGGACTTCCACCGCAGGGATATGTTCGAGGCCGTCGAACAAGGTAGTTTCCCTGAGTGGGAATTTGCGGTTCAGCTTTTCACCGAGGAAGATGCCGAAAAATTCCCCTTTGATCATTTGGATGCGACCAAGCTGATACCGGAAGAACTGGTGCCACTAAAGGTTATCGGGCGAATGGTGCTTGATCGCTGGCCCAATAATTTCTTTGCGGAAACCGAGCAGGTTGCTTACTGTGCTGCCAATATTGTGCCCGGGATTGATTTTTCGAATGATCCGCTACTGCAGGGGCGGCTGTTTTCGTATCAGGACACCCAGCTTTTCCGTTTGGGATCTCCCAATTTTCATCAGCTTCCCATTAATGCGCCTAAATGTCCTTTTGGCAATCAACAACGGGATGGCTACATGCAAATGGAACAGCCTGATGGGCGGGTATCATACGAACCGAATTCCCTGTCGGAAAAATCCGCCCGTGAAACCCCCACAAAGGGTTTTCATAGCGCGGATGTAACCGAAACCGGGAACAAAGGACGCATTCGGCCAGAGCGTTTCGCCGATCATTACAGTCAGGCACGCCAGTTCTATATCAGTCAAACATCATACGAGCAGGCCCATATTGCCTCGGCGTTAGTCTTTGAGCTTTCCAAGGTTGAACATGAACATATCCGTGAGGCGATTGTCGGTCATCTGCGACATATTAACGAAGACCTTGCCAGCCGCGTTGCCGAAGGCCTGGCACTGAAAAAGATGCCGGATGCCCCTGTCGCGGCAGCGCCTCCCCAGGAAATGGAAGCCTCTCCCGCATTGCAGATCATTGGCAAGATGAAAGACACCCTGGAGGGGCGTGTCGTTGGTATCCTGGTAGCGGATGGTTCTGATGGCGATGTCATAAAAGAGCTTGAAAAAGCAATAGTTAAGGCAGGTGCTAATATTAAGATTGTTGCTCCCAAAATTGGCGGTGTAAAACTTGCGGATGGCACGATGCAAACTGCGGATAAACAGCTGGCAGGTGCCCCTTCGGCATTATTTGATGCAGTAGCGGTGATTCTCTCAGACCAGGGGGCAAAACAACTCATGAATGAAAGTGTCGCCGTGGATTTTGTCACGGATGCCTTTGTTCATCTCAAGGCAATTGCTTTTGATTCCGGGGGGAAAGTGCTCTTGAAAAAAGCGAATGTTAAATCAGACCCCGGAATTGTCGATGCTAATGATAAAGACGCATTTATTGCCGCAGCAAAAACACGCCAATGGGATCGGGAAAAGTCAGTGCGAATCCTAGCCTAACAACGAGATGATTTCCTTGATAAAATTCTCACGAATCATATGTAAAAAGCATATTTGATTCGGCCCTTCAATTTAGATCCAATTGAAGGGCTTTTTAGGAACTAAAAAATTGGTTTTAAACGGCAGCTATTTTAAGTTTGCAAAGCCATAGAATATAGAAAGGAATAATAAACAATGGATATGATCTACCGAACCCTCGGCAGCACCGAGGAAAAAGTCTCGGTCATTGGCGTTGGAGGCTCACATATTAGTCACGATGAGGTGGACGAGCAGTTGAGCACTCGGATCATTCGTACCGCCATCGACAGGGGCATCAATTTCATGGATAATTCATGGGATTACAGCAAAGGCGCCAGTGAGATCCGGATGGGTAAAGCGCTTCTGAATGGTTACCGGGAGAAAGCATTTTTGATGACGAAAATTGATGGACGATCAAAGAAAGACGCAACGAAGCAACTCGACGAATCTCTAAGACGTCTTAAGGTTGACATGATCGATCTCGTTCAACATCACGAGGTGATTCGTTATGATGACCCAACGCGTATTTTTGATGAGAATGGGGCGAATGCTGCCCTTATTGAGGCCAAAAAGGCCGGGAAGATCCGTTATATCGGTTTTACCGGACACAAGGACCCAAAGATCCATTTGTATATGCTAAAAATTGCTGAGGATTGCGGCTTCACCTTCGATACAGTTCAGATGCCTCTTAATGTCATGGATGCCCATTATCGGAGTTTTGAAAAAGAAGTGTTGCCGGAATTGATCAGTCGAAAAATAGGCGTGCTGGGGATGAAGAGTATGGGTGGTGGAATTCTCCTGGATTCCAAAACAGTCACGGCCATCGAGTGCCTGCACTACGCCCTGAATTTACCTATTTCCGTCGTTATCACCGGAATCGATAGCATGAAGATTCTGGACCAGGCCTGTGAAGCAGTAAGGACGTTTCAACCCATGAGCGCTGAGGAAGTACAGTCATTGCTGGCGAAAACCGCTATTGCTGCACAAGTTGGAAAATTTGAGCTATTCAAGACCAGATCGATTTTTGACGGTACTGCAAAGAACCCGGAGTGGCTGGGAGAGGACAATATCCCGGGCAGTGACTGAAGCCATATTAATTGGCCTTGACTATCCGGTAATCTCATGACCGAGGTCAGGCTGGATAGGGACATTTTTTGATTGAGTTTAATATTGAAGGGTATAATAAGCTCAAAGACTAATCTGTGAAGGCGTTATTTTTATGTCAAAAGTATTGCGAAATAACAAGAGATGGTCAAGAAGCGGTCAAAAAATTTAATTTAGGAGATGCATTATGAACAGTTTGGAATTTGCTATAAACATGGAACATGACGGAGAAAAATTTTACCGGGAACAGGCTGAAATAAACAAGGATAATAATTTAAATGCAGTATTTCTTTTGCTGGCAAAGGATGAAGCAAATCATGCCAGTATTTTGGAGAATGCATTAAATAAATTGTCTTACGAATTAACCGAAAATAAAACGCTTTCTCAATATAATAATGTGTTCAAAGGAAGCACCGAATTTAAAAAAGAATTCAAGGAAATTCCCAATCAGCTGGATGCCTATAAATTTGCTTTGGATATTGAGCGAAGAAGCATTGACCTATATGAGAAACTTTTAGCCGAGTCAACGGATGATAAAACAAAAACACTATTTGGATACCTGGTCAAACAGGAAAAAGAACATTTCAATATATTCAATGAGCTGATATTACTTGTTGAACGGCCTCAAGAATGGGTTGAAGACGCTGAATTTGGAATAAGAGAAGACTATTAATGCAAAATTTGATTTATTATAGTATGATGGCTGTTAAAACGCTATCATTCAAAAAATTACGCCTCATGATCCAGTGGGGTGTAATTTTTTGTGAATTTATAAATAAAAAATTAAATTGGCCTTGACTCTCCGGTAAGGGGAGAACCTAGAATAAAGATAGAGAAACGAGGTAAGCATGTATCGAATTGGTTTGTTTTCAAAGATTTGTAAGATAACCGTCAAAACCCTGCGTTATTATGATGAGGTTGGTTTGGTGACCCCTGCATTTATTGACGCTGAAAATGGGTACCGCTATTATACTAATGACCAGTTAGTAATCGTTCATCAGGTTGTCAGCCTTCGGCAAATGGGGTTTTCAATCGATGAAATTTCAGCAATGCTCAAGCACGAGAATGTTGATGGTATCCTGGAACAGCGGAAATCTGAATTAGTAGGCCAGCTCAAAAATGTAAAAGACCAACTCTCGCGAATCAATCATTTTATTCTAGAAAAGAAAGAAGGCCAAAAAATGAATTATCAAGCGGTTATAAAAGAATTGCCCGAATGTATTGTGTATTCCAAACGGATGGTGATCCCCAATTACGACGCCTATTTTAAGCTGGTTCCTGCCATTGGAGAGGAAGTGAAAAAAGCCAATCCAACCCTAAAATGTGCAGTCCCCGAATACTGCTTTATCATTTATCACGACGGAGAATACAAAGAAACAAACATTGACGTCGAATATTGCGAAGCAGTTACAGAATGGGGAACCGAAACAGATAATATCAAATTCAAGAAAATGCCCTCAATCAGCGCAGTTTCAGTCATGCATAAAGGTGCTTACGATACTTTAGGAAATGCCTACGCCTATGTATTCAAATGGATTGAAGAAAATGGCTATATCGCAACAGACAGCCCAAGGGAGAGCTATATTGATGGGATCTGGAACAAAGAGAATAAAGAGGATTGGTTAACCGAAGTTCAAGTGCCGGTTAAAAAGAAATAGTGTATACAAAACTTGACATATTTACATGTA
>NZ_LGYO01000059.1 GCF_001263355.1 Acetobacterium bakii
TATATTGTATCGTCATTTGCCTGCGTTGTCAAGCTGTTTCTGAAAGTTTATTGTGGGTGAATCAGTTTGCTTTCGCTGCCCACTTGAGACAACTTCCTTAGTATAATGTCTTTTTCTTTACTTGTCAATGTTTTTTTAATTTAATATGTCTCCATCCTACTTTTAATTTGATTATTGAAATCTTCTATAGGATGAACATACTCTTCACTCATAAATCGAGAATGAATAATAAAATCGGCTGTTGCCAAATTATTGGCTATTGGGATATCGTATACCGTTGCAATCCGAAGTAACGCTTTAATATCCGGATCATGTGGCTGGGCTTCTAATGGATCCCAAATGAAAATCAGCATATTGATTTCTCCATCCACTATTCGCGCTCCGATTTGTTGATCGCCGCCTAGCGGGCCACTCTTAAATATTTGTACTGGAAGACCTGTTTTTTCTTGTATGAGTCGGCCGGTAGTACCTGTACCACATAAAAAATGACATTGTAGTATTTCCTTATTTCTACTCACCCAGTCCAAAAGCTCTGCTTTTTTCCCATCATGTGCAATCAATGCTATCTTTTTTGTTCTTTCGATTGTAACATCAGTATATTTTCTTTCCATTTTACGCCACTTAACCTTTCAATAATTTATTTTGATTTTTTAATTATAACATTGAATTACATAGGAATGTTACAATATATTTGTCCGTGTAAAATTAATAATTATTTCACTTGGAACTTTTAATGATTCAAAGTCTTTGTCACTGTTTACTTTATGGGTATACCTCTTGCCCATCCATTGAATGATTGCATAACTTTTGTGAATATGCTAAATCCAGGGTTGGGATATTCATTATTATCATTACTGCTTATCAATTTCAAAAAATTATTCAGATTTGACTTTTCCAACAATCAATACCGGAAATAATTTTAATATTAATACATTCGATAATTTTGAAATAGACCTTGCCAGAGAATAAGCTAATTTTTTTCTACTTTTCCAGAATGATAAACGGTATAACCAACTGCTAAAATTCGCCAAATGAATATTTCACGGTAATG
>NZ_LGYO01000006.1 GCF_001263355.1 Acetobacterium bakii
TGTTGTGAAAACTGACATCAAAGCAATTTACGGTTGTGTTTTGAATTTCCAATTGCCAACTAGAAATGCCTCCATGCGGATGACGAGCACCCGCCATGAAGGCATTCAATCTTGTAATAGATAAATAATGTCAAGACCTGCTTAGAACTAGCTGAAAATTCCGGAAAAGACGCCGGTTGCGCCGATGCCGACACAGGCAATACAGACGAACAGCATGAGCAGTGTAATGGCAAGACCAACGATAGAACAGATTAATCCGGCCAGGGCCATGCCCGGTGATTGTCCCAAAGCTTTCTTTTCCTTCATGGCGATAATACCAAAGAGCAGACCCACAGCGCCTAGAAATGCACTACCTCCGATTAAAACAAAGGAGCTGACAATTGAAAAAACACCAAGAGAAAGTGCCATAATGGACTTGGAATCATAGTCATCCTGCTTCACGTTTTCTGGATAGCGTTCATCATAAGCTACTCTGTTGCGAATAACAAAGATGAAAATCGGTCCCATAAAAGGAAAAATAATGCTTAGCACAAGAAAAAGAACCCGATGTTCTTTATTGTAAATACTGAAAAGCCAAAAGAGTGCAGTGCATTGATAGAAGGTAAGAGCCAGTGAAAGAAGGACAATTAAAACCATCCCCAATTCAGGAATAAAACCCAAAACACCCATGATCAAGGCAAGAGCAAAAGGGACAAGCGGTAAAAATATTTTTGCATAGGGAATATGAAGTGAACTGAGGGACACATCATCATTAATGAGTTCACCCATTAAATAACTATTCGCAATGGGAACCCAAGCAAACCAGGGATGATCCAGGTTTCGATTTTTTGCCATGGTGTAGAGACCAATGGCCATAAAAACGTAACAAATAATTCCGATAATAAGTGCGAAAATGAATACAACAGCTAGTATTGACAACAGAACCGGCAGTACGTTATACATAAAATCTGATTGAGCACCGTAGTTCATCCCGCCATCATAATAGGGTTCGAACATGTTCATAACAATAACCTCCAAAATATATTTTTTCTTAGGATAATTATACCCTAAACCATGGTAAACAACTATTGTTTCCAATGTTTTTCATAAAATAATTGGGGAAAATTAAGGAAAAAGAGAATGCCAAGGGTGATAATCCCGAGACTGATCCACTGGGAGGTTGAAAGGAAAAGCAATGAACCCCGTGGATCCGAACGGAAAAACTCATTGATGAATCTGAAAATGCCATAGCTGGTCAGGTAAAAGCCGGTGGTAAAGCCAGGAGTCCTGCTTTTCTTTAGTATCCTTAAAAGGGCAATGGTTAACACAAAAAGAAAAAAAGATTCGGTTAGCTGGGCTGGAAAAAGTCCGATGTCCGAGGGTGGGTAGGCGCCAATGGGATAATGAACGGCGCAAAAGCCGTCATAGGGGATGCCGTAGCAGCAACCGTTGAAAAAACAGCCGATGCGTCCAAAAGCCTGGGCCAGGGCCAGGCAGGGAACGGCCATATCGAGATATTCGATGGTGTTGAGATTGTAGATTCTGGTGTAAAAAAAACCACCTAAAATGCCGCCAATCAAACCCCCATAAAAGACGGACCCCCCGGTGAGTAATAAAAAAATGCTTTCGGGATGGGCAATGAGGTCAGGCAGCGCCACAATAATATAAAGAAGTTTGGCTCCAATGATACCGCCGATTAATGCGAAAAGCCCAAAAAACATAGCATCCATTGTGGGGATTGCATATTTTCGGGCCGACAGAATAGCCAGCAAAAAAGCTGCGCCCAGGCCAATCAGAAATAAAATGCCAAAGGTTGGAATGAGATAACTACCAATGTGAATTACAGGATACATAGTTTTCCTTTCAATAAAAAAATAGACGATGGTTATCGTCTATAGAGTTTAGTGACAAGCTCGTCCTGGGGACAATGGTAAATCGTTGTCGGCTGCATGATCGTACAGGCTGCCGCCTGTTCGCCATGATGCCGACAACTGATGTTACGATTGTCCCCAGGACTTACTTTCTGCTTGCCTGCAGTCTGATGAGACGATACCCACCGTTTAAAAAAAAATTAGAGAACGGCGAGGGTGCCTAATAATCCGACACAGGCGACACAGGAAATAAAGACGATTGTGCATAGGATAACGCCGATTAGTGAAAGGATGAAACCGGCGGTTGCAATGTTGCTGGGATTAAAACCCTCTAACTGAGCGGCTTTACGGATTTGGATACCAAAAATTAAGCCGACAATAGCACAGGCAATGCCAATGAGTACAAAATAACCGGTAAAAATAGAAACCAGAGAAATGATACCTAAGACAAGAGAAGCAGTTGCTTTACTGGAATATTGCTCCATAAGAACCTCCTAAAATATTATAATTATATTTTAGAATATACCAGTCAGCAAAGAATGTCAAGAATTATGAAGCTCTTTTAACTTATCAACGAGGTCAAAAGCCACATGGTTAATGGTTTGTGAGCCGGCAACAAGAACCAGATCATTAGCGCATAAATGGTCGGTGAGATAATTAACAATATCCTCAAAGGCGGAAATGGTTACGGTTGGAATATGATATTTTTCTTCAATGGCTTTTTGCAGGTCTTCGGAATAAATATTCCAATCATTGCCTTCACGGTCAGAATAAATATCATTCAGAATAACAAAATCCGCTTTGGAAAAGGCATCTACAAAGTCGTCAAAGAAAAAGAAAGTTCGGGAATAGGTATGGGGTTGGAAAACAACCCATAGCTTATGATGTTCATAATTCAGGCAGGCATCCACGACAACTTTTAATTCAGTGGGATGATGGGCATAGTCTTCGTAGACATTAATGCCATTGACTTCCCCCCGGAATTCAAATCGGCGTTTTGCACCAATAAAACGTTTCATGGCACTGATTGAGGTTTCAACCGGTATGCCTAAAAAATCACCGCAGATAATCGCTGAAAGGGCATCCAGAACATTGTGCTCGCCGGGAATAATAAGATCATAATGGCCATAAAAAGCATTTTTTTTGAAGACATCAAAGCTTGGCTTGCCGACTTTATCATAGACAATATTTTCTGGATACCAGTCATCCTTGGCATCGAGACCATAGGTAACCACCGGACAGGCTAGATTTTGAACTACATCCAAAACATCCGGGGAATCCCCGTAGGCAATCATCAGACCATTTGATGGTAAAATTTTTGCGAAATTATGAAAAGATTCTTTAATTTGTGGAAGGCCACCTTTAAAGTAATCAAGGTGATCCTCTTCAATATTGGTAATAATACCAATGGAATGGGAGGTAGTTAAAAAGCTGTCCACATATTCACAGGCTTCCACTACGAAAAAATCCTTGGAGGCTACCACGGCATTTCCTCCAAATTCCGCAAGACTTCCGCCAATGCTGAGACTGGGATTTAAGCCGGCATGCTGAAGCAAACAAGCCACCATGGAAGAGGTGGTTGTTTTACCGTGGGTACCCGAAACGGCAATGGTTTTATCAAAAATATGGGAAAAGAGTCCCAGAAAACTCGAACGTTCGATTTTTGGAAGTCCCAAATCGGTTGCTTTAACCATATCGGGATTATCCTCATGGATCGCCGCAGAATAGACCACACAATCCGTGTTTTCAGGAATATTGCTGTACTTGTGGCCAATGTGTACGATAATGCCCAAGTCTTCTAATTTTTCAACATAAGCGGAGGTGATCATATCAGAACCTTCAATGGTAAAGCCCTGGGATAAAGCCATTGAGGCAAGACCGCTCATACTGCTTCCACCGATGCCAATGAAGAATAATTTATTTATGGGTTTGTTGAATTTTTTCTCAAGTTGTGCTTTCAAATAATTCGCTCCTTAGTAAAGAAAGATTTTCTTAATAATTTCTTAATAATGGGATTGTATATCAATGGTTTTCCCCATTAAAGAGAATGAAATGATCAGAGGAGTTCGAAAAACCCCTATAAATACTTCACAAGAAATTATAACATAGGAGTTTAACCGGAGTAAAGATTAAAAATAACTTGCGCTTTTATTAAAATATGAATAAAATTATAGATATACAAAATAACGTTCGGATTTTTTAAAAATCAACATAGGTGGGAAATGAAGAAAAACGAAAGAATCAGTATCATATCAAAAATATTATCGGATCATCCCAATGAGGTCTTCAGCTACAATTATTTTACCGATCTATTAGGAGCGGGTAAATCAAGCGTTTGTGAAGATGTGGCGGTGGTCAGAAATGCTTTTGAAATTTCAGGGACCGGCCGGGTGGAAACTTATTCAGGAGCCACTGGCGGAGTGGTTTACCATCCCGAAGTTTTAAAATCCGAGGAAGTGGCCATTCTGGAAGAAATTGCCAAGCTTCTACTTGAACCCAGTCGAAAAATTCAGGGCGGCTTTGTTTATTACAGCGATATCCTCTCACATCCACGCTATTCAAAAAACATTGGTCGAATTATCGCATCAAAATACGGTGGCAAAGGGATTGAATACGTCGTTACCACAGAAACCAAAGGCATTCCAGCTGCTCTTGAAACAGCCAGCTATCTTAATGTTCCGATGGGCCTGATAAGACGATCCAACCGGGTTACCGAAGGTGCTACCACCAGTGTCAATTACATATCAGGGTCATCCAATAAGATCAAAACAATGTATCTGAGTCGCCGCATTGATTTAATGGGGAAAAAGGTTTTAATCATTGACGATTTTATGAAAGGCGGCGGTACTGCCAGGGGGATGTCCAATCTTATGGAAGAGGTTGGGGCAAGCGTTATGGGAATCTGTGTTATTTTTGTGACGAAATCGCCAATGGAAAAATTGGTGGATAATTTTACTTCCCTGATTATCATGGATGATGATGACATCGCGGGTGCCGGATTAAGGGTTTCCCTATGCTCAAAATAGACGAAAAAGCAATTTTTCTGACTGCCGCGAATGGCGGTATTACCGAAAGATCAACCTTTTTTTAAAGACCTTGAAATTGTGGGGAATTTGTTAAATTTATAACCATGAAAAAAAATTGCGAATTTGAAAAAAATGAGGTTTTTGTGTTAATATTGGTGAATTTGTGGTAGTATATATAAAGAATTAGACTGATAATTTTATTTCAAGGGGGAGGCTTACTACAAGATGGAAATAACAGACGTAAGAGTACGGAAAACGTATCCAGAGGGTAAAATGAGAGCAATTGTTTCAGTTACCTTTGATGATCAATTTGTTGTTCATGATATCAAGGTGATTGAAGGCCAAAGTGGATTTTTCATTGCAATGCCCAGTCGTAAAACGCCGGACGGAGAGTTTAAAGACATTGCACATCCCATAAACATGGGTACCCGTCGTGAAATGCAGGAAAGTGTACTGCGAGCTTACGAAAAGGCCATAGAAGAAAGTGACCAGTTAGCCAAGGAAGAAGTATCAGAAACGGAAGTAGAATTAGAAGTAGATTACGAAGAAGAATAAACAATCAACAAAAGAGGGGAGTAACTTCCCTTTTTTTGTTGTGAATAAATAGTTGAAATTGGAGAACTTAAAATGATGAATGAATCAAAAACAATTATTCTGGCTGCGGGTCAGGGAACTCGCATGCGGTCTCAAAAACCCAAGGTGCTTCATCAGGTGTGTGGAAAGAATATTTTAAATTATGTGCTTGATGCCAGCAGGGATTCCGGAATAAACGAGATTGCCGTTGTTGTCGGCTACCAGGCAGAAGAGGTTAAAACCAGTCTTTCACCTGATGTTACCACCATTCTTCAAAGTGAACAGTTGGGAACCGGGCATGCGGTTTTACAGGCCCTGCCATTTTACAGTGAATTAAAGGGAAACTTGGTAGTATTGGTCGGGGATGCGCCATTGGTTCGCCCGGAAACCATCCGGGGTCTTGTTGCCGAGCATGAACGACGCGGTCATGGCGCCACGGTGCTCAGTGCAAACTTTGAGGATCCCACCGGTTATGGACGGATGGTAAAAAACAAGGCCGGGGATCTCGAAAAAATTGTCGAAGAGCGGGATGCCACAGTCTCAGAGAAAAGGATTCAGGAAATAAATTCCGGAATGTACTGCTTCGACGCTCAAACCCTAATTTTGGCACTGAAAGAATTAAAAACCGACAATACCCAGGGCGAGTATTATCTTACCGATGTTGTGGAAATTATGCGGGGAATGGGCAAAACAACCGGTACTTATGTGACCCCGGATCATGAAGATATCCAGGCCATTAACTCAAAGGTTCAGCTGGCCCAGGCCGAGGCGTTGATGCGCAAGCGCATTAACGCAAAGCTCATGGATGTAGGCGTGATCATGATTGACCCGGCGGCGACCTATATTGGTTGGGATGTTATTGTCGGCCAGGATACAACCCTATACCCAGGCGTTATTTTAGAAGGAAAAACCGTCATTGGCAAAGATTGTCTGATTGGTGCAAACAGCCGCCTGGTCAATATGGAAATCGGCGATGCGGTCACTATTCATAATTCTACGCTTCTGGATAGTTCCGTGGGGGATAACACCAGCGTTGGACCCTATGCCTACGTTCGCCCCGGAAGTCAAATCGGCCGACACTGTAAGGTTGGCGATTTTGTTGAAGTGAAGAATTCCACCATGGCCGACGGCGCAAAGGCCGCCCACCTTACCTATATTGGGGATGGGGATGTGGGTGAAAATGTGAATTTAGGATGCGGTACGGTTTTTGTGAACTACGATGGCAAAAAAAAATATCGGACCACCGTTGAAAAAAATGCTTTTATCGGATGCAACACCAATCTGATTGCTCCGGTAACTGTAAAAGAAGGCGCCTATATTGCGGCGGGATCAACCATTACCGATGATGTGCCCGAAGATAGTCTGGCCATTGCCAGAGCACGACAGGTCAATAAAGTGGGATATCTGATAAAATAAGCTTGCTAATTTTATTGGATATGTCATTATTATAGAATAAAGAAAATTAAGAAGAGGTATAAAAACACATGGATGGAAAGTATAGTGGAATAAAGATCATCGCAGGGAATTCAAATCTTCCCCTGGCAAACGAAATCGCGGATTACTTGGAAGTACAGCTGTGTAATGCAGAGGTTGTGACTTTCAGTGACGGCGAAATAGGGGTTAATGTTTTTGAATCAGTGCGTGGGGCTGATGTTTTTGTGATCCAGTCTACAGGAATGCCTGTTAATGAAAATCTCATGGAATTATTAATCCTGATCGATTCAATGAAACGGGCATCAGCCGGACGTATTAACGCAGTTATTCCTTACTACGGTTATGCCAGACAGGATCGTAAAGCAAAATCCCGTGATCCGATTACTGCAAAGCTGGTGGCAAACCTTTTAACCACAGCCGGAGCCGATCGGGTGATCACCATGGATCTTCACTCCAATCAGATTCAGGGATTCTTTGATATTCCATTGGATCATTTATCTGGCGGCGGTTTAATTACCGATTACTATCGCGAAAAGAATCTGGAAAATATGGTTATTGTTTCGCCGGATGTTGGCAGCGTTAAACGTTCCCGAAATCTGGCCCGAAATCTGGGTTGTGCATTTGCAATTATCGATAAGGATCGTCCCCGCGCCAACGAAACCGTGGTTATGAATGTTATCGGCGATGTGGACGGCAAAAATTGCATCATGATTGATGATATGATCGATACTGCCGGAACCATTACCTCCGGTGCCAATGCACTTATTGGCCTGGGTGCAGAATCCGTATATGCGGCATGTAGCCATGGGGTGTTTTCAGGACCGGCGATTCAACGGATTCAGGATTCAGCAATTAAAGAATTAATTACTCTGAACACTTTGGTGATTCCTGAGGAAAAACGGATTGAAAAGATAAAAATTCTTTCCACCGGCACACTTTTTGGTCGGGCCATTGATTATGTCCATTTTGGACGTTCTCTCAGCAAGTTATTTGTTGGCAGATACGTTTAGGAGCAGGAGAAAAAAATGCATCTGATTGTGGGATTGGGAAACATCGGCAGTAAGTATGATGGGACCCGACATAATATCGGTTTTGAAGTCATTGACACCATCACAAGGAATAAGGACATTACGGTTAAAAAGAAAGAACAAAATGGTTTTACCGGGGTTTATCGTGAGTTTGGTCAGAAAATTATGCTGGCCAAGCCCACCACCTTTATGAACAACAGTGGTCTTTGCGTAGCGGGACTGGTGAATTTTTATGAGGTTCCCCTGGAAAACCTGCTTATTATTTATGATGACATTGACCTGGAGCCCGGTGATGTGCGGATCCGTCAGCGGGGCAGCGGGGGCACTCACAACGGTATGCGCTCGATTATCCAAAGCCTCGGAAGTCAGGAATTTTCCCGGATCCGGATTGGCATTGGCAGACCCAAAGAATGTTCTGATTTAGTGAACTTTGTGTTAGGCCGTTTTGCCAAAAGTGATGGGCCCTTGATGGAAACCGCCATCATAGAGGCTGCCAAAGGAGTGGATATTTTTGTAAAAGATGGCGTCGACTTAGCCATGAACCGCATAAATGTCCGCAAAAAAGTCGAAAAACAGATCTTCCTGGAAAACAAAGAAGTGAAAAAACTGGAAAATTAATATGCGAAAAATAGGATTAAACCAAGAGCCCGGGTTGCAAAACCTGGGCTATCGGTGTTTAACAGAGAAAGAAGTGGCAAATGGATTTACTGTATGAGAACCTTCTGGGGTTGGAAAAGACCAATACGATTCTGAACGCACTGGCACCTGGGGAAATTGTGAATCTTTCCAATGTGAATAACAGTCTTAAAGAAGTGTTCACCGGATTGATTCACAAAAAACAAAATGACCGGATTCTTTATATCACCGCAACAGATTATCTGGCCCAAAAGAAAGCGGCAGCTCTTGAAAAAGTTCTTCAGGAAGAGGTGCTTTATTTTCCGATGGAGTCGATTCATGATTACTTCTCAGATGTTCATAGTCAGGAGATCAGCCAGCAGCGTTTAAGTGTGATTGAAAAGATTTTATCCGGCAGCCGCCAGGTCATTGTTGTTGGTGTCGAAGCACTGCTGAAAAAAAGTATGCCGCTGGAAAAGTTTCGGGAACTGACCTTTACCCTGGTCAATGAAGAAACCTGGGACCCGTTGGATCTGGTGGCACGTTTTTTTGCCCTGGGCTATGAAGGGGTGTACCAGGTTGAAGCCCGGGGCCAGTATGCTCATCGCGGCGGCATTATCGATGTCTTCCCGCCAACCGAAACCCAGGCCTATCGGATCGAATTTTTTGGTGATACCATTGAATCGATCCGCTGCTTTGATCCGGAAACCCAGCTGTCTACAAAAGCTATGGATTTCATTCGGATTCCGCCGGGCCGTGAAATTATTTTGGAAACCGCCGAACGCCAAAAGGCATTGAACCTGATCCGAAAACGCTATGATGGCATTCCGGAATACGCCGGACTGCTTGAACGGATCATCGAAGATCAGGGGGCCCATGATGAAACCCTGTTTTCGTTTATTAAATCCGATGCGTCATTTATCGATTATTTAGGGAACTACATCTGCATCTGGGATGAGCCGCCCCGGATTAAAGAATCCCAGGCCCTGTTTCAGCAAAAAATCCATAAGGATTTTGAAACACTGATCAGCGAATACTTTATGTTCCCTGAAGAAAAGAATAAATTTTACACCCTGTCAAAAATTGAAAAGGCCATGGAAGCTCAGGCCCATCTCAAACTTCACATGTTTACTTCAAGAGGAAAAAAGGGCGTTTCACTGGATATGAAGTCAAAGGACAACGATTCATTTCTTGGTCAGTTGCCGTTGTTTATCGAGTTCATCCAGGACCAGCTGAAAAAAAATGCTATCATCAATTTGCGGGCCAGAGATGAAGTCGGCCTTAAAAAATTAAAGGGTTTAATTGTCGAGGCCGATATTCACCGTTTTACAACCGCATCAATGCCTGGGATTCAACTATCTATTGGTGAGCTGGGCAGTGGCTTTGAACTCCAGGAAGACGGCATTGTCTGTGTGAATCAAAGTGAAATCATCAAAGAATCCCTGGCCGGCCGCAGGCGCCGCCGAAAAAAAGGCCGCAAAATAGATTCCTTCACCCAGCTCAATCAAGGGGATTTTGTGGTCCATGACACTCATGGCATTGGGGTTTACCGAGGGATCGAGCAGCTTAAAATCGACAATACCATTAAGGACCTCCTGGTGATTGAATATGCCAATGATGCCCGTTTCTATTGCCCGGTGGATCAAATGGAGGCCATCCAGGTTTATGTGGGAACCGGCGAAAAGAAACCGAAAATCAACCAGTTGGGAACCAATGACTGGAATAAATCAAAGGCCCGAGTAAAGGCAGCAGTTGAGGATATGGCCGATGAACTCATTGCCCTTTATGCCAAGAGACGAGCTCTGGTGGGCTATGCTTTTGGTCCGGATTCCAGTTGGCAAAGCGAGTTTGAAGAGGAATTTCCCTATGTCGAAACCAACGATCAGCTCCAGGCAGTGGAAGAAATCAAAGCTGACATGGAAACGGCCAGGCCCATGGATCGCCTTCTTTGCGGGGATGTGGGTTATGGAAAGACCGAGGTCGCCCTGCGCGCTGTGTTTAAAGCGGTAATGGAAGGGAAACAGGTTGTTTTTCTGGTGCCCACCACTATCCTGGCCCAGCAGCATTTCCAAACCGCCGTGGATCGGTTTAAAAAATATCCCATCAGTGTTGGTCTGCTCAGCCGCTTCAAGACCAAAACCGAACAGGAAAAGGCCTTGAAAGATCTGGCTTCGGGACAGATGGATCTGATCATCGGAACCCATCGACTGTTATCCAAAGATGTGGTCTTTAAAGATCTGGGGCTGCTGGTTGTGGATGAAGAACAGCGCTTCGGGGTCCGCCACAAAGAGCGGATCAAACAGCTAAAGGAAAATGTGGATGTCCTCACCCTGAGTGCAACGCCGATTCCCAGAACCCTGCATATGTCCATGGTCGGGGTTCGGGACATGAGCGTCATCGACGAACCACCGGCCGGGCGACGTCCGGTCATGACCTACGTTATGGAGTACAGTCCGGCCATTATTAAAGATGCCATTGAACGGGAACTGGGACGGCAGGGACAGGTTTTCTTTGTCCATAACCGCATTCATGATATTTTCGAAATTTCCCGGAAACTCCAAAAACTGGTGCCCGAGGCCCGGATTGTGGTTGCTCACGGCCGGATGACCGGACCGGAGCTGGAAAATATTATGGTTGATTTTCTCAAAGAGGAATATGATATTTTAGTGACCACCACCATTATTGAATCCGGTCTGGATATCAAAAATGCCAATACCCTGATTATCGACAACGGCGATCACATGGGGCTTTCCCAATTGTATCAGCTGCGGGGACGGGTGGGACGGTCAGACGTCCAGGGCTATGCTTACGTTACCCATAAACCTAAGGTTCTTACCGAAATATCCCAGAAACGTTTAAAAGCCATCAAAGATTTTACGGCCTTTGGTTCAGGCTTTAAGATTGCCCTGCGGGATTTGGAGATCAGAGGCGCCGGAAATATTTTAGGAGCAGCCCAATCCGGAAATTTAGCGACCATCGGCTACGAGCTGTATTGCCGGATTCTTGAGGATGCTGTCCAGCGGCGCATGGGCGAAGAACAAGGCCTCATTCCCAGCGAGCTGATCATCAATCTGGATGTCAGTAGTTATATTCCGGAAAATTACATCAGCAATGAAGAATTAAAATATGATATTTACAAAAAGTTATCCTATGTAAAAACGCAAACCGACTATGAGGAGCTTGAGGATGAGCTGTTAGACCGCTTTGGAGAAATACCGGATGGAGTATACAACCTGATGGCCCTGGCAATGATTAAGCATCTGGGAAGATCTCTGGGAATGACTGAAATCCGCGAGCGTGGGCACAGTGTTCTCTTTACCTTTGACGGATCAAAAGAGGTGCCAATCCCGGAAGCCGAACTTATGAAAAAGCTTTTTGACCGGTACAATATTAAGTTTAATGCCGGAAAGGGCGATCAGCTGCGCTGGCGCATTTTACTCAAACATGAAAAAGATCAGAACTTTTTAATGGAATTGGGAAAATTCCTTAAAATGTTGATTCCCCAAAAGAATTAAGGAAAGCATGCAATGTTTTATGTTAAACTGACTAAGATTTTATGAAATAAAGGAGAAATAAATGAAGACGAAAAAATTACGGACAATAACCCTGTTGTTGGCGGTCACAATTCTGATCAGTTTTGTAGGATCAGGATGCAGTTTGGTAAAAGTTAATCCTGAAGCCGACAAAAAACAGGTCGTGGCAGAGATTAATGGCGAGCAGATACTCAAAGAAAGCTATAATAATTACCTTGCTTATTACCAGATGTACTATGAAGCCAGCGGCATGACCTTTCCAACAGACGTTGAGCTGAAGCAATTGCAATTGGATCTTCTGGATGATTTAGTCCGTGTTGAAACCATGGCTGCCCAGGGGAAAAAGGATGGTGTCACCGTTGATGAAGCCGTTCTGACCGCCGATGCCGAGAGCATCATTACCAGTATTAAAACAACCCTTGGCGACGAAAAATACGCCGCTGCATTGGCAAAAAACAATACTGATACCGGGTCATTTGAAACATTCATGAAAGCATTCGTTGCGAACAATGAGTATGCTAATACCGTGGCAGCAAATTATAACAGTGCCTTATTGCTCGATCCAGCCAAAGAGTTAACCACAGTCGTTGGCACCGTTGGTGGAGATAATGTAACCAAGGATGTTTATAATTATCGCCTATCCAATGAAGAATTTCTGGCCTATTATCAAAATCAGGAAGCGTTGGCAACCGATGACGAAACCATGAAAACCGTCAATGACAATATTTTCAATACCATTGCCGAACAAAAGGCTATGACAAAATATGCTGAAGAAAATAATTTAACCCTGGCCCAGGAAGATGTTGACGGCTATATTACCAGCCAGCAGGCCTTTGTAAATTCATTGCTGCCAGGGGATGAAACGCTGCAGCAATACCTTGATGGGAAATACCTCACTGTGGCACAGTATCGTGAATTTGAAAAACAGGATGCCAAGGCCACAGCCGCCGCTGCTGCAATCCAGGCGGATCTGGCTAGCAAGGCCAAGGTCAGTGATAAGGAAATAAAAACCTATTACGATGAAAATAAAAACTCCTATGACACCAGCACCGTTTCAGCAAAACATATTTTAGCCACCGATGAAACATTGGCAAAACAGATTTACGAAGAAGCCAAAAATGCCAAAACAGTTGAAGAATTTGATGCGGTAATGACGAAGTATCAAACTGTTGAAGGCGTTTCGCAAGCCACGGATCTGGGCGCATTTACTTATGCAACCATGGTTTCCGCCTTTTCAGATGCAGCCTTCGGGATGGAAAAAAATACCGTCAGCGAACCTGTTAAAACCGATTATGGCTACCATATCATTTATGTTTATGATAAAAATCAGGCCGAAATCCCCGCATTGGATACGAAAAAAGAAGAAATTACAGAAGTTCTAAAAAATCAAAAAGCAACCGAAGAATTTGATAAGTTAAAGACCAAACTTACAAAAAAACTAACCATAAAATTCGATAAGATTTTAACACCGCTGGAAACTTATATGGAACAGCTTAAAACCGACTTAAACGTAGAAGTGTTTCAAAATAAAATCTAAGCAATAAAATCCTTGGTACTGGAACATTTTCAAACGTTTTGAGTGCCGACAAACCGCTTTGTGGACATTTATTTATCGTTGTATGCTGCAAGATCGTACAGGCTAGCGCCTGTTCGCCTTGATGCATACAACATGATAAAACAAAAATCCGCAAAGCAATTTGTCACATTACTTTATCTATAGACCCGGCACTGGAACAATTTCCAGTGCTTTTTAATTGCCACTGTTTGTATAAAAGGTTATAATAAAAATCAATCTGCTAAAATATCCGAAACTGATAGGGCAGAAAACTTAATTAAAGAGGATTGTCCATGTCAGATAAAACATCCAACTATTTAAAAGGCGCCAGCGTTTTGGCTGCGGCAGGAATACTGTCCCGGCTATTGGGTCTGTTTTTCAAAATCCCCCTCTATCAAATGGTGGGAAGCTACGGGAATGGGATTTATGCAAATGTTACCAATATATACAATCTATTGTTAATGGTATCAACCGTAGGCATACCACTGGCGATATCTAAAATGGTAGCCGAAAATATTGCCAAAGGCGAGTATAAAACGGCCCATCGGGTTTTCAAGCTGTCAATGATGGCACTGGTGGTTATGGGCGGGCTTTCCAGTCTGTTTCTATTGTTTGGAGCGGACTGGATCATTGAAACCGCCAACTGGACATCCGAAAGCTATCCGGCGATTATAGCCATTGCTCCGGCACCCCTGATTATTTCAGTTTGTTCGGCCTATCGGGGTTTTTTCCAGGGTTTTCAGATTATGACACCAACCGCGGTTTCTCAGATCGTTGAACAGATTGTTCGTGTTATTCTCGGCGTCTTGCTATGCTGGATTTTTGTAAGTGCCTTTGGGATCGGCATGGGAGTAGGCGGTGCCGTTTTTGGGGCCACCGTCGGCGGGCTGGTGGCCGCTGTTTTTCTGAGTTACCTGTACAAAAGTTTTGCGAAGCAAAATCATCGCTTGCTGAGAAAGCGAACCGGTAGGCGCCAACGCTCAAATAAAGCTTTGTTAAAACGGCTGCTGATTATCTCGATTCCGGTCACTCTGACCTCAGCATTGGTTTCAATGTTTGCCACAGTTGACTCGTTTATTTACGTTTCAAGACTAGGTCTAGCCGGGTTTGATGCGGTTGAGGCGACGATGATGTTTGGGGATTTCAGTAATGCGGAACAGCTCATTAATCTGCCATTGATTCTCAGCGGAACCCTGGCCATTGCTATGATCCCGACGATATCCGAGTCCTTTGCACTCCGGGATCGTAAAGAAACCAATAAGAAAATCGTGCTATCCATTCGGATCATCTTACTTCTGGCGTTCCCATCCTGTATTGGATTATCGGTGCTGTCCTTTGGTATTTTTGATCTGCTTTTCCCGGGATCACCCTATGGCGGTGCTATTTTAAGCACCTTATCCTATGCGACCATTTTTATGATGCTGTCAAACACCTTCCAGAGTATCCTCCAGTCCATCGACCGTTTTCGGGTACCTCTGATTAACCTGGGAGTGGCGATTATTATCCGATTTGTGACAGGATGGATATTCCTAGCCATTCCGGCCATTAATATTTATGGCATCGTCATCAGCAGTATTATTACCTTTGCCTATCTGACGGTGGCAAATTTCCTTTCAGTCAGGCGCTTTACCGGAGTAGAAATCGATTTTTTCCATACCCTGATTAAGCCACTGTTTGCAGCCCTGATCATGGGATTGGCAACCAGTATCGTGTTTAAAGGCGTTTCCTCCTTTGCCGGAATCTTTTTAGGGCTGCTTGTGGCAATGGCTGTGGGGGTCTGTGTGTATGGGGTAATCATGATTCTCATCAAAGGCATTACCGAAGAGGAAATCGGCTATCTCCCCGGAAATCGATACCTCATGGTCGTGTACGACCGCATTAATGGCCTTGTTCCGGGCCGAAACCACCACCGGCGCTAATCATGGCAGCGAAGCGCACGACAGCCTTGCAATTACTTAGAGATTTTATTTAAAAAAAAGGAAGTGAAGCATGTCACGCATTGATATTGTAGGGTTAGGACCCGGGAATCCGGGGCAAATGACCCTTGAAACATTAAAATTACTTAAGAATTCAAATCAGAATTTTTTCCGAACCGACGTCCATCCTGTGATGGATTTCATCCGGGAAGAGGGCATTTCCTACGAAAGCTTTGACTGCTTTTATGAAAATGAAGACTCATTTGAGGATGTTTACGAAAATATAGTGGAAAAAATTATGCTGATCGTTAAAAATGGTCGGGATATTGTCTATGCCGTTCCCGGAAATCCCTTGTTTGGGGAAAAAACCGTGGTTAAACTCATTGAATCTGCAAAGATCGAAGGGGTGGATTACCAGATTTATCCTGGTGTAAGTTTCGTTGATGTCACTATGAATGCACTGGAAGAAGATCCGATTAAAGGTATCAAAATCATGGATGCCTTTGATTTCAAACGATTTTCACCGGATCCTCAAATGGGTGTATTGGTAACCCAGGTTTATGACAAACACATGGCGTCCGAGTTAAAACTTGAGCTGATGGAAATTTATGACCCTGAAAAAAAAGTAATCCTGCTGATTAATTCAGGCATTCCCGGGAAAGAAATAAAAAAAGAAATTTGTCTCTATGAGCTGGATCGGAGCGAAGAAATCAATCATCTGACTAGTCTTTATATCCCGGCTGAAAAAGAAGCATATCTCGGATTTAAGGGCACTCTGGCTATCATGAAGACCCTTCGCAGTGATGAGGGGTGTTCATGGGATCGGATTCAGACCCACGAAAGCCTAAAAACTGATCTTCTCGAAGAGAGTTATGAAGTCGTTGATGCCATCGATAATGAGGATTGGGAAAATCTTGCTGAAGAGCTGGGAGACGTGCTTTTTCAGATTGTTTTTCATGCGGAAATTGGCTGTGAAAACAATCGATTTACGATGACGGATGTGATTAACGGCATTAACGAAAAAATGATCAGACGACATCCCCATGTTTTTTTGAACAAATTTGATTTTGATCCCCAAAAGGTGGAAACCAATTGGGATGCTATTAAACGTCTGGAAAAGGGTGGCGATCAACCCCGGGAAGAAGCGGATTCGGTCCATCAAATTTCTTATGAGATGAGAAAACTCCCCAAAGCTTTACCCGCGTTAATGGAGGCATTCAAGGTTCAGAAGAAGGCTGCAAAAGTCGGATTTGATTGGGATGACGCGCTGCCTGCATTGGATAAAATAAGCGAAGAAGCAGGGGAATTAGTAGCAGCTCTGAAAGCAAATGATCAGCAAAACATTGAAGAAGAACTTGGAGATTTGCTCTTTTCGGTGGTTAATGTGGCACGTTTAGTTAAAATTCAACCGGAAATTGTTTTAAGAAAAGCAACACAAAAATTTATCAATCGCTTTGAAGCAATGGAAAAAATTGCAAATCAAGAGAAAAAAAGTTTGAATGACTATAATTTAGATCAATTAGATGGCATTTGGGATCAGGCAAAACGGCAGTAGAAGTGGAAAAAACAGAAAAAAGCAAAAAAGAACTTGTAATTCACTGGGAAACACGCTTATAATATTAAACATAGAATACTGGAAATCTAACAAAATGGAGGAAAAAATGAACAAATCAGAATTAATTGCCGAAATGGCGGAAAAATCAGGTTTATCTAAGAAAGATTCAGAAAAGGCTTTAGGTGCTTTTCTTGAATCAGTTGTTGAAACTTTAAAATCTGGAGATAAAGTTTCCTTGGTAGGTTTTGGTACATTTGAAGTAAGAGATCGTGCAGCACGTACCGGTCTTAACCCCAGAACAAAAGAACCCATCGAAATTGCAGCTTCTAAAGCTCCTGGCTTTAAAGCAGGCAAAGGCTTTAAGGATGAAGTTAATAAGTAGAAAAAAATACATGAAAGCCAGGGCATTGCTCTGGCTTTTTGTTTTATGAGGTAAAATATGAGAATCGATAAATTTTTGAAAAATGCACGCATTATAAAAAGAAGAACTGTTGGTAAAGAGGCATGTGATGGCGGACGTGTTTCCATTAACGGAAAAGTAGTTAAAGCAGGGGATCGGGTGTCTCCGGGCGATATTATTACAATCCGTTATGGAGATGGTGAACAAAAGGTGGAAGTACTTGAGCTTTTGGAACATGCACCGAAGGATCGCGCCGGGGACATGTATCGTGAATTATAATAGATTGAGTAAGATGGTGAAGGATTATGACTGAAAGAAACCGAAGAATTATAAGGCGGCGGATGCTGACCTTTCTGGTTGTTGTTCTGGTATTGGGTTTTACCGCCTATCTTTTCGGAGATAATTATTCAACACTGCATGGACTTGATCAACAAAAAATTGAAATTACAGAAAAAATTGAAGAACAGAAAATAAGAAGTAATCAATTGGACGAACAGGTTAAACAAATAGGAAGTAAAAGCTATGTGGAGTTTGTTGCCCGTAAATATTTGGGACTTTATTATCCTGATGAGATCATAGTGGTTCCGGCAACAGAGTAACAGTCTTGCGAAGGGAATGGTTAAGCAATTGAAAAACGAAACAGAGAATACCATAAAAACAGAAAAAAGCAAAGATATCTTTGCAGTCATTGATATCGGAACTAATTCCACCCGAATGCTGATCTTTAGAAATGATCAGGGAAATCTGGTGCGGGTTAATAAATCGGTGCGCTATACCCGCATGGGTCAGGATGTCAATCGGACTGGCCAGCTCCATCCGGATGCCCAAAAACGAAACATGGATGCGTTGGAAGAATACAAAAATATTGCCGCAGACTATCATGTCAAATCTTTTTATATCTTTGGAACCAGTGCCATGAGAGATGCCAAAAACACACAGGAATTCATTGATCAGGTCAAGGAAAAGCTTGAACTGGATATTGAAGTTATTTCTGGAGAAACCGAAGCAGAGCTTGGCTTTATGGGGGTTTCCCAGTGTTTTAGTGAAAAGATTCTGATCTTTGATATCGGCGGGGGAAGCACTGAGTTTATTTTAGGGGAAGACAATCAATTAAAGAAAATGATCAGTTTAAACCTGGGGTGTGTTCGGGCCACCGAGGAATATCTGTTTTCGGATCCTCCCACCTTCCAGGAGCTTGAACGCCTCAATGAGGATATATATGCGGAACTCGTGAGAAAGATACGGAATTTCGTCCCTGAAAGACCATACAAGCTCATTGGCATTGGGGGAACAGCAACAAGCCTTTCAACCATCAAACAGGGTTTAAAGATTTATGACAGCGAAAAAGTCCATGAAAGTGTCATTGCACGGAGTGAATTGGAAACAATAATTGACGATTTATCAGAAAAGACCATTGCAGAGCGACAAAGTATTGCCGGCCTGGAGGCTAAAAGAGCGGATATTATTCTCGCCGGAGCGTTGATTTTACTAAATATTTTAAAAGTCACCGGTGAAACAAGTTTTATTATCTGTGATTACGATAACCTTGAAGGTGCCGCATACCGGCATTTTATAATGGAAAACATAGGAAACATAGGAGACCAATAAAAGTCCTTGACATTGGAATTGAGATGTTGTAAAATAAGATCTCGTGCACATGACAAGTTTTGAAACAGAAAAGATCTGCGATTTATGAAAAAATAAATTGCAAAAAAAAGCTTGACATTGTTTTTGAAAGGGCGTATAATAACACTTGTCCCTCAAGAGAGCGGCGAAACGAACTTAGTGCCGGAGTGGCGGAACTGGCAGACGCACAGGACTTAAAATCCTGCGATCCTAACGATCGTACCGGTTCAATTCCGGTCTTCGGCACCACTTTAAAAAAACATTTTAACATCGCGGGATGGAGCAGCTTGGTAGCTCGTCGGGCTCATAACCCGGAGGTCGTAGGTTCAAATCCTGCTCCCGCAACCAAATTTACAATTACTTTATTATGGCGGCGTAGCTCAGTTGGCTAGAGCATACGGTTCATACCCGTAGTGTCGGCGGTTCGACTCCGTTCGCCGCTACCATAAATTTAAAAGGTACTAATCATATGGCCCCTTGGTCAAGCGGTTAAGACACCGCCCTTTCACGGCGGTAACAGGGGTTCAAGTCCCCTAGGGGTCACCATAAAAATATGAATTAGAACAGTAACAGATTTAGCAAAATAATCCAGCGGTCGCATAGCTCAGCTGGGAGAGCACCTGCCTTACAAGCAGGGGGTCATAGGTTCGAGCCCTATTGCGACCACCATTTTTTTTTGAGAATTTATTGAAGTGGTGATACCATGGAGAAAAAAGTAATAAATTATATTAGAGATCAGAAACTTATAGTAGCTGGCGATTATGTTCTCATCGGAGTATCCGGTGGAGCGGATTCGCTAGCTTTATTGTATTTTTTGGACAAATACAAAGAGACTTTTGGAATCCATGTCGGTGTTGCTCACCTGCATCATGGTCTCCGCGGAGATGCGGCAGATGCGGATGAAAACTTTGTAAAAAATTTTTGTCGAAAAAATGAGATCCCATTTTTTTCAAGAAGACGTGATATAAAGCAAATATCAGCCGAGGAAAAAATATCCATTGAAGAAGCCGGACGGAATGAACGCTATGATTTTTTTCGGAAGGTCGCCAAAGAAGAAAAATACAACCGCATTGCTATGGGCCATCATATTAACGATCAGGCGGAAACGCTGCTGATGCGATTGATCAGAGGGACTGGCATTAAAGGGGTTTCGGGAATCAAATCAAGCCGGGACGGTCTGTACATCCGGCCATTTCTATGCCTTGAAAAGAAAGAGATTGTCGCTTATTGCAATGAAAACAGCTTGGCATACCGCACGGATGCGACTAATTTTCAACGGGATTACACCCGCAACAAGATTCGTTTGGATATTATGCCAATGATTTTGGAAATCAACCCCAGAGCTGAAGTTCATTTTAATGAGTTTACTGCAATAGCCCTTGAGTACGAGGCGTTTTTCGAAAATTACGTTGATTCCATTGAAAAGCGCATCCTTAGCACGGAAAATACCACGGTGCTGCTTGACCGAGACCAGTGGCTTTGTGAGAAGCCGGTTGTCCAGAAAGAAATTTTGCGTCGGGCTATACTAAAATTTAAGGGTAGTTTAATGGAAATTGAGTACAATCATATCACTGCTTTTTTTAGTTTGTTAAAAAGCGAAAAAACGACGTGGGACCTCCATTTACCCCATGATATTCTGCTCTGTCGCCGCTATGATCGGATTATGGTAACTGAAAAAGAAAAAATGGTTGGGAAATCTCTGGTACCAACTCAAATTCTAATCGATAAAACCTGGATTTTTTCAGCACAACGGCTAATTTTGGAAACAAATATAATCAATCAGGAGCAGTTTAAGGGATTTTCACATTTTTTTTCTAAAGAAATCGAAAATCATGGTGAAAAATATTTTGATTATGATAAAATAGAATGTGTACTCTATCTGCGTAGTCGATTGTCTGGTGATTTTTTTAATCCGGTTGGGGTTTCTGGAAGAAAAATGATAAAAAAATATTTTATCGACAAAAAAATTGATCGCAATAAAAGAGATGAGATTCCTCTTCTGGCCATGGGTTCAGAAATACTTTGGATTATTGGCTATGGCATTAATGAACGACTGCTGGCAGATTCAAATACAAAAAATATATTAAAGGTCAGTGTTACCTTATGTTAGGAGAAAAATGTGAGATCCGATATACAGGAGATTCTGCTTGATGAAGAAGCAATAGAAAAGCGCGTCAGTCAATTAGGTGCAAAAATATCAGAGGATTATTTTGGAAAGCATCCAATTCTTATCGGTATTCTCAAGGGAAGTGCGGTTTTTATGGCGGATTTGATTCGAAAGATCACTATTCCCATTGAAATTGATTTTTTAAAAGCATCCAGCTACGGCAGTGCCGCACAAAGCAGTGGGGTGGTTAAACTGGAAGAAGATTTATCCATTGACGTCAAAGGCCGAAACATTATTTTGGTTGAGGATATAGTGGACACCGGAAACACCCTGAAATATCTTTTAGGGCGTTTTGAAAGTCTGGGAGCAACGGAAGTAAAGGTCTGTTCACTCTTAAATAAACCGGCCCGGCGGGAACAAATTTTGTCCCCTGATTACATTGGCTTTGAAATACCCAATGCATTTGTAGTGGGCTATGGCCTGGATTATGCTCAAAAGTATCGGAATTTACCGTACATCGGTATTTTAAAAGAAGAAATATATCAATAATTAATTATCTTGAGAGGAGTGATGTTTTTTGAATAAATACCTAAAAATGATTGGGTTTTATCTAGCAATTCTATTAATCATTATTGTTGCGGTAACCTTTTTAAATCCCATGCAGGATGAGGTTAAAACCATTGTTTACAGTGAACTGCTGACTGAGCTTGAAAATAATCAGGTGGCAGAAATTGAGATTAACAACTCAAATGTAACGGGTGTACTCAGAAATGGCGAAGCGTTTGAAGCGGTGGTACCGCAATTTATAATTGATCAGCAGGTAACACCGTATATATTGGAAAATGATGTGAAGGTTACCATTACCCCACAACAGGATTCCTGGTGGATATCATTGATCCCATCCGTGATTATCATTGTTTTGATGGTCGTGTTCTTTCTTGTTTTCAGCCAGCAGGCTGGCGGCGGCGGGGGAAAAGTGATGTCTTTTGGAAAAAGCAAGGCAAAGCTTGTTGTGGATACCGATAAAAAAGTCACCTTTAAAAATGTCGCTGGTGCCGATGAAGAAAAAGAAGAACTTGAAGAAGTTGTAGATTTCTTAAAAGCGCCGGAACGTTATAAAAAACTGGGCGCTCGCATTCCCAAGGGGATTCTTCTCATCGGACCGCCGGGAACCGGGAAAACCCTGCTCGCCCGGGCAGTGGCCGGGGAAGCAGCGGTACCCTTCTTTACTATCAGTGGTTCAGATTTTGTGGAAATGTTTGTTGGGGTTGGTGCTTCAAGGGTCAGAGATCTATTTGAAAACGCCAAGAAAAATGCCCCTTGTATTTTGTTTATTGATGAAATTGATGCAGTGGGACGTCATCGTGGTGCCGGACTTGGCGGCGGTCACGACGAACGTGAGCAAACCCTGAACCAGTTACTGGTTGAAATGGATGGCTTTGGTATCAATGAAGGCATTATTGTCATTGCTGCAACGAACCGTCCGGATATTTTGGATCCCGCATTATTACGACCAGGCCGTTTCGACCGTCAGGTTACCGTCGGTGTTCCCGATGTCAAAGGCCGTGAAGAAATTCTTAACGTTCATAAAAGAGAAAAACCGCTGGCACCTGAAGTTAACCTGGGTGTTATTGCCAAAGGAACACCTGGCTTCACCGGGGCAGATTTAGAAAATCTCATGAATGAAGCAGCGATTCTGACTGCCAGACATAATGGCAAAGTCATTACCATGGTTGAATTGGAAGAGGCTATTAAGCGTGTTATTGCCGGTCCGGAAAAGAAAAGCAAGGTTGTGGTACAGGAAGATCTTATCATTACCGCGTACCATGAGGCAGGGCATGCTATCGTCATGCATCTTCTCCCAAATACCGATTCCGTACATGAAATCTCTATTGTCCCACGGGGTATGGCTGCAGGGTATACCTTGTCGTTGCCTGACGATGATAGTCAGCATAAGAGTAAAGGTAAGCTTTTGAACATGATCACAAGTCTGCTCGGCGGACGAGCTGGTGAAAAGGTTGCTCTGGAAGATATTTGCACTGGTGCCAGCAACGACATTGAACGTGCTACGGCTATTGCCAGAAGCATGGTTACCGAATGGGGAATGAGTGAACATCTTGGCCCCATAACCTATGGCCATCCTGAAAGCGGAGAAGTTTTCATGGGTCGGGATTTAGGCCGATCGCGTAATTACAGTGAAGAAGTTGCCGCGGTCATCGATAAGGAAATCCGTACCATTGTGGAAAATTCCTTTGAAGAAGCTTGTGCCATTCTTGAAGAGCATCGTGATAAGCTTGAAGAAATTGCAAACCGACTCTTAACCGAAAAAACCATTACCGGTGAAGAATTCAAAGCGATGTTTGAAGAAAAAATTGAGGATGAGAAAATAGTCGAAGTCGAAATTGAAGCAGAAATAGAATAGTAATAAAATAATAATAGGCACCCTTTGGAGGAGACACGAAAAGTCTGTTCGATGGGGTGCCTTTATATTTGAACCGCGGATTCAGGAAAACAGCGAAATATAAATTGAAGTTCCAGCGGATTTGCAATATAATTAAATGTAGAATTTTAATAAGGAGGCGCTTAGGATGAAAATAGTACTTGTTGGACAGGCTCTCTTTGGTAAGGATTGTCTGGAAGCTTTGATCAATCAGGGCGAAGAAATTGTCGGTGTCATTACCATTCCCGATGATCCCAGGGGCAGACCCAATCCGGTGAAAGATTTAGCCATGGATAAAGAAATCCCTGTTTTGCAGCCGCCGGGACAATGTCCGCATCGGCTCAAAGATCCTGCGGTTATTGCCATGGTTAAAGACTTAAAGCCTGATCTCTTTGTGTTTGCCTTTGTAAGTGACATCATGCCTTATAACATTATTAAAATGGCGGCTTTCGGCGCAATTAACTACCACCCTTCGTTACTTCCCAAGTATCGGGGGGGATCGGCCATTAATTGGGCCATTATCCAGGGCGAGAGAGAAACGGGGGTAACCATTCATTATATCAATGAACGTGTTGATGCCGGGGACATTATTCTCCAGGGTAAGGTCGATATTGAGGCCACAGACAGTGTCGGTTCGGTTTACTTCAATAAGCTTTATCCATTGGGTATAAAATTAATGCCCCAGGCAGTGAAGCTCATTCGAGAGGGTAAAGCACCAAGGATTCCCCAGGATGAAACCCAGGCGACCTATCAGCCGCTGATCACCGAAGCGGATGTCAAAATCAATTGGAAAAATACGGCGGAAACCGTTTGTAATATGATCCGAGGAGCAAATCCCTCGCCTGGTGCTTACGCCCAGTTCCGAGGCGCAAAAGTTAAAATTTGGGAATGTGAAATTTCAAAAGCTGTTTTCGGGAAAATTCCTGGGGAAGTGGCAGAAGTCGCAGAAGGAAAAGGTTTTAAGATTGCAGCAGATAGGGGCGCTGTTTTAATTAAAAAAGTACAGCTCAAGGGAGAAGCCAAGATTACTGCTTCCCAATTCATTGAGCACAGTCATTTAAAGCCGGGAGAGCAATGGACTTAATCAATTATTTCCTAAAACCAATCAAGGCTAAAAAGGCATCCGAAGAAAATTTGTAGGAGGACAAAATGATTTTAGGAATTGACGTAGGAAATACCAATACGGAACTCGCAGTGTTTGAAGGTGATGAAATTCTTCAGTCCTGGCGATTTGTAACAAAGACCCCGAGAACATCAGATGAATACGGGGTATTAATCAAATCATTTTTTGAAAATAGCGGGATTAAATCAGGGGAAATATCCAGTGTGATTATGGCTTCGGTGGTGCCCAATATAATGTACTCCCTGAATAATGGGATTAAAAAATTCATCGGCATCGAGCCAATGGTGGTGGGACCGGGTATTAGAACAGGAATGCCCATTCATACCGCAGACCCAACAGAGCTTGGGGCTGATCGGATTGTGGATGCCGTGGCGGCCTTTAGTATTTATGGCGGACCGGTGATTGTCATTGATTTTGGCACCGCCACGACCTTTGATTATGTGACCGCTGAAGGTGTTTTTTCAGCTGCGGTGACAACCCCCGGAATCCAGATTTCCGTCGATGCGCTTTGGAAAAATGCCGCAAAACTACCGAACATAGAGATTAAAAAGCCAGCTTCCATTTTAGCGAAGGATACGGTTACCAGCATGCAGGCCGGTCTGGTCTACGGGTATATCGGCCAGGTCGAATATATCATTGAGCAAATGAAAAAAGAAACCGGACGTAGGGATATGAAGGTCGTTGCCACTGGCGGTTACGGCAGACTCTTTTACCAGGAAACCGATGCCATTGACATTTATGATCCCCAGCTTTCGCTAAAAGGGCTAAAAATCATTTACGATAAAAATTTAAGATAGTATTCAGAGAAATTACAGTGTAGGGAGATTTACCGACTGGTATGATAAATAGAACAATAAAAATTGGAAATGTTAACATCGAGACCCCACTTTTTCTGGGTCCCATGGCCGGATATACAAACCTGCCCTTTCGGTTGATGTCAAAAGCCTATGGGGTCGGGGTTGTCTTTACGGAAATGATCAGTGGAAAAGGACTTTATTACAAAGACCAAAAAACCGCGGAGCTTATGATTACCTGTGAAAAGGAAACCCCAGCCGGGGTCCAGATTTTCGGATCCGACCCGGATATTCTGGGCGAAGTGGTGGAGCGATATATCAATGAAACCAAGCATACATTTCTTGATTTCAACGGCGGATGCCCAGCTCCGAAGATCACCAAAAACGGTGAAGGCTCCGCACTTCTAAAAACACCCGAGCTGTTTTTCCAGGTTGTCAGGGCGCTTGCCCAGGCATCGAACAAGCCCTTGATTGTGAAAACAAGAATTGGCTGGGATGACGATTCCATTAATATTCGAGAAATTGCCGAAGGCATCGAGGAAGCCGGGGCAGCAGCCTTGACCATTCACGGAAGAACCCGGGAAGCCTATTATTCAGGAAAAGCCAATTGGGCGATCATCAAAGAAGTGAAGCGAAATGCCAGCATTCCGATCATCCTCAACGGCGACATTGCCAGCGGCGCAGATGCCAAAAGAGCCTTTGAATCGACCGGAGTGGACGGATTGATGGTGGGCCGAGCCGCCATCGGCAATCCCTTTATCTTCCGAGAGATCAGTCATTATTTAAAAACCGGGGAACTGTGGGATCAAACCACCCCCGAAGAAAAAATTGGCGCTGCCCTCAAACACATCGAACTGTTGTCGTTGCTTAAAAATGAGGATGCTGGTCTCAGAGAGATGCGAAAACATCTGGCAGCCTACACAAAGGGCCTAAATCACTCCACAGTCCTGCGAAACGAACTCTTTCGAACATCCGACAAGGCTTCAGTAATTCGGCTCCTAAAAGCCGCCATAGAATAACACCGCCAACAAAAAAAGAGCTCTTAAAGAGCTCTTTTTTTTAATTGACGAGGTTGCGGCGGATGAGGGTACGGGCTTCGCCGATCATGTACAGGGAGCCCACAAAAACGTTGACTTCCTCGGTTTTGAGAAGATCGATGTTTTGGACGGCGGCATCCATGGTATCGTAAAAATCGACGGATTTTTTGTATTTTTCGTGGATCAGGGCGGCCATTTCTTCAGCCGGCATGGCCCGGTCACTGTTGGGCGTGAGGGTATGGATGGTCGCAGCCATGGGCACGAGATAAGACAGGGATTCTTCAATATCTTTATCTTCCAGCATACCAAAATAAAGGTTGATAACTTTTTTCGGGAAATACGAGGCCATATTTTTCACAAAAGCCTGGATGCCGTTGCTATTGTGGGCGCCATCAATGAGAACTACCGGGGAATCTGTGAATATTTCAAAACGTCCCGGAAAAGTTACCTGGGATAAAGCCTCTTTAATATGGGCAGGCTTGATCTGAAAGCCTTTACGGATCAGCAAGCCAATGACCTCCAGTGCGGTAAGACAGTTGAGTGACTGATGGTTGCCCAATAGTTTCAGTGAAAAGGTATCCAAATCCAGTTTATCGCCCAGATATCTTAAGGTTTGGCTGTGACCGGTAAAGCTTTCAATAGAAATGTCTTGAGGGTCTACCAGGATAACCGAGGCATTTTTTGATGTGGCAAAATCAAGGATCACCTTCATGGCTTCGGGTTCCTGGGGATAAATCACAACATCAGAGCCTTCTTTAATAATAGAAGCTTTTTCAAAGGCAATTTCACCTAAGGTAGTGCCAAGATAATCGGTGTGGTCACAGCTGATGCTCATGATGACAACGGCCAGGGGATCCTTAATGATATTGGTGGCATCAAGACGTCCGCCCATGCCAACTTCCAGAACTACGACATCTACCTGTTTTTCATAAAAATACTGGAAACCGACAGCGGTGACCATTTCAAACTCGGTGGGATGGGGTTCGCCCTGGGCCAGCAGCACTTCAATGCGTTCTTTGACAAAGCTGGTAGCAGCCACCAGACTGGCATCGTCAATGGGTTCGCAATTTAGTTGGATACGCTCATTAAAGGCTTCCAGAAATGGTGAAGTGAACAGTCCGGTGTCGTAGCCGGCTGTTTTTAATATTCGGGCAATCATGGTGGAGGTGGAACCTTTGCCATTGGTACCGGCAATGTGGACGAATTTTAATTTGTCCTGAGGATTTCCCATTTCATTGAGCAGGAGACCCATACTTTCAAGTCCCAGCCGGGTGCCAAACTTATGGGTTGATTCAATATATGCAATAGCTTCAGATACATTCATTTCTAATTAGGCCTCCTGAATTGGACAGCAGGTCAAACATTTTTCGGTAATCATGTAGTCCACACTTTTATCATGGGCTTCCATGGGGATTTCATCGAAAATAAAATCGTCGCGAATCAGTGCAACCGTGATACAATCATCATTGATGGTTTCAAGAAAGCGATCATAATATCCGCCACCAAAGCCCATCCGATGACCAACATGGGAAAAGGCACAGCCCGGAACCATGACTAAATCAAGTTGTTTAGGGTCGATGATGCGTAGACAATCGTCACGAACTTCAAGAATGCCGTAGTGGCCCTCTTCCAGATCTTCGGGAAAATTCTTGATTTCAGATAAGGTAATCGTATGATCGGAAATATTGCAAATAGGGGCAACGACATGTTTGCCATCGGCCAACGCCTTTTCAATAAAATCGTGGGTGTAAATCTCGGTTCCAAAACTGACATAAACCATGATCCATTCCGCTTTCTCGTAAAGGTCACTCTCTAAAAATTTATTAATAATTGCAGCATCGGTGGTGGCACAATAAACGGCCTTGCGATGTGCCAGAATTTCTTTTCGAAACGCACTTTTATCCATATGTATTCTCCTCAAATTAAAGATTATTTTCAGATAATATTATATCACAAAGCAAGCCTTCAACAAGGAAAAACTAAGGGGAAATTTTATCAAAAATTTTCATTGAAAATTAGTCAAAGTTGGTTATACTAGAAGAAGACTGTTCTAAAAATTCCATTGGTATTACTCTTGAAAGAGTAACTCAGAAAAGGTGTTACAGATGAAAAGATTATTAATTGCTTGTGAAACCATTCGAAATGAAGTTGAATTGGTATTAAAAAGGCAATCCCTGGAGATTGATATTTTATGGATGCCTAATACACTTCATGATTCTCCGGATCGATTAAGGGACGCCCTCCAGACGGAAATTAATAAAGCCGAAGAGGATTATGACGAGCTTCTGTTTGCCTATGGTAATTGTGGCAATGGCCTACTGGGACTGAAAAGTGAAAAGGCAACCCTGGTGATTCCCCAATACGGGGACTGCATTGATATGCTTTTATGTGAGACCGATAACCTGGAACGTGTTCGCACCAATACTTATTTTTTAACCGATGGCTGGTTAAAAGGCGAAAAAACCCTGGATGTGGAATATGAGCACAACCTGAAAAAGTATGGTGAGCAGCGGGCGAAAAGGATCATGCACATCATGTTCAAACATTATAAAAATCTAATGCTCATTGATACCGGTGCCTATGATACAAAAAAGGTGCTGCCCAGAGTCAATGATATAGGTGAGCTCATTGGTTTAGAGGTGATTGTCAGACCCGGAAGTATATCACCCCTGGAAAAGCTGGTTTCAGGTCAATGGGAAGATAAATTCTGTGTTGTGCCCCCGGGGCGGGCCACAAATTATGACGATTTCCTTGGCATCGCCATCAGAAATGTTTAGTTTTTTCAATAGCTGATTCACTAAGCCACCCGTAGAAATCTACTAGGTGGCTTTTTTTTGACAATGCGCATAAATACATGGTATATTTATGAGATAATATCACATAGTAAAAGAAAACTATGTTCGAAAGGAAGTAATTATGAACCGATTTCGTGATCCGATTAATGCTCTAACCCATCTTATTGGGGCGATTCTCTCTGTTGTGGGAACAATTGCCATGCTATGGCTGATTATTGCAGAAAACAATGTGACGCCGCTGACTCTGATTTCCGTTTTGGCCTTTGGGGCCGGATTGATTTGTTTGTACAGTACCAGCTTTATCTATCATGCCTCTCTGGGAAGCGAGGAACGGGTGCTTCATTTGAAAAAAATGGATCATGCCATGATTTTTATTCTCATCGCCGGAACCTATACCCCATTTTGTCTGCTGGCTCTATCCGGAACTACCCGCATCGTGATGATGAGCGCCATTTGGGGGATTGCAATCATTGGCATCATCCTTAAAGTGATGTGGATTAATATGCCCCGCTGGCTGGGTACCGGATTATACATTTTTTTAGGCTGGTTTGCAATTTTTGCAATGGGTCCCCTTTACGCGGCGCTACCGCTGCCCGGATTCATCCTGCTGGTGGCAGGCGGGGTGATGTATACCGTCGGCGGTGTCATTTACGCATTGAAGAAACCTAATTTTTCTAAAGCTTTTGGCTTTCATGAGTTCTTTCATATCTTTGTTATTTTGGGATCTTTGTGTCACTATTGCTGTATTTTTTTCTTTATTCTTTAATAAAAAAGGGGGAATTGAAAATTTATAGCCATAAAAGTAAAATTTTGATTGTAATTTTTTCAAAATCCGTTAAAATATAATAGTATGTATATTGCATCACTGCAAAAAAAAAACTCAATTTTTTGCGGTGATTTTTTATTGGAATTTATTAAGAACAAGAAAAAGGAGTATAGTTAGCTTATGCAAACAAAGTATGTTTTTGTCACTGGTGGTGTGGTGTCTTCCCTGGGGAAAGGTATCACCAGTGCTTCATTGGGTCGATTGCTTAAAGCACGTGGATTGAAGGTATCCATTCAGAAATTCGATCCTTATTTAAATTTTGATCCCGGAACCATGAGCCCATATCAACACGGTGAAGTTTTTGTAACCGATGATGGTGCGGAAACCGATTTGGATTTGGGCCATTATGAACGGTTTACCGATGAAAACCTGTCACAGTTCAGTAACGTCACCACCGGTAGAGTGTATTGGAACGTTATTTCTAAGGAACGCCGCGGGGATTATCTCGGCGGAACCGTCCAGGTTATTCCACATATCACCGATGAAATTAAAGATGGTATTTTGCGGGTATCCGAACACAGTCATCCGGATGTTGTCATTACTGAAATTGGCGGAACTGTCGGAGATATTGAAAGCCTGCCTTATTTGGAAGCCATTAGGCAGTTTCAGGGAGATCTGGGTCCGGAAAATGTATTGTACATTCATGTGACCTTATTGCCCTATCTTGGAAAAGCCGGAGAATTAAAAACAAAACCCACCCAGCATTCAGTAAAAGAATTACGAAGCATAGGCATTCAGCCGGATATTATTGTTTTACGTTCAGAAAAAGAAGTGGATGAGAGCTTAAAGGCTAAAATTTCACTGTTCTGTAATGTTGACAAAAATGCGGTTATTACCAATCTGGATGCTTCAGAGCTTTATGAAGTGCCGTTGATGCTTGAAAAAGAGGGTTTGGCGCGTTTGGTTTGTGATAAATTAAAAATCACCTGCGGTGAACCTGATTTAACCGATTGGAAAGATCTGGTTAAAAAGGCCAAAAGTCTTGAGAATAAAACGACCATCGGTCTGGTGGGAAAATACGTTGAACTCCATGACGCTTATTTATCGGTTGCGGAAGCCTTGAGGCATGCCGGAATCGAGAATAATTCAGAGGTTGTGATTAAGTGGATTCACTCTGAGGATATTAATGAAGAAAATGTTGACCGGATTCTCAAGGATCTGGATGGGATTCTGGTACCCGGCGGTTTTGGTCATCGCGGTGTGGAAGGCAAGATTCATGCCATTCAGTATGCCAGAGAACACAAGGTTCCTTTTCTGGGTTTATGCCTGGGACTCCAGCTGGCAGTCATTGAATTTGCCCGGAATGTGGCAGGACTCACCGGTGCCCACAGCATCGAATTGGATCCTGAAACACCCTACCCGGTGATTAACCTGATGGAAGAACAAAAGAAAATCAGTGACATGGGTGGAACCATGCGATTAGGTCTGTATCCCTGTGAACTGGCTGAGGGCACGAAAGCCCTTGAAGCCTATGGCCAAAAGGAAATCAGCGAACGTCATCGCCATCGCTATGAAGTGAATGACGAATACATCGAAATTCTTGGCGAAAAGGGTCTTATTTTCTCGGGAATGTCTCCGGATCGGGTATTGGTGGAAATGATTGAGCTACCAAACCATCCCTGGTTTGTTGCAACTCAAGCACATCCTGAATTTAAATCACGTCCCAATAAACCCCATCCATTGTTTCTAAGCTTTGTAAAAGCTGCATTATCAGGAAAAAAATAGTTCGTTAAAAAAGTCAAGATCCTAGATCTTGACTTTTTTAATGGGGTGACACACCATATCTATAAAAATACAATAAACTGTGGATAACTTTTAATTGTGGAAAGAATACTCCTGAAATTGTGGATAACATGGGTTTTATCTGTGGACAGTGTTGATAACTTTGTGAATTTAACAAAAAACCCATGAATAGAGCCAAAGGTTATATTAGGTTATCAGGCCTTCGCTGTGTACAAATACGAAGAAATTTAAACACAGCCTGTGGAAAAGTAAAAGAGGATTGCCAGGAAGTTTCAATCGGGATATAATGAAAGACACCAATCTGGAATGATTGAGGATTAAAGGTAAAAGGTGAATTGAATGCATAAATATAGTTTTGTACGAACGGCCTGTGCTGTTCCAAAAATAAAACTGGCGGATTGCCGGTATAATGTGGAAGAAATGATTGATTTGGCTGAAAAAGCCTTGGCTCAGGGGGTGGAAGTTTTAGTTTTTCCCGAACTTGGCATTACCGGTTATACATGCGGCGATTTATTTTTCCAACGAGAGCTTCAAAAAAATGCACTTATAGCTCTGGAACAATTCCTTGAATGGTCCGCTGGGAAAAAAATCCTTCTGGTTGCAGGAATACCGCTGGTTATAGCGGGAAGCTTGTATAATTGTGGAGTGGTTCTTAATTCAGGGAAAATTTTGGGAGTTATTCCAAAAACTTTTGTTCCCAATAATCAGGAATTTTATGAAAAACGTTGGTTTGCCTCTTCAAAATCGCTTCTCCAGTTGGAAATCACACTTTTGGGACAGACTGTGCCAGTTGGAACCGATTTGCTTTTTCAGAACAATCTCATCGAGGATTTTGTGGTGGCCGTGGAAATTTGCGAAGATTTATGGGCGCCGATACCACCGGGAAGCTTTCATGCCCTGGCAGGGGCTACTGTTATTCTAAACCTTTCAGCCAGTAATGACATAGTGAGTAAAAGTGACTATCGTCGGGAACTGATCCGTTTGCAATCCGGGCGATGTAATGCGGGTTATCTCTACACCTCAGCAGGCTTTGGCGAGTCCACAACCGATCTGGTTTTCGGCGGACACGCGATTATCTGCGAACGAGGGGTCTTAATCAGCGAACTGCCTAAATATAACCTGGGCAATGAACTGCTGGTGGCAGATCTTGACATCGAATCCCTGGTTCACGACCGCCAACTACTACATTCGTTTTCAGATTCGGTAGATCTCATCAAAGACAAAACCTATCGCAGAGTTACTTTTGAGTCCCTGGATTGTAAAGTATATGACGGAGATGTCAATCCCTTTCCCTTTGTTCCCGGTGATCCGAATCGTCGCAGTGAACGCTGTGAAGAAATTTTCAACATCCAGACCATGGGGCTGGCCAGTCGGCTAAGACACATTGGAAATGCACCCATGGTGGTGGGCATATCCGGGGGACTGGATTCCACCATGGCACTGCTGGTTTGTGTGAATGTCTGTGATCGCTTCGATATTCCCCGGGCGAAAATCCATGCGGTGACTATGCCTGGCTTTGGTACCACTGACCGAACCTACGATAACGCCGTGGCGCTGATTAAAGGATTGGGTGTCACCTTTCACGAAATTTCCATTGTCGCTGCCTGTACCGCTCACTTTAAGGATATTGACCATGACATTAAGGTTCATGATGTGACCTTTGAAAATGCTCAGGCCCGGGAGCGGACTCAGATCCTCATGGATCTTGCCAATAAGGTTGGGGGGATTGTCATCGGAACCGGGGATTTATCCGAACTGGCCCTCGGCTGGGCTACCTATAATGGCGATCACATGTCTATGTATAGCGTGAACGCCAGTGTGCCAAAGACCCTTATTCGCTATTTAGTAAAGTGGGTCGCTGATCATACCAAAGAAACTTCCATTCAGATCATCCTTTATGATGTGTTGGATACTCCGGTTTCACCAGAGTTGTTGCCGCCGGATGAAAATGGCAAAATAAAGCAGAAAACTGAAGAGGTGGTAGGGCCCTATGAGCTTCATGACTTTTTCATTTATCAAATGGTGCGTTGTGCCTTTGGCCCTGAGAAAATATATTTTTTAGCAACAAAGGCATTTGCCGGTGTTTATGAAAACACGGTAATCCTTAAGTGGCTGAAAAAGTTTTATAGTCGTTTCTTTAGTCAGCAGTTTAAACGCTCCTGTGTGCCGGATGGCCCGAAGGTAGGTTCCGTATCCTTTTCACCCCGAGGCGATTGGCGGATGCCCTCGGATGCCCATGCTACCCAATGGCTAAAAGCCCTTGAAAAAATCCAAGAATAATCGAGTACAAGAATAACAATAAAAAAAGTCAGCTCCCATAGCGGGAACTGACCTTTTGTGAATAAATCATTTCTAATGCTTAAAAGGATCGTGCATAGTATTGATTTAAACAGCGTCTTCTTTAGTGTCTTCTTTTTTAGTGCAATAGTGTTGAACAAGAACTTCATGCTTAAAGTTGATAAAGTCTAAAATTTCTTTTTTGGCATCCGGGCTGGCCAGAGCGTAGCCAAAAAGACCCATAAGATCCTTCATTTCCAATGGCTTGGAAAGCTGTTCAGCAGGATCCTGACATCCTTCAGATTTAAGTTTTGCATCATTCAAAGAAGTCGAATTGTTCGTCCGACAAAGAAGATAATCAACCGATACATTAAAATAATCGGCAATTTCCATAAGCAATTGATTTTCAGGCAGATTCTTATCCTTTTCATACTTGGATATTGAGCTTTTGTTTAAATCGAAATGCTCTGCAAAATCTTGCTGGGTCATATCCTTATTAATACGTTGCCGTTTTAATCGTGTTCCAAAAGTTGACATTTTATACCTCCTTTTAAAAATCGTGATAAATACAATCTCACGATGAGACATATTTATATGACTAGTATATACCATCTGTCCATAAAGTTACCAGAATTTTTACAATAAAGTGCTTAAGAAGTGCCAAATTAGAAATAATTGTAATAACAATAGGAAGTAAAATCATAATTTCTTAAAAATCCAAAAGAAAGTGTTTCTTAAATGTCAAAAGAATAGCACTTGCATAAAAGCATTTATTAGTTTATAATTAGATGTTATATATTCGAGAAAGGATACTAAATGAAATTTACAGAATTAAAAATTAATGAACAATTGTTACAAGGCATCCAGGAAATGGGCTTTGAAGAAATGACCGAAATCCAAGAGCAAGCAATTCCACAGCTAATGATGGGAGGAGACCTTATTGGTAAATCCCAAACAGGAACAGGCAAGACTGTTGCATTTGCCATTCCAGCTATTGAAAAACTTGATCCTTCCATAAAGAAAGTACAGGTTTTAGTGCTTTGCCCAACCCGAGAGTTGGCAGTTCAGGTCTCAGATGAGTTTAAAAAGGTATTAAGACATGTTAAAGGCACAAAAGTTCTTCCTATTTTTGGAGGGGCATCCATTGAAGGACAGATCCGTGATCTGAAATCAGGAGTGCAGATAGTTGTGGGAACACCAGGACGTGTTATGGATCACATGCGCCGCAAAACATTAAAACTCAGCGAAGTTTCAATGGTCATTTTAGATGAAGCGGATGAAATGCTAAACATGGGTTTCCGTGAGGATATTGAATTAATCCTTGATGAAATAGAACATGAAATTCAAACCGTATTATTTTCTGCCACCATGCCAAAAGCAATTATGAAAATTGCTGAAACCTACCAGAAAAACCCGCAATTTATTGAAATTTCGCCTAAAAATATGGTTGCACAGGGTATTGAACAAAAATATTTCAATATCAGCGATCATCATAAATTTGAGGCACTGACACGATTACTTGACGTTTACAAGCCAACCCGATCCCTTATTTTTTGCAACACCAAAAAATATGTGGATGAAATAACCGATGATTTAAAGAAACTCGGATATTCTGTGGACAAGATCCATGGCGATATGCGTCAGATGTCACGGATGGCGGTTTTAAAACAATTCAGCCGCGGCCAACTGAACATTCTGGTAGCCACCGATGTTGCCGCCCGAGGCATTGATGTTGATGATATTGATATTGTCTTCAATTACGATGTGCCTGACAACGAAGAATATTATGTTCACCGTATTGGTCGAACCGGACGTGCCGGAAAAAGCGGGATCTCACTGACCCTGGCACGATCACGTGATCAATTCAAATTAAGAAAAATCACCGATTACACCAAAAAAAGCATTGAACGGGGTTTAATCCCAACCAGTGAAGTCATTAACGATATTAAGATTGCCCATTTCCACGAACGCTTTAAGATTCGTGCGGAAAAAGGAAGCTTGGATTGTTATGTTGAAATCATTGAAGAATTAAAAGTTAAGGGCTATACACCGGAAGCTATTGCAGCAGTTTTACTTCAGGCGCAGTTGCCTTTATCCGAAGCGGCAGACCTTAATACCGTGGAACGTCGTCCCAGACGCAACGATTCTGCTCCGCGCAGAGATGGTCGGGATGGCCGAGACAGCCGCGATGGCGGTCGTGGTCGACGTGATGCAGGCAGTCGTGACGGTGGCAGAAAACGTCCCGGTCCAGAAAAAACACAGCGTCTGTTTATCAGTGTTGGTGAAAAAGATAATGCTCAAAAACGGGATGTTCTTGGCGCCATCTGCGGCGAATGCGGAATCCCATCCTCAATGGTCGGCAACATCGACATGTACGATAAATTTACCTTCGTAGACATTGATGAAGATTACGCAAAAAAAGTTGAAAAGAAATTAAACGGGAAAAATATCAAAGACCGTAAGGTTAAGGTAGAAATTTCCAAAAAAAAATAGAACATAATTAAATAGTACTAAACAGGAGGTGCCATGAGCGAATCGAAAGAAACTCTATTTAAAAAAGAAAATAAAATGGGGGTTATGCCAATTCCACGGCTCCTCTTTACTATGTCACTGCCTGCTATTATATCGATGCTGATTCAGTCCATGTACAACGTGGTGGACAGCATCTTTGTGGCTCAAATTGGGGAAGAAGCCCTGACGGCGGTATCCCTGGCATTTCCCATCCAAATACTCATTATTTCCTGCTTTGTGGGCATGGGCGTGGGGATTAATTCGGCCATCGCCAGGCGTTTGGGTGAAGGCAAAAAAGAAGAAGCGGCCAATGTCGCCGAACACGGCTTTATTATTGCGGTGGTTCTGTCAGTAGTTCTGGGCATTATCGGATTGTTTGTTTCCGAGGGTTTCATTGCCCTGTTTACGGATAACCCGCTGATAATTTCCCAGGGTCGGGATTATCTTTTAATTGTCACAGTTTTCTGTTTTGGGAGTTTTGTGACCCAGGCAGCGTTTGCTACCCTTCAAGGCAGCGGCGAGATGATTAAACCAATGATCGGGCAGATCATCGGGGCAGTATGCAATATTATTTTGGATCCGATTTTAATTTTCGGATTTCTGGGATTCCCGGCGATGGGGGTCAAAGGCGCTGCCATTGCCACCGTGGTTGGGCAAATGATTGGAATGGTCTATATGCTCTTTGTTGTCTTCCGAGGCAAAAAGAATTTTCTGAAACTCGACTACAAAGTCTTTCACTATCGGCATAAGATCGTTAAGGACATTGTGGTGGTAGGTTTGCCGGCGGCGATTATGCAGGGCCTCGGTTCGGTGATGATCACCGGTTATAACTTCATTCTAGCAAGCTTCGGGATGTCCGCAGTGGCAGTTTTCGGCGTTTATTTCAAAATTCAGTCCTTTATCTTCATGCCGATTTTCGGTTTGGGTCAAGGGGCAATGCCGATCTTCGGTTTTAATTTTGGAGCAAAGAATGAAGCCCGGTTCAAAGAAACCCTGAAGGTGGCAATAGGTGCTGCGCTGGTCATTATGACCATCGGAACCGTACTCTTTTGGGTTTTCCCGGAACAGATTTTTATGCCCTTTAATGCTTCGGAAGAAATGCTGGCCATTGGGATTAACTGCTTTAGAAGCATCAGTATTGCATTTCCTCTGGCCGGTATTTCGATTATGATCAGTGTGAGCTTTCAGGCCATTGGAAAGGCATACGTCAGTATGATCGCATCGTTTATTCGCCAAATGGTTGTGCTCCTGCCGGTTTCCTATTTTTTCGCCCGTATTGGCGGTCTGGATCTGGTATGGTATGGGTTCATTGTTTCCGAAATTGTCTGTCTGGCCTATGAGATATATATGTATCGGCGGTTTCAGCATGAAATTTTTGACACCTGGAACGGCGTTACGATTACCGCATAAAAACAAAAGATCCCATCAGAAGAGTTTACTCTTCTGATGGGATCTTTTTATGGGAATTTACTGTTCAAGTTGATTAATAATGTGAATACTTTTAATAATCAGGGCATCAAGGCGTTTAAGCTCTTGGCAGAGATATAAATAACCCAGCAGGGCTTCATAGCCGGTGGCATAGCCGTAATCTCCGGCATCGGCGTTTTTGGGCACATGGGAAAAAGTATTGCGTCCCCGCTTGACAATCCGCAGCTCATCTTCGGTCAGTTCGGGAATCAGGGCATGAACGACGATGGCCTGGGCACTGGCTCGGACATAGGACACCGAGGTCTTGGTCATGATATTAACATTTTGATGACCAATGCCAATCAGGTATTTGCGAATCCGATCCGAGTAAATACCATCACCGATATAGGCCAACGCCAGGGGATTCATGGCCTTTACCTGAACCTGGGTGAATTTTTTTTCCAGGGCGTCTTGAATCAGATCGAATGCGGCTATGCTCTCTTCCATTTCACTCCTTCCCGTGTATCTTCAAGAATAATTCCCCTGGCCAGAAGCTCATCCCGAATTTCATCAGATCGTTTAAAATCTTTTGCTTTTCGTGCCGCCTGACGCTGGGCAATGAGGTCTTCAATTTCAGCATCGAGATTGGTTTCCTGATCTTTGACAGCCAGTCCCAGGACATCGGTAAGTTCAGCAAAAATCGCCTGGCCGGCTTTAATGGCTTCCTTGGAAGAGCTGGCATCAAGGTTGGAGTTGAGGTCCCGCACCAATTCAAAGATGGAGGCAATGGCATCCGCGGTGTTAAGGTCGTCTTCCATGGCTGCTAAAAACCCGGTTTTATAGTCCTCCAGGCTGGTGATCCAGATTTTCTCGTCGGCCGTGGCTGCAATGGTGACAGCGTTGTTTAAAAGAAAAACCATTTGGAATTTTGCGGTATAAAAACGGTCTAGGGCATTGGCGGCCTGTTGGAGCAAGGCCTCGCTGAAATTTACAGGACTTCGGTAATGGGCCATCAGCAAAAACATCCGGACGACTTCCAGATCAAAGGTTTTGGCAATATCCCGGACGGTGAAAAAGTTGCCTTTGGATTTGGACATTTTTTCATTGTCGATATTGATATAACCGTTATGCACCCAGTAGTTGGCAAAGGGTTTGCCGCAGCAGCCTTCAGACTGGGCAATCTCATTTTCATGGTGGGGAAAGATCAGATCCTGACCGCCGCCGTGAATATCAATGGTATCCCCTAAATGTTTTTTCGACATCGCCGAACATTCGATATGCCAGCCGGGACGACCCTGGCCCCAGGGACTTTCCCAATAGGGCTCGCCGTCCTTCTTCTTTTTCCAGAGGGCAAAATCCAGGGGGCTTTGTTTTTCGTCGTTCACATCAATGCGGGCACCGGATTTTAAATCATCAATGGATTGTTTGGAAAGCTTGCCGTATTCCTGAAAATGATCGACATGATAATAAACGTTGCCGCCAACATTATAGGCCAGGTCTTTTTCTTCGAGGGTTTGAATCATGGCAATGATTTCCGGAATATGCTCGCTGACCCTGGGATGAACCGTAGCCCGTTTAATGCCCAGGGCATCGGCGTCAATAAAATATTCGCGGATGTATTTTTCGGCCACCTCCTGGGGGGAAATGTCTTCTTCATGGCTGCGATTGATGATTTTGTCATCCACATCCGTGAAGTTCTGAATAAAGGACACCTGGTATCCGGTATATTCCAAAAAGCGGCGCAGCACGTCAAAAACTATAAAGGGACGGGCGTTTCCGATATGAAAATAATTGTAAACGGTTGGGCCGCAGGAGTACATGCGAACCTTTCCGGTTTCAATGGGGACAAAGGTTTCTTTTTGTTGGGTAAGGGTATTATATAATTTCATAAATTTAAACCTTTCAATTTATTTATTAAGATGAATATGTTATGATAATATATTATACACTAAAGATAAGATTATGTGTCAATGGATAAAATTTTTTAGAAAGATTGTTTCTGTAATTCTTAAGAAATAAATGAGGATCCCCCATGGACGAAAGCATGAAAAGACATATGCTGGCCCAGGCCATACTGGCGCTTGAAACCGAAGAAGAATTTAATATGCTTTTGGAAGATATCTGTACCATTAAAGAAGTTGAGGATATGGCCCACCGTTTTGAAATTGCTTTTTTATTATCCCAGGGGAAAACCTTCATTGATGTGGAAAAAACGACCGGGGCAAGCTCTGCCACCATCAGTCGTGTGAACCGTTGCTTAAAGCATGGTAAGGGTTATCGCTACATTATTGAAAAGATGAAAAAGAACGATACATTGAAGTAATCAAATCTTAAATTAAAATTAAAAGGAGTTGAGTGTAGTGACGAAAGCTGTAAAGAAGTCAAGAAAATTGGACAACGTTTGTTATGATATTAGGGGACCGGTGGTTGAAGAGGCGGCTCGCATGGAAAGCCAGGGCATTGACATTATTATGCTCAACACGGGAAATACCGCGCCCTTTAATTTAAATGCCCCAGACGAGATTATCCACGATATAAAATACAATATGATTAGCGCCGAAGGGTACTGCAATTCCCAGGGGATTTTTTCGGCCCGTAAAGCCGTGGTCCAGCATTATCAGGTCAAAGGACTGATGGACCTCCATGTGGAGGATGTTTTTTTAGGCAATGGTGTCAGTGAACTGATTCTCTTCTGTATGCAGGCTCTTTTGGATAACGGCGATGAAATTTTAGTGCCGGCTCCAGACTATCCTTTATGGTCTGCGGCTGTTAATTTATCCGGAGGAACCGCAGTTTACTATACCTGTGATGAACAGGCTGATTGGTGTCCGGATCTTGAGGACATGAAAAGCAAGATTACCCCAAAGACAAAAGGAATTGTGGTTATTAATCCCAACAACCCCACTGGGGCACTTTATCCCCGGGAAATTTTAGAGGGCATTGTTAAACTGGCAGTTGAAAATGATCTGATTATTTTTGCGGATGAAATTTACGATCGTATTTTATATGATGATGCCGTTCATATACCTATGGCAACCCTCACCGATGAAGTGCTGGTGGTTACCCTCAATGGCTTATCTAAATCCCATCGCATTCCCGGTTTTCGGGTCGGCTGGATGATTTTAACCGGCAACAAGGAAGGCGCCAAAGATTACATTGAAGGCATAAAAATGCTGTCGAACATGCGGATGTGTTCCAATGTCCCGGGACAACACGCCATCCAGACATCGCTGGGGGGCTATCAGAGCATAAATGATCTGCTTAAGCCCGGCGGACGACTGTATGAACAGCGAGAGATTGTCTGCGACCGGGTTAATGCCATTCCCGGTTTATCCTGTGTCAAACCAAAAGCCGGATTTTATGTCTTTCCTAAAATTGATATTGCCCGGTTTAATATTACCAGTGATGTTCAGTTTGCCCTGGATTTCTTAAAGGAAGAGCATGTCCTCATGGTTCAGGGAACCGGCTTTAACTGGCCTGATCCCGACCATTTCAGGATCGTTTTTCTGCCCCACCCCGAAGATTTAATCAAAACCATGGATCGATTGGAACGTTTTATGTCAACCTATCGTCAAAAATAATTAAGAATAAAAGAGAACGGAAAATAATATGAAAAAACGTTTAATGAGAAACCCCGGTAAGGGGATTATAGCAGGAGTCTGTGCGGGCTTAGGAGAGTATTTCAATCTTTCCCCCTGGATTTTCAGGGCTTTGTTTGTGGTGCCGGTGCTTCCTTTTGTGCTAACCTTTAGCGCTGGCGTTGTGAGCATCGTCTTATATGTGGTGCTGGCAATTTTCCTTCCCGATAAAAAGCGCATCGAAGAAAATGAGGTCGTTGAAGTGGATTATGAAATCATCGAGGACGATGAAGAACCGGATGTTGAAACAAAGGAAGATGAAGGAGCGGATGATGATGCAGAGCCTGTTGAAGAGGCCAAAGAAAAGGAACAAGTCTGATGTTTTCAGTTGCGGTGAAAACAAAGTCCAGCCAGGAAACCTTTGCTTTTGCCAAAAGGTTGGGAGGGAAATTGAATTTCCCGCTGGTTGTCTTTCTCCATGGTTCCATGGGTATGGGCAAAACCGTTTTTTCCAAGGGTTTTGTTGAAGGACTGGGTCTTGAGGATGAAGTCACCAGCCCAACCTATACCATTGTGAACGAATATGGCAATCCGCCCCGGGTTTTTCACTTTGATCTCTATCGTCTCCGGGATGAAAATGAACTCTATGAAATGGGCTTTGAAGATTATCTCAATCAGGGTGCCACATTGCTTTTGGAATGGCCGGCACTGGCACTGGATTATCTCCTGGAACCGAGGCTTGAGATCACCCTTTCAGCGGATATGAACACACCGGATGAAAGAGAAATTATGCTGGCGACGAATCATCCTGAAATAATGCATATCTTAAAAAAAATCTAAGGCGGTAAATCATGGAAAGACTGTTTACCAGTGTCATTATCCCGGCGGCGGGACAGGGGCGGCGGATGAATGCATCAATTAACAAACAATATCTGACACTGAGCGGAAAACCAATTTTAGCCCATACCCTGGATGTTTTTGAGCGATGTCCCCTGATTAATGAGATAATTCTGGTGGTGAATAAGGAAGAATTTCGGATCTGCCAACAGCAGGTGCTTAAGCTTTATCATTATAAAAAGGTTCATTTGGTAGAAGGCGGGGACACCCGGCAGGAGTCGGTTTACCAGGGACTGAAAGCCGTGAACCCCCGGGCCGATATTGTCATGACCCATGACGGTGCCCGGCCGATTATCCAGGAATCCGTGATTATTGAAAGCATTTACGAAACCATGAAACATCAGGCCACGGTGGTGGGGGTTCCCGCAAAGAATACCATTAAGGTTATTAACGTCGATGGCTTTGTGGAGCACACCCCTGACCGGGATTACCTGGTGGAGATTCAAACCCCTCAGACCTTTGCATTCAAGTTGCTCCGGGAGGCTCATGAAAGTGCCCGGAAAGAAGGCATTGAGGGAACTGATGATGCCTTTCTGGTAGAACGCTTGGGCCATCCGGTTAAGATTGTGACCGGGCATTACACTAACATTAAAATCACCACTCCGGAAGACTTGATCATTGCAGAATCGATCATCAAACGCTTTGATAAAAACGACAAGCGGGGAAAGAAAAATTAAAAGATAATTAAATAAATCAAAGAATGAAGCATAAAGAGTGGATTAATTGCATTGTTTTTGCTTCATTCTTTATTTATTGTGTATAAAAAGATATAATGGTTTAGGTGTCTACACCATCCATGATAGCATAATGAAATGTGGAGGAAACGATGATTGAATTATCAGAAGAAATTCTATTAAGAATGTATTATAAAATGAATCAGGCCCGTTTTTTCGAAGAAAAAGTGGATTATCTTTTTTCAAAAGGACTTGTTCACGGAACCGCACATCTATCCATCGGCCAGGAAGCCAGTGGCGTGATTTCCTGTTTGGCACTGGAAAAAGGGGATCTGGTATCCATGACCCATCGGGGCCACGCCCAGGCCATTGGTTTTGGTTTGGATGTCAATCTGATGATGGCGGAATTCATGGGAAGGGCCAGGGGATACTGCAAAGGCAAAGGTGGGTCGATGCATATTGCCGATGTGCAAAATGGCAATATTGGTGCCAACGGCGTGGTCGGTGGTGGTTTTAATCTTTCCTGTGGTGCGGCGCTTACCCAAAAATATAAAAAAACCGGAAAAGTTGTTTTGTGCTTTGCCGGAGATGGGGCTACCAATCAGGGAAGTTTTCACGAGTCGTTAAATTTAGCTGCGGTTTGGAATCTACCCATTGTTTTTTTAATTGAAAACAATCTTTATGGTATGTCCTCACCGATTTCAAAGAATATGAACATTGAAAATATTTCAGAACGCAGCGGATCATACGATATTCCCGGACTGACCATTGACGGAAATGATCCCATTGAAGTTTACAATACGGTGTTAAAGGCCCTGCGTTATGCCCGGGCAGGACGAGGACCGGTGCTGGTTGAAGCCAAAACCTACCGTTACAATGGCCATTCCAAAGGCGATGCCCAGGTTTACCGCAATGAAGAAGAAATTGCCGAGTGGCGTGAAAAGGATCCGATCCTGAGACTGAAAAAATATCTCCAGGAAAACCGCGTCTTTACGGATAAGCAAATCCAGACCATGGCCAATGAAGCCCATAAGTCCATTGAAACGGCGTTGAAATTTGCAATGGAAAGTCCGGAACCAGAAATAACATCGGTTTTAGAGGATGTATACGCATGAGAGGCAGAGAATGAATACTAGCGAAATGAAAAAAATGACTTATAGAGACGCTATTCGATTGGGAATGACCGAAGAAATGCGCCGTGATGATAACGTCATTTTTATGGGTGAAGATATCGGGATCTATGGCGGGGCATTTGGAGTATCCCATGGCATGATCGATGAATTTGGGGAAGAGCGGATTTTGGATACTCCGATTTCCGAGGCTACCATTGTGGGAACTGCGGTTGGCGCAGCGGCCACTGGTCTGAGGCCCATTTGTGAAATCATGTTTATGGATTTTGTCACCTTCGCCATGGATGCCCTGGTGAATCAGGGGGCAAAAATGCGTTATATGTTCGGCGGACAGTCCCAGGTGCCGATGGTACTGCGTTTGCCTGCCGGATCAGGAACCGGAGCAGCAGCCCAGCACAGTCAGAGCCTTGAAGCCTGGCTGTGTCATATACCGGGATTAAAGGTCGTCACCCCATCAACCCCGGCCCAGGCCAAAGGTCTGATAAAAGCCGCCATCCGGGACAATAATCCGGTGTGCTTTATTGAGCATAAACTGTTATATAAAATCGATGATCTGGTGCCTTTGGATGAAGAGTTTATCATCGAAATCGGAAAAACCTTAACTGAGCGACAAGGGAAAGATATCACCATTGTGACCTACGGAAGTCTTTTATTAAAAGCCATGGAAGCTGCGGCTTTTTTGGCAGAGGAAGGGATTGAGGTTGAAATTCTGAATCCGGCGACGCTTTACCCAATGGATATGAAACCCATTGTGGAGTCGGTTATCAAAACAGGACGGGTTATTGTTGCCCACGAGGCCGCTAAAACCGGAGGTCTGGGGGGGGAAATAGTAGCGCGTATTGTTGAAAGCGATGCGTTTGACTACCTTAACGCACCCATCATCCGACTGGCTGGGCTCGATGTACCGATTCCCTATAATAAAGAGCTCGAGGCTGCATGTGTCCCTCAAAAGATAGACTTTATCCGGGCGGTCCACCGTTTGATTGATTCCGAGCAGGGGTAAGAGGGATTATGGAAAATGAAATAATCGTACCAAAATTAGACATGAACCTGGGAACCCTGGAAGATCTTCGCCGGGAACGGGAAATCATCGAGGGATTGGGAAAAGTCCGCGCTACTCCGGCCGCCAGACGACTGGCAAAACAGCACCATATCATGCTTGAAAACATTCTCGGGACCGGACCGGCTGGCCGTGTTCAGGTTGAAGATGTGGAATCCCTGCTGGCACAAAAACAGGCACAAGAGCAAGCCCAAAGAAGGGAACCTGAACCAGTGATAATCGGCACGGAACTGGATGAAATCTCCGGGAATCCTGAAAATGCTCTGGTCAATCGCAAACCAAAAGGAAGTCTGTCCCAGCGGGTACCGGCTCTGGCAAAAATAAAATCCATGGTTGATGATATGGATCTGACTCCGCGACTGGATACCCGGGGGCCTGACGGTCGTGTGGTTCCAGGGGAACTTGGCTCAATCAAACGATTCCAGGAAAAGAAAGATGATTTTTCTAGCGATTACGGAGAGTACGTCAAAGTTCTGCCCAAACGCATGGAAGAAATACCTGAAATGCCCGAGGTCCTGGAGATCCCAGAGGTTCAAGAAGAATTACCAAAGATAATTCTCAATCCTGAATTGGATTTTGTTCCGTTTGTGGACGAATGCGACGAACCAACCCGGGCAGAAACTAAAGAAGAAGCTAAAGAAGAAACTAAAGAAGAAGCCATAGAAGAAGCTAAAGAAGAAATTACGGAAGACCTCAAAACCAGACTCACAGAGAAACGAAAAATAATTTCAGACCGGATGGTGAAGAGCAGCGTGGAGAATGTGGTAATTACTCTAACAACTGAAATAGACATGACCGAAATCAAAGAACTTCGGAAAAAAATAACAAAAAAAATAGAAGACCAGATTCAATACCGATGCACCTATACGGATTTCCTACTAATGGCCGTTTCAAAAGCCTTAATGAAGCATCCGGAAATCAACAGCAGTCTGATTGATAATGAAATCATCAACCACCCCTATGTTCATATGGGAATCGCAGTGGCCCAGGAAGAGGGACTCATTGTGCCGGTTATTAAAAATGCCCATGAACTGAGTTTTGTGGAAATGGTGAAAAATCGTGCGGAAACATTAAGATCCGTGAAAAACAAATTCGTTGTGTCCCAGGACCTTAAAGACAGTACCTTTACCATATCAAACCTGGGTATGTATGGGATTCTTGAATTCACGGCTATTATCAATCAGCCAAACAGTGCGATCCTCTGTATTGGCGAGGTGGTTCATCGGATGCGGCTGCATCAGGGGGAAGCCATGATGCGATCGGTGATGAAGATCAGCCTAAACCTCGATCATCGGGTGGCAGATGGATTAAAAGGTGCAAAATTTTTAAAGGATGTTAAGTCTGATATGGAAAATCCTTCCCTGTTATTGTTTTAAACACTCGAATCGGACAAATAGAAGAAAAGATAACGTTACCAAAAAAATAATCATTGTAACCATTAAGCAAGATATGTTAGACTTAAATACAAAATAAGATTACAGAATGTTAAGAAAGCAGATGAAAAGCAATGGCCAATTGTCTGCTTTTTTCGTACCATAACAAAAGTTAAGAATTGAAAGGAGTTACCAAGTTTGGAAAAAATATTAAAAGAAGGCATCACCTTCGATGATGTGTTATTGATCCCTGGAAAGTCAGAAGTTTTACCAGGTGATGTGAACACCAGCACCCGATTAACGAAGAAGATTGCATTGAATATCCCTATTATGAGCGCCGGCATGGATACAGTCACCGAAGGACGATTGGCAATTGCCATGGCCAGAGAAGGCGGCATCGGAATTATCCATAAAAATATGACCATCAAAGAGCAGGCATTTGAAATTGACAAGGTAAAACGCTCAGAAAATGGGGTCATTGTGGATCCCTTTTTTCTATCACCCGAACATTGTATCGGCGACGCCTTAGAGCTGATGTCCCGTTATCGTATTTCCGGGGTTCCGGTAACCGAAGATGGAAAATTGGTTGGGATCATCACCAACCGGGATCTGCGTTTTGAAAATGATCCAACCAAGAAAATTAAGGATGCCATGACCAAGGAAAATCTGGTCACCGCAGAAGAGGGCACAACTCTTGAAAAAGCCGAGGCCATTCTTAAAGAGCATAAGATTGAAAAGCTTCCCATTGTTGATGCCCATAACTATCTCAAGGGACTGATTACCATCAAAGATATTGAAAAAAGAATTAAATACCCCAATGCTGCCAAGGATTACCGCGGTCGCTTGATTGTCGGTGGTGCTGTCGGCATTACCAGCAATACCATGGAACGGGTGGACGCACTGGTTGAAGCTCAGGTGGATGTTATTGTGGTGGATACCGCCCATGGCCATTCCATTGGCGTGGTAAAAACTGTCAAAGCCATTAAAGAAAGATATCCGGATGTACAACTCATTATCGGAAACATTGCCACCGGTGCCGCCGCTAAGGATTTAATTGAAGCCGGCGCTGACGCTCTTAAAGTCGGTATTGGTCCTGGTTCCATTTGTACCACCCGTGTGGTTGCAGGAATTGGGGTGCCCCAGATCACTGCGATTATGGACGTGGTTGAAGTTGCCAAAGAATACGATATTCCTGTTATTGCCGATGGCGGGATCAAATACTCAGGCGACGTGGTAAAAGCCATCGGCGCCGGAGCTGACGTGGTTATGATCGGTAGCCTTTTTGCAGGCACCGATGAAAGCCCTGGAGAAACTATTATTTATCAGGGTAGAAGTTTTAAAACTTATCGTGGGATGGGATCCCTGGGTGCCATGAAAGATGGTAGCTCAGACCGTTACTTCCAGGAAGGTCAGAAAAAACTGGTTCCTGAAGGCGTTGAAGGTAAGGTTCCTTACAAGGGATCATTGGCGGATACGGTCTATCAATTGGTTGGCGGACTTCGCTCAGGAATGGGCTACTGCGGAACACCAACCATTAAAGATTTACGGGAAAAATCTCAATTCGTGAAAATTACCAGTGCGGGACTGATTGAAAGTCATCCTCACGATATTTCCATCACCAAAGAATCACCAAACTACAACAGTGCACAATTTTAATGGGAGGCTCCATGATAAAAAAAAATTACGAAGATGAACTGATCCTCATTGTGGATTTTGGCGCGCAATACAATCAACTGATTGCCCGTAGGGTTCGCGAAGCACGGGTTTATTCAGAGGTCGTACCCTATGATATTACTCCGGATGAGATCCGCAAGAAAAATCCCAAAGGGATTATTTTCACCGGCGGACCTTCCAGCGTTCATGAACCCGGAGCACCCCAGTGTGACCCGGAAATTTATGAAATGGGTATTCCGATTTTAGGAATCTGTTACGGCGCTCAGCTGATGGCAGAGCAATTAAAGGGTTCCACCGATACCGCCGAAATCAGTGAATACGGCAAGAAAACCCTGGATTTTCAAACCGACAGTCTTTTGTTTGAAAATATTGTCAGCGGCTCAACCTGCTGGATGAGCCATACCAACTATATTGAGCGCATTCCCGAAGGTTTTACCATAACGGCAACCACTGAAACCTGTTCCAGTGCCGCCATGGAATGTGCAGAACGCAAGCTATATGCGGTTCAGTTTCATCCCGAAGTGGAGCATACCCAGTATGGTAAAGAGTATTTAAATAATTTTGTTTACAACGTTTGTGGCTGCGAAGGTCTTTGGACGATGGAAAATTTTGCCCAGGAACAAATTAAAGCTATTAAAGAACAGGTTGGGGATCGACGGGTGCTGTGTGCCTTAAGCGGCGGCGTGGATTCTTCAGTTGCGGCAACCCTGGTGCATCAGGCCATCGGCGACAAACTCACCTGTATCTTTGTGGACCACGGGCTGTTACGAAAAGATGAAGGCGATCAGGTTGAAGCGATTTTCAAAAATCGTTTTAAAATGAATTTCATCCGAGTGAACTGCGAAGACCGTTTCCTCAGTAAATTAGCAGGCGTCAGTGATCCGGAACAAAAACGTAAAATCATCGGCACCGAATTTATTCGGGTGTTTGAAGAAGAGTCAAGCAAACTCAATGACATCGATTTTCTTCTTCAAGGAACAATTTACCCTGACGTTATTGAAAGCGGTAACAAAAACGCCGCCGTCATAAAAAGTCATCATAATGTTGGCGGCCTTCCAGACGATGTGGATTTCGAGCTCATTGAGCCCCTGAGAAACCTCTTTAAGGATGAAGTCCGGGCTGTCGGCGAAGAAATTGGCCTGGCTCATGATTTAGTATGGCGTCAACCCTTCCCGGGACCAGGACTGGCTATTCGCATCATGGGTGACATTACCAAAGAAAAACTGGTGATCTTACAGGAAGCGGATTACGTTTTCCGTGACGAGATTGCCAAAGCCGGTTTGGATGAAGAAATCTGGCAATACTTTGCAGTACTCCCAGGCAACCGAAGCGTTGGAGTTATGGGGGATGAACGAACCTATGACTACACCATTGGCCTAAGAGCCGTTACCTCGGTTGACGGTATGACCTCTGATTGGGCCAGAATACCCTACGACGTGCTGGAAAAGATATCAACCCGAATTGTTAACGAGGTTAAGCATGTGAGCCGGATTGTTTACGACATCACCAGCAAGCCCCCTTCAACGATTGAGTGGGAGTAATTAAAATGAAAATTAGCAAAGAAGATAAAATCAGAATAATAATTGACGCTTTAGATGATGTACTAACAATTCCAAATCAAAAGGAAGATGAACTTAAAGACGTGTTAAGAAATGCATTAAGAACCATCGAAGAAAAAGAAAACGAATAGATTTTAAAATTTATAAAACCTCAAGAATCCATGTTCAATTGGATTCCTGAGTTTTTTTTTTGATGGGTAGCTTAGTGAAATCGATCCCTTAAGAGATTAATTTTATGTGAAGCGTTACAATATTAAGCTTATGCCTCGTTGTTCTCAAAATTATTTCGGTAGGGCAGGTAATCTATAAAACGTTTGACTGCGAGGGATGCGGATTTCCTATCTTTCATTGCTAGGCCAATCCTGCGATAGGCCGGTATTTCCAGTTCCTTTATGATGATCTGATAGGGTAACCTTTGCAAAATAAGTTCAGGCAGAATACTGATGCCCAGTCCGCTTTCTACCATTGACATAATGGCATAATCATCCCAGGTTGTAAAATGAGTCAGTGGTTCCAAATTGTGTCGCTCAAATATTTCAGATATTTCCGCTTTTGCTCCCTTTTCCAGGAGCATAAACGGGTCATTGCACAACGCATCGATAGGAAAGCGTTCACAATCGGCTAACGGGTGGTTTTCCGGCAAAATCACAAGCAGTCGATCCTGTTCCAAAAATATTGTTTCCAGTTCAGGAGTGGTGGGAAGCCGAAGAAATCCGCAGTCCACCCTCCCCTCCAGGATCCAGCTTTCGATTTCCGTATAGTCGCCAAGTAAAAGCTCATAGGCGATGTTTGGATGTTTTTTTTGAAAGGCTTTAATGATATTTGGAAGCCAGTGAGTAGCAACGCTGGAAAAGGTTCCAATCCGAATCAAACCAGATTGAAGTCCATGTAGTTCGTCAATTTGCATATGTAATTTTTCGTATTCTAAACATAGGCGTTTTGCATAAGGAAGGAGTTTGAGCCCATCCGAAGTTAGACGTACTCCGGAATGATTGCGCTCAAGGAGAGTGATTTTCCATTCAGTTTCTAAGTCGTTAATCATACGGCTGATACCTGACTGTGAATAGTCCAATAATTTTGCTGCCTTTGTAAAGCTCCCGCATTCAACTGTTTTGACAAATGCTATATATTTTTGAATATTCATGATTAGGTTGCCTCCGAACATCTGATTTTATCATAAGTGGTATGAGAAAGATTCACTTTTGTAATGTTTATGACAATGATATACTATCAATCATAAAGTATCAAGTTTGAAAGAAAAATTATTTAATAAACAGAGAATTATGAGGAGGAGTATAAAAACAAAAATGAGTAAAAATTATACAAAATATATAGCGGCATTGTTGCTTTTTGGAACAAACGGAATCATCGCAAGCTTTATTTTACTGAACAGCTACGAAATAGTTTTTCTGAGAACGCTGATTGGCGGTCTATTTCTATTGGCTGTTTTCGTTATCACAAAGGGAAAGTTTCAGGGGCTGAAAAACAAAAAGCATCTGGTTTATCTGCTTGCCTCAGGTGCTGCAATGGGCGCAAGCTGGATGTTTTTATATGAAGCATATAAGGAAATAGGGGTCAGTATGGCAACCCTTGCATATTATTGCGGCCCGGTCATCGTGATGGCTCTTGCACCGTTGATCTTCAAAGAAAAAATAGTGACCGCAAAAATAATAGGATTTCTGGCGGTTCTTGTAGGAATGTTCCTGGTTAACCGTGATGCCGTGATGCATAGCGGATTTTCCTGGGGATTGTTTTGTGGATTAATGGCAGCGGTGATGTATGCCTTTATGGTAATTTTCAACAAAATGGCGGTTAGCATCACAGGTCTCGAAAACGCCGTGTGGCAGCTTGGGGCAAGCTTTATAACCGTTGCCATTTTCACAGTGATCAAGCAGGGTGTTGTTATCCCGGTTACTTCTGAAAATGTGTTGCCCATCTTACTCTTGGGGATTGTCAACACAGGGATTGGCTGTTATCTTTATTTCTCTTCTATTCAGCAGTTTCCGGCACAGTCGGTTGCCATTTGGGGCTATCTTGAACCGCTTTCGGCATTGGTTTTTTCCGCGATTTTTTTGCAGGAATACCTAACAACTATCCAGCTCCTGGGAGCGATGCTGATTTTAGGCGGTGCCGCATTTGGCGATTGTTTTGGACGCAAGTCGTTACCCCGATTATTTTAAAATCCATTCATCCGGCAGGGACTGGATTTCGGAAAATAAGATATTTAGAAAATCAACCTCGGTTTTTTCATCCCGGTCAGGGGCGGGCTCAGATTTCATGTTGTGGCCTTCAGCTAAAAATGCATCAATCTCAAATTGAGATAGAACAGAATACTGTTTTTTAAATATTATTTTGCCCTTTGAAATAAAGAAGAGTTTTTCTCCGGCCGGAACGGGTATTTTCAAAAGGAGATCTTTGGTTATCAGGGTTTTGTAGTCGTAGAGAACATGACTGATATAGGTCAGGCTTTTGATAAGATCGCGGTAGATGGTTGCTCTTTCATAATTGTATTGGGTAGCCTCGTTATTCATGCGGCACTTCAATTCATCGATCAAACTCTGCATGCTGGTTTCTTCTGAAAATACGTTCATCAAGGTTGCTCTGTTTTTTATAAAATCGGCAGCACTCATGGTCACGGGCAGGGTATGATAGTTGAATTCCCAGCGGATGTTGTTTTGTACCATCGGAAATAAGTGGGTGACAGTATCCATAAATGATTGAATGAATTGTTTTCCCCGAAAAGGCCCAAAGCTGTCCCCTTGACGTTCCTGAACAATTGACAATACCCGGTACTGGCTGAAATCGCCGACTTTCAGATACATATATTTTCTGTCATTTTTCATCTGGGAATTAAAAATCGGCTTCAGCTTTTTAATCAACTGACATTCCAAAAGTTGGGCTTCCAAATGGGTATCCGTAACAAGATAGTCGATATCGTCAATAAAAAAGACCATTTTTTCGACCTTTGATTGCTTTGGGGCTTTGCTGAAATAGGATTTCACCCGTGTTTTCAGGCACTTGCTTTTTCCGATATAAATAATGTTGCCGCTTGCATCAAGCATTTTATAAATGCCGGGTAGTGCGGGGATTTGGTTCAGCTTTTTCTGTATCTTATTCATTTTTTTCCATATCTTTTTTCTTCAGATTTATCTACGCAAAAGCATTTGCTGATACAGGATCACAACAACGAATGCACAAGCCTTGATTGGTTTAGATTATTATAACAAAAGATTGGTTTAGACAACCTTTAACAAAAGGCCTTTACTGGATTTACTTGAAAACCTTTTTTGTGCTATACTTACCATGAGAAAACAAGTAAAGTTTACGGAAACAATTGAAAAATTCACATAAAAAATATAAATTGTAGAGGAGAAAAACGAGATGTATGAGTATTATTATAAAACACAAGATTATGGTACCTGCCTAACGGAATGTGATGGAGAGGGGGAAGAAGCCATCCTTCCAGCCGATAAAAACATACTTATTGTTGGGGATGGTGTATTTAAAGGGCACAAAGAATTGGTACATGTGGAATTACCAGATACCATCAGAGATATCGGCGGCTTTGTTTTTGATGGCTGTGAAAACCTAAAAAAAATAAAACTGCCTTCAAATCTCAAGGATTTTTGGCAATACGCCATGACCAGATGCGGCATTGAAGAAATTGAAATTCCGGGAAGTGTGGAACAGATCGTTTCCTTTGTATTTAACCAATGCAATCAGCTGACGACGGTCCGACTCAATGAGGGGACTCAAAAAATATTTGCCTGGGCATTTAAGGACTGTGTTAACTTAACTGACGTCTATCTGCCTGAAACCATGAAAGAAATCAGTGATAAAGCCTTTGAAGGTTGTCCGAATGTAGTGCTGCATAAAATTAATGCTGATAGCAATGTTTAAAAATGAATCTGATAAAAGATTTTAATATTCAAGAAGATGATGTGGTTACCATTACCGGCGGTGGCGGAAAAACATCGCTAATGTTTGCCATTGGTAAGGAATTATCAGCGAAAGAAATGACCCATGTACTGACGACGACAGCAAAAATATGTATTGCGGATGTACCAAAGAATCAGTGTATGATCAGCAAAGATATTGAAGCCGTCCTCAATCAAATTAAGAAAGATCCCAAAAGAGAATGGATCATTGGTAAAGAAATTGTCGCAGGCATGAAAATCTCTGGATTTTCAGATAATGAGCTGGATTATTTAAAAGATACACTGGGTTCTTTAGTTATTCTCAATGAAGGTGACGGGTCAAAAAGAAAGCCATACAAATTTTACAATGACTATGAGCCCATAATTCCAAAATTGACAACCAAAATCATTCATGTCATTGGTGCTGAGGTTTTGTTCCAAAAAATCGATGAGGCATTTTTTCATCGATCTGAATTATATGGAGATACCGAAGCAATTTTTGACGAAGGCGTATTCAAAAAAGTCATGGAAAATTTCATAGAAAATAAGTTGGATACAATGCTGGAAAAAACCACACCACGTATTCTGTTCATTAATAAAGCTGATGGAGATCATTTGGAAAATGCCAAGACCATGGGAGAAATTGGGAGATTGCTCTTTGACCAATGCTTTATCGGCTCATTAAAAGAAGAATGGGTAAAAAGATGTTAGCTGGATGGAGCTAAGAAAGGAAAAATATGGATATTTTACAAGAACAGCTGAAGGCCCAAAAAGACGGGCTTTCCTACGCTGTCTTAACAGTGGTGGAAACAGAAGGAACCTCCCCATGCAAGGTTGGGAAGAAGATTCTGTTGCTTGAAAATGGAACAACGTTGGGAACAATCGGCGGCGGACAATTTGAACGTGAGGCAGTGGAAGAGGCCAAACAGGCCATCAAAGACAGAAGAAGTTATCTTAAGCGATACGAACACATCCCTACCTATGAGGCTACTGGACTGGGCTGTACGTTTAGTGTGAATTTATTTGTAGAAGTCGTTAATCCCGGATTGCAGTTAGTTGTTTGTAATGCCGGCCATGTCGGCAGTGCGGTTTTGCGTATGGCAAAACTCCTTCATTTTGAGACAATCCTGCTTGATACCCGTCCACCGGAACAAATTCCGGATCAGATCGAATTGGCAGATCGTTTTATTTCATGTGAAATATTTGAAAATGGCATTTTAGAAGCTGAAATACCAGACGGAGCTTTTTATGTATGTTGCGCTTCAACTCATACCCAGGATAAATCAGCGCTCAAGGGAGCACTGCAAAGGAAATTCGCCTATGTGGGGATGCTTGGCAGTGTTAAAAAAACCAGAGAAATGTATAAACAACTTGAAGACGAAGGCATCAGCAGAGCGTTGCTTGATCAGGTTCACGCCCCAGTTGGATTGGATATCTGTGATATGTCGCCGGAAGAAGTTGGTTTTTCGATTCTGGCAGAAATATTGATGACAAAAAATGACGGTACCGGCATGCCTTGCAAAGAAAAGAAAATGATGACAGTTTGACACTTGAAGGCGAAACAATCAATTTTTGTTATGACTAATGAGTGCAGACAGAGAGCGAAACTTAAAGAGCTGCACATTCAGACGGGTATCCCAGGATACCCGTCTGAATGTCGTCAACTATTGATGGCTGTTTAATTTTTTACACCGGCTTTTCTGATAAGAAGCCAGCTTGACCCGTTGATGAGGATGCTTAGTATTAAAAGTGAAAATATGCCAATGTAAGGGTTCTGGGCTGAAACACCCATGATGATATCTAAAAACCTGAGCAAGACTTCAGAAATCTGGACAGAGATGATTCCTGAATGGTATAACAGGGTATTGGCGAGGGGTAAAATAACAAAGACAATGATATAAAAGCCAACTATATAGCTGATCTTTTGTTTTTTATTCATTTGGTAGAATACCGTCGTGATCAGATAGCCAATGGAAAAACAAACAATAAATACAGCCAGGTAAAACAAAAAGCTTTCTAAGTACATCCAGGCCTCATTTGAATGGCCGGCATAGCGCTGTGCATACAGCTCTTCCAGAATGCTTTCGTACACAATTGTTCCGGATAAAGACGCCAGCAGCTTCCCAACCAGTGAAACAATTTGATTAATCAGGGCCATTCCCGTTGATAAGGTTAAAATAACAAAAATACGATTGATGAATAGTGACTTTCGGGATATCCCATTTTGAAGAGCCATTTTGAAGTTACCTTTAAAAGCATTCAGTCCACAGACAAAGAGAAAAACGGCGGGTGCTAAATCGATGCCGCTGACTTGAATGGGAACCTCATATTGTATTCCGGTCAATCCGGTCAGGGCATTGATCCCAAATACAACCGCCAGAATGGCAGCAATAACGGCATAAAAAATAAGAAATGAATTTCTATGTTCGGCTAGCTGATATTTATAAATTGCGCTTAATTTCATTTTTCTATTCCTCGTTTGTAAGTTTAATAAAGAACCTTTGGAGGTCGAGTCCGGTTATTTCAAGGCCCAAGGGAACGATGTCTTTGTCAATGTTTCCCATGACCGTTGCTGTTTTCAAACCACCCAGGGTATCAGTCGCGATAACCACTTTTTCCAGGATAAAAGCATCAATCTGCTGGGCGGTTCCGGATACGGTATAACCGCTGCTAAGTAAGCTTTCACAGGAATCGTTGATCAGGATTTCACCGTTTTTGATAATCATGACATGCTCAAGAATCGTTGCCACTTCTTCAATCAAATGGGTTGATATAATGGCGGTAAATGAAGCATCACTGTATTTTTCAATCAGCATTTTATAAAACATTTCGCGGTGATTTGCATCCAGCCCCAATACCGGCTCGTCAAACAAAACATAGGGTGTATTAACGGATAAAGCGATCACAATTTTGAAAATAGATGAAAATCCCGTCGAAAGGGTGCGGATCTTTTTATGAAGGCCCAAACCGAATTGATTCGATATTTTCGTTGCATACTCCAAATCAAAATTCGGGTAAAACAGCTTGCTCCATTTAAAGACCTCTTGGCAAGTCATACTCTTTGGATATAAATTTTTTTCCGACATCATATAAACTTTTTTCTGGGCCACATCATTTTCGGTGCCAATCAATCCTTCAATTGTTACTGTTCCGTCATCGGGAAAGAGACGGTTGGTAATGATGTTTAACAGAGTCGATTTTCCAGCACCGTTTCGTCCTAATAATCCGTAGATTTTATTGGGTTCGAAGTTTAGCGACACCTGGTTGAGGGCCAGGGTGTCACCAAAATTTTTCGAAACATTGTTTACTTCAATTCCATTCATTCCTTATAACCTCTTTCTATCATTCCGAGTATTTCTTCACTGGTAATTTCTAATTTTTTTGCTTCGGCCACGAGCTTTTTAATATAGTGTTCAAAAAATGATCTCTTGCGTTTAGCTCTTAGTTTGGAGACCGATCCCGGTGCAACGAACATGCCGACACCGCGCTTTTTAAAAATGATTCCCTCGTCGACCAATAATGAGATTCCTTTAAGAGCAGTTGCTGGATTGATCTTATAATTCACCGACAATTCAGTGATTGATGGAATCTGCCCATTTTCAGCAAAACCGCCGGTTAAAATGCCATCTTCAATGCCTTCGGCAATTTGGATGAAAATGGGGCGTTCATCTTCAAAATTTATTTGCAAAGGGCTACCCCCTTTCTGTTAATCTCTTAGTTGGTTGACTAACTAACTGTAGCGCTATTATAATCCAATCACTGTCCTGCTGTCAAGATCTAAATATATTAATATTCTACTTTCAGGGATTATTTATAAAGAATTTAACAGGCTATATAATAAATAGCGTCGCAAAAGAAATAATATTTAAAAGGGGGAATAAAAGATGTCTGATATGGCTATGACTATTTCTGAAATATTCGGGACAATGATTCTTGTTATTCTAGGTGATGGCGTGGTGGCAAATGTCGTACTTGGCAAAACAAAAGAAATTCCAGTGGATTGATTGGGCTTGTTTTTATTGAATTGGATCAAATAAATGAGGAAAGGTAGGAGCAGATGTGATAAAATGAAAATCAAATATTCAACAAAAAAGAGTGTCCGGGGGAAATGATGAGTACAAAGATATTGATTGTGGATGAACCGGCCACAGATCGACTGATTATAAGCACCATGCTAACAGATTACAACACGATTACTGCTTGCGATGGTGCTGTTGAATAGTTTTAAAAGCATTACACAAAAATTTGGACTTGATTTAGAGGAAACTTGGAAATTCTAAAAAAATGGAGGAAAAACAAATGACTACAACCGGTAAATTATTGGATATGGCAAAAAAAATGGCAGAAGCTGCGGCTTTAAAGGCAATCGAAATTAACGTGCCGATGGTTATAACAGTTTGTGATAACGCAGGAAACCAGGTATTATTAAATCGTATGGAAGATTCTTTATTAGCCAGCATTAGCATTGCCACAAATAAGGCCTACACAGCAGTTGCATTAAAGATGAGCACAGATACAGCGGCTGATCTTGCTAAAGAAGCCGGTCAGCTTTTCGGACTCACTACTTGTGACAACGGTAAAATGGTTGTTTTCGGTGGTGGATTCCCAATTTATGAAGGGGATAAAATCATTGGCGGTATTGGTGTCAGTGGCGGAAGTGTTGATGAAGATATGTCGGTTGCCAAGGCTGGGCTGGAAGCTTTAAAATAAATTATAGAAAAAAATTAAAAGGAACTTGTGTGAGTATCCTTGAAAGTTAATATTTTATAAAAAAACTATAGCAGAGTTTGATTTAAGCTTAGAAAGACGTCAAGTCCAAATTTGTGTGTAATTTTTCTAAAAATTGAGAAAAAGTCAATCAGCAGAAGTCTTTTGAACCGTTTTCTGCTGATTGAGCGAATAAATAACATTGAGATTCAGTGCTTTCTGGATACATTAAATAGGGCCAGGCCTAGAAATAAAATCGTGGTGCCGACCAGAACCAGGATATGCGTTGTGGTGGTTGCAGTGAAGGTTCCGTATGTGTAGGTAACGCCCATCATGCTTTGGAAATCAGTGATATAGGAGTCCGGTATGCCGGCAAAGCTTGTGGCCATGGGATTTTCCATCATTACCTGGCGGACTAACGCCCCGGCGTGGGAAACCGGAAAGAGTTTAATGGCCCATTGAACACCATCAGGGAGGGAACCAATGGGAAGATAAATCCCGGTGAGAAAGCCAACCAGGGTTCCGATGATGGTGCTGGCAGTGGTAAAGGCACTGGTGCTGGAAAAAAAGCTGACAATAAAAAATACTAAAGAACTGGACATCATCACAGAAAGCAGAATAATACCGATTACCTTGAGCATGGCCAATACCGGTAGTAACTCGCCGCCGCTGAAAACAATATAGGCTTCGCCCAGAATAAAGGCCAGGATACTCATCAGAAGGCCGATTAAGTAAGCACTTAAAACATAGCCGCCAACGATTTTGCTGCGCTTAATGGGGGAGGCATAGAAATCCTTGCTATTTTTCTGCACCTTATCTTCCACCATAATACCGAAGGCCCCCATGGTGGTGGTAATGGCGGTTACGGAAATAATCCCGGCCATGATCCAATTATTCATCAGGGCATTGATTTCCGGCAGATCTTTAAAATTCTCCGCCCAGACATCCCCGAGAAAAACCACATACAAACCGATAATAACAAATACCCCTAAAAGCGAAAAGAAAACCGCGCTTTTCTGGCGAAAAAAGATTTTTAAATTACGCTGGGCAAGATTAAGCATCGTATTCTCCTCCTGTAATGTTTAAAAACACATCCTCCATGGACCCGTGAATTACTTCAAAGCTTTCCAAAAACGGTTTAGCTCGTTCCAGAATGGAAATGGAGGACATGGTTTCGGCAATATCCGCAATGATCAAGCCGTTTTTTTCTTTATAATTTAATTGCTCCCCATCCAGAATCGCTTTAACGGCATCAAAGTTTTTTGGTTTAAAGCGCATGGTGTCCGAACTGTATTGCTCTTTTAAGTTGTAGGGGGTTCCCTTGGCAACAATCTGTCCCTGATTGATGATGATGATAAAATCCGCGGTGGCGGCTTCTTCCATATAATGGGTGGTGAGAAAAATGGTCATCCCGGTTTTCTTCTGGAGCTCATAGACGGTTTGCCAGAGGCTCTCTTTGGTTTTGGGATCAAGGCCGGTTGTAGGTTCATCCAAAAACAGAATTTTAGGGGTGTTGACCAGGGCTCGGGCAATATCGGCTCTGCGCCGCTGACCGCCGGATAACATCCCATAGGGCCGATCCATAAAAGCGATGACATCCGCGGTGGCCGCAGCTTTTTCAACAGCTTCTTTGAGACGGTGTTTGTCCATTTTATAAAACCGGGCCCGGGTGGTTAGGTTTTCCCGGACGGTTAGAAGAGGATCAAGGACGCTGTCCTGAAAAACCACGCCGATGGTATTGCGGATGGCATCATCCTCTTTCCCGAGCATATGACCATCAATTTTAATTTCACCGCTGTCCGGTTTCAGCAGCGTACATAAAATATCAATGGTGGTTGATTTGCCGGCGCCATTGGGACCTAAAAAAGCGAAGAGCTTTCCTGGTTCCACATAGAAGTCGATGCCTTTGACGGCCTTCAAACCGCCGAAGGTCTTTTTTAAATTTTTAACGGTAATTATATTTTGCATGTTGTTACCCCTTTCATTTGCCTTATCATATCAGCCTTTTTTTTCTTTTCAATAGCCGCTGCGGTAAGGTGACAAATAGGGCTGGTGAAATGACAAAATGGGTAAATAAAAAGCCGGCGGAATCCGACGGCTGAGATTGAAGCTAAATAAAAAGTAAGTCCTGGGAACAATCGTAACATCAGTTGTCGGCATCAAGGCGAACAGGCGACAGCCTGTACGATCTTGCAGCCGACAACGATTTACCATTGTCCCCAGGACGGGTTTGTCAGATTTAGTGTGCTGGTTAGTGGAAGGCGAAACAGAGATTAGTTTTTTTGATTGCGTTTAATGCTTGCGTTGATGGCGTGGGAATGCTCAATGCAGGTAGTATAGGAGATGGCATAGGTAACAATAAACCCGGGAAGTAAAACCGGGGTGATATAGGCAAATGAAATCCAGGAAAAGGGAAACATGCCAAACAGAGAACCCACAATAAAGACAACAAAATAGCAGGTCAGTACCCGGGCCAAAGCATCCGCAAAAATCGATGACACATCAAGACGCACTTCAATGAGCTCGACAATAATTAGCAGTATGGCAATAATAAGGCACATAACAAATAACTGCAGCGCAATATCTTCAGAAAAGGGTATGATGACACCCAATTTAGAAAACAGAATAAAAAACAGAACAATTGCAGTAAAGCTGCTGCATGTAATAATCAGTATTTTTTTTATCATTTCATCCTCCGGTTATCAAATTTATAAAATAAATCTCAATTGCTATTCGAATTTATCGCGAAAATCTTTAAGGTAGTGCTTGGAAACAAGCAACTTCTCCCCATTTTTCAAGGTTGCTTCCAACCGTCCGCTGAATTGGGTGCGAACTGAACCAACCACCGAGGTATTTAAAATACAGTTTTTACTGATGCGCATAAAGGTGGTATCCGCAAGATGAACTTCCAGTTCATAGAGTTTCTTATTACATGGATAAACTTGATTATCCATGTACAAAAAGGTCTGATTGTCCGTAGAATCGAAGTAATATATTTCTTCCAGAGGAACATTGATGGTTGTGCCATCTTTTTTTGCAGCAATGGAAAATGAATAAAGACGGATTTCTTCAATGAGCCGTTTTAAGCGATCGTCCATTAAACCACAGGTTATCTTAATTTCAGTTTCATTACAATTTAAGGATTGTTCAATTAATAACTTCAAATGCAGACTCCTTTCACCACTAACGGGATAATTCTATCAGTAAATGATACTTTTGTGCAATAGCTGAGAGGTGTTTTGTTAAATTTGGAGAAGTAAAAAAATGATTTAATTTACAAAGTGCTTTTAAAAATGTATGATAAATAAAAATAGGTTTCTTAAATATCCAAAAAGAATTATCCGGGGATATGAGTGTGATAATTCAAGTGTGGTTAGTTTATTTGCCAATTGGAGGTTACAATGAATGGTACTTTGATTTTAGCGATTGTGGCAATAACACTGGCATTGGTATTCGATACCATCGGTGTGGCGGCATAATAATGGGGCTAGAAGATATGTTCATAAAAAAGGTGAAAGCTAATAGAGCGGTTATAATAATACCTGAAATATACGGAATTAATGACTATGTAAAAAATATGGCGGCGTTTTTCAATAATCAGGGTTATGATGCATACTGTTTAAATTTAATTCGCCGCGATAGGATCTTTGCTTATTCCGAAGAAGCCGCCGCCTACGTCAATTTCAGAACAAAAATAGGTTTTGATCGGTACCATGAAGTGGCAGTTTTTATGGAAAAATTACAAGGTAAATATCAATCAATTATTGTTTTTGGATCAAGTGTGGGAGCGACCATTGCCTGGCGGCTTACGGATAACCCCGCTTGTAAGGGAATGATTGGTTATTACGGATCAAGAATTCGGGATTACCTTGAGGTGAATCCCGGTTGCCCCTGTCTGTTATTGTTTGCGGCAGAGGAAAAATCCTTTGATATCAACACAATGCTGCCACAGCTTGAACTGAAAGAGAATATCAAAGTGGCAGTGATGCCAGGCCAACATGGTTTCGCAGATCCCTATGCCGGGCATTTCCATGTTGAGTCAGGTAAAAAAGCCCTGGATATGGTAGAATGGTTTTTAGAGGATATCAATCATTGATGTAAGCAACAGAAAAGAGGAAAAAATGAGTATGAAATTAAAAAAAATACAGGAAATGGTAAAGAACTCTGAAAATATTGTTTTTTTTGGTGGGGCAGGCGTGTCAACCGAAAGTGGTATTCCAGATTTTCGGAGCGTGGATGGTTTATATAGTCAAACCTATAAATACCCGCCGGAAACCATTCTTTCGCATCGGTTTTTCATGGAAAACACTGAAGAGTTTTATGATTTTTACAGAAATAAAATGCTGTTTTTAGAAGCAAAGCCCAATAAGGCACATAAAAAACTGGCGGAGCTGGAAAATATAGGAAAGCTTAAGGCGGTGATTACCCAAAACATCGACGGACTTCACCAACTGGCAGGAAGCAAAAATGTATTGGAGCTCCATGGCTCAGTTCACCGCAATTATTGCCTGAAATGCCATCAGTATTATGGGGTTACCGCAATCGTGGAAGGCGCACCCATACCAAAATGTACCTGCGGCGGGATGCTTAAACCGGATGTGGTTCTTTACGGCGAAGGCCTGGACAACCAAACCGTTGAGCAATCCGTCAAGGCCATTGCCGGGGCAGACATGCTGATTATCGGCGGCACATCCCTGGGGGTTTATCCCGCAGCCGGACTGATTGACTACTACCGGGGCAACAAGCTGGTGCTCATCAACAAAACGTCAACGCCTATGGATAAACAAGCAGATCTTGTCATTAATGATAGTATCGGTGAAGTTCTGGGAGGTTTGGAATTGTGACGTGCAGATTGTGTTGTTCAGAAATAAAAATAACAAATGCATAAAAATAACAATAGCGAAAGACAATATAAAGAGAAAAACAGATTGCTGGAACTCTTGCTTGAAAAACACACCGTTGAACAAGTGGTTGAAACCATTAGCAGCATTGTCGAAAAACCAGTGATTTTTATCGATATTAATTTTGGTATCCGAGGAATGGAACGAATTGAAGAAATCAAAGATCCTTCCTGGATCCAGGCTATTTCAATGGGGTTTTGCAGCCATGAATTTATCTTTGAAATAATAAACATCAAAGAAATCAAGCACTTTCCGACAGAACGCACGCCTTATGCTGTGAAAATGGAAAATTCAGGACTTGTGCTGGTGTCACCTTTAATTATACGCGGTAACTATGCCGGGGCATTGGTGCTGTTTTCTGAAGGTGATGATTTCGATGAACGCCATTCGGATCTTTTATTGCTGGCCAATGAAGTGTTGACAGAAATTATTCTCAAAATTCCGACCTATAAGTATATTCGAGGCCATTTGAATGAAGCGATTTTAATTGATCTGATTCAGGGTCGGGATAAGGAGAATCTGGATTTTAAAACCTGGATTCTTGAATCGGAGCTTAACATAAGCAGCAATCATTGTGTTCTTGTGGCAGAACAAAGTGATGCCAATCAATACCAGGAAGTACTCAAAGATTCGCTTCGTGATGATTTATACTTTATTTTCCCGAAATCACATGTTGTTTTTTATGGAAATCAAATGGTTGTGCTTTGCGTTGATCAGGAAAAGACTGCAGCGTTCAAAATCGATACACATTTGAATGATTTTCTGTTAAAACACCATCTGAAAATTGGGATCAGTTATTTTTTTCAGGAAATAGAGAATTTTCAGCAATACTATTTTCAGGCAGGAGCTGCACTGCGAATTGGCGTAAAAAAAAATCCAAATCAGCTTTCATTCTCATATGAAGATTATAAGTTTTTCCATCTCCTTGAATCTGTGGGAAAACCTGGGATTCATAACTTGAATAATTTTATTCACAAAAGTCTGAGTGTGTTAAAGGACTACGATACGAAGCATCAATCGGAATTGTGCCTTACGTTGAAAATTTTTATTGATTATAGTTGTAATTATAAGGAAAGCTGCCAGATCCTGCATATTCATCGCAATACCCTGAGTTACCGCATTGAAAGAATAAAGGTGCTAACCGGATTGGAGCTTAATTCACAAAAAACGCTGTTTGATTTGGCCTATTCCTTTCGAATTCTGGAATATCAGGGAGAAGACCAGTAAGTTGTGCAAAAAGCACAGGTTTTGATCGATATTTTATCAATAGGAGCCGATTTTTTCAAATATAGAATGGTTTATTCTAGTAAATGAGGGAAAATTTATCCCTTTGGTCTTGTGATTAGGTCCCATAATTGATCCCTTTTATCAAGAGCCTTGAGCTCTTTTTTTTTCTAATTTATTTGTGAACAATGCACAAAAGATATATTTTATTTAGTGATAACGCCCATAGAAATATGATATTCTTCTTGATAAACTAGGCATGTAAACATTTACGGTTCACCACTCGATGTATTTTGGATGTTTATAATAATATTTTCAAGGAGAAGGAATATGGACATAACATTATTAATTGCAGCCTTTGGAGGCGGATTATTTGCAGCCGCTATTGGTGGTGTGCCATCATTTATTTTTACCGGTTTAACAGTTATTGCCGCAATTCTTGCCGGTGATTTTGGCGCCCCAGCTATTGGCATTGTGAGCTTTGGGTCAATGTTTTCCCCGGCCATTGCCTTTGCCGGCGCAGTTGCCGCGGCCGGTTATGCTAAAAAAATAGGTAAATTAGAGGTGGGTGCAGATATTGTTACTCCGCTTGCCGGTTTGAAAGACGGTTCGGTTTTAATTGTCGGCGGTATTTTTGGGATGATTGGTTACGTTCTGAATTTTGTTCTGGGCCAACTGATTGGCGTTAATATTTTTGGATTCGCCGGCTGGACCGACACCGTAGCGTTCAGTGTTTTGATTTCAGCAATTTTAGTTCGCCTGATTTTCACAAAATCCGGTTTAACCGGAAAAACCCCAGAAGGCGTGAAACGCCACTATTTACCCCAGGGATCTGACCTGACCTTTACATTGGTGGCAGGCGCAGGATTTGGTATTCTTGTTGGTGGGGTTGTTGCCGCATTTGGCAATATGGCCGTCGCAGGTTCTGCAGAAGCGGCTTATATTTTCTCTCAAATGGGTGGTTTTGCCTTTGGTATTTCGGCCTTTGGACTAATTTTTGCTTGCATGGGCTTGCCATTCTACGCATGCCATCACATTTTCCTGCCAGCAGCTTCCACAGCTATTATTATCTATGCCGGAACATTAAACCCGGTAGCAGCCATCCTCGGTGGTGCCATCACAGGCCTTTTAGCGGCATTGTTTGGAGAATTCGTATTATTAACATTCAACAGCCATGCAGACAGCCACATTGACCCACCTGCCTTTACCATTTCGGTTGTACAGTTAATTAATTTTTCACTTCTGGCTGTTATTTTCCCATCAATCATGTAGTTATTTATTTCGAGTGGTTTTCCCCCATTTTTATGGGGGTTTTTTTGTATCTGACTTTGGGCAGGTAAAGAAAAAGCATCCGGACAGTTGAGACTCTGTCAGGATGCTTTTTTAATAGGCTATATTGTGATAATGCTGATCATCAAGTTGATAAATTGCGCTGGAGATTTACCATGAAATCCTGAATGTTGGTAATAAAGGCTTCGGAGTTGAGGCTGCCGCGGTCTCTGAGTTTATTCACAACAAATTCAGAAATATCAACGGTATAAAAGTAAACCGGCCGAACCACCCCATCAACCACCTGATAGGAAGGGGTCATATTGCCGGTGGCAATGGTATGTAGCTGGGTGGCTAGACAGATCACCGTGGTGGCCTTTTTCGTATGGATCCGAAGGGCGTCCTGGGCTTCGTAAACATCAGCATGAACACCGGGCAGGGGACCATCATCACGGATGGAGCCTGCCAGTACCAAAGGGATTTTATTTTTAATACAGGCGTTTACAATGCCGTCTTCAATTTTATAGACGTCGATTAAATTTTCCAGCGAGCCACAACGTCGGGCCCGATTAATGGTTTCGATGTGGTGATAATGGCCCAACGAGATATTTTCCTTGGAATAAATATCCTGGCCTAAAGCGGTATTAAAAAAGTGGGACTCCAGATCATGGGTCGCCAGGGCATTTCCGGCGAAGAGCGCGTCCACATAGCCCAGATTAATCAGCTTTGTCATGGCGTTGCGGGAATCCTGATCAAAGGTCACCGCCGGGCCAAGAACCCATAAAATGCTGCCGTGTTCCCGTTCATATTCCAGTAGCCGGTATAAATGATCATAATCCCTGGAACACGAGGTTTCACGGGAATTCGAAGTTCTGAAGGAAAAATTATCGCCTTTCCTATCTTTAGATTTAAAAGCAAAATGATCAACATAAACCCCGTTGCCCCCATCTTCATGACGGCCGACAACCACGGCATCCCCTTTTTTCACATTTCTAAATTCCACAGCTTTGGGAATATCATCGCTTATGACAACCACACAGTCCATCCGGCTTTCACAGATCAACCGCCATCGTCCGTGAATTTTAAAAAATTCAGGGAAAATGGTGGTGGCATAAAAATTTTCAGGAACGACCCCATCTAATGGCGCTGGAAGCGTGCGAAGATTGGGAGCATTTTGGAAATAATCCTCATTAAAATCAGGGTAATCATAGTCCGGTAATTGAAACATCATGGCACCTCATTAAATATCGTTTTATTCATTATAGCACACTGGAAATGATTTTTTCATAAAAAAAGAGGGCCTTTCCAGGCGCTCTGGGTTTAGCATCAAAATCGTCCCAGGGACAATGGTAAATCGTTGTCGGCTGCATGATCGGACAGGCTAAAGGCCTGTTCGTCATGATGCCGACAACTGATGTTACGATTGTCCCTGGGACTTACTATTCCTTTTTGGGTTAAGGTTTAAGAGGGCCTGTTCAGACGCTCTGGGTTTAGCATTAAAATTGTCCCCGGGACTTACTATGCTTTTTTGGCTGGACGCTGAGCTTGTGGAAAGTTCTGCTTTTCAGGGAGCTCGAAATGGGGTTTTTCGAAATCAAAAATTTTGGATGGGTCGGGTTCGTTGAGCAGGAAGGCTTCCATTTCGTCTCGTTCCATCTCTGGCAGCTCTTTTAAAATCAAACGGATGCTTGCTCCGGTGGTGCGGTTAAAAACGGAAAAGGCCTGTTTTTCGTTCTTAATAAATAAAAGATTACCCTTTTGTCCGGTGCAGCCAAGAACCACGCGGACGCCGTCTACGCTGCAGGATTCATTTTCCGAAACACAGACGATTTCTTCATTCTCCGCAAAATTAATGGGCAGGGCTTTGATGGCTTCCAGAGAAGCCCGGACCCCAATGGCTAATCCGGGACAGTGATGTCCGTGAAATTCAACACATTTATTCCATAATTGTTTATCCATTTTACTTCTCCTCTGATTTTGAAGATTTAAAAAATATACCACAACCTCTCGCTTAAAAAGCAAGTTTGAGGCTGTGGTAAAAATCGTCCGGGGGAAATGTTGTCTGCTGTATGATTATTCAGGCTGTGGCCTGTTTACTATGATGCCGACAACTGATGTTACGATTGTCTCCAGGACTGCTATTTTAATGGTCTGAAATTAATTAGTTTTTGAAACTGTGAATGGGCGCGGGCATTTGTCCGCCGCGGTTAACGAAAACAGAACAATCGTTCTGGTTTACTGCCATGATGGGGGCGCGACCAAGAAGTCCGCCAAATTCTGCCATTTCGCCAACGGTTTTACCATAGACGGGAATGAGTCGGACACCGGTGGTTTTATTGTTGATCATACCAATGGCGGCTTCATCGGCCAGAATTCCTGAAATAGTCGATGCTGGCGTGTCCCCGGGAATGGCGACCATATCGATGCCCACCGAGCAGACGCTGGTCATGGCTTCCAGTTTATCAAAGGTAAGGGCACCGCATTTTACGGCTTCAATCATGCCTTCGTCTTCACTTACCGGAATAAATGCTCCACTGAAACCACCCACCGAGGTAGAAGCCATGATGCCGCCTTTTTTAACAGCATCGTTGAGCATTGCCAGAGCTGCGGTGGTGCCATGGGTGCCGCAGTGTTCAAGACCCATTTCTTCCAGGATCCGGGCGACACTGTCGCCGATTTCCGGAGTAGGCGCAAGGGACAGGTCCAAAATACCGAATGGTACATTCAGACGCTTTGCCACAGTGGTACCCACCAGATGACCAGCCCGGGTAATCTTAAAGGCAGTTTTCTTAATGATTTCAGCCATTTCGCCGAAAGATGCATCCTGAGCCTTTTCGAGGGCGCGTTTTACAACACCGGGACCGCTGACACCGACGTTAAGTACGGATTCACCTTCACCGACGCCATGAAAAGCACCGGCCATAAAGGGATTGTCTTCAACCGCATTGGAAAAGGCAACAAATTTGGCACAGCCGATGGAATCCGCATCCCGGGTGAGGTAGGCGGTTTCTTTGATGATTTCGCCAATGCGTTTAACGGCATCCATATTAATACCCGCTTTTGAGGAAGCCAGGTTAACGGATGAGCACACATTGTTGGTGGTTGCCAGTGCTTCAGGGATGGAGTCAATCAGAATCCGATCACCTTTGGCAAAGCCTTTGGGAACAAGGGCTGAGAAACCACCGATGAAGTTTACACCAACTGCAGCGGCTGCGGCATCAAGGGTTTTGGCATATTCCACATAATTTAAATCTGCGCTGCTGCCGGCAATAAGTGCAATAGGGGTGACGGAAATGCGTTTGTTGACGATGGGAATGCCCAGTTCGTTTTCAATGCGCTCGCCTTCTTTGACCAGGTTTTCAGCCAGTCGGGTGATTTTATCATAAATTTTCTGGCGGCTTTTTTTACCGGATGAATCAATGCAATCGAGCAAGGAAATCCCCATGGTGATGGTGCGGATGTCCAGGCGTTCTTTTTCGATCATTCTTACCGTCTCTAGGACGTCTTTAAACATTGCCATAATCAGCCTCAGATGGTGTGCATCGCATTGAAAAGATCTTCATGCTGAATGCGAATGGACATACCAATAGTTTCTCCGATGGCTTCAAGAGATGCTTTTAATTCACTAAAATCGACGGTCATTTGTTTAAGATCAACCAACATGATCATGGTGAAAAAATCATGCATGACTGTTTGACTGATATCTTCAATATTGACATCGTTCTCTGCCAAAATTTTTGACACATTATAAATTATTCCGGTGCGGTCTTTTCCAATAACCGTGACTACTGCTCTCATTTTAATAACTCCTTAAATTTTCATTATTTTATTAGTGTAAACCAAAACTCAGACAACCACAAGATAAAAGTAGAATTTAGGGAGGAACGCCATTGATGTTTTTAAAATATACTTTTAAGTTTTCTGTTGTAAGATGGATACAAAAGATGTTTAATTTTACAAAATAAATACGTAGTTTTTCTTAAGTCAGGGTTGTAGAACTTGTGAAGGGTGGTGGAGTGTGGTATAATGTGGAACAGAATGGAAGAGCTAAGTAAGCAGAGGGGAGATTCGGATGTTTTTTGGAGAATATGAACATAATATAGATGATAAAGGAAGATTGATCATTCCTTCAAAATTCAGAGAATGTCTTGGCGGACAGTTCGTTTTAACAAAAGGACTGGACTGTTGCCTTTTTGTTTTTTCCATGGAAGAATGGGCAAATTTCGAAGGTAAATTAAAAACTCTACCGATCTCTGATAAAGATGCACGAGCTTTTACCCGATTTTTCTTTGCCGGAGCAGCTGATTGTGAGTTGGACCGACAAGGCCGGGCAAGTATTCCGGCATCCCTTAGAAAATATGCAAAAATATCAAAAGAAGTAACCATTATTGGGGTATCAAACCGACTTGAAATCTGGGATAGTCAGTTGTGGGCCAGCTATAATGATTCTGAGGATCTTAACTATGAGGACATTGCCAACAACATGGCCATGCTGGGTATTTAATGAAACCTCAAACTTTTTCTCATAACACTGTTTTATTACAGGAATCCATTGAGGGACTTAAGATTAATTCCCAGGGAGTTTATGTGGACTGCACCCTTGGTGGTGGCGGACATTCCCAATGGATTTGCGAAGCCCTTGATGATGCCGGAGTTTTAGTCGGTATTGATCAAGATGATTTTGCCTTGGAATTTGCAAAGAAACGATTAGCAGATTATACATGCCGACGTTATTTTGTGAAAAGTAATTTTGCCAGTTTAACTAAGGTTTTAGAGAGCCTCCATCTCTCTGAAATCAATGGTATTCTATATGACCTCGGGGTTTCGTCATTTCAACTGGACGACGATACCCGAGGCTTTTCCTATCACCACGATGGCCCTCTGGACATGCGAATGAACCAGTCTGCTGATTTGACAGCTGAAACCGTTGTGAATGATTATCATCCGGGAGACTTGAAAAAGATATTATTTATTTATGGAGAAGAAAAATTTGCAAGTCAAATTGTTAAATCCATTGTGCGAGCAAGGGAAATAAAACGTATTGTAACCACCTTGGAATTAAGCGAAATAATAAAAAACGCCTATCCCCCCAAGGAACGCTATAAAGAAAAACATCCTTCCCGAAAAACCTTTCAGGCAATTCGTCTGGAGGTTAATGGCGAACTGAGGATTCTTGAGGATTCTCTTTCCCAGGGACTTAAAGCACTTAAACCGGGAGGACGAATGTGTGTGATCACATTTCATTCACTGGAAGATCGGGTGGTAAAACACTTCTTTAAAGAACGCGCTAATCCTTGTACCTGTCCGCCGGGCTTCCCTCAATGCGTTTGTGGAAAAGAACCAGAGCTTAAAATTATTTCCAGAAAACCGATTTTGCCGGGAGGCGATGAGCTGGAAGATAATCGCCGTTCTCGAAGCGCCAAGCTTCGGATCATCGAAAAGCTGGATACAGGACAAGAAGTTCTATAAAGGAGAGTCCTATGGCGAGTACAAGCCAAAGAAGACGAAGGAACCAACCGAAAAAAAAACAGATGACAGCAACCTCATACCTTGTGATAATAAGTATTATCACCTTTGGTGTTATGGCAGGACTTTTATTTCAGCATTCATCAATCAATGAAAAGAACAATGAAATACGAAGCCTTCAGAAGACCCTTGATGAAGCAATTCAAGTCAATGACAGTAAAGAAGGTCAGCTCGTTACAAACATGAACTTACAAGCCATTGAAGCCCTGGCCAGAGGTTACGGGATGAAAGAACCGGTTCAGGAGCAATATCGCCGGGAATCAACGGTTAAAAGCAGTGAGCCATCATCAACCACAGAGACACCAAAATTCAACGGTTGGCTGGAAAATTTATTTTAATAGAATGAAGGCAAAGTGTTGCCTGGCATGAATTAATATTTGGAGAAAAAATGTGAATAGAAAAATCAGAGCACAACGAGAGCTGGGACCCGGAAATAAACAGAAAAAAATTCTTTCTGCAATGGTCCTCCTTTCGGTGTGCTTAATTATTATTATTGGAAGATTGTTTTTTGTACAGATTGTTGGTTCCACCGGGAAATATGCAAGACAGGTTGACCAATTGGTTGAGGAAGTTCCTATTAAAGCATCACGTGGGGATATCTATGATCGGAATAACAATGTTTTGGCTAAGGATTCCTCTGCATCAGCGATCAATGTGATTCCTTTTGAAGTGGAGAACCCGGAAAAATTAATCAATACATTGGCGACGCGATTGAGTTTAAAGCCTGAAGATGTAAAAAATCAGATTACTGTTTTAGAAAATGATATTGTGGAAGTTAAGACGGGGATCAGTGGGGATAAAGCCAAAACCATTCTCAGTCACAATTTTCCTGGAGTAACCATTGATGACAGCAACCTTTATTTTGAACCCATCCTAATTACCGACCCTGATGGGGTTGCCAAAGCGCTGGCAGCAGATTTGGAAACTGCCTATGAAGATCTATACGATAAAGCCACCCAAAAGGAAGGCCAACCGGTTCTGATTAAAGGAAAAGTGGACAATACTCTGGCCCAGGAAATTAAAGAATCCGAGAAGATTCTCGATGAAAACGGAGAGGTTGATAGTTACAATGGCATCGAAATATTAGATGACTACCGTCGCTATTATACCAATGGTAATTTTGCTTCCTATATTCTTGGTTTTACCGGTCTTGATTATACCGGGCTTTATGGGGTTGAGTCCACTTATGATGACATTCTTAAGGGAGATGATGGGGTTGTTTATTTTCAAAAAGATGCCAACGGCAATCAGATTCCATCTCAAACAAAAATACTCAAAGAACCAACCCAGGGTGAAGATATTGTCTTAACCATTGATAGCAATATCCAGTTAATGGCGGAAAATGCTGTGGCTCAGGCCGCCGCTCAATGGAAAACGAAAAGCGTTACGGCTATTATTATGGATGCAAAAACAGGCGATATTCTGGCCATGACATCAAAGCCGGATTACAACCTGAATGATCCATTCACCCTTGATGCGGCCTTTTTACAAACCCATGCAGCCGATTTACAGGGAAAGACAACAGAAGAACAATTAGCAGAAATGTATAAAAATCCGGCCGTAAGCTTTATTTACGAACCGGGTTCAACCTTTAAAGCCCTCACCGGGTCAGCCGCCCTTGAAGAGGGTGTGGTGACGCCGGAGACTATTGTTTATTGTTCCGGATCCATTCAAGTAGGTGATGCTGTCATTAACTGTGCCACCGGACCCCATGGAGCCGAAACCGTTTCGGATGCTATAGCCCACTCCTGTAATCCTGGGCTGGTTCAGATCATTGAAGCCATGGACCCCGATGTTTTTTATCAGTATGTTTATAATTTTGGGTTAGGTGCACGAACCGGTATTGAATTAGATGGTGAAGAGTCTGGAATTATCAACCGACTGCCAACCGAAAACGGCAGCATCAATGAAGTGGATTATGCAACCTTTTCCTTTGGACAAGGTTTGGCAACAACTCCTATTCAGATGATTTCGGCGCTCAACTGTGTAGTAAATAATGGTTATTACGTTAATCCAACCATTATTTCCAATGCCACCAAGGGAAAAGAAACGGAGTCATTAAAACAGATTATCTCAAAAGAAACATCTCTGGCAACCCGCGAAATCATGCGTAAGGTTGTGGGATACGACAGTGAAATGTCTTCTCTTTCCGAAGGGTACAGTATTGGCGGTAAAACAGGAACAGCTGAAAAATTCATTGATGGTGCGTACTCGAGCAGTAAATATGTTACATCTTTTTATTGCTTTGCACCAATCGAAGATCCTAAATATTCGATTCTGGTAGTTTTGGATGAACCCGCCGTCGGTGCTTACGGAAGTACCAGTGCGGCACCAACAGCCATAAGCCTAATGAAACAGGCTTTGAATTACAGCTCAGCGGATGCCGAGCTTACCGACGCAAATTCCCAGGAGATACAAAAAGGGGCAATTACGATTCCCGACCTCCTAGGGCAGCAAAAAGATTTTGCAGCCAGCATTCTCGATGAAAAGGGCATTCGCTACAGTTTTGATCTTGGCCAGGGTGGCGATGTTGTACAAAGCCAAAGCATCCCTGTCGGTTCGATTTATGATGTGAATACCGAGTTGGTTTTAACACTGGGGGCACCTGCCAGCGAAACAACCGGTACTGTGATTGTACCTGATGTCAAGGGTCTTTCCATTCAAAGCGCCAACGAAATTTTATCCGGTCTGGGATTAAATCTTCAAATGGTCGGCAATGGTTTTGCCACAAGTCAAATTCCTGCACCATCCACCGTTGTGGAAAAGGGCAGTGACATCACTGTCACCTTTGCCCCATAATGAATAAAAAAAGAAAAGCAAGTATAAATCCTGCTTCAGACGATCAACAAAGCAGAGAAGTAAGTCCTGGGGACAATCGTAACAACGATTTACCATTGTCCTCAGGACGGGTTTGTCAAGAAAAGTAAGCAAGTGTAAATCCTTGCTTTTCTTTATTTGCAAAGTTTGATATAATATCATGGTCTTTTTATATAGAAAGAAGTACCTAAAATATTATCAGAAAGATCAGGTAAGATTAATCTATGGAAAGTATTACAATTGATGAAATTCTAGAGATTACCCGGGGAGAACTACTCCAGGGGAAAACAGATCTGGAAATTACCGGTGTTGCCATTGACAGCCGAATAGTAAGGCCTGGTGATTTGTATATACCCATTGTGGGGGAAAATAACAATGGACATGTTTTTATTGTTAAAGCTTGTGAAAACGGCGGATTAGTTACGCTCACCCAGGAGCGCCATGAGGCGTTTCCCGCAGATATGACGGTTATTTTTGTAACATCCACATTGGAAGCGATGAAAACATTGGCAGCCTTTCATCGGCATCGGTATGAAGTATCGGTTATTGCCATAACCGGAAGCAGCGGAAAAACAACCACCAAGGATTTGGTCGCCGCGGTGCTTTCACAAAAATATAATACTTTGAAAACCCAGGGAAATTTCAATAATGAATATGGGATTCCGCAAACACTGTTTCATCTAAATCCAGAGCATGAAATTGCAGTCATTGAAATGGGCATGGATCATACAGGTGATATTACCAAATCAATTCACGAAGTTGACCCGGAGATCGGTGTTATTACAAATATCGGGTTAGCTCATATTGAAACCCTGAAAACCCAGGAAAATATTTTTCTGGCTAAAAAAGAAATTCTTCAGACCCTGGGCAATGAAAATATCGCACTCGTTAATGGGGATGATCCGTTTTTGGTAAAATTAAGGGATGAAGCGCATAATTTTAAAGTAAAAACCTTTGGTATTCATGGTAAACATAACCTTAAGGTTTTGGATTACGACTCCCACAGCCGGGGACTGAATATGACTGTGAACTGGGAAGGACAACAGGAAAGTTATGTTTTCAACTATCCCGGGGAGCACAATCTTTATAATTGCATGGTCGCTATTTGGCTGGGACATTATTATCATATGACTCAGATGGAAATTCAAAAGGGTTTGACTGCCTTTGTTCCCAGTCAGAATCGAATGAATATTTTTTATGTAGGAGAAATGAAGGTTATAAATGATTCCTATAATGCCAATCCCGACGCAATGAAGGGTGCATTGGATGTTTTAAGTACCATGAAAACCGACTATAAACGTTCCATTGCAATTCTTGGAGATATGCTGGAAATGGGCGATCACGGCCCGGCGGCACACTTTAAAACCGGTGAATACGCCAGGACCAGAGCCGATGTTCTCATCGGGGTCGGTCCTCTGGGTGCAGAAATCTGCCGGGGCTACGGCTCGGAAGCGGGGCTGGTGTATCATGTAGCGGATGCAGCGGCTGCAGGACAGTGCATTGCTTCAATTATGACGACCGGAGATATTATTCTAATTAAAGCTTCCCGGGGAATGGGCCTGGAAAAAACAATTGATTACATCAAAGGGGAAAAATAATGGAAATAACAACCTTAAAAGCGGGAATGATTAGTTTATTAATTGCTTTTGCAGTGGTCCATTTGATAACCCCTCATTTTATACCGATGTTAAAACGACTCAAATTCGGACAATCCATCCGTGAAGAAGGCCCCAAGAGTCATCTTGAGAAATCCGGAACCCCAACCATGGGCGGTTTGGTTATTCAGCTGGGGATTTTGGTGGCGGTGATTATATTATCGCTGGTCATCGGAAGTTTTAACTTTTTCCCGGTGCTGGTAATGGTTTTTTTTGGAGTGATTGGGTTTATCGATGATTACATAAAAGTTGCCAAAAAACACAACCTGGGTTTACGGGCTTGGCAAAAGTTGGTGCTCCAATTTGCTGGGGCACTGGCCATTGCCCTTTATGCTTATTACAGTCCCACCATCGGGTCGGAACTGGTGGTTCCCTTTATGAGTCAGACCGTTGATTTCGGGTTCTGGTATGTGCCCTTTACCTTTATTGCCATTGTTGCCATTGTCAATGCGGTCAATCTGACGGATGGTCTCGACGGTTTAGCTGCGGGAGTGACGGCAATTGTATCAGTTTTCTTTTTTGTTGGCTCGTTAATGTTGCCGGAAGCTGCCACAACTGTTTTTATTGGCGGCGTGATCGGTGCCTGTTTAGGATTTTTGAGACACAATTCAAACCCCGCGGCAATTTTCATGGGAGATACCGGTTCTATGGCCCTGGGCGGAGCGGTTGTGGTCATGGCTATTCTTACCCGGCTCCAGATATTTTTGCTCATTGCCGGAGGTCTCTTTGTCATTGAGGCTTTATCGGTGGTCATTCAAGTGGGCTATTTTAAAGCAACCAAGGGCAAGCGCTTTTTCAAAATGGCACCGATCCATCACCATTATGAATTAGCCGGTTGGAGCGAAACCCGTGTTGTGACGGTCTTTTGGGTTGTAACTGCTATTTTTGTTACCATTGCATTTATTTGTTTAGTTTAGGAGAGTGTCTTGATGAAAAAAACCACATTAGTTATTGGTGCTGCCCGAAGCGGGGTAGCTGTAAGTGAATTATTATTATCCCGAGGAGAATCGGTTGTATTAACAGATACACGATCGTCTCGGATTGTTTTAGAGGAATCACCGCAAATATCGGATTACGAGAAAAACCCGTTATTTGAAACGGTTTTTGGAATCCAGGTCAGCCCGGAGATTCTCAGTGAAATTGATGAGGTCGTGATAAGTCCGGGGGTGCCACTGACTATTCCTATTGTCAAAGCAGCATATGAGCAGGGGGTTCCTGTCATTGGAGAGGTGGAAATCGCCTATCGACTGACAAAAACGCCTTTTATTGCAATTACCGGTACCAATGGAAAAACAACAACCACCACCTTACTGGGGGAAATCTTTAAGGCCTCAGGCAGGGGCACCTATGTAGTGGGAAACATTGGTGATCCAATTACAAATTATGTAGCAAATGCCAAAGAAGACGAAGTTTTTATAACCGAAATCAGCAGTTTTCAGTTGGAAACCATTGATGCATTTCGACCAAAAACAGCAGTCATTTTAAATCTCACACCGGATCATCTGGATCGCCATTTATCCATGGAGAATTATGTGGGGGCCAAGGGTCGGATTTTTGAAAATCAAAAGCCCGAGGACTTACTGGTTTTAAATGCAGATGACCCATTGGTTTGCGAACTTGGTGGAAAGGCAATTTCCCGGAAGGCGTACTTTAGTTATAAACAAGCTCTGGATTATGGCGCCTGGTGTCTTGATGGTGAGATCTTTATCAATGACGGCAAACAGACTATTTTTGTGTGTCTCGAGTCGGTATTGGGTATCGTCGGACCTCACAATACCATGAATGCACTGGCGGCCATCACAGCCGCCTGTTTTTCAGGGGTAGCCATGGATGTGATCGTCTCGGTGTTAAAATCCTTTAAAGGAGTTGAACATCGACTGGAATGGGTGGGGTGCTTTTCGGGAGTCACTTATATCAACGACTCAAAGGGGACTAATACCAATGCTACGATTACCGCACTAAATGCCGTAAGCCAACCCATTATTTTATTGGCCGGCGGCTATGATAAAAAAGAAGATTATTCTGACTTGATGGCTTTGGTATCAAAACGGGTAAAGCGGCTCATTGTGCTGGGCGTGACCGCCAATGATTTGATTAAAGCAGCCAATGAAAAAGGATTTAAGAACATCACAAAGGTTGAAAATTATGAAGAAGCGGTTGCTGTTGCAAAAGCTGAAGCAGAACCGGGCGAAACGGTTTTACTCTCACCGGCCTGTGCCAGTTGGGACATGTATGATAATTATGAAATCCGGGGCAGAGTTTTCAAAGAACTGGTGGCGAAAGATCAATAAGAAATTTAGGAGTAGACAATGAAGTCAGGTAAAATAGATCGTCCCTTTCTTATTGCGTTGATGATACTAGCGGGAATTGGGGTAATAATGGTTTTTAGTGCCAGCATGTATTCGTCAACCATTAGTGGAGAAAAGGGGTATGCCCTGTTTTTGAAACAACTTATTTTTGTTATTATTGGTGTAATCGTCATGTCGATTATGAGCAGAGTAGATTACCGGACTTATCAGAAATATTATTTAATAGGCCTGGGTATATCAATTTTTCTTCTGATCATTGTTCTGATACCGGGAATCGGACTTAAGGTTAACGATGCCAGACGCTGGCTTGATTTTAGGATAACAACCTTTCAGCCATCGGAATTTGCAAAGGTGGCGGGCATCCTTTATTTTAGCACCATTCTTTCCAAAAGACCGGAAATCATTAAAGAACCCAGTCCCCTCTTTTGGAATTGCATCATGCCCATGGGGGTTATCTGCGCACTGACAGCCATTGAACCATCCCTGAGTGCGGCCATGGCCATTGCCATGGGGATGTGCGGGGTGTTGTATTTTGCGGGAATAAAATTCAAAACGTTTTTACCCTACCTGGGTGCCGGACTTTTGGCGGTTACGGCGCTGATGATTGCCGAGCCGTGGCGGTTGGATCGGTTTAATGTGTTTTTAGGGAAAGGCGGTTATGATTATCAGATAACCCAATCTCTATTGGCTATTGGTACCGGCGGTTTTTTTGGTCGGGGTTTGGGAAATGGAAAACAGAAATTTTTATTCCTTCCGGAATTACAAAATGACTTTATCTTTGCAAACATTGCCGAGGAGTTTGGATTTATCGGCTGTATTCTTGTTTTGGGATTATTTGCGTTTATTATCTGGCGTGGATTTAAAATTGCCCAAAAGGCGCCGGATACTTTTAGTTATTTGTATACCAGCAGTGTCATGCTGTTACTGGCGTTCCAGGTGTTGGTTAACATTGGGGTGGCCACTGCAATTATTCCCGTTACCGGGATGGCGCTTCCATTTATCAGTGCCGGGGGGACGTCCATGGTGGTGCTTTTTGCTATGATGGGCCCGATTTTAAACATTTCCAGGCAGGTTGATCTCAGAAAAAAAAAGTAGAACAGCGAGGAAGAAAATGCGAGTACTCATTGCAGCAGGCGGTACCGGTGGGCATATTTATCCGGGACTTGCCATCGCCCAAAAAATAAAAAAAGAAAATCCTGATGCCGAAATTATTTTCATTGGATCAATGGTTGGCATGGAGAAAAATATTATTCCGCAAACCGGGTATCCCATTGAATATGTTCGAGTTCGCGGTTTTGAACGGGGGTTGTCACTGGAAACAGTGGCGGCGGTTAAAGGAATCGTTGACGGCTTGATGGATTCTCGAAAAATTTTAAAACGCCTTTCCCCGGATTTGGTCATTGGCACCGGCGGTTTTACCTCGGGCCCATTGTTACTGCTGGCAAGCCGGAGAAAGATACCGACAATGATCCACGAACAAAATGCGTATCCGGGACGAGCCAATCGCATGTTGGGGAAAAAAGTGGATCGTATTGCCATCAGCTTTCAGGAAGCGGCATGTTACTTTCCCGATGGAAAAACCTTTCTGGCAGGTAACCCGGTGGGATCAGAATACCTTGATTTAAATACAGCAGATTGCCGAAAAAGTCTGGGACTTTTGGATTCTCAGAAGATGATTTTAATTATGGGGGGAAGCCAGGGCGCCGGATCCATTAATGATGGTGCATTAACCCTGATGAAAGCCTGGGAGAATAGAAATGATCGGGTGATTTACCATCTCACCGGAAAACAGCAATACGATGAGGTGCTAAAGGCTTTTAGTGGTCTGGGAATAAAATCATCAGAAAATAATCATATTCAGGCATACAGCAATGAGGTTTACCGGCTTTTAGGAGCTGCAGACCTTGTGGTCAGCCGTGCGGGAGCTATGTCAGTGGCGGAAATCGCCGCGGCGGGAACAGCCTCAGTTTTGGTTCCCTACCCCATGGCAGCCGGAAACCACCAGGATTTTAATGCCCGGGTTCTTACTGATCAGGGTGCCGGTATTTTAATTGAAGACGCGATGCTAACCCCAGAATTACTGTGGGAAACCGTCGAAGAATTATTAAATGACGAAACCCGATTGAAAAAAATGGGGAAAATTTCAAAAAGCTTAAGAATTCTCGATGCCGGGGATCGTATTTATGAGGAAATAAATAAACTTATGGAGTAATGATGAAACGATCCAGAATAGGAAACCACAATGATACGCGAAAGCTGTCCGAAATGACCAGACAAGCGTTGCGAGAGCAACGCCGTATCCAACGAAAAAAGAATAAGCGTAAACGGATTGTCAAGCGGTCCATTACAACCCTCGTTATCCTTGCTTTAATTGGAGTGATAAGCTTTTTTGTTTATCAGGCTATGGAACAGGGCTTATTTAATGTTACGGAAATTGAAGTGGTTGGAAATGAAATCATCGATGCCCAATCGGTTATTGATGCCTCGGGCATTCAAATCGGCGAGAGTATTTTCTTAGTGGATTTAAATAGGGCCAATTACCAGATCAATGCGCTTCTTAATTTGGATGATCTGGAAATCACCAAGATTATGCCAAATAAAATTCTGGTCCGGATGCAGGAGTCCACCCCCATCTGTGCCATTAATTTTGAAGATAAAGTAACTTACATTTCAAGAGACTATAAGCTTATTGAAAATGGGGATTACCTGCGAAAAACTGACATCCCTATTATTATTGGATCTGAAAGTGTGACCATTTCGGATATCGGCAAAAAGGTTGTGGTGGAACCCTATTGGCGTTTTGATACGATTATGAATATCTTAAAAGATCTTCAGGACAATAGCAAGCTTAACAAAATATCGGAAGTAAGGATGACGGACAACAATACCTATGAAATTGTCACTAAAAATGGATCCATTCTGATTGTATGGGACTATGATAATTTCGCTGAAAATGAAAATTACATAAACAATACACTCGATCAGAACACCAGTAATATGATTATCAATTTAACCGCAGGAACGAAACCTGTGGTTAAACCAAGGTAACAAATTTTAATTAAGAACCACATTAATCGTTAATATCTTTATTAATACAGCGTTAATAAAGATATTAAAGGATATTTTACTTAATTTATCATGAAAGTGTGATTCAACAGTTGAAAAATTTGGAAATAAAGGTTAATATAAAGAAGTGAGGAATTCTTTCTTTTGATATTTTATGGAAAGAGTTTTATTAGATGCGAAAAAACAACCAAAGTTGCTGGAATTTAATGAAGGTTTTTGGTTAAACAGGAAATACAGGACAATTGAAAAATTTCAAGAATAATAGAGAAAGCTGTATAGTAAGAGGAGGAAAAAAAGTGTTTGAATTAGATGGAAATTATGACAATTTTGCAAAAATCCGTGTCATTGGTGTAGGTGGGGGTGGAAATAATGCCATTAACCGCATGATCGAAGCTGGAATGAAGGGCGTTGATTTTATTGCAATCAATACAGATAAACAAGCCCTGGCCTTGGCTTTAGCAGAAAAAAAGCTCCAAATTGGTGAAAAATTAACCCAGGGTCTTGGCTCAGGCGGAAATCCTGAGATTGGCCAAAAGGCTGCTGAAGAAAGCAGAGATGCGATCGCAGATATCATAAAGGATACGGACCTCTTATTCTTAACGGCTGGTATGGGTGGTGGAACCGGTTCCGGTGCGGCCCCAATTATCGCGAAAATTGCCAAAGATATGGATATTTTAACCATTGGTGTTGTCACAAAACCTTTCTCTTTTGAAGGCCGTGTGCGGATGCGTAATGCCCAGATTGCCAGTGAATTTTTACAGGAAAATGTCGATTCACTGGTAACAATTCCCAATGATCGTCTGTTAAGAATGGCCGATAAATCAACATCTCTTAAGGAAGCATTTAAATTAGCGGATGACGTACTCCTGCAAGGCGTTAAAAGTATCTCCGACCTGATTTCCATGCCTGGTCTGATCAGCCTTGACTTTGCTGATGTGAAAACCATTATGAAAGATACCGGTCTGGCACACATGGGCGTTGGTCGTGGAACCGGTGAAAACCGTGCGGAAGATGCTGCTAAACAAGCTATTCTCAGTCCATTACTTGAAACTCAAATTGATGGCGCTACAGGCGTTCTGCTTAATATTACTGCAGGAGAAGATCTGTCACTCTTTGAAGTTGATCGTGCCGCCAGTATTGCCAGAGAAGCCTCTGATCCTGATGCGAATGTTATCTTTGGCGCAACCATTGATGAATCTTTGGGTGATGAAATTAAAATTACAATTATTGCAACAGGTTTCCTTTCAGGAATAGAGAAAGAAAAGAAAGCTGTTATTAAAAAAGTTGTAAAAAGCGCAAGCAGTAACGTCGGTGAATTTTCCATTCCTGATTTCTTAACACGAGAAGACTAAAAAAATATGAAATGTCCATTTTGTGCATTTGATGAAAGTCGGGTTGTGGATTCTCGTCCAACTGAGGACGGGAACATGATTCGAAGACGGCGGGAGTGTTCTCAATGCAATAAGCGTTTTACGACCTATGAACGCGTTGAAGATATTCCACTCATCGTTGTGAAAAAAGGTGGGCAGCGTACATCCTTTGATAAGAACAAAATATTTAATGGTATGATCAAGGCCTGTGAAAAACGTCCCGTTCCCATTGATGATATTAAAAATCTTGTGGATGCTCTTGAACGTACTCTTTATCAGAGTGAAATGAAAGAGGTTCCCTCGTCCTATATTGGGGAACAGGTTATGGCTGCATTAAAATCATTAGATGAAGTTGCCTACGTTCGATTTGCTTCGGTTTATCGTCAATTTAAAGATGTGGCTTCATTCAGGGATGAATTGGAACGATTGATCTCAGAGAAAAAATCCGGGGATGCTTAATGAAATTATATGAAAAAACAATAAAAACAGAGGAAATTTTCAATGGTCACCTTCTGAATCTTCGAGTGGATGATGTAGAGTTGCCTGATGGTGGCATCGCAAAAAGAGAAATCATCTCACACAAGGGTGCAGTGGCGATTTTAGCTGTGATGGGTCAAGAGATGATTTTTGTGAAGCAATATCGTATTGCAACGAAGCGCGTTTTAACTGAGATTCCCGCTGGGCTGATTGATCCTGGGGAAATCCCGGAAGAAGCGGCCATCCGGGAATGTCAGGAAGAGATTGGATATCGACCCCTTAATTTATTTAAGCTCGGCGATTTTTTCCCCACCCCGGGGTATTGTTCAGAAAAAATTACCCTATTTTGTGCAACAGAGTTTGCATATGATCCAAAAGAAGAAGATCCTGATGAATTTTTAAAAAAAGTGAAAATTCCAATGCGTACTGCGCGAGCTCTTTTTGTGAATGGTTTATTTTCGGATGGAAAAACAGCAGCCGCATTAGGATATTACTTTTCGCTTACTTCCAGAGATTTTTTTTAGGAATGCGAATAGATGTTCAATAAAAATAGATGATTTATTTTGATGCCGGGCATTGAAATAAATCATCTATTTTGGGTTATGCTTAAGCATATTTCAGTGCGCTTATAATCGACTGAAAATTTAAATTATATAGAGGAGATAAAATGAAAAAAGGCAGAGATTTTTTAGTAAAACATGAAATTTTTGATTATTTGATAAAAAAAGACGGAATTTCAGGGTGGTGTAACTAATGTTTAATTTTACTCCGGAGTATTTATTCAATCTTGTACTCAGCCTTCCGGGAATTCTTATTGCCATAAGCTTTCACGAAATGGCCCATGGGTTTGCTGCTGATGCCATGGGCGATCCCACTGCGAAAAACGCCGGGCGATTAACCATTAATCCTTTTAAACATATCGATCCGTTGGGATTTATTTCCATGCTGTTGTTTCGGTTTGGCTGGGCAAAACCGGTTCCGGTGAATCCGATGTATTTTAAAAACCGAAAGAAAGGGACAATTGTTGTTTCCCTGGCAGGGGTTGCAACGAACCTGCTGCTGGCATTTATCGGCATGGCTGCCTTTTTGGCAGTGTACCCATTACAAAATGAAATTTTAAGTACCATTTTGCAATATGTTTATTTATACAATATTGTATTTGCGGTTTTTAATATCATTCCCATCCCCCCATTGGACGGTTCCCAGATCCTGATGGTTTTTCTGCCCCCAAAGGCGCTGCCGGTTTTTTATAAATTCCAACGTTATGGGATGATTGCCATCTTTGTGCTGGCATTTAGTGGGCTTCTAGGGATGATTATCAATCCGGCCATTAATGGTATCGAAAGTCTGTTCTTAACCATTCTGACCCCCATCTTTAGTCTGTTCTGGTCCTAAAACCATGGGTTATGCTGTGAGTTTGGAAGGATTTGAAGGACCGCTGGACCTGCTCATCCATCTTATTCAAAAAAACAAAATCGATATTTACGATATCCCCATTTCCGAAATTACAAAACAATACCTGAGTCAAATTCAGGTATGGAAAAAGCTGGATATGGAAGTAGCCAGTGAATTTATTGTGATGGCCGCCCGGCTTTTGGAAATAAAATCCCGGATGCTGTTGCCAAAAGATGAAGTCGAATCTGAAAATGAAGAAGATCTCCAGGCGCGGCTTATTCGGCAGCTTGTTGAATACAAGATATTTAAGGAAATCAGCGCTTATTTGGGGACACGGGAACAGCGAGAGCTTTGTGCCATATACAGGGATCCTGAATACATTCCTATAAATGAGGACAAAGAACCCCTGGTGCTCGATCCAATGGCTTTAATGCAAAGCTTTAAAGGTTTATTGCTACTAAAAGAAGAAGATCGGGAAGCCATTGTGCCACCACAGAAAATTATTCGGGAACTCTTTAATGTGGAAGAAAAGATCACCGAAATTACCGCGGCTTTAGTCCAGTGCGGACAGGCCGGTCTGAGTTTTTCGGAATTGCTCCACCCTTTTATTTCACGAGATGAGGTGGTGGTTACGCTGCTTGCCTTACTGGAAATGGTTAAAACCAGTGGCATACGGCTTGAACAAAACCGTGTTTTCATTGATTTTCAAATCAGAAGGGAGGTCGAAGATCTTGGATAGCGACGAGCTCACAGGTATTATCGAAGGCATTCTTTTCGGTGCCGGGGAGGCCATCGGCTTAAATGATCTTTGCCGCTGTTTGGATAAGTCCCCACTGGAAATTCGCTTTGTCATGGAAATCCTCAAGCAGGATTATCAAGACAAGGCAAGGGGCATGCGACTGGTTCAAATCAAAGATACCTATCAATTATCCACCAAGCCCGAGCATTATGATTATATCCGGGAAGTCTTAAAACATAAACAATCAACCGGATTATCCCGGGCAGCGCAGGAAACCCTGGCCATTGTGGCCTATCGCCAGCCGGTAACCCGCCTTGTCATCGACGAGCTCCGGGGTGTGAGTTCCAGCAGTGCCATTCAGCGGCTACTGGACCGCGGCTTAATTTCCGATGCCGGCCGCCTTGAAGCCCCGGGCCGACCAATACTTTACAAAACCACCCCGGAATTTTTACGGTCCGTGGGTTTTACAAACCTTGAGGAAATGCCCGAATTCGAGGTTTTTTCCCAGGGAAAACAGGAACAGTTTGATTTAAACGGCATTGAAACCAATAATAAACAAGAATAGGAGACGCATTGAGAATACAAAAATACATGGCACAGTGTGGTGTCGCTTCCCGGAGAAAATCCGAGGAACTCATAAGTCAGGGATTGGTCAAAGTCAATGGGGTGGTGGTTACCACCCCGGGCTTTGCCATCGATCCGGAAAGTGATGTGATTGCGGTTAATGGTAGGACTCTGTCAACGGCAACAAAAATATACATCATGATCAATAAGCCAAAAGGGATTGTGTCAACCTCTCAGGATGATCACGGACGACAGAGTGTCCTCGAGCTGGTGGACATTGATGAACGTCTTTATACCGTGGGACGATTGGATATGGAAACCGAAGGGTTGTTGTTGTTGACCAATGACGGCGAATTGACGTTTCGTTTAACACATCCCAAACATGAATTCAGTAAAACCTATGTTGGTTTGGTAAGAGGGACACCTTCAGAAGCCAGTCTTCAATATTTTCGCCAGGGGATGGAAGTCGAAGATTATCATACCGCCCCTGCGGCAGTGAAGATTCTGGAATGTTTTGACCAGTCAACCCAGCTTGAAATGATTATCCATGAGGGAAAAAAGCGTCAAATACGAAAAATGTGTGGGGTTCTGGGACATCCAATCCAGGATTTAAAACGAGTTGCCGTCGGAAAACTAACCCTGGGAAATTTAAATCCCGGCGAATGGCGGTATCTGAGAGATGATGAAATTAATTATTTAAGAGGAGATGAAAAGTTATGGTAAAAATAGGATTTCCAAGAGACTTTGAAGAAATGAGAAAGCTTTTCCCTGAAAAGGAAAAAGAAATGGATTTATTTATTGCCGCCGAAGATACGGATACCAGTGAGATCCTTGGTGCAGTACGTTTTCTTTATGAAAAAGAACAGATTGATATTTTTGAAATGGTGATGGTTAATCAGGGCGAACAGTCTATGGCAATTTTTGATGGTATCATCAGAACGCTGCTTTTTAAAATAGCTCAGGAAGGATGTACAACCCTGGTTGTTCATAACACCCCGGATGAATTGAAAAAATATTTTGAGGAACATGAAATGGAAGAATCATCAGGCAATCTGATTCATCATGACTTTCCCGCTGAATTTTTCAAACCCTGTGCCGGTTGCAGTGGAAAATAATCTCATTAGAGTTACAACATTAGCCGGGGAATTTATTAAATCAGTGATTGAACCAGGCGATATTGTAGTGGATGCTACTGCCGGTACCGGCGAGGATACCTTGCTCCTTGCACAATGTACCGGCGGCTATGGGTCCGTCTATGCTTTTGATATTCAGAAAGCGGCCCTTGAACAGGTAAAAGAAAAGCTTGAAAAAAACGGTCTTGAATCCAGAGTAGTACTAATTCACCACAGTCATGAAGAGTTGGCAGAGGTTTTAGCGCTAAAGGGGATCAACCCAAGCACAGTCAAGGCCATTGTCTTTAATCTGGGGTATCTGCCCAATGGGGACCACCATATTGTAACATCCGACAAAACGACCCTCAGGGCTTTGGAGGCCGCACTTACGCTATTAGCGCCCCGGGGAATTATAACAGTTGCGCTTTATCCGGGCCATCCCGGAGGGCAACAGGAAGCCGAAGCAGTTTTAAACTGGTGTGAAACTCTAAAAAAACCGTTTGTGGCACATCACTTTCGGACTTTAAATCGAAAATCACCGCCAACACTCGTTATTATTCAGAGAATGAGGTAAGTTATGGAAGAGAATACAAATGGGAAAAATGAAAATAGAGATATATTTTCAGCCATAAAACAGCATTATCCCAAACTCAGTAAGAGTCATAAACTGATTGCAGATTATGTATTTAGTCATTATGAACGGGTTTCTGAAATGTCAGCCATTAAAGTGGCTAAAAGCGTTAAAGTTAGCGAAGCAACTGTGGTTCGTTTTTCGGTAAGCCTGGGATATGAAGGTTATCCTGAGTTTCGGCGAGCATTGAAGAATGAAATGAACAGTAAGCTCACTACCATAGAACGTATTAATATGACCCTCAGAAATGAGGAAAAAGAAAAAGCCCTTCAGGAAACGGTTCACAATGTATTAAAGACAGATGCCTCAAATATCAATGCAACATTTGAAGATTTTGATTACGAAACATTTAAATCTTCCATTGATTTAATTTTAGATGCCAGAAAGGTCGTCATCATTGGTTTTCGGACCACCACATTGTTAACCGAGCATTTAGGCTATTATCTGAATCTCATTCTGGATAATGTGCGGGTGGTGAATTATGGCGTTACGGATATTTATGAGCATCTGATTAAGGTTAATGAAGAAGATGTGGTCATTGCCATCAGTTTTCCCAGGTATGCTCAAAAAACATATGAAGCCGTGGAATTTTTAAAGAACAAAGGCGTCAAAATAATTACAATTACGGATAATGACAACGCGCCTATAAATGCGTTTACCGAGTATCGCCTGATTGCCAAGAGCAATGTTTATTCATTTGTAGATTCTCTGGTAGCGCCGCTTTCTCTGATTAATGCCCTGGTTATTTCGGTTGGACTTCGAAATATTGGAAAAACAAAGGAAACATTTAATGAACTGGAAGAAATATGGCGGGATCATTTTATTTATACAGGCGATGAGTTGGAAAATGAGTTCATGAAAGGACATAAAAAAAATAAATGAGTAAAATAGTAATAGTTGGAGGCGGCCCAGCAGGAATGATGGCCGCTGTGGCAGCAGGAAATAACGGCCATGCCGTTGATTTGTACGATGGCAATGAAAAACTGGGTAAAAAGCTTTACATTACGGGAAAAGGACGGTGCAATCTTACCAATGCCTGCGATATTGGGGATTATTTTGAGAATATCGTCAGTAATCACAGCTTTTTATACAGTGCCCTTTATTCATTCACCAATGAAAATTTCATGGCGTTAATGGAAGAACATGGGGTTGCGCTAAAAGTGGAACGTGCGGAACGGGTTTTTCCCGTTACGGATAAATCAAATGATGTTATTAAGGGCTTTAAAAATGCTCTACACCAAAAGAAATGTCATGTTCGGTTAAATGAAAAGATCGTCGATCTGATTGTTGAAGATGATACCGTAAAAGGAATTGTTCTGGAAAATGGAGAATCCCGATTATATGATGCCGTGATTTTAGCAACCGGAGGGAAAAGCTATCCCTCAACCGGATCAGACGGGAACTTTTTTAGTGTGCTGGAAAGATATGGACATCGTATAAAATTTCCCAAACCAGCCTTGGTTCCGATGAACACCAAAGAAGATTGGCCACGGGAACTTCAGGGTTTGGCACTGAAAAATGTGACCCTGACACTGAGCAGGAAGACTCCCAAAGGCGATATAAAAGTAAAATCCCTATTAGGCGAAATGCTGTTTACCCATTTTGGGGTTTCCGGACCATTGGTTTTATCGCTTAGTTCATATATTACAGCGAGCCCTAAAACCTACGAATTAATCCTGGATTTAAAGCCGGGGCTTACCATGGAACAAATGGAAAACCGGTTGCAACGGGATTTTGAAAAATATAATAATAAAAACTTTGCCAATGCCCTGGGGGATTTATTGCCTTCGAAAATGATTCCGATTATGGTTGAGCTTTCCGGCATCGATCCAAACCTAAAGGTCAATCAGATCACCAGGGAGCAGCGCAAAAAGCTGGTCCAGTGTTTTAAAAATCTTGTAATTAATGTTGCTGGTCTCCGGGACTTTACCGAGGCCATCATCACATCCGGAGGAGTGGATGTGAAAGAAGTGGATCCTGGCACTATGGCTTCGAAAAAAATAAAAAATCTATATTTTGCCGGAGAAATGCTGGATGTGGATGCCCTCACCGGCGGATTTAACATTCAAATCGCCGCCTCCACAGGCTGGCTGGCAGGCAACGCCATCGAATAATAACTGCAATTATCATGCAGCATTCAATAAGGGGGAGAAAATGCAAATAGCCATTGACGGTCCTGCTGGCGCAGGAAAAAGCACCATTGCAAAAATGATTGCAGCAGACTATGGAATTATCTATCTTGACACCGGAGCCATGTATCGATGTATTGCCCACCGGGTTTTACTCCAGGGCGATGACTTTTCGGATACCGAAAAAATTATTAAACTGGCACAGGAAGCGGAGATCCGCTTTGAAGGGGAAAAAGTTTTCTGTAATGGCGAAGATGTCACAGAATCCATTCGGACCCCATTGGTTTCCCTTCATACCTCGGATGTCGCCTGTATCAAAGAAGTCCGGGAGTTATTGGTTGCGCAGCAAAAGAAAATTGCCGGAGATCAGTCGGTGATCATGGATGGCCGTGATATCGGTTCAGTGGTATTGCCGGAAGCGGAATATAAATTTTTTCTGGATGCCGATGTTACCGAACGGGCGATTCGGAGAAAAAAAGAGCTGGATGCCAAAGGCATTGAAAAAGAACTGGCGAGTATCAAACAGGAAATTCAGCAACGGGACGACAACGATCGCAATCGCGTCGAAGGACCTTTGGTTCAAGTTGAAGATGCGATTGTTGTTGACACCACAGGGAAAAGTATTGACGAGGTATGCGCTGCAATAAAAAAATATATTGACGAGGTTCGGGCATGATATATAAAATTTGCCGTGGAATTGTCTATTTAATTAATTGCATATGGTTTAAATTTACTATTATTGGGAAAGAAAATATACCAAGGGAGGGAAGTGCGCTTATTTGTCCAAACCATGTGAGCATTTATGATCCCTGTGTGGTTGCTTCCATTACCCCAAGGGATATTCATTTTATGGCAAAGGCCGAGCTTTTTAAAAATCCATTGTTAGGGTGGCTGATGAGACAATGTCATGCTTTTCCAGTAAATCGGGGAAAAGTGGGAATCGATACTATTAAGACTTCTCTTAAGATTCTTAAGGAGAATCAGCTGCTTGGCATTTTTCCGGAAGGTCGACGCGTGAACCCTGGGGAGCGTATCCAGGCGGCCAGCGGGTTTGTGGTTTTCGCCATTAAAACTAAATCACCGATTATCCCGGTAGGGATTCGCGGCGAATATAGATTCAGACATAAGGTTGAAATTATTGTTGGAGAACCCATATATCTCACTGAGTACTACGGGAAGAAACTATCCGATGAGGAAACCGTTACTCTGGGAGAAAAAATAATGGATATTGTCTACGGTTTAAAATAGGTTGCAGAGGTTAAAATGGAAATTATAATAGCAGAAAAAGCGGGGTATTGTTTCGGCATTGAAAATGCTATGAAGATGGTGACAGATACCCTTGAATCCTGTCAGGGCCACATTTACACACTGGGACCCATTAGTCATAATGCTCAGGTGACTGAGCTATTAAAGGATCAGGGGGTTGAAATCCTCGAAGATCAGGATGTGGCGGTTATTGAAAGTGGGTGTATTATTTTGCGTTCCCACGGTGTCGGTAAAAAAATTATCGAAGACATAAAAAACAAAGCCATTCCTATCGTCAACGCAACCTGTCCCTTTGTTCGGGCGGTTCAAAAAAAGGTGGAAACTTATTTTGAAGCTGGATATCAGATTGTAATTATTGGAAACAAGAATCATCCAGAGGTGATTGGAGCCAATGGTTGGTGCAATGATTCAGCTTTAATAATAAATGATATAAATGAGTTGGAAAATATTGGGATTTATGGTAGAATATGTATCGTGGCTCAGACCACGATCATTGAATCGAAGTTCAATGAAATTTGTGATGCAATTAAGTCACAGGTTAATGAAGTTGTTATATTTAATACTATTTGCAGTGCTACGGCTGAAAGACAAGCAGCAGCAGCGAAAACTGCAAAAGAAGTAGAATATATGATCGTAATTGGTGGATATCACAGTTCGAATACTCAGAAGCTGGCCGATATCTGCAAATCCTATTGCGAAAACACTTGTCACATAGAAACCATTCGGGATTTAGATCTCACTGAGGTAATGAAGTATCGAAAGATTGGCATTACTGCAGGGGCATCAACACCGGATTGGATCGTTAAGGAGGTATTGGAAGGTATGGAAGAGCAAAACAAAATTGCTGAAGAAAACGTGGTCGAAGAAATTACGACCGAAAAACAACCAATTGTTGAAGTAGAAGTGGTTGAACCGGCAGAAGTGGTTGAACCAGTAGAAAAGGCCGTTGTTGTCGAAGAAATTGATGAAGATGATGATGCGAATTTCGATTTTGCAAAATCAATTGAAGAATCACTGAAGACAATTCGTCGTGGAACCGAAATTGAGGGTGAAGTTATTCACATCGATGAGGATGAAGTTATCCTGAACATTGGTTACAAAGCAGACGGTATTATCAAGAAAAATGATTTTACATGGAAAAGCGACGAGGTGTTATCCGAGCTTGTTCAGTTAGGTGATAAGGTTTGGTGTATTGTTACTGATTTAAATGAAGGCTCAGGAAATGTTAAGCTTTCAAAAATCAAATACGATAACCGACTGGTTCAAAAACAGTTAAGTGACGCCTTTGATAATAAAACAATCTTAGAAGGAACAATAAAAGATATTTCTGGAAATGGTTTAATTGTAGATATCGGATTTACTGATATTTATATGCCGGCTTCACAATATCACGTACGTTATGTCAAAGACTTGAATACTCTTATTGGAGAAAAAGTCAAGGGTATAATCATTGATTATAATCCTAAAAGACGTCGTGCAATTCTTTCACAAAAAATCATTCTTGAAAAAGATATGAAAGATCGCAGAGAACAAGTTAAAGAAATGAAAGAAAAACGTTTTGCTGAATTAAACGTTGATGATGTCATTAAAGGGATCGTTAAGACCATTACTAATTTTGGTATTTTCGTAGATCTTGAAGGAATTGATGGTTTTGTCCATCGCTCCGATTTAACTTGGGAAAAAATCAACGAACCAAAAGATATTGTTGAAAAAGGTCAGGAAATTGAAGCAAAGGTTATTGCTAAAAATGAAGAAGACAAGAAAATCAAGCTAAGTGTTAAAGCATTATTAGATCGTCCATGGGATGATTTTGTTGCTAAAAACAAAGTTGATGATCTTGTTGAAGTCACAATTACCAATATCTTGGACTTTGGTGCTTTCGCTGAAGTAATTCCTGGTGTTGAAGGTTTGATTCATGTTTCTGAAATCAGCTATAACCGAGTTGAATCGGTTGCTTCTGTATTAAAAACAGGGGATGTTTTAACCGTTAAAATTATCGGCATAAACGCTGAAAAAGAAAAAATCAGCCTCAGTAAAAAAGCAACGGAAGAAGCACCAGCTCGTCCAGCTCCTACCCAGAGAAGCAGCAGTTCAAGCAGCAGCTCAAGTAGCAGTTCAAGCAGTAGTTCAAGCAGCAGCTCAAGCAGAGATAGAAGCAGCAGCTATGGCGGCGGCGGTGGCGATCGAAATCGTAGACCACAAAGCCAGAACACGAGTAATCGTAATAAAACTGTATACGAAGAAACAGCCAATGTCACCCTGGGTGATTCATTTGGAGATATGTTCAGCGGACTTTTCGGAGACGATGACGAAAAATAAAATCTTTTATAAAAGATTGAAAGGCCTGTGCTTTGGAATTAAGTTTCCAAAGCCAGGTCTTTTTTTTTATAAATTTTTAAAATATACTTGATAAATAATAATAAAGTGCTATAATACATACTATAACCCAGCGGAATACTGGGAAATACATATAGGGAGGTTTAATCATTGAGACTTTCCACAAAAGGAAGATATGGTGTCCTTGCAATGGTAGAGTTGGCACTCCATTACGGACAGGGACCGATTTCGATTAAAGAGATTTCTGAAAAACATAATTTTTCAGATTCTTATATGGAACAACTTTTTTCAGCCCTTAAAAATGCCGGGTTGGTAAGGAGCCAGAGAGGTGCTCATGGTGGATATTTATTATCCAGAGATCCTTCCGACATAAACGTCGGTGATATTATCAGAGCACTGGAAGGACCCATCGAAGTTGCTGAATGTGCAAATAAAAATGAAAATTATGAATGTATTAAATCTCTGGATTGCCTCACAAGAGGTCTTTGGGAAGATATTAGAGACAGCATTAACAATGTGATCGATCATCGATCATTACGGGATTTAATGGAAAACAAGTCCCTGGAAAGGTAAAAAATGAAAAGAATATACTTAGATCACGCAGCAACAACACCCGTTGATCCATCGGTTGTGGAAGTGATGCTTCCATTTTTCACTGAAGGTTATGGAAATCCATCTTCAATATATGCCGAAGGACGCGCAGCAAAAAAGGCCATTGAAGCAGCACGGTTGCAGATTGCCACCGCCATTAATGCAAGTTCCAGTGAAATTTATTTTACCGGAAGTGGATCAGAATCAGATAACTGGGCAATTAAAGGTATCGCCATGAAAAATCAGGCCAAAGGCAAGCATATTATCACCACTACCATTGAACATCATGCTGTGTTGCATACTTGTGAATATTTAGAAAAACAGGGTTTTGAAGTGACCTACCTGCCGGTGGATGAATATGGGCTCATATCATTGGAAGACCTTAAAAAGGCAATCCGCAAGGATACCATTTTGGTAACGATTATGTTTGCAAATAACGAAATCGGTACCGTTGAACCCATCAAAGCCATCGGCGAAATTGTTAAAGAAAAAGGAATTATTTTCCATACCGATGCGGTTCAGGCTCTGGGTAATTTACCGGTTGACGTAAAGGATTTAAATGTTGATCTACTGTCCCTTTCAGCACATAAAATTTATGGGCCAAAGGGTATTGGGGTTCTTTATATCAGAAAAGGCGTGCCCATTGATAACCTTATTCATGGTGGCGCTCAGGAGCGTCGGAAACGTGCCGGAACCGAAAATACAGCTGAAATTGTTGCCTTTGGGAAAGCAGCTGAACTTGCTGTTCAGCATCTTGAAGATAATATGATTCATATGAAAACTTTGCGAGATGTCCTAATTAAAGGGATTATGGAAAAAATTCCGCAAGTCAGATTAAACGGACACCCTGAACAACGACTTCCAGGAAATGCTAATTTCTGTTTTGACTATATTGAAGGGGAATCCATTTTGCTGAGCCTTGATATTATTGGTATCGCAGGATCCAGCGGGTCCGCCTGCACATCGGGATCTCTGGATCCATCACATGTGCTACTGGCGATTGGATTGCCAGCTGGAGTTGCTCATGGTTCCCTGCGATTATCCATTGGGAAAAACACAACCATGGAAGATATACATTATGTCGTGGATAATCTCGTTGTAATTATTGAGCGATTAAGAAAAATGTCGCCGATTGATGCAAATTGTCCCATCGATGATGCCGTGTTTGCAAAAGCATCGCATCACCAACATTAAAAATTAGAAGGAGAATTAAAATGGAATATACAGATGTAGTAATGGAGAATTTTACCTGTCCTAAACATGTGGGTGAACTTGAAGATGCAAATGGTGTTGGTCAAGTAGGAAGTCCCGCATGTGGGGACATTATGAAAATATTCTTGAGAATTGGTGATGATGACATTATTCAGGATGCTTCGTTTAAAACCTTTGGTTGTGGTGCCGCAGTTGCCAGCAGCAGTATGGCAACGGATATGATTATTGGTAAAAGCATTGAAGAAGCAGCTAAGTTTAAAAACTCTGATGTTGTTGATGCTTTGGGTGGCCTTCCTGCTGAAAAAATACATTGTTCAGTATTGGCAGCAGAAGCCATACAGGCAGCCATTGAAGACTACAAAAGCAAAAAAGCATAATTCATAATAAACAAGGTGTAGCTTCTGAAAGACTTAGAAGCTATGCCTTTATTTTTGGGGTATAAAGGAGAAACTGATGAGAAAAGAAGAACTCTATCAGGTGTCGACCCTGGCAACCTTCCAGAACAGAGGCTATGACGGACAGCTTTCGATCCGGCGTATGCTTGAGTTTGGAAACACTGGGTTTGGTACCTTTCATGGTCTCAATGGTGAGATGATTGTTGTTGGTGGTGTGGTTTATCGGGCTTTGGGAGATTGCACCCTGGAGGCTGTGAAAGATTCGGAAACAACTCCTTTTGCAACTCTGGGATTTCTGGGAAAGAAAGCACCCGTTGTGTTGGATGTTTATGGGAATTTGACAGCGCTTAAAGAAAGCCTTGACGACGTCATCGGAGATCAACAGAAGCTGATCCTAAGTCAAATTTCCGGGGTGTTTGAAAAAATTGCCATACACAGTGTTTGGCCCCAGACAAAACCATACGATGAGTTAAAAAAAATCGTTGATGACCAGGATATCTATATTTACGAAAATATTGAAGGAACCCTGGTGGGTGTTCACTGTCCTCAATCCGCGGAAGGGTTTAATGTGCTAGGATGGCACTTTCATTTTATATCAGAGGATCGACAGATTGGGGGCCATGTAAATGGTCTTTTTGCGCATAAAATAGAGTTTATTTATGACGAAAAAGAAGTTCTGACCATTATTGAAGCCTAATATGCTTAAAAAACAGAGGAAATAAAAGGTCTTTGTCTTTCAGCTGAGGTTATCGAGAAACCCGTCCCGGAGACAATGGTAAATCGTTGTCTGCTGCATGATCGTACAGGCTAGCGCTTGTTCGCCATGATGCAGACAACTGATGTTACGATTGTCCCCAGGACTTACTTTAGCTGCAGCCTCAGACGAAAGGTCATTGCCTTTCGTTTTTTTTTAGTGTAAGATATAGGAAATGTCAGAAAAGAAGAGAAGAGATAAGGGGGAAGGCATGAAGGCAAATATTTTACTGAATGTAGAAGTAATCTCAAAGAATAACGGAAGGCGTCATGGTCTGGTTAAGAGTCTTGTTGTCGTTGATAACGTGGTGAAATATTTGGTGATTAATCCTGGCGGGCTGTTTGCAAAATCTCAATTCTTTGAACCAAAAAGTATTGTTGACGTGAATTATAAACGGTTGATCATAGAGGATGAAAGAGAAATCATTCGAATAAAGGCAAAAGAGGTCAAAAAATACCTTGCCGAATCTTTTTCTTTAATGGATTATCCCGTGGAGGATATCAATGGCAATCGTTTTGGGCGCATTGTAAATGCCATCATTGACAGTGATACCTTTAAAATCTTAAGCTATGAAATATCAAGAAGTTTTTTTGATGACATTGACAATGGCTTTGGAGTGGCTGAGGCTTCAGAACTTATTTATAAAAATAAGATACTGACCTATCAAAAGGGAATGTTTGACCCGGATTTTAAAGCCCAGGGCGCTGGCATTGCCAATAAATTGTTGGGGGTGAGATAGATGCAGGTATCACCGGATAAAAAGCGGTTATTAATAATCAACATTATTGTAGTATTGGTTATCGGCATTTTAATCTTTATGATTTGGCCAACATTTAAAGGCATGATTAGTCCATTTTTTATAGCTGTTATTCTGGCTTATCTGTTAAATCCTCTGGTAGGGAGTTTCGAACGCCGGGGATTTAATAGAGGACTATCAGTACTTATTGTCTTTGTGGTTGTATTGGTGTTGGTGATTAGTGCTTTTATGAGCTTTATTCCCAGTCTCATTGCCAGCATTTCAGGGATGATCAGCAGTATTCCCAATTTCATTAGTCAATTACAGCAGTACAGTACAGAAATTACGAATTATGTGACACACATCAGCAATTCGCAAATTTCAAACTACTTTAACATTGAAGAAATTCTTGGGAATGTTCTCAAAGGATTTGGAACGGCTCTTCAAGGGATCAGCAATGCCATTCTCCAAAACAGTGGACAGCTGATGAATTTGATCATTATTCCCCTGGTCACTATTTTTATACTGTTGGACAAGGAATTTTTTATTAATGGAATTATGTATCTGGTGCCTTTGAAATACAGAAATGATATGTTGAAAATGTGCTGTGATATTGATCTTGTCATTGGCGGCTTCATTAAGGGCCAAGGTCTGACCTCTCTGATTGCCGGTATTGCGACAGGCATCGGCGCCTTCGCGCTAGGAATTCCCTATGCCAGTATCATTGGTGTGGTTGCTGGTATCACGACGATGATCCCATACTTTGGACCGGTTGTCGGAACCATTGTCATTGCCTTTATTGTCTTATTTACCAAGCCCATGATGTTAATTCCAATGCTTATTGTTATTGCCGTGGTTCAAGTGGTATGCGGTAATTTCCTGGCACCAAAGCTCATGTCTGGAAATGTCGGTCTGCATCCGGTTTTTATTATTTTTTCTATTTTCTTTTTTGGGGCCATGTTTGGTGGAGTGGGAATGATTATGGCGGTTCCGCTTTTAGGAACTATTAAAGTAATCGGCGGAAATATTATCGCCGGTTTTGCTTCAAATGAATTAAGTGAATAAAAAAAGGATTGACATTTATATTTGGAATCAATATAATCAACACTGTAGTTTAATATCAAAATGCATGGAAAACGAAGATTCTAAACGGAATTATTCCAGAGAGAAGGACAGCGGTGAGAGTCCTTTATAATGAATTTAGGGTTGCCACGTTTGAGCAGCTGTCAAGAAAGCTTGAATTGACTTCAAGATAGTATCGGCAGCCGGGAAACCGTTAACTAATAAAGTGAGTGATGGCCCAGCCAACACTAATTTGGGTGGTACCGCGGATTATAACCGTCCCTTGCATTGATTGCAGGGGACTTTTTTTGCATTATTCAAAAGTCTGAATACGATTGAAAATTTATATCAAGAGCTAAATTAGATAGTTGCAAAATGAATAATACAAAACGTAAATTGCTTTGATGTCTGTTTAGATGAACAATTTTGTAACGTATAGGCGAACAGTCGTTAGACTGTACACCGTATAGTGGAAAAATTGTTTCATGTAAACAGGCAGCGAAGCTCACAACACTTTAGCAACTACCGATCAGCTTAATTAAGAAGGAGAAAATATGAAACCATTGGGATTAAATGAAATTAGAGAAAAATTTTTGGCATTTTTTGAATCAAAAGAACATATGCGCCTGAACAGCTTCCCGCTTGTTCCCATTAACGATAAGAGTTTATTACTCATAAATTCGGGGATGGCACCCTTAAAGCCTTATTTCACCGGGGACGAGATTCCCCCGCGAGTACGCATCGCCAGCTGTCAGAAATGTATTCGCACACCGGACATTGAAAATGTTGGAAAAACAGCCCGACATGGGACTTTCTTTGAAATGCTTGGGAACTTTTCCTTCGGAGATTATTTTAAGAAAGAAGCTATTTCCTGGGCCTGGGAGTTTTGCACTGAGGTCATGGAAATGCCCGAAGACAAAATATTTATTTCTGTCTATTTAGAAGATGATGAGACCTATGATATCTGGCATAAAGAGATGGGTATCCCCAAAGAACGGCTGGTGCGTTTAGGGAAAGAGGACAATTTCTGGGAGCATGGTCTGGGACCCTGTGGACCCTGTTCAGAATTATATTATGATCGTGGCGTCGAGTACGGTTGTGACAGCCCAACCTGTGGGGTCGGATGCGATTGTGACCGCTACGTTGAATTCTGGAACCTGGTTTTCACCCAATTCAATAAAGATGAAGCAGGCAATTATAATCCACTGCCCAAACCCAATATTGATACCGGCATGGGTTTAGAACGTCTGGCCGTTATTATGCAGGGCGTCGACACGATTTTTGAAATTGATACAGTCGGACATGTGCTTAATTATATCTGTAAAAAAGCTGGGGTAACCTATGGCGAGAATCCCGATGATGATGTTTCCATTCGGGTTGTAACCGATCATATCAGAAGTGTGACCTTTATGATTGCCGATGGGGTTATGCCCGGGAATGAAGGCCGTGGTTACGTATTAAGACGGCTGTTGCGCCGAGCGGTACGCCATGGTAAATTATTGGGAATTAAGGACCTGTTTTTGTATGATGTGGCCAAAGAAGCCATACGTGTTTCTGAAGGTGCTTATCCGGAACTCAGAGAAAAACAGGATTTTATTCAAAAGCTGATTCATATTGAAGAAGAGCATTTTAAAGATACTCTGGATCAGGGAATGGCGCTTCTAAACATAGAAATCGATAAGGTGCTGGCCATGGAAGAAACGGTTTTCCCAGGCGGCGGGGCATTTAAACTTTATGATACCTATGGGTTCCCATTTGATCTTACCAAAGAGATTATTGAAGAACGGGGATTAACCATTATCGAAAACGAGTTTGAAAAAGAAATGCAAGCCCAACGGGAACGTGCCCGTGAGGATCGCCGGAACAGTGATTTGGCAGTATGGGCAGATGATCCCTTTAACCCACTGGGAGCCGAAGCGGTGAACACCTTTGTGGGCTATGATAATTTAGTGGCCGAAGGCACCATTCTCGGACTTTATGTCAACGATGCTTTAGTGCAGGAAGCTAAAGCCGGAGATGCGGTTCTGGTTCTTTTGGATCAAACCTCTTTTTATGCGGAAAGCGGCGGACAGACCGGTGACCATGGCATTATTCAAAAGGGCAATGGGCTCATTGAAATCAATGACTGTAAAAAAGGCAGTCTTGGCCGGCACATTCATTCCGGAATTGTAAAATCAGGAAGCTTTGAAGTCGGCGAAACCGTTATGGGTGAAGTGGATAAAGATCTCAGAAACGCGGTCCAGCGAAATCATACTTCAACCCATTTAATGCATAAGGCGTTAAAACAAGTCCTTGGTGATCATGTGGAACAGGCCGGTTCTTTTGTATCCCCGGACCGTTTGCGATTCGACTTTAACCATTATCAGGGGATGACACGAGAAGAAAAACGTCGGGTTGAGGATATTGTCAATGCTGCGGTTTTAGAAGCTTATGATGTCTCAATTTTTGAAACAAACATCGATAAGGCCAAAAGCCTTGGGGCAACCGCACTTTTCGGCGAAAAATACGGTGAAATTGTGCGGGTCGTAAAAGTCGGGGATTTCAGCACTGAGCTGTGTGGGGGTTGTCATATTACCAACTCTGCTAAAATCGGATTATTTAAAATTCTCAGCGAAGGCGGCGTGGCAGCCGGGGTGCGACGTATTGAAGCCGCAACTGGATTCAATGCCTTGCATATTGTTGAAAAAATGGATGATACCCTCGTTGATGTATCCAATCTCATGAAGACAAGTCCGGAACAGCTGCTGGAGAAAGTTAATGAATTAACCGAAGCCGGGAAACAAAAGGAACGGACCATTGCAGAATTAAAACAGAAATTTGCCGGGGATATGATTGTGGACATCCAACAGAAGATGATGATCATTGATGGGATTCAAGTGACCATTGCCGAAATTGAAAACATGCCAATGGATGAGCTTCGAAACGTCAGCGACCTGCTAAAAGATCGGATGGGATCGGGCGTAGTACTTCTGGGAAGTGTTCATGATGGCAAGGTGAACTTTATTGCAACAGCAACCAAAGATGTTGTCAAACGTGGTTTTCATGCCGGTAAGCTTGTGAAAGAAGTGGCGACTATTGCCGGCGGCGGCGGCGGCGGAAGGCCCGATATGGCGCAGGCTGGAGGGAAATACCCGGAAAAATTGGCGGAATCCCTTAAAAAGGGAGAAAGCTGCATAAGGGAGCAATTAAGCTGATTTCTAAAGAAAATTAAAAATTACGTCATTTGACTTGTCTTTTAGTTGTCTTTAGGTTAAAATGATTACAGTTGATTGTGAAGGAGGTCAGATGACAATGGGAGAAAATACGGTGATTGATCAAGGAACAATTATGTTTGAGGTCGATAACGAAAAGGCTCAGAAGATCGACAGTGTAATGCGTAATGTTCATAAGGCTTTAGTTGAAAAGGGTTATAACCCTATCAATCAAATTGTAGGTTATGTCATGTCAGGAGATCCGACCTATATCACAAGTCATAGAGAAGCGCGTAATGCTATACAGAAGATTGAACGAGACGAGTTATTGGAAGAACTTGTACGACGTTATTTGAACAGTATTTAGTAGGAATATAAATAGGGCTGTCTCAAAAGAGGCAGCCCTATTTTAATTAGGAAGACCGGGTGAAGAGATGAAAATGAATGCCTTAGGAAATACCGGAATTATGGTTTCTCGGATGTGCTTCGGAAGTCTGACCATCGGCCCTCTTCAAAAAAATAAAACCCTTACAGAAAGTCGGGAGATTATCGCCGCTGCCCTTGATCTGGGTGTCAATTTTTTTGATACCGCGGATTTATATAATAACTACGATCATTTGCATCAGGCCATAGAGCTGCGGCGAGACGTCATCATCAGCACAAAGTCCTATGACTATACGGCAGTGGGTGTTGAAAAAAGATTGCATCGGGCGCTCAAAGAGCTTGGTCGTGACTACGTAGATATTTATTTGCTCCACGAACAGGAGAGCCGAAAGACCATCGAAGGTCATTGGGAAGCCATTGAAGCCCTCATAAAGATGAAGGATGCAGGCAAGATCAGGGCCATTGGCATTTCAACCCACAGAATCGAAGGCGTTCGGGATGCGGCTACTTTTTCCGAACTGGATGTCATCCACCCTTTGATTAATCGAACCGGGATTGGTATTGAGGATGGCACAAATCTGGAAATGGAAGTTGCGATTCATGAAGCAAAACTTGCTGGGAAAGGTCTTTACGGCATGAAGCCACTGGGCGGGGGCAATCTTTTGTCCCAAAAACAGGCCTGTTTTGACTATGTATTGGGTCTGAAGGATCTGGATGCCATTGCCATCGGGGTTCAATCCATTGACGAAGTTTCGTACAATGTAAAGCAATTTAATGGCGAACCGATTTCCGAGGCACTGGCATTAGCGGTTTTGACGGCTCCAAAGGCATTGCAAATCAGTGACTGGTGTATTGGCTGTGGGGAATGTGTGCGTCATTGTAAACAAAAGGCCTTGTCCATTAAGAATGGCAAAGCGGTACTTAACAAAGACAAGTGCGTTCTTTGTTGTTATTGCGGGGCCTACTGCAAGGATTTTTGTATTAAGGTGATATAACAAATATAGTGAAATAGATAGGAAAAAAATGGAAAGAATATTAGGAATTGATGTTGGCGACAAACGCATTGGGATTGCGGTAACAGACCCCCTTCAAATTACGGCTCAAGGTGTGATGACTTTAAGACGAAAGACAAGGGATGACGATCTGGAAGCCTTCCGTCAACTCATTGAAAAATACGAACTGAAAAAAATCGTTGCGGGGTTGCCGTTAAACATGGATGGCACCGAATCGTCCCAAACCCGAAAAACCCAAAATTTTTGCCAGTTCATTAAGAAACGGTTAAATGTGGAAATTATTTATATTGACGAACGCTTAACCTCCTCATGGTCTGAAAAGATTCTGATTGAAGGAAATGTGTCACGAAAAAACAGAAAAGAATTTATCGACACTCTGGCAGCCCAAATGATTCTCCAATCCTACATGGATCGGGCAGGCAAGTAGAAAAATTTCATTAGTAATGGATTTTTTAAGCATCACAGGATATAATAATAAGACTGTGAGCGTAAATATTTATCAAGAAAGAGGTAAAAAGAATGGAAGAAATGAGAGAAACAATTTTTTTAGTGAATGATGACGGGATTGAAAAAGAGTATGAGGTCGTTGAAAGCTTTGATATTGAAGAAAAAAGCTACCTGTTATTATCTGAAAATGAAGAAAGCGACGATGTATTCCCATTTTTTATAACCATCGATGAAAATGGCGAAGAAGGATTAATGCCTGTGGAAGATGAAGCAGAATTTGCATTAATCGCTGAATTCTACGATAGTTTAGATTATGATGACGAAGAAGAAGAAGACGAAGAGGGTGAAGGTGAAACTGAGTAAATTCCCTTTAGTTAGTGGAATTTTTATCAGTCGACCGAACCGCTTTATTGCAAAAGTGATGATTAACCAGGAGGAGAAAGTCGCCCATGTACCCAATACTGGACGCATGGGTGAACTTCTTGTCCCGGGAGTTCGAGCAGTATTGGCCTGGAACCCGGCACCACATCGAAAAACCGATTATACCCTTATTCTGGTGGAAAATAATGGCCGATGGGTGGGGATCCATTCAGTGCTGGCTAATAAAGTTGCATACGAGTATTTCGACGCTCAATCGGATGTTTCAGAGCTTAAACAGGAAGTAATCTATGGCAATAGTCGTTTCGATCTTGCCTGTTTTCGTGGCGCACAGCCGTGGTTCTATGAAGTGAAAAGTGTTAACCTGATGGCCGGTGACATTGCTTTGTTTCCCGACGCCCCAACCGAACGAGGGTCAAAGCATCTTGCTGAACTGATTAATGCCCAACAAGAAGGTTACCGCGCCGGTGTTGTTTTTATCATTCAGCGTAACGATGCTACGTCATTCCAAGCAAACACCAAGATGGACCCTAAATTTTCGAGCTTATTGGATCAATGTCATAATCTGGGAATAGAGATCCGTGCTCTCTCCTGTGATATTGATGGAGTAAACATAGAAATTATCGGAGAATTGCCTGTGAGCGTATCATCAGAAGAAATTTTGGGAAAGGTGCAAAAGCCATGAACAATCAAACTCAAATTGTGGATGCACTGAGGAAAAGGGGAAACAAAGTTACCCCCCAACGCCTTATTACCATAGAGGTTCTTCTGACCATGGGACAACAACACTTCAGTGTCGAAGAGTTGTTTCATGGCGTTAAACAACGTAACCCCGAAGTAGGAATGTCGACCATTTATCGAACGGTGCAGATATTAGAAGAAATGCGACTCATTACCAAACGTAATTTTGATGATGGTTTTGCCAGGTACGAATTGTGCGAAATGGATGAAAAACACTGGCATCATCATTTGATTTGTTTAAAATGCGGAAGGGTCATCGAAATGCAAGACGAATACCTGGAAGCGTTAGAAAAAGAAATAGAAAAAAAAGGATTTATAATAATAAATCATGAACTTAAAGTATACGGATACTGTTCGGATTGTTATGCAAATATGGAAGGAGAAAAATTTGACTGAAAACAGCAACATAATTGTAGGGACCCCGGAACGATTGGAAAATCGACCGAGATCCAGAAAAAAAGCACAACCACTGAGAAACAAAGATAAACTGAGACTGATTCCACTGGGGGGATTAGGCGAAATCGGAAAAAATATGAACGTTTTTGAATACAAAGACGAGATTATTATTCTGGATTGCGGATTAAAATTCCCGGATGATGAAATGTTTGGTATTGATATCGTCTTGCCAGACTTCAACTACGTTATAGAAAACAAAGATAAAGTAAAAGGGATTATCATTACCCATGGTCATGAGGATCATATCGGAGGACTTGTTTATCTCTTGAAAAAGATAAATGTCCCAATTTATGCAACAAAATTTACAATGGGACTGATCGATCGAAAACTTAAAGAACATGGACTGTTAACAAAAGTTGAAAGAATCATTGTTAAACCCAAAGAACGTATTGATATTGGAGAATTCAATGTTGAATTTATCCGTGTCAACCACAGTATTGCCGATGCAGTAGGATTTTGTATTAAATGTCCTGCAGCAACCGTTGTCCATACCGGCGATTTTAAAATTGACTACAATCCCATCGGTGGTGAGGTAATCGACTTGCAGCGATTCGCCAAAATTGGAACCCAGGGAGTGGACTTGCTGATGTCCGACAGTACCAATGTTGAAGGTCCTGGATTTACCGCATCAGAAAGCACCGTGGGACCCTCTCTCTTTAATCTCTTCCGAGGGGCTAAGGGAAGAATTATTGTGACCACCTTTGCTTCCAATGTGCACAGACTCCAACAGGCAATCGACGCAGCGGTGGAATATAACCGTAAAGTTATTATTTGTGGCCGCAGCATGGAAAATGTCAGTGAAGTGGCCATGGATCTTGGCTATATGAATGTTCCCCCAAATACATTGGTAAAATTAAAAGACATTAAAAATTATAAAGATAAAGAAATAGTGATTATTACCACCGGCAGCCAGGGAGAACCTATGGCAGCACTGGGTCGTATGGCATTAGGCGAGCACCGTCAGCTGACCATTAAAAAAGAAGACCTTGTAATTATCTCAGCATCAGCCGTCCCGGGAAATGAAAAAACTGTCTCCGAAGTCATTAATAAACTGGTGGCACTTGGATCCGAAGTTGTTTATGGACGCTATGCCGAAATTCATGTTTCCGGACATGCACGTCAAGAAGAATTAAAACTAATGATTACCTTAGTCAGACCTAAAAATTTCATGCCGATTCATGGCGAAAGCCGAATGCTTATGCAGCATGTGGAACTGGCCCAATCCATCGGAATGAGTAAAGATAAAACCTATCTAGTTGATAACGGAACTATTCTGGAAATTGACAAAAGAGGCATCGTGATTGCTGGAAAAACCCAGGCAGAACCAATTTTGGTTGATGGACTGGGAGTCGGCGATATTGGGAATATTGTCCTCAATGATCGTAAGCGATTGTCTGAGGATGGCTTGTTTATTGTGGTATGTACCATGCATAAAGGAAAGGCCATATCAGGACCGGATATTATTTCACGTGGATTTGTATATGTACGGGAATCCGAAACGCTTATAAATAATGCCAGGGATGAAGTAAAAAAAGCCTTGCTTTCTTGTGAAGAAAAGGGTATCGTTGATTGGAACTCCATTAAAAATGTAGTCAGAGAATCGCTCTTTAAATATCTCTATGATCAAACTAAAAGGAAGCCCATGATACTTCCGATTCTTATGGAAGTATAATTATAAATTAATAGCATTTGCGAAAGCGTGAATATCACCACTGCACGTTTTATAATGCAATTTCTACACGCTTCGTCGGACACTCTGCGAGATGTCCGATGAAGACGTTATAAAATTGATTATAAACCTCTGCGTACTGGTGGTAGTTATTGCTTTCACAGAATCTATAATAAATTTAAATTAGGAGAATAAAATGAACGTATATGATGAAGCAAACAATTTAGCAAAAGCACTCAAGGAATCCAGTGAGTACAAGAACTTCTTAGAAGCAAAAGTAAAGCTGGAAAAAGATGCCGAAAAGTATGAGATGGCTAAAGACTACATGCGCAAGCAAATGGAAGTTCAATCCATGCAAATGATGGGACAAGAGCTTACTGAGGAACAAATAAGTTCCTACAACACCCTTGCAAATACCATCATGGGCATACCGGAAATTGCTGAGTTTTTCCAGACACAAATGTACTTCTCAGTGATCTTTCAAGACATAACCGATATTATTGCCAAGGCAGTGGATTTGGATATGGGCCTTTTCGATGAAAACGGGGAAGTATGTGGATCTTAGTCAGCTCCCTGAATAAAACACAGAAAAAGAATATAGGCAACCACTTTCAATAGGGGTCCTATATTCTTTTTTTATAGTTCTTGAAACCAAAAAAAGGAAGTTAATCAATGAGAAAGACAAAGCAAGAAAAGCCAGTCAGACCCCCAAAACAAAAACGACAAAGGAAAAAGAAGAACCCTGTTCAAGCTATTGCAATTATTATTCTTCTAATTATTATTCTTGGAGCCACCGCCGTATTTAGTTTTAATTATTTTATCAATGATAAACTGGCACCGGTGGGAAATGGCGACCCGGTGTTTGTTGACATAGAAGAGGGCTCGGTGGTCAGCGATATTGCAGAGCAATTGGAAGCAGAAAATTTAATACAGGACGCCCTTGCGTTTGAACTTATGGCAAAAAAAGAGGGTCTGGGAAATCAGATTCAATCAGGTTATTATGAATTTAAACCAAGCGAATCGGCTCTGGAAATCTTAAACCGTCTCATCGAAGGCGATGTTTATGATTCAGCAGTCACTATTCCTGAAGGCCGAAATATCAAAGAGTTTGCTGCTATTTTAGAAGAACAAATGGTATGCAGTGCAGAGGATTTCATTGCTGAGACTCAAAAAGTTGGGGATTATCAGAAAAACTACCCTATTTTAAGTACTATTTCCCTGGAACCCAAGGACGGCGTAAGCCGAACGCTGGAAGGCTATCTTTTCCCGGATACCTATAATTTCAAACCGAATACCGATCCCTCGGAAGTGGTTACCGCCATGCTGGACCGTTTTGTTGAGGTGTACAACCAGGACTACCTGAATCGGACCGCTGAAATGGGAAAAACCGTGGATCAGATTGTAATTATGGCATCTATTATTGAATTGGAAACAAAATTTGACGATGATAAGGCAAATGCCGCCAGCGTATTTTACAACCGTATCGCAGCCGATCAGCCACTCCAATCCGATATTACCGTAGATTATGCACGGGGCGAGAAAAAAGCAATTCTGACCACCGAAGAAACCCAGTTTCCCTCACCCTATAACACTTATATTAATAAGGGATTACCCTTTGGACCGATTTGTTCCTTTGGTGAACCAGCCTTGAAGGCGGCACTTTATCCAGCGACCACAGAATATATGTATTTCGTTGCAGATATAAAAACCGGGAAAATCTATTTTAACGTAACCTATGAAGAACACCTGGAAGACGTGGAAACCTATCTCGGACCATCAAATTAAAAAGAAATGCAGGTCTTAAAGTGAACGAAATTGTACAGGATTATATAGAAGACTACATTCGTGGTCTCATACCCGAAGGAAATCCCTTATTGGAAGCGTTTCGAGTACGGGCCGCCGCGGATGAGATTCCCATTATTCATCCGGAAGTTCAGAACTATCTTGAAATTCTGATTAAGTCCCGAAACATCCAGTCCATTCTAGAAATTGGAACAGCCGTTGGATATTCAGCATCGGTATTTGCCGCCGCCATGGACGCTCATGGACAAGTCGATACCATTGAGCGAAGCCTGAAAATGGTATCAGAGGCCGAGGAAAACATTGGAGAACTGGGTATCGGCAACCAAGTTAACCTCATCCTTGGGGATGCCTTGGAAACCGTGGAAACCTTAACGAAATCCTACGACATGATTTTTCTTGATGGCGGTAAGGGCCATTATATTCACCTGTTGGATGCGTGTCTCAAGCGCTTGAAACCAGGCGGCGTTTTAGTCTCGGATAATGTCTTATTCAAGGGCATGATCGCTTCGGATGCCTTGGTAATCAGACGAAAAATCACCATTGTAAAACGGATGCGAAAGTATCTGGAAGCCATTTCCGACCATCCCCAACTCATGACCACCGTTTTACCCCTGGGTGACGGCCTGGCCGTAAGCTGGATGAAAAACTAAAACGCGACTGTGTTAACAAACCTCTTTGCGGACATTTATTTATCGTTGTGTGCTGCATGATCGTACACCTTCGGTGTTCGCCATGATGCACACAAAATGATGAAATAAAAATCCGCAAAGAGGTTTGTTAAATTACGTTAACTAGAGTCCTGGGGACAATGGTAACATCAGTTGTCGGCATCATGGCGAACAGGCGACAGCCTGTCCGATCATGCAGCAGACAACGATTTACCATTGTCCCCAGGACGGGTTTGATATGCAAATAATTTGAATGGAGAATAAAATGAAAAAACCGGAACTCCTGGCACCAGCAGGAAATTTTGAAAAATTAAAATATGCCCTTCACTATGGTGCAGATGCAGTATACTGCGCAGGAAAAGAATTTGGACTTCGGGCAAAAGCCGATAACTTTGATCAGTTGGGTCTGAAAGAGGCCGCTGCCTATGTCCATGCAAAAGGAAAAAAAATATATGTGACCTTAAATATTATCGCCCACAATGACGATTTAAAAGGCCTACCGGACTATGTGAAAGAATTGGCAGCCATGGAAATTGACGGTGTCATTGTGGCCGACCCCGGGGTGTTTTCGGTGGTGCGTGAAGTTGCCCCGGATCTGAAAATTTCAATCAGTACCCAGGCCAACAACACCAATTATCGAAGTGTGGCGTTCTGGCATGCCCAGGGAGCGAAACGCGTTGTTCTGGCCCGGGAATTGGGGCTGGCGGAAATAACCGAAATCAAGGAAAAAGTGTCTTCTGAAATGGAAATTGAAACCTTTGTTCATGGGGCCATGTGTATTTCCTATTCCGGACGATGTCTGCTAAGTCATTACATGACCGGACGGGACTCCAACAAAGGAGATTGTGCCCAACCCTGTCGCTGGAAATACCATTTGGTTGAAGAAACCAGACCCAATGAAGCCTTTAGTATTGAAGATGACTCCACCGGTTCGTTTATTTTCAATTCAAAGGATTTGTGCCTGGTAAATGAAATCCCATCACTGATGGCCGCTGGCGTTGACAGTTTTAAAATAGAAGGGCGAATGAAAAGCCTTTACTATGTGGCCACAGTGGTGTCCACATACCGAAGCGCCATTGATTACGCCTACGACCACCCGGAAGTTCACGTTCTCGATGAACATTATTTCGAAGAATTGACCAAGGTGAGCCATCGCAACTATACCACCGGCTTCTATCGTGGAAAAACAAGTTCTGAGGATCAAAATTATGGTACCAGCAGTTACACCCGAAATTATGACTTTGTGGGTTTAGTGCTTTCATACGATGAAAAAACCGGAATCGCTGTGATCGAACAGCGTAATAAAATATCTCAGGGAGACACCATTGAAATCATGATTCCCCAAAAGGGCTTTTTCACACAAAAGGCCGCGCATATGACCGATGCCCTCGGAAACCCATTGGAATCAACCCCGCATCCCAAAATGATTTATAATCTAAAAATGGATGCTCCGGTGAGTCCCATGGATATCGTGAGAAAACAAGAAATTTAATAGTACTATTTTTACTGCCCAATATTTCTTCAGGAGATACTGGGTATTTTTTATAAATTATGGGTATTTTCTATTATATAAAATAAATTTAATTTGGAGGAGAAATGTATAATTTTAATGAACTCTTGGTTTTATTTAGCATAATTCTGTTTCTGGTGGTAGCATTAAGCTTTATTAATGAGAAAACAACGAAATTTCCATACGAAATCGGCCTGGTGATTTTCGGATTTATTTTCGTTTTGATTTTAATTATTCTTCAGAAATTGAATATTCTTTTGATTCCTGAAGAAATCTTGGCCCTTACCCAGCAATTTAATTTTAATGATTTTTTAATCCATGGGGTTTTATGTTTCATGCTGTTTGGCGGAGCTGCCAGCATAAAATTTAACGATTTTAATGAGGATAAATTTTTAATTGGATGCATGGCAATCGCAGGAACCATTATATCCACACTGGTGTATGGTCTGTTGTTCTGGGGACTATGCTTTATCGTTCAGATCGATATTAAATTTTTGGAAGCACTTATTCTGGGATCAATTGTGGCACCAACGGATCCTATTTCGGCCATGAGTATTCTGAGTAAAGTGGGCCTTCCCAAACGACTGGCCCTAATTGTTGAAGGGGAATCCCTATTTAATGATGGCGTTGCTGTGGCAATTTTTGCAACGCTGCTGAGCGTTTTAGAGCAGACCACCCAGGAAATTTCATTAAGCAGCTTTGCCTGGGGATTGGCCGCAGATGTTCTGGGGGCGATTGGAATTGGTTTGGTCATTTCCTTTTTATTTTTTCAAATTTTCAAACAGTCCCAAAATCGCTACATAAAAATCTTCACAAGTATTTTAACGGTTATGCTGGCTTATCTCCTGTGCGAGTATTTGGAGTTCTCAGGGCCCATCGCCGCAGTGATCTGCGGGCTTTCCTACGCCACTGGAATTGCCAGAATGCAAAAAATCAAACCAGATCAAGAGAATACCGAAATTCATGATTTATTTTATTCCTTTTGGGGGGTAATTAATAATCTGCTTAATGGCATCCTTTTTCTTTTGGTCGGATTACTGTTTGTCGACATTAGAAATCTAAATGACTTCACACTATCAGGCATTCTTATTGTCGTAGTCGGTGCAATCATTATTAATACTGTTTCCCGCATCACCGGCGTCGCCGGTACCGTTAGTTTTATAAAAAAAATACCCTTTGATATGAAAAAATCAAAGTTTGCCATTTTTTACACCTGGGCAGGACTTAAGGGTGGCTTGTGTCTGGCATTGGTTATGGGAACAGGAACATCTCTGGCCCCGGCGACCTATGATTTATTCCTGCTTTCTACCTACGCAATTGTAATATTTACAACCCTATTCCAGGGCTTGACCATTGGCAAAGCCTATTTGAAATTGAAATAAGTGCTTTCACAATAGCGTATTAAAGCGCCAACGGGACCTTACCAATTTTAGCAAGGTCCCGTTGGGTTTGATGTTTTAGAAGACGGCGCATTTTGAAAGATCAGGCGATGAAATCGTCAGCGGCATTTTTGGCAAAAAGTACGGCAGCATCGATGTCTGCCTGATTGGGATGGCCCATTCCAAACAATAAGAAATTACCCTGACAGATAAATTCTGCAGGCATTACAGCAATGCCTTTTTCTGTAAGTGTTTGTCGAACTTCGGTTTGACCCTGCTTTTTTGACACACATGAAGTGATCAAAACCGCCTTTTTAACCTGTTTATTGTCCATGGTATTGATGAAATCGATCATTTCCGGTAAGCTTTTCCCACCGTAGATGCCTCCCACAATGTAAAGCAAATCAACGTTTTTAAGCGTTGGATGATCCGTAACATTATTGATTTCAATTCCCAGTTCCGCAGCTATGGCATTTGCAATTTTCTTGGAATGTCCGGTTTTACTGGCATAGATTAATTGACTGTTCATAAAATTATTATCCTTTCATGATAAATTAATACCAGGTAATTGCGAAACTCAAAAGAATCGAACAATTGTTGCTTTGATGTCAGTTTTCACAA
>NZ_LGYO01000060.1 GCF_001263355.1 Acetobacterium bakii
TAGGCGTTGGGGAAGCCCTCATAGGGGCCTTTGTGAAGCACGCAGGCGGCATTCGCCACCCGGCCGATAACCTTGAATGTCAGCATTTCCGAGTCCGCTTTTTTTTCGGTGACCGCCTCGCAGACCTCCACGTCCACATCAGTTTCCCGGTATTCGCCGTCATGATAGATATTAAAACATTATTCCGGAACCGCACAGACACAGCCCATCTGCTCCATTTCGGCCCCCATGGGAGGGACAATATGAAACAGGGCGTCATAGCTTGGGACGATGGTCCGCATGGATGCCACAATCACCTGGGAGAGTTCCTTGAGGATCACATGGTATTCCCCGTCATTTTTTGCCAGATAGGATTCCACCTGGGCGAGACGCAGGGTATCAGCGCCAGCAGCACCGACAGCTTTTGCTTTTCGCCTCCGGAGAGTTTTGCCACCGGTTGCTTGAGGTACTGATCCAGCTTAAACTGCGCCAATAAGTCACGGTAATCAGCGGGCAAACGGTAAAGAGCGGCGATTTCCTCACAGACTTCACCCACCCGGATATTGCCCTGATAGCTGGAAGACTGAAGCTGCACCCCGACCCGCTCAAAAAGTCGTTTTCTTTCCCTGGCCGGATCCATGCCCAGAACCCGAACCGATCCGTTTTCAAATGATTTCAGTCCCAGGATACAGTCGATGGTGGTTGATTTACCGGCACCGTTGGGCCCTAGGAGACCAAATACCTCGCCTTTTTTTACGGTGAGATTTAAATTGTTCACCGCCACTCGGTTGCCATAACACTTGTTTAAGTTTTTCACTTCAATACAGTTTTCCATTGCTTCCTCCAATCATTCTTGCTACAATTTGAAGTATAAATCCTCCTCCACGGGGAGAGTCAAGGGCGAGTTTTTAGTTTTTTTCAGAAAAAAGTCATCTTGTTCTTGTATCCTTCCTCATAATTGATGAATTTAAAATTAAAAAGTGGTAGAATAAAAGAAAAACAAGGAGTAAAAGATGATTTCCTAGCACAAAGAGTTACATTTTAACTTGTCCACATGAAGCGGGCTGGTCAATATTACAAAAGATGCTGAAAAAGCGCTTGCAGAAAGCGGGATTAAAGAAGGATTGATAATGATGACACGTTGTGGTTTTGAAGCGGGAGGTACACATGAATACTGATTTTGTAAACTTAACAACAGAAAACCTTGTCAATGAGCATTTATGCTGTATTATCCGTAGTAAAAAGCCCCATCAAGGCATTGATGCAAAGCGACAATGGCTTTCAGACCGACTCAATGAAGGTCATGTCTTTAGAAAGTTAAATGCAAGGGCTACGGTTTTTATTGAATATGCTCCTCTTGAAACAGCTTGGGTTCCTATAACGGGTGATAACTATTATTATCTATATTGCTTATGGGTCTCTGGTAGTCATAAGGGAAAAGGGTATGGGAAATCGCTGATGAAGTATTGTATGGCTGATGCCAAAGAAAGCGGTAAATCCGGCATTTGTATGCTTGGCGCAAAAAAACAAAAATCCTGGCTTTCGGACCAATCATTTGTGAAGAAGTTCGGCTTTGAGGTTGTTGATACCACCGACAATGGATATGAATTGCTGGCACTTTCTTTTGACGGAACAGCGCCAAAGTTCGCGCAAAATGTTAAAAACCAAGAAATCGAAAGTAAAGAACTAACAATTTATTATGATATGCAATGCCCCTATATCTATCAAAACATTGAGGTGATAAAACAGTATTGTGAAATGAATAAGGTCCCTGTATCTTTAATTCAAGTGGATACGCTCCAAAAAGCAAAGGAATTGCCTTGTGTTTTCAATAACTGGGGTGTGTTTTATAAAGGAAATTTTGAGACGGTGAATTTATTAGATATCGCCTACTTAAAGAGAATACTCAAAAAATGACATGGGAGACGCTTCGCTTGTGATGGGAAACCGGTGAAAGAGCTAGCCTAATTGAGGCGGGTGCTGGGGCTGTTAAGATGGCAGTAAAGCGGGCATTAAAGGGATATGTATGACGAACGAAACGTCCCCGCATCATAGAGGGCACTTCCTGAAAGGAGGAGCCTTTATCGTAATGTGTTGCCTCTTGTTCGTGAATGTGAACCAGCAACTATTCGTGAATCAGGAAACATATGAGGTTGATTGAAACCCAGAGTAAATAAACGAAAGGAATGGTTGTATAAGTGGACAAAGTAATTAAGATTAGAAATGAAGAAGAAACAGATTATCAGAGAGTAGAAGAAATTACAAGGAAAGCTTTTTGGAATTTATATATGCCAGGGTGCAATGAACACTATTTAGTTCATGTTATGCGGTCACACAAGGATTTTCTACCGGAGTTGGATCTGGTAATTGAAGTTGATAATCAGATCATCGGCAATATCATGTACACAAAAGCAAAGCTGGTTGATGAGGCTGGAGAAGAAAAAGAAATCATTACCTTCGGGCCGGTTTCCATTTTACCAGAATACCAAAGAATGGGTTACGGGAAAATGCTCATGGAGCATTCATTTAATCAGGCGGCTTCACTTGGTTATGATGTGATTGTAATATTTGGAAATCCCGGAAATTATGTCAGTCGAGGCTTTAAGAGTTGTAAAAAGTTCAACATCTGTCTTGCCGATGGAAAATTCCCATCGGCAATGATGGTAAAAGAACTGAAGCAGGAAGCTTTAGACGGAAAAAAATGGGTTTACTATGACAGTCCTGTAATGAAGATCGATGAAGAGGAAGCCTGGCGTTTTGATGAGAGTCTGGAAAAAATGGAGAAGCAATTCCAGCCAAGTCAGGAAGAATTTTATATTCACAGCCATTCCGTTATCGATTGATATGTCATGTGAGCCGACTGAGCTGAGAAAATGAGGTAAGCATGGAAATAAAAAGCGGTACAATTTCCAACGAAAAATCGGAGATCTTTTTATTTTTAGTATCCATCAAGTCCATCTGTCGTAAAAGGTCATTGCATCTTTTTGCTGAAATCCCATCAGCGTTGCTCATACGTTTAAATTTTCAAATGCCGTTAAATTTTCATACAGTGGTGGTGATTCGATCAACGAACCAATAGTTAATAAATCTTTTCGAGTCCGGTGAGTTTTTAGTTTTTTTTAGAAAAAAAGCCATCTTCTTCTAGTATCCTTCGTCATAATTGATGAATATAAATTTAAAAAGTGGTAGAATAAAAGAAAAACAAGGAGGCTAAAGATGATTTCTTATCGCAAAGAGTTGCATTTTAATTTACCCACACGAAGAGGATTGGTCAATATTACGAGAGATGTTGAAAAAGCACTGGCAGAAAGTGGGATTAAAGAAGGATTGATTTTGATCAATGCTATGAATATCACAGCTAGCGTTTTTATCAATGATGATGAGGGCGGTTTACATCAGGATTACGAGGTCTGGTTGGAAAAATTAGCACCGGAAAAGCCGTATAGCCAGTATGGTCATAATGGTTTTGAAGACAATGCCGACGCCCATTTGAAACGAACGATTATGGGCAGAGAAGCGGTGGTTGCCGTAACCGATGGAAAGCTGGATTTTGGACAATGGGAACAGATCTTTTATTATGAATTTGATGGAAAACGGGATAAGCGGGTATTGGTTAAAATAATTGGAGAGTAAATTAATTTGAGGTGTTGAGAAAATTTTATTAGAGAAACGAAACTTCCCCCGCATCTGGCTGTTAACTTGGCTTGTCATCAAATAGACAAGCCAATAAATTCTCCTAATAATTAGCACACCACAATAAATGTTAAATGAAAATATAATAATGGTATCGCATGGATTTTTCTTAATGACGTTAGTTAATGAATTGAAACTGTTAGGCTTTAAAGGAGACATACCTAGAAAAATGAAAAATGGGTATTTATATATACTTGTAAAATAATATTTAAAATTTATTGGATAATAGAATTTATAAGTAGATAAAGCTGCAGATGAGTTAGTGCTATGATTAAAAGGTCTATGGAGGTCCAAGATGAAAAGAACTTTAATTGGCTGTGGTGTTTTGAGAAAAGAAATGGAGGCATTTCTTGAAGATTCGGACATTGAGTGTCGATGGCTACAGGATAAACTGCATAATGAGCCGGACAAACTTCATTTAGAAATACAAAATGCAATTGATCAGGAATCCGATGCAGATATCATTTACCTCACTTATGGATTGTGTGGAAAAGCACTGGTGGGGGTTCAGGCAAAACAATGTCCAATTTTGATGCCGAAAGTGGACGACTGCATAGATATTTTTTTATATGGCCACAAAGATATTGGTGCCTTGCGTTGCACTTCTTATTTTGTGTCCCAGGGGTGGTTATGGGGTGAAGATGGAATAGGATATGAGCATGATCGGATGAAGGAAAAGTACGGTGAAAAGAGGGCCATGCGCATCGCTAAAACCATGTTTAAAAATTATCAGTATCTGTTATTTATCCGCACTGGTGTGGAAACCGACGAAGATAGACAAAAATGTGATGAAATGGCTGAAAAACTTGGTCTAGGTGTCAATGAAACCCAAGGTAACATCCATTTGTTGGAAGTGTTGACCAACAATGAAAAAGATGATCGTCTTATTCTTATTCAGCCAGGTGAAGAAATAAGCGAAGAAATGTTTCGTCGTTTTTAAGTAATATAAATAATGCATTAGCATACATTGAAAATCACTTGGACGAAGAGATTGACTATCATGAGATAGCAAAAATTGCCTGCAGTTCTGAGCATCATTTCAAACGAATATTTTCTTTTTTAGTGGGCATAAGTTTATCAGAATATGTTCAAATCAATCGGACCATTTCCCGAAACGCTTCAAAATGTGTGGGGAAGGATATATTCAGAGTGGTTCCCGGCATCGGGGTATGAGGCAGTTGAGGGACCGGAAATTTTATGGAATGAAAGCAAGGATATTGTGAAACCAAAATTCAGGAGGGAAATTTGGTTTCCAGTAAAAAAGAAAAGTTGAACAAAAAAACATGTCATTTTGGGGCACTCCATTTAGGAGTGCCTTGATCTTTATCGATTGAATAAAAAAGGTAACACCACTTGGCCATTTGTCAGAAATTCGCTGGAAGATTATCTGATCAGATTTGCTGCGAATAATTACCAGGAACTGCTGTAGAACAAGATTTCCTGATCAAAATCGATGTTGTTCTTGACATATCGCAAAATAATCAAGGCCCTGCTGAGCGTATCCATGTAAGTATCATCATAAGCAGTCCTGCCAAAATCAAAACCCGATAAGGTAGGCAAGAGTTCTTCGGCGCGATCAGGGTCGCTTTCGACCAATAAGCACCGGTTTAACAGCTCGGTAAACTGTTCCTGAGACACATTGTGACAGGTTCGACTATCAACGCCGTTTTGGACATTCTCAACGAAATAACGGTGGATTTGGTTGGCCTGTTTAAATTTGCCCATCAGTTCATTTGAAACCGCCCATGGTTTTGATTGGATGTCCCGAATATCCGTATCCTTGTGAAATTTATACAACACGCCCTCTAAAGCCATGATAATCTCCTTCTCAAATAATTATGTTATAGTTTGCGTTCAAGTGCAGCCACGGGATCAAGAACAGCGCCATCGGCCAGTTTGACGGTCGTTAATTTAATCGACAGTGTTAACTTCAGCCGGAATCCACATTTTTGGATTAAAGTTTAGCGTATACTTATATTTTGAAACATCATTTGATCCCAAATCTTCAATAGTATAAGTGACGTTATCACTAAGACCTATAAAATGTTTCTTATAACTTCCATCTTCATCCTCAACAATTATTTCAAGTTGATTGTCTTCTCGATCCGCCGTTATTGATAGTTTACCAGTCATTTGAAACATTACATCATTAGTTATACAATTGATGACCGTTACTTGTCTTACAACATTGAAATTGTCTGCTTCTTGAGACAAATTCTGAGAAACCCTCTCGGATTCACTACAACCGGTAAGCGATAATAAACCTATTAATGAAATAAGCACTAATGTTTTTTTCAATCCGCCACCAACTGTCTTCTTTTGTTTGTCTGTTTTATCAACTTTTACGCATACGCTCATGTTATGCCTCCTTTAAAGTATTTCCGCTAATTAATGCGATCCCCCAGGAACAACCATTTTATTCGTTCCTGGGCAATGGCCTGCGCCAATATTTCTTTCGATACGGCTACTAATTCGGCTACGCGCTTTTTACTGATACGTTTTCCCGGTGTCAGTGGATGCTTTTTTTTGCGGGATTCACCATGAGTATACACCAATTGAAACCATCGCTGCAATGGAAAAGATATAATTATGCCACAGAAATTATCGTTCTTTCCTGGCAAATGAAACGTCCCTTTATCAGGTCTGTTTCTTAAGTGGTCTCATTGTTTGAGTCACTGAATATTTGTTTTGTCTAGAAACACTTTTACCGCCGCATTTGCCTGCTCAGGCCGTTCAAGAGGCAGCATATGCCCGGCGTTCGGAATGACTTCCAATTCGGCTTTTATGCCTCTATCGATAACCAGTTTTACCGCTCTGTCAATCTCAGACTGCTTCTCGAGAATTGAAGTCAACCGGTCTGGATTCGTTGGTTTTGAACCGCCCACATAAATAGATTCCAGCAATTTTCTCATCGCCGCATGGTCTTTCTTAATATACTTCCGGTTGAGCATCCTAAGCATACCCGGTATCTTTATGTAAAGCCATACTATAAATTGCGAATCGACCTTTTCGCTCAATCCACCCGGCTCGAACAGAACCAGTGATTTGACCTTATCCGGATGTAGCGCTGCATATTCGATGTTGAGGCTACCACCCATGGAAAGTCCTACAAGACTGAAATTTTCAAGTCCGTCCGGATCGATCTCGTCTTTAAATAGTTTTTCTTCCAGATATCCCTGATTGTAAATATCTATCGCATATTTGGAGGGTCAATCATTTGTAGTTTTAGGAGGATATAACAAACGGTGATTATTTAATTATGCGAGCCATTGCGGCAATATCCTCGGAAGCCATTTCAAACTTTGACTTCTCGATTAGAATATTTTTGCCCGTCATAATATAAGATGGCATAACCCGAATATTCCCGTAGTAGATTTCGCTATTTCGTAGCTTATAGGTTGGAACAGCAGGAACGACATTTTTCTTCGTTGTCTTTTTGGTTAACATGTTAAATGCTTTTTTTGCAACGTCGCCCATGAGCATAATTACTTTGACATTTGGGAATAATGCAAGCTCTTTTTCCAAGTAGGATAAGCTATTCTCAATACTGCTTTTTTCAATCGTGTAATCTGATTTGGGCGTTTTGACTGCGTTTGTAATATAAACACCCATGTGTAATATGTCTTGTATATCCTTGACTTGCAATCCAGACTTTTGAAAAAGAGGTATCGTTGTTGTCAAATAATCGGCATCAAGCTGACCGTAAAAATCTTGAGAGGGGTCAGCTGGAACTACCTCGTTAATCATAATTGTCTTAATTTTCAAGGGGTCAAGCTCTAAATCATTTAACTGTATATTTTCTGCAATTCCGACTGTTCTTTCTAGTTCGGCTCTAATATTCATTTTTATACTCCTTTGTAATGTTCTAATGCGGCTTTGTATTTTTCTATTATCTTTTATTTAAAGACAGAAGACGAATAATAAAATGCCGCCATTTTTGCCCATTGTAACATAAAGCGGAATGCCTAACTGCAGATTGTGAATCATTGGTACTAAATATCTTTTGATTTTCAGCAAGTTAATACCGGTTTGGAATCAAGTCATATCATCCCGCAGCGCGTCAATGATATTTTCTTTTTTTATCTTGCTGACAGCATACAGCATTGTAATGAACACCACAAAGAGTACGCTGAACACGCTGATGGCCATACTGCCCCAGGGGAACACAAAATCGATATTGTCCGTCCCGCCGAGAACCATCCCTTTGTAAATCAGCCAGGAAGCGATTGCCGCGATGGGAAGCCCGAAGAGCAAGGCCCTCATGCCATAAAAGGCACACTCGAAATTCATCATCTTTTGGAAATCGCGGTCGGACATCCCCACCGAGCGGAGCATCGCAAGTTCCCGCCGGCGCAGCTTGATATTGGTGGAAATCGTGTTGAACACATTGGCAACCGCAATCAGCGAAATCATAATGATAAAAGTATATGCGAAGACGTTGGCAATGAAGATGTAATTGCGGCTCTCATCAAGCATTTTATAGGTATTGTAGAGGTTGTAATCGGCTGTAATTCCCGCAGCCTGAATCATCGTTTCCATTTCAGCCGTCGACTGGGTGGGATGCTTTGAGCGAAAGGTCAAGCCCTTAACAGCCACCTGGGTATCAGGAGTTTCAAACTGCGCTTTGAGCGAATAAGGAGCCATCACCCTAAAAAAGAACGGATTCTCCGACCCGACGTTTCCGAGGATCGGGAGGGTATCTGGCGGCACGGTCTCGACAAAGGTCACGCTGACGTTTTGCTCCGATGCCGTCGTTGGCGCGCCATTTGTTGCGGGAGCAATGGTAAAATTCAGGGAAGAACTTGTGAACAGATCACTAAGCTGATCAACCTCCCACATCTGATTGTCCTGACCTGGCATTTTGGCCACGGCGATCAGTTTTGCATTTGGTCCGGTATAGTCCGCGGCCGGCAAGCCCAAGTCGCTTAGCATACTCAGATAGGTGCTGTCATCAAGAAACTGGAGGTCCATGGGCAGATTAACCGTTTCGTCCGGCGCAGATGAACCCACGGTTGCCCAGTAATCGGCGGAAAGATCACTGGCTTTGGCAGTGCATGAATACTTCATCAGCGCCTGATACGAGCTTTCGTAAACACCGTCGGCGGTTTTTAGTTTGTCGTAAAGCGGCTGCATATCGCTATCGTTCATGTCCTGGGTGGCAAAGCCGATGTCATAGGTCGTAAACGCTACTGAACGCTCCGCCGCCTGTTTCATATCCGTTACAAAAGCACTGGCCGAGACAAATAGCACAACGCTTAAACCCAGTGATAGCACGATACTGCGATAGCCCTTCTTGTTTCGCTTAAAATTCTTTTGTGCCAGGGTTCCCTCCAAACCGTAAATACGCTGGGCCAGTTTTGAGGTTTTCGCGGCTTTGGATTCTACCTTGATCTCGTTGGTCTGGCGAATACTTTCCATCACGGGCGTATTGGCAGCCTTCCGGGCTGGGATATAGGCCGAAATCAGAATCGTAACCAGGCTAACCGCCGCCGCAACGACAATGACGGGGATCGACACCGTTAAGGTTAACGGGACATTACTGTACATGACGTTTCCAAAATTCCCGGCGACAACGGAAATCACCAGGCTGATACTGCCGATGCCGACTAAAACGCCAATCGGGATGCCGACCGCACCAATGCAAAGCCCTTCAAACAGCACTGAATTTCGCAGTTGCTTGGCTGTGGCACCCACCGATGAAAGAATTCCGAACTGCCGGGTGCGTTCGTTCAGCGAAATGTTGAAGGCGTTATAAATCAGAAAAATCGAGCCGATCATGATGATGGCGACCACAATGCCGCCAACCGCGTACAAAAACACGTTAAAGATATTATCATCCGAAAGACCCATGAAGCGCAGCACATTATCATTTAAAACGTAAGCCCCTGCTCCGGCGGTGCTGCTGGCGTAAGTCTGGATACTGCGGGGGTTTTTAAGCGTGACAAAGAGGCTGACGCTGTCCGCTTGATCTTGGGGATCGGCTTTCGTTATCAAGGTATATCCCGGTGCGGTCGATTCCTCAAATCCGGGTCTTTGATAGATACCGACCACCGTGTAAGTTCGCTCGTCTTGGGGCACCAGCGTTTCGTTCCCGGCAGTGTAAGGGTCGTGTTGACCGAGATTCATATTGCCATCGCTGCGGTTGCCGACAGCAAGTGAAAGCGTGTCACCCTCCGCGAATTTAATGCCGCCGTTGGCGGCGACGCTGCCTGAAACAAGAATCTCCCCGCTGTTTTCAGGCAGCCGGCCGGAAATCAGATTGATGGACAAGGTATTAAAGGCATCAGCGTTGAATCCGGCGATAAAAAGATACGGTTTGTCCGGGTTTTTTCCGCCGTCAAGGGTGGCGTAGCCGATATTTTCAAATGCCGCGGTGTCAGCGACGCCCTCGTCGTGGCTTCGTTCCTGGGCGAAAGAAGCCGGGACGTTCACAAACTCAACGTGCCAATCGCCGTATTTCTGGGCCGCCCCGTTGGCCAGATAGCTCAGCAGGGAAACGCCAAAGGTAGCGACGGCGGTGATCATGGCGGCGGACAGAACCACGCCGATAATCGTGACAATCGTTCGGGTCCGGCTTTTGATCATGCTTTGCAGGGTGATTTTGTTGAAAATGTTCATGACCGCACCCGTTCGTCGCGGACGACTTGGCCGTCTGAGATGCCGATAATGCGGTCGGCCTGCAGGGCGATATTTTCGTCATGGGTGACAAGGAGCAGGGTCTGTCGATATTTTTGATTGCTCTCTTTCAGCAGTTTGATGATTTCATGGCCGTTCCGGCTGTCCAAACTGCCTGTGGGTTCGTCAGCCAGCATCAGCGCCGGGGCGTACATCAAAGCCCGTCCGATGGAAACCCGCTGCTGCTGACCGCCCGAAAGCTGATTGGGTAAATGCGTTTTGCGGTCTTTAAGCCCCAGCATTTCGAGCAGGTCATCCAGCCGTTCCTTGTTGACCTTGCGCTTGTCCATCAGGATCGGTAGGGTGATGTTTTCCACCACATTCAGCGTCGGAATGAGGTTGTGAAACTGGTAGATCAGCCCAACCTGCCGCCGGCGGAAGATGGCCAGTTTTTCATTGTTTTGGGCATAGACATCCTGGCCGTCCAAATACACCTTGCCGCTTGTCGGCACGTCCACACCGCCGATGATGTGCAGCAATGTGGATTTGCCCGAGCCGGATGAGCCGATGATTGCGGTAAACTCCCCCTTTTCGATTGTCAGCGAAACATGGTCCAGGGCGGTAACCTGGTTTTCGTCCTTGCCGTAGACCTTGCATAAATTTTCAATTTTTAAAAACTCCATTATGTGAGTCTCCCTTCTGATGGTTTACCCATATGATAGCAGCTTCAGCTTACAGCTCGGTGACTTTCAGGTGAGAGATCCGTCACTTTGGGAAACGCAGGGCAAAGATCGCGCCGCCCTGGGGGTGGTTTTTGGCGGTAATCGTTCCGCCCTGCCGGGTGATAATCATCTTGCAGAGCGCCAGGCCAATCCCGTATCCGGCGGTGCTTTGGTTTTGGCCACGATAAAAGCGGTCAAACAGGCAGGGTAAATCGTCTGTTTCAAAGCCCGCACCGCTGTCGCTGATGGCCATCTCGGTAAACAGCGGGTTATCCCGGCAGACAATCGCAATCTTTCCGTTATCGCCGGCGCTCTCGATGCAATTTTTGAGGATGTTTTGCATGGCTTCCGCAAGCCAACCGGAATCGCCCTGAATCATCAGCCCTTCTGGGGCATCTGTCTGCACATCAATATTATGCAGTTCCATAGGGATCAGAAACGGGCGCAGTGCGGCACAGAGCAAGCGGTTAACATCGATCTGCTCGCTTTGAAACACCGCAATGCCCGCATCCAGGCGGGATAATTTTAGCAGGGAAGTCAGCAGCCAATCCATCTGTACCAGCAATTCCTCGGTTTCCCGGACAAATGCTTTCCGCTTGTTTTCATCAGGGTTCTTTGCTAACAATGACAGAATAAGGTTCACGGATGTGAGCGGAGTGCGGAGTTGGTGGGCGATGTCGGTCAGCGAATCGGCAAGGTGTGTTTTTTCTTTTTTCAGCGCGTCGTTTTGCTCCCGAATGCGCAGCGTCATTTTTTTTATCTCGCTGTGCAGAATGGAAAGCTCGCCTTCGTCCAATTCGTCAATATCCAGACGATCATCATTATGAAGGACGCGATCGATTTGATCTGAAATCCGCGCAAGGCTTTTGTAGCGGGCTTTGGTAAATACGAAAAACGCGGTGCCAAAGGCGGCAGCAGAAGCAATGGCAAGGATGCCCGCCGTAATATTGATGGTAAATCCCAGCATCACAGTGGCGGCAGCGATTAAGGCAAACACAATGGCAAACTGCCGAAACTCTCTATTCCGCAGCATGCTCGCCTCCCAATCGATACCCCGTCCCGCGAACGGTCAGAATGATTTGCGGGCTTGCGGGGTCGGTCTCGATCTTCTCCCGCAGGCGCTTGATGTACACCGTCAAGGTATTGTCATTAACGAACTCCCCCGCCGCGTCCCACAATTCATCAAGCAGCCGGCCCCTCGTGATAATGCTTTTGGGGCTGCTGATAAACACCAGCAGCAAGCGGTATTCTAAGGCTGACAGAAAAACTTCGCTGCCGTTTTTTTTCACCACGCCGCTGGCCGTATCGACCTGAAGCCCGCGAATTTCAAAGGCCGATGGCGACCGTCCGCTTTTTCGCAGGGCGTTGCCAATGCGTGCAATCAATTCCCGGGGCCGAAACGGCTTGGTGATATAGTCGTCCGCGCCCATGTTCAGCCCGGTAACAACACTCGCCTCATCGCCGGATGCCGTCAGAAAGATAACCGGAACATCCTGGGTTGCTTTGATTTCCGTACAAACCGTAAAGCCATTTCCGTCAGGCAAAGAAATATCAACCAGCGCCAAGTCAAATTTATTCCCGGCAAGGGCGGTAAGGGCGTCACTCCGGGTCGGGGCGTGGGTGACTGTAAAACCCTCCGCGCGGAGCAAAAGGATCAGGTTTTTAGCGATTGCCTGATCGTCCTCAACCAAAAATATCCGTTTCATTTATTTTCACCATCCTTTACTTTACTGCGCTTATATTGTATTTCTTTTGACGGAAATATACAAGTTGCGGTATAATACAAAAAAATACCGGGCGTGGATTAATAACAGCTAGAGTGATCAGCAGCATACTGACATGCTGAAGGGGCATCAGCAGAAAATCGAACTGTTCGGGAAAACCGAGTAGTTCAAATCAAAGGAAACAGAGAGCGTGAGAGGTAGTTATGAACGGACCGGATAAGAAGAAGCTTTATCCAAATGAAAAGATCAGAACGGTTTGCTATATCAGCAATTTGCCTAAAAGGCCCAATATCGAAATCGGAGAATATACTTATTATAGCGATAATAAACAATCCCCGGAAGAATTTTATGATCACATTGAGCACCATTATGAATTCCTGGGAGATAAGCTGATAATCGGTAAATTTTGTGCGATAGCGGAGGGCATAAAGTTCATCATGAATGGTGCAAACCACAGAATGGACGGGATTACAACCTATCCCTTCAATATTTTTGAATGTGGTTGGGAAAAGGTCACGCCTTCATTAGCGCAACTGCCTTTTAAAGGAGATATTGTGATCGGGAATGATGTCTGGATCGGCCAAAATGTTACGATCATGCCAGGGGTTAAGGTCGGTGATGGTGCAATTATCGCGACCAACACAACGGTAACAAAAAATATTGAGCCATATACTATCTATGGCGGCAACCCTGCCAAATTCATTAAAAAGCGATTCAGTGATGAAATAATTGAGTTATTACTAAAGCTTCAATGGTGGAATTGGGACGAAGAAAAAATATTTAATAATCTTGAAAAGCTAACATCAGCAAGGGGTTTAGAAGACAATGAGATGCTTCATTTATTATTTGTGGAGTAATAATCACTGCGCTGATGAAATAAATGAAGTCCCGACTAGGGACTGGTATCAAGCTATTAACAGTGGCGTGGGGGATGGGATAAAATAAAGCATACAAACGAAACGTCCCCACGCCTTCATTGCCAAAAAAATTATAGGAATGAATAAAATTATTGTAATGATGAATGTGAGAAAAGTTATGGACAAAAGAAAAATTGGTAAATACTTCTTGATTTTGATAGTTTTAGTAGTAGCGTTTTTTGTTTTTAGGTCATACAGCCTAAGAGATATTTGTTACGACATAATTGAATTCAATTTAGAGATGTCACAAGAAAAATTCATCTGGCTTTTTTTAATTTATTGGGGTGAAATTTTTACAATTCTAATATCTTGGGTTTTACTTGTGGACATAATTTCTGTAGAAGTTAATTTGCTATTAGATAGGCTATCAGAATATTTATTAAAAACGGAAAAAATGCGATTAGCTATATTGTGCATTAGAGTGAATTATGGTTTTAGCAAATTAATGTATTTTTTAAGACTTGGATGGTGGATATATGGCTCATCAGAGGATGACAAGATAGTATGGAATAGTATCCGAAGACCTCCGATTAAAGATATTTTTTTAGGTGTATTTTTTTCTCTTATAAAACTACCCGCATTAATAGCGATATTTTTGTCAGCTATTAGTCTGACATACTTTGAGCTAAATGATATCCAAGAAATAGTGAAAAATCTTGGTAGTTTTAAGTTTGATTTTTGGGAAGATATTAAATTGCTAGCTCCTTTAACGGTTGCTGTGCTAATTGTGTTTATAGGATATTTTATTAGTTTCAGAGGTAATATAAGAAGAGCGATAGCGCAAGCGAATCGAAAGAAAATGGAAGATATTATTCAAAAGCAACGAGATTTGGTTGAAGTTATTGGAGGCTCACTTTATTCTATTGCTTCAAATCTTCAATATGCAATTAAGTGTCAAGACTTAGTGGCTGATCTTTGGATTCATAGTAGGTTTCCTGACTATGAAGATGATAAGTGTAGGTTGCGGAGAGACACGAGTGTTGAAAGTTATTACTTTAAAGATATACCAGAACTAAAAATTATATCACAAAGTTTCGATGAATTGAATACAAATGGAAACTGGAGTGCTTCAAGAGCATTTTCTAGCTATAAGTATGAGTTTCTGACGCTTGTGTCAAGAAACAGTTCGTTGAATTCTGAGAAATTAAACGAGATATTTTTCACTAAAGAAGGTATAAAAACTTATATTAATGATGATAAATATCCAATGATCGAGGTTTCTAAGGAAGAAATTGAGAAAATGCGAAAAAATTATTTAAAATGGATACCTAGAAGAATTGTGGAGAGCTTAAAATTACTATATAAGTTCTGTAGATATTATGATGAGATGAATAAACTACTGAACTTTAAAACGGATAAGGTTGGTAGGACATTGAGGATGTTTACAGGCAAGGAATAAATTGTCGGATTTAGCCGGTGAAGACATGGTGGACGCTTTGGGACCTGTGAAAAAGTCGAACATATCAGCTGAATCAGCTCTGTATGAAAAGGTCCAGTGACCGCATGGAAATGTGATGAGATGAGGCACATAAAAGAGCAAATAGGTATAAAAATGAGTAAAAAAAATAACCCTGTCTGGTATATTAAGTGCAAACAAAACCAACCAGTCAGGGGGAAAAATCATGCTTCGACCGCAATCAAAACAATCATCATTCCATTGCTTATTATACAATAAAATTCCGGATAATCATATCCTAAAACAGATAAAAAAAGCGGTTGATTTCAGCTTTATCAATGAACTGTTGAAAGATACCTACTGTCAGAATTTTGGACGTCCCGCCAAAGAACCGGAACTGATGTGTAAGCTTTTGTTTCTGGAGCATATCTACAATCTTTCCGACGAAAAAGTGATCGTTGAAGCCAGCTTTAACCTGACCTATCTCTATTTTCTGGACATCAATCCCGAAGATACCTTGCCCGAAAGAAGTTTGCTATCGAAATTCAGAAAACTGAAACTGGGCGAACAGCTGCTGGATGAGATCATTATCGAAATTGTCAGACAATGTGTCGCAAAAGGGATTCTCAATGACAGCAGCGTGAGTATTGATGCCACCCATGTGGAAGCCAACACGATCAAAAAAACACCGGAACGGTTAATGAAACACCTGGCCCGAAAGATCATAACAACCTATCAGGTAGAAACGAACGATGAACTGGAAAATCTGCCGGAAGTTCCAGACTACAAAGAAATCAGCGATCATAAACAGGCCAAACAGGTCATGAAAGACTATCTGGAAACGGTGATTGGAACCGCCGAAAGCCGTACAACCACAGATGCCCTGGAAACTAATCAGATGATTAAAAAAGCAAAAGAAATCCTGGATGAGCCTAAATTTATGAACCAGACCGGAATTCGGTCGCTGATCGATGAGGATGCCCGGGTCGGTCGAAAAAGCAAAACCTCCAACTTCTTCGGTTACAAGGTTGAGTTTATGATGACCACCGACCAGCGGATCATCACTGCTGTGCGAACCGCAAGCGGAGCCTATGTGGATGGCACCCTGATTGAAGAATTGCTAAGTGATACCCTGACAAGTGGGTTGACAATCAATGAGTTGTACGGTGACAAAGCCTATTTCAGAAAATCCATTCTTGAGAAGATTGAAGAATTGGAGGCCCAATCTTATATTCCCGTCAGCAGTGCAGCCTATCGTATTGATGAAAGTGAATATTCCTACAACAAAGATTCCGATCAGTGGTTCTGTAGTCAGGGAAATGAAACCGTCAGCCGGAAGTACTTCAAGCGAAAACGAAAAGATGCAAAAAGTGGCATACAGGAAGGCTATCGGTACTACTTTGAGAAAGAAACCTGTAGGAACTGTCCGAAACATGATGACTGTGCCAAAAAAGCAGTGCGAAAAATACTCTACACGGGGTTGAATACAATAGAATTCTATGAAATCTCCCAAAGTCAGAAAACCGATGAATTTAAAGAGAAGTATAAAAAAAGAGCCAGCATTGAAGGGAAAAATGCGGAGCTCAAACGATTCCATGGACTTGGCCGGGCGAAAAGCTACGGTCTGGTTGCGATGTCCAAACAGGCAGCCATTGCCGTAAATTTAAAAAGAATAGCGGCCATCATGACCGCTAAATCTTCTTGTTTTTTTGACATATTCGTCAGTTTTAGAATCAATTTCGTTTTCTGAAAATAATTTACTCAAATTTTATGAATTCAGCAAAAAAACAGTCCTTTTTCACAGGTCCCGAAACGTCCCCGAGTCATATGGAGTAATATTCACTGTGCTGATGAAATAAATGAAGTCCCGACTAGGGACTGGTATTAAGCTATTAACAGTGGTTTGGGGGATGGGGATAAAATAAAGCATGTTAAACGAAACGTCCCTACGTTTTCCTGTGTTATTTTTTCAGAGGTTTGATAGGGAAATATGGCAAACAAAACGCCATCGCGTCTTTTTCGGCTATGCCGCATTCCATAGTCTATTAGATAACCGAAACGTCCCCCAAATTACTAGGATTAGAATAATGAAAACTTATCATTGTAAACCATTTCTGTTTGTCTTATAATTTCACTGAGAGGGTGATATTATTTGAGACCAGAAGCGCATATTAAAGAATGTTTAAGTGTAGCATACGTTCAAGCAATCGCAGCTGATGCTGGGGTCACTTGCGAATCAACAAGAAATGACTATGGGATAGATGGTTCTTTTAATTCTGTCATTTATATTAAAAAGAGGAAACAATATGTTTCAGATGGTTTTAGTATTGACTTCCAATTAAAAGCAACGGTTAATCTTAAACCGAAAGATGGAAAATTAATTTATGATTTAGCAGTAAAAAATTATAGTGATTTAATAATGGAAAAAGTAGGGAAGCCTCGAATCCTTATTGTTTACTCGCTACCAGATGAACGGAATCAGTGGGTAAATGTTTGTTGCGAAAGTACGGTATTGAAAAAATGCGGTTGGTGGTGCTCATTAAAAGGGCTACCAGAAACCGACAATAAACAGAGTAAACGCATCGAAATACCCGAAGAAAACATACTTACTGCTGAAGTCTTGAATCAATTGATTGAGCGGGTCAAAGAAGGTGGCGGCATATGCGATTAAATAGTCAGAGCCATTTTAATTTTGAAGATGTGACTGCGGTCTCTGTGGAAAAATATTTATCTTTAAAAGGATGGAAACGCGATACTGAGTTTAGAAATGAAAATCTAATGGTATTTGATTCAGAATTTTTTGGAGCACGTATCGCGATTCCATCCAGTGAAAAGTTTGATGATTTTGAGTCGAGTTTTACTAATTTTTTAGAAACAATAGCATTATTAGAGGAACGAAATGAAAAAGAAATTTTAAAAGAAATTATTGCAAGTTACAACAATATGATTGAAATAAGAGTAGTTTCTGATTTTTCAAAAAACGGGAAGCTTCCATTATCTTATGCCGCGGATTGCATGAAAGGGCTAAAGGATTTGATTCTTTATTCAACCTGTGCTGAAGAAAACCCACAACCTGTATGTTACCGACCATCAGATCGCTCAAAAAAATTTGTAGACAAGTTCAAGTTGGGACAGACTGAGAAGGGTAGTTTTATATTTAATATTGAGGCTCAAGTTGAAAATATAAAAAACATACAAATGGTTATTTCTGAATATGAAATTAAACCATTAGAATACCGTGTAATTCAAAGATTGGAGAAGGCATTAGAACAAATTGATAGAGTCGCTATTGCTGAAGAGAAAATTTCAAATTTAACTGAAGATGGGTATTTGCATGGTGCAACTGCGAATATGTGTGAAGCCCTCTTGAAATTGAAACCAGAAAATGAGCAAGTAAAAATTTTTGCGACAATTAGGTATGCTTCAACGATTACAAAAGTTGTTGGTAAAAAAGATTGTGCTATTCTTGATAGTAAACACTTTTGGGTTATGGATGAAATTTCAAAAATATATCGTGATAAGACATTCTTCCAAGATGTCATATTGACAGGTATTGTAACATCGTTGGCGAAAAAAGAACATGATCATATAATAAAAAATACAATTCACTTTACTACAATGTTTGATAAAAGATACCGTTCAATCAGTATTAGTTTATCGGATGAAGATTATCGATTGGCCTGTGATACACATCGTGATGGGGTGGAAGTTCAGATAAGTGGAGAATTAGATATGAGTAAAAATAAATGGAATATAACAAAAGTTTATTATTTTAAACTAGTTTAATTTAGTATTTATGAGCACTCGACAGGGTGCTTTTCTTTCATTAAATGCTTTTAAATTCTATTTTCATATTTTTTCAACAATCTGTTTGAATTGATATTTTTGACTGGTTACGAAATGTTCTCATGTAACTTTGTGCAATTATTAAGATTGAATTGCAAGTTACTACTCAAATATGATCCTTAATATGACTAAATTGTGCTATAATTTTATTTGAATACAAAAATAAAATAGGATGAATGAAATGGAAAATATAAAAGATTTCGATATACTAATATGTGGAGAACCAACATCTGATATGTATGTATTTGAAGATGTTTTGACTAATTTATCTAGTAAAATAGCGAAATTGACAAAACTAACAATAGAGTATGATTGGAATTCAAATAGAGCAAATATTGAGATCCCTTTTTATGGAAGAAATGTACTGGAATCAACTTTAACAGCTTTATTGGGTAGAACAGATCCATTTAGGTTAATCACTGTATACAAAACACAAGCTGATGCTTCATATGATCTAGGAAAAAAGGCACAACTTGCAGTAGAGTGGACAGGAGACATAATCGCTAAAAAGATGGCAACTGATTTATGGTCTTGTGAAAAGAAGAAAGATAGTTACGATAGAGCATTGTTAGGTAATCATATGGGTGAATTAGTGTGGAAACCGGCATTTAGAGAATTAAGCGATTTTTTAGAAGTTAAAGAATATGAAAGTGATTGGCTTAATGAAGTATTATCAGAGGATGAAAATTCGAATTTTGAAAAATCAAAATCAATAGCTGTTAGATTGTTTTCTTCATTTTCGAAAGGTGTACATTCAGAATGTTTGGTAGATATTAATACAATGTTAGACACGGTCACATTGAAAAGTCTAATTAAAGACATGTATAAATTGTGCGCTACTTTGGGACTGTTAAGTCATTTTATTGGGTATATAATGCCGATTGTTGAAAGAGATAGAGCATTAACAATGTTTTTGGACGTAGAGGAGATGATTAATAATGTCTAATTTAGAAGAAACCTATGCGAATTTAATATTAGCATGTGAAGATTTTTCGCTAGAAGATTTTGAAAAATATCACTGTTTCTATAAATATGAAGAGAACATAATAGCACAGTTAATGGCACATGGGCCAGTATTATTAAAAGGTGGAAGAGGAACAGGTAAAAGCGCATTACTAAGAGAAGCAGATAGAAGACTCAAAAATAGCCAAAGCGCATGTGGTATTTACTTAAGCTTAAGACATTTACCCTTATTACGAAGTCAAGGTAAGCAATATGAGGAAGAGTTTTTAAAAATTCTTATAGATAGAATAAAAAAAATTGCTATGAATGATTATAAGTATGAATTTTCATGCGAACTGGAAGTTTATGCAGTACATAGTGCAATTATTGAATTTGCTGAGAGGATTGGAAAACGCATCGTTTTATTTTTTGATGATGCAGCTCACATCGGAAGAGAAGCTGGTTTAGAAGAATTTTTTGATATTTTCAGGACACTTTCAAGTAGTATGGTTTCTTGTAAAGCTGCAATATATCCTGGGGTAACTAAATTTGGCACTAGATTTGATGTCTATAATGATGCAAAAGTAATTGATATATCCCGACGATATGGACAAGTTGGCTTCGGAGAGTTTTTCTATGAAGTTATGGAGTTAAGATACCCAGAAAAAGTTAAGGGAAAATTAATTTTCGAAAATATTTCTGCAGAAGAATTTGCTAGTTTTTTGGGCATGTCGGTATTAGGAAATGTTCGTTCTTTTATAAAAGGTTGTTCACTCATTTTTGATAATGATATTAAGCTAAACTTTAATCGATTGAGTGATATGTTTTTGGAATTAGCAAGTGATTTTTTTTGGCCAATGCTTGAAGAAATTAAATATAAAATTGGAATATATGAATCTTTAATGGATTGTTGTACGGAGATTGCAAATATAATTTACAAAGAATGTGGAGAAAAAAAAGCAACAACATTTATAGTTCACCGTAATCTTGCGAATAAATTTTCAAAACCACTTGAAATATTAGAATACGCGGGTTTTATTTCGAAAAGAGAAGCTTCAAGAGGGATGAAACAGGGAGGTAGAGGAACAAGATATTCAATTAATTTATGCAATGCATTAGAAAAAGTTCCAGGGACAAGGTTAACAAAAGATTTACATACGGAGTGGATGAATTCAAAGGTTGAAGACATACAATTTGCAGCAAATAATATACTTTTTTCAAGTATTATATTACCAGAAATTGATGTAGCTAATAACTTGGGTATACTGGATTTAGAAATAGAAAAGCTAAAGAAATCAAATGTTTTTCCATATGGTTTAACAGATGACAAAATAAATAGATTGAAATTAAATGGTTATGTAACTGTTGGAGAATTAGCTTCATGTTCGGAAGAAAAACTGAAACAAATTGATCGTATAGGAGATAGAACAGTTTATAGAATAAAAAATGTGGTGGATCAAGCGATATGGATGTAAAATACATAAATTAGACGAGGCGTAATTGTGTTTGTCACATTTTGTGATCAAACACAAAAGAACTATCTCTTTGTTATATGGGAAAATACTCTTGAGTTAAATTATTCAAGGGTGTTTACATTCGCAAATGAGAAATAAACGCATGGTGATCCAAAATAAAGACTAAATATTTCCCCACCCGATCGATATCCCGAATGGTTTGTCCGGTTAACGTTGCTTCAAAATTATTCGTGTCCCCACGACGATTTTATCGTAGTGAGCCCGGATTCCCTTAGTTTTTTCAGTAGCAAAATTCTATATCGTTCTGCGAACGGTTTCTACTTCCGGCAGTTCGGGCATAACTTTTCACTTACTTTAATGGATAGCATCACCGTCAACTTGACTATACAAAAACTGCACCAATCATAAAAGATTGATGTTGATTGTCAAGTAAAATT
>NZ_LGYO01000061.1 GCF_001263355.1 Acetobacterium bakii
GCTCACGGCAGTTTCGCAATTGCCGAATAAAAAGGAAAGAGGTAGGCATATGAAACTGATGGTATTAGGAAATACCGGGCCTTATCCAGGTCCGGGAGGCGCATGTTCCGGTTATTTATTAGAATCAGGCGACACCAGGATGGTAATGGATTTTGGAAACGGTACCCTGGCAAATCTTCAAAAGCATCATAGTATTGATGAGATCAGTCTGATTATCTGTTCTCATTTGCATGCTGACCACATTTCGGATCTTTTTGTTCTGCGATATGCCCTGGAACAAAAGAAACTTATGATTCCTTTGTTTGTGCCGTCGGAGCCACCCCTTGAGTTGGCATCCCTATATTATAAGAATGTTTATACCATAAAAACATTATCCGAAGAACTGGTGCTTAAACCCGATCATTTAACCATTACGTTTAAAAAATTAAAGCATTCCTTTTTGGACTACGCTATTAAAATAACCGATGGCGAAACCACTTTCCTCTACACCGGAGATACCTGCTATACTCCGGCATTAGGGGAGTTTGCAAAGGGTGTTGATGTGATGCTCTGTGATGGGGCTTTTCTGGAGGATGTGGTATCAGACAAGCATTTGTCAGTGAAGGAAGCCTGTGAAATTGCCAATGAAGCAGGAGTAAAAACCCTGATTCTCACCCATTTCGCACCATTTGAAGATCCGCAAGCTTATTTAAGCAAGGGGGAAAAACTTTTCAAAGGTGCGCTTTATGTGACTGAAATTGGAAAAAGCTTTGATATCAAAGCACTTTCTAAAAACTAATCTTAATCCGGGATGAAACGACCACTACTCTGGGGAATTCTTGTTCTGGGTCTTTCGATTATCCTTGTTTATTACCGGGCTCCTCTTTGGGGAATCTTGTTCTTTGGGTTCTTTTTGGGCGTCTTGCCTTTGTTTGTACAATCAATTAAAAAGACCCAAACAGCTTTTGTCCTGGGCCTTTTCTGCTTAGGAATTTACCTCAGCATGGCAGCCTTTCCGGTAAATGATCCGCTGGAAAATTTTTACGGAAACGATGTTGGAATTAAGGGAGTCGTATCAGGCTCGCCGGTTATTGAAAGCTATGGCGTGGTTTTTAATTTGACGGCTCAAGAAGTCGCTAATGAACCAGAAATGATCAAGGGCCCGGTGGGTTTAAGAATAACTCTGCCGGTTCAGGAGGATGAAACCCCAAGTCTACCCATTCCCGGAGATCTGATAATAATCAATGGAGAACTGTCCAAACCTCAGGGACTCAGAAATCCAGGCGGCTATGATTATCAGCTTTATCTCAAATCAAAGGGCATTCAAGGATTGGTTTATGTTGAATCCGGAAAGATTGAAACAGTAGGCCGGGATCCCTCTATTTTTGACGGCATTATCGGAAATAAAACCCAGTTGGAAACGATCAGCGCCGCCTATTTGTCAAAAGATGTTTCAGACCTCCTCAATGGGGTGGTTTTTGGGGAAAAGGATATTGATTCGGAAATTAAACTGAATTTTCAAAATGCCGGAGTTACCCATGTGCTTTCGGTGTCCGGGCTTCATGTGGGGTATGTTTTTTTGCTGATATCATTTTTGCTGACTTTGCTTAAGGTAAAAAAAAAACATTGGCTGTTTTATTTAATTCCGGCATTGTTTTTTTATGCGGTTATGACAGGCTTTGAACCACCGGTGATTCGGGCCTCCATCATGCTTGGGAGTCTCACTCTGGGACAGGGAATCCACCGGGAAAAAGACAGTCTTAACAACTTTTGTCTGGCCGGTATTCTGATTTTATGCCTTTGGCCCAGTCAGCTTTTTCAACCGGGCTTCCAGTTATCCATGGGTGCGGTTCTGGGAATCATTTTTTTTTACGAGTCGTTATTATTTGAATACAAAAAGCTGCTAAACAAAAAAAGTGTGGGAAAAGCGAAAAAACCAGGCCCCATTATTGAAGGGCTGGTGTTGACCTTATGTGCAACCATAGGAACCCTTCCCATGATGTTTTACCATTTCAAAGGTTTCACCCTTTTAAGTTTTGTTTCAAATCTAATTATTGTTCCGTTAATCGGAGCTTTTCTTTTGGCCGGCATTTTATTTTTGACTATAGCAGCGGTGTTTCCGCTTGCGGGTCCGCTGCTTGGAATGCCGTTGAATTTTTTTGGAAAAACGATTCTGGTGACACTTTACGGTATTAATGATATCGGCGATGCCCTTGGCTTTTTATGGGTTAAGCGGGGCGGATTCAGCATCATTGAGCTGTTGCTCTTTGTTTATCTGGCCTTCCTGATTGCCGGATACTATCAGGTCAGAAAAACCTGGGTTAAAAATACGGTTGTGGTTACCGGAGTGCTTTTAGGGATCTGCTTGATTGTTTTACCGACATTTCCGAAAAATTTAGTGATGACAGTTTTGGATGTGGGTCAGGGAGACAGTATTCTCATTGAAACCCCCGGTGGTTTCAATTACCTTATTGATGGAGGAGGGTATTATCTTGAGAAAGATATTGGCGTTTCTGAACGGGTTCTCTTACCGGCACTCTATGCGAAAAACATTAAGAAACTGGATGGGGTATTTCTTTCCCATAATCACGTTGACCACAGCCAGGGGGTTGAAGAACTTCTGGAAGCTGATTTTCCAGTTGAAAACCTGTTTATGAGCATCAATACCAACAATGACAAACTGCTCAATCAGAACGTTGTTCCCATTAATCTCTTGAAAAGGGGATCGATTATTGAAGGGCCCGACGGTGTTAAATTTGAAATTCTCAGTCCGGACGGCGAAGTAAAACCGCTGGGAGAGGATGACCAGAACAATGCATCGCTGGTGATAAAGTTAAGTTATGGTAAAATGAATTTTTTACTGTGTGGTGATATTGAAAAAGAAGTGGAAGCGAAACTCATTGATGAAATCAATGAGGAAACCCGGAGTCAGGATATCCAAGTGATTAAGATTGCGCATCATGGGAGTAAAACTTCATCCACCCAGGGATTTTTAACCGCCGTAGATCCTGAATTGGCTGTGATCTCCGTGGGTGCCTACAACACCTTTGGGCACCCTTCAGATGAGGTTCTGATGAGACTCGAGAACACTGGCATAAAAACACAAAGAACGGATGAAAATGGCGCAGTTGAAATCACCAGTAATGGGGAATGGATTAATTATAAAACTTTTGTAAATAGTCAGGGAGAAAAGCAATGAATTATAAAGAACTGAATAAAGCTATAAAAAACAAGGTAATTGGCCCTGTCTATTTATTCACTGGCCCAGAATATTATATTGGGCATATGATGGAAAAAACACTCACCAATACGGTTGTTTCTAAGGGGTTGGAAGCCTTGAATATTACGATTTTTGGTGATAAAAATCCGGATATGTCAGAAATTCTGGCAACCTGTGAAACTCTGCCGCTGATGAGTGAAAAACGGATCGTCATCGTCAGGGAATCTGCACTGATTGGAAATGTTGCGGATAAAAAAGCCATTGATCATTTTGCCGCATATTTGGAACGGCCTAGTCCCACCACCCTTTTGGTTATTTATTGGGGTCAGCCGGATAAACGTAAAAAAATTTATAAGTCCATTCAGAAAAATGGGGAAATTATTCACTACGAAAAGCTGGATGCCAGAGATTTGGAAAATTGGATTGCCAGGCGGTTAAAGATAGCTCAAAAAAAGTTATCCCGAAGAGAGTTGGAATTATTCATCCAACGCTGTCTGTATCTTACCAATGAAAATAAAAATATGGAAATGGTCGATCACGATTTAAACAAACTCATCGATTACGTCGGGGATCGGGTGGAGATTACCAGCGAAGACATTCTCCTGATTATGCCTCAATCCATTGAAGATGGAGTGTTTAAAATGATCGATTATGCCATGGCTGGAAAAAAAGCCCAGGCACTTAATATGTTGGCCCAGTTTTATCAGGAAGGGGAATCCCCGTTTGGGGTGTTCAGTCTGCTGTTGCGCCAAATCAGAATGCTGCTAATGGTTAAGATCCACGCTCAGAGAGGACAGCCGGCTAAGGAAATTGCCAGCCAAATGAAACTGGCCCCGTTCATTGTCAATAAAATCCTTAAAAATGGAAGAAATTATCCCATCGAAAATCTTTGGAAGCTTATGGTCATTGGGGCTGAGCTCGATGCCCAGATGAAAAAGGGTGAAATTGATCAGAACTTCGGACTGGAATTATTCTTAATGAAGATTTCATAAAGTTTTAGGTAAATAAAAAAGATGTACCTGAGTAAGTACATCTTTGGATTGTGCTGAGAGACACGGGTTTTGGTATAAATGAGGTAATTAAGCAGTTAAGCCGTTTAAAATTCGTGCCAAAGTACTTTTCTTACGTGCTGCAGTATTTTTATGTAAAATACCTTTTGTGACAGCCATATCAATTTTCTTTGCTGCTAAACGATATGCTGCTTGTGCTTCTTCTGCATTGCCTTCAGTTGCTGCAAGTTCAAATTTCTTAACAGTAGTCTTAAGGTTTGTCTTTACAATTTTATTGCGTATTCGACTTGTTTCGTTTGTTTTAGCCCGTTTCATAGCTGATTTAATGTTAGCCATGTGTTCACCCCCCTCATTTATTTATAACATAGCAATTTTAACACATTTAAAAAGAATTATCAAGAAAAAACGTGACAAAATTTTTTTTTATTGATAAAATACACTTCTAGTATAAAAAAGACGTATAACGATTTATTTAATATAGATTTGAAAGTAGAGGATAAATAAAATTGTCAGATAAACAATCACGCACACGAAATTTTTCAATCATCGCTCACATTGACCATGGGAAATCCACCCTGGCAGATCGGCTCATTGAAGACACCGGACTGATGAGCAAACGCGATATGTCAGCCCAGTTTCTTGATAACATGGATATCGAGCGGGAACGTGGGATTACCATTAAACTCCAGGCTGTCCGATTACTGTATACTGCCAAGGATGGAATAGAATACATTCTCAATCTCATTGATACACCAGGCCATGTGGATTTCACATATGAAGTTTCAAGGAGCCTGGCTGCCTGCGAAGGAGCCTTACTCATTGTTGACGGTTCCCAGGGCATTGAAGCTCAAACCATTGCCAATGTTTATTTGGCCCTGGACAATGATCTGGAAGTGATTCCGATCATTAATAAAATTGACTTACTCAGTGCGGATCCCCAACGGGTGAAGGACGAAATTGAACACGTCATCGGCATTGAAGCTCAGAATGCGCCGCTAATTTCGGCCAAGGCAGGGATTAATATCAACGAAGTTTTAGAAACCATTGTAGCAAGAGTCCCGGCGCCAACCGGAGATGTGAATGGTCCCCTTCAGGCATTGATCTTTGATTCTTATTACGATCAATACCGTGGGGTTATTGCATCCATTCGAATTGTCCAGGGCAGGATCCGCAAAGGTATGAAAATCGATATGATGGCGGTTGGAAAATCCTTTGACGTTGATGAAGTCGGCGTTTTTGCCAATGGCCTGCTGCCGGTGGAAGAGCTCACTGCCGGAGATGTCGGTTATATTAACGCCGGGATAAAAAACGTCAAGGATACTCGTGTTGGGGATACCATTACCGAAACCCTTAACCCGGCACCTGAAGCCTTACCCGGATATAAAAAGGTGACCTCCATGGTATTCTGCGGGATTTATCCTGCCGATGGATCCCGGTTTGAAGACCTCAAGGACGCACTTTCCAAGCTTCAGTTAAATGATGCGTCACTGCTTTATGAAGCGGAAACCTCCATGGCGCTGGGATTTGGATTTCGATGCGGCTTTTTAGGCCTGCTTCATATGGAAATTATCCAGGAGCGGATTGAACGTGAATTCAATATTGACCTGGTTACCACGGCGCCCAGTGTTATTTATAAGGTCATTAAAACTGACGGCACTGAATTTTGGGTAGATAACCCAAGTAATCTGCCGGATCCTGTGGAAGTGAAATCCATGGAAGAGCCCATTGTGGACGCCAGTATTATGGTGCCGTCGGAATATCTGGGTGCGGTTATGGAACTGTGTCAGGAACGGCGGGGAACCTACCTTACCATGGATTACGTTGAAGAGAGCCGGGTTATTTTAAAATATGAGCTGCCTCTCAACGAAATCATTTATGATTTCTTTGATGCCCTGAAGTCACGAACCCGGGGTTATGCGTCTTTTGATTATGATATCAAAGAGTATCGCACATCAAACCTGGTGAAACTGGACATTCTTCTCAATGGTGAGTTGGTGGATGCCTTGTCTTTTATTGTCCATCGGGATAAAGCCGAGGGCCGCGGCCGATTAATTGCCAAAAAGCTTAAACAGGAAATTCCCCGACAGATGTTTGAGATCCCTGTTCAGGCCGCCATTGGGAACAAGGTCATCGCCAGAGAAACAATAAAAGCCATGCGTAAAGATGTGCTTGCCAAATGTTACGGTGGGGACATCAGTCGTAAACATAAGCTTTTGGAAAAACAAAAGGCCGGGAAGAAGCGTATGCGTCAGGTTGGTAATGTGGAAGTGCCTCAGGAGGCATTTATGGCCGTGCTTAAACTGGATTCATAGGAATATGTCTGCGATCTGAAATGGTGTGTCCCAGTGACGCACCATTTTTTATTAAAAAAAAATAATAAGCGAGGGAAATTCTTGGAAAACGAAAACAAACGGGCCCATCAAAAACTCAATGAAGATGATCTATATTATAAACTGAAAGAACAAGATGAAACAATTATAAAAAATATACAGCCTCCGGATTATGCCTGTGACTGCCATGGAAAATATTGCAATGGTTTTCCGGTTAATGTAAACCCGGTTTTAATGGAAAAAATTGAGGCAGTGCAGGGTCTTGTGGATCATCCGGTTACTGTCATATCCGGGGTACGGTGTGAAATGCAAAATAAGGTGATGGATGGTTCGAACCTATCCTTTCATAAATTGGGCAGGGCGGCTGATATTCAGTGTGATACTCTTGGTGTTGATGGCTTGGCCGAGATAGCTGAATCGGTGGGGCTTTTGGTGATCCGGGATTATAAAGAGGGTATGGTGCATTGCCAGTGGAATGAGTAGCCACCGTAAGGATTCTGCTGATATTACCATAAAATTTGCTGTCAAATAAAAGTATTAGAGGTTAATAGTAAATACAAAATAATTGACAGTTATTATCAATTGATATATATTAATTAAACAGAAATGCTGATATGTGTGAAGAAATGCATAACCGGATACATTTAACATCATGTGATTGTCGACCAAACAGTTGGTGAAGTTTTAAAGTATTATTAGTAACTTGTTTTATTAAACTTTGAATGAAAAGAGGAAGTGTGAATGCAACATGTCGAAAGAAGAAAAGAAATTTTAAAATTAATCCTTGATAATCGGTCAGTAAAGGTTGGTACTCTTTCTGAGAAATATAAAGTGGGAGAAGCAACGATCCGACGAGACTTAAAGTATCTCGCCAAGGAATATGGTATTACATTATCCTACGGTGGTGCTTTTACCAAGGAAAAAATCACTTATCAGACTACACCGGAAATGGATATCTTCAAAAAAAGGACCCATAATATTGAAGAAAAACGGATGATTGCCGAGAAGGCCGCCAACCTCATTGAAGATGGTGATACCATCGCCTTAAATGCCGGCAGTACAGTTGAGCTTATGCTGGATTATCTTGAGAATATAAAAAATGTTAACCTGATTACTTTATCGTTAAACACTGCTTTACGGGCATCTCTTATTCAGGGGATTACAGTCTATATGCCAGGTGGAAGGCTTCGTAGCTTTTCGGGGGCTTTCTATGGAAAAGAAGCAACTGAATTTTTAAGAACCTTCAACATCGATAAAGCATTTATGGGGGCGATGGCAGTTTCCATGAGCAAAGGTATCACCCATGGTGCCTTTGAAGAAGTTGAAATTAATCAAACGATTTATGAAATTAGCCGAAAATGTTATTTATTAGCGGATTATTCGAAATTTGATAAGATATCCCTTACAAAAATGGTGGATTTATCGATTTTTAACGGGTTTATTCTGGATGATAAAACCCCTGAAACATACCGAGAATATTGCAAAAGCAACGGAATTGAAATTATTTAGTCAAAAAAGAATGCATTAGAAATCTAATGCATTCTTTTTTTGCCCGGAATTGAGATAAATATAGATCCGAAGAAGTTTCGACATGAATGCGTTTTTAGAAGAATTTCACAAGAAAGTAATTAAAGTCTTTATGCATCATAAGGTTTTGAATAAAGCCGGTACTGAATGGGTATTAAATATAATATTCGTAAATATCAATTGATTAATAATTATGATCTTTCAGAATGAGTAGATCATTTATTTAAGACATAAAAGCGATCAACGATAGGATACCAATTTAAAAATCCAAATGAGGTGGAGGAGATAAAATGAAAAAGTATGTACTCGTAATTGATGAAGGTACCACCGGGACCAGGGCATTGATTTTCAACAAGAATTTTCAAATTGTTGGACAGGGCTATGAAGAATTCACACAGTATACCCCAGGTGAAGACAAGGTCGAACATGATGCCCTGGAAATTTACGACAAGAGTATTGCAATGTGTAAAAAAGCCATCGGTGAAGCGATGATCTCAGCCGAAGAAATTGCCTGTATCGGGATTACCAATCAACGGGCAACTTGTTTGGTCTGGGATAAAAAAACCGGTGAACCACTTTATCATGCCATCGTTTGGCAGGATACCAGAACCGCGGCCTTTTGTCAGGAGCTTAACACTGGGGCGTGGGGTGAAAAAGCACGAAAGACCACGGGTTGGACATTGAGTCCGGTTTATTCGTCGATGATGCTTAACTGGTATATTAACAATGTCCCCACAATCAAAGAAAAAATTGAAGCCGGAGAGGCGCTTTTTGGAACCATCGATACCTGGCTCATTTGGAAATTAACCGGTGGAAAAAAACATGCGGTCAGCTATTCCAACGCTTCGGTTATGGGGAGTCTCGATTTAAAAACAGGTACATGGTATGATGAGTTCTTAACCTATCTTGGTATTGATACAAAAATATTTCCGGAAATCATCACAGATTCAGGGGATTATGGGGTAGCTCAAAAAGATATTTTCGGGGCGGAAATTCCCATCACCGGGGTTATTGCAGACCAGCATGCCGCTTTATTCGCCCAAGGATGCCGGACTGCAGGTACCGGAAAAATCACTAACGGCACCGGTTCATTCCTGGATATCAATGTCGGAACAGAATGTGTCATTTCCGATCAGGGACTTAACACGGTTATTGCATGGAAAATCGGGGACGAAATGGTTTATGCTCTGGAAGGATTTGAATCCGTTACCGGTTCTGCAATCCAGTGGCTCCGGGATGGCCTTGAAGTGATTAGCGAGTCCGGGGAAACCGAAGCCCTGGCCCGTTCGGTGGAAGATACCAACGGTGTGTACTTTGTCCCGGCCCTGGCTGGTTTGAGTGCACCCTATCATGATCCCTATGCCCGGGGTACGATTTTTGGAATCACTCGGGGAACGAAAAAAGCCCATTTGGTCAGAGCCACATTGGAAGGGATTGCCTTTAGACTTAAAGATATTATGGATGTTGTGGAAAAGGAATCCGGGGTTAAGATGAAAGCCATTCGCATTGACGGCGGGGCTTCTAAGAATAATCTGCTGGCTCAACTAATGGCCGATATGATGGATGTTCAGGTGGACCGACCCTTTTCGGTGGAGGCAACCAGTTTAGGCGCTGCGGAAATGGCTGGTCTCTATATAGGGATATGGAAAGAAAAAGATTTTGAGTCGGCATTAACTATCGAAAAAACCTTTACGCCGGAAATTTCTGATGAAAAACGGAATAAAGCCTACGCCGGCTGGCAGGAAGCTATTAAGCGCTCAATGAATTGGAACTATTGATTGGATAGTCACTACGATGAGACATTCATATTCACAGAAAGAGAGGAGCCAAATGAACTCACGAGAAAGAGTCATGACAGCAGCCAATCACAGGGAGCCTGACCGGGTTCCTGTGGATATGGTATTAACCATTGATGTTTACCGGGATATGAAAAAGGTGCTTAATATGGAGCATCTCCCCGAAACACCGAGAATGGGACGCTGGACAGAGGTGCAGATGCCCATTGAAATGATTGAAAAACTGGGTCTTGATATGTATTATATTTCTCCCCGTTCGGGAGTATCCGTTCATACAAAAGGTTTTGATGACGGTAGCTTCACCGACGAGTGGGGGTGCTACTGGAAAAAAACCGCCATCGACGGCGGCCATTTCTATTTTGAATTGGTAAACCCGCCACTGGCCAATGCCACGATGGAAGATCTGGAAACCTATGAATGGCCGGATCCTGAAGATCCCAAACGCTACGCTGGTTTAAAAGAAGAAATGAAAGAGGTGCGGGAAACCACGAATCTTGCCATTCTCGCTAAATTTGCCGGGGCCGTTTTTGAATTGGCGACTTATATGCGGGGGCATGAACGCTGGTACCGGGATATTATCAACAACCAGGAATTTGCCCATGCCCTCATGGATAAAATCTGCCAGATCCAAAAGCGGACCAATGAAGTGATTATGGCCGAGGTCGGCGACTATGTTGATATTCTCAGACTTAGCGGAGAAGATCTGGGCATGCAGGATCGTCCCCTTATTTCACCAAAAACATTTAAAAAAGTGGTTAAACCCCATTTGAAAGAGCTTTGGGAACATGCAAAAAAAACACTTCACAACTACAATCCCGAGGCAAAAATCATGTTGCATACCTGTGGGTCGGTTAGACCGTTTATTGCTGATTTTATTGAATGTGGTGTGGATATTCTCGATCCCGTACAGCCTGGCGCCAAGGATATGAATCGTTATGAATTAAAAGAGGCCTTTGGTAAGGATATCGTTTTTCATGGCAACATTGATATTCAAAAAATTCTTCCTTTTGGAACACTGGAAGATATTACGAATGAGGTAAAAGATGCCATTAAGGCTTTGGCGCCTGGCGGCGGTTTCCTTCTGGCACCGGCACATAATGTCCAGGGAGACGTCAGTGCAGAAAAATTGGTGCATATGGTTAACTGTGTTCATGAATACGGGAATTATCCCATTAGTTTGGACTAAAAGTTAAAAGGACTGGAGAAAAAGAAATGGAAATATTGAAAAAAATAGCCGAAACCCTTTATGACGGTAATGAAGATGCCATGCCCGGATTAGTTCAGGAAGCCATTGAAAACGGATTTAGCGCCCAGGAAGTCCTGGACGCCATGATGGCGGGGATGGCTATTGTCGGTGATGAATTTAGCCGGGATGAACTGTATATCCCGGAAGTCCTCTGCTCCTGCCATGCCATGATGGAAGGTTCAAAAGTACTAAAACCCTTATTAACCGATCAGGATGCAAAAGCTCTGGGAACGGTTATTCTGGGAAGCGTTCAGGGTGATATGCATGATATTGGGAAAAATCTGGTGGGTATGATGCTTGAAGGTCGGGGTCTAAAGGTCATTGATATTGGAATTGATGTCCCGCCAGAAAAATTCGTGGAAGCGGCCATTGGAAACAATGCGGATATTGTGGCATGTTCAGCCTTACTGACTACCACCATGCCGGAAATTTCAAAGATTGAGAAAGCTTTTGTAGATGCGGGTATCCGAGATAAGGTGAAGATTATGATCGGTGGTGCCCCCATCACCCAGGATTTTTGTGATCGCATGGAATGTGATGCCTATGCCAAAGATGCCGGGGGAGCCGCCACACTGGCCGTAAAAATGTGCGAAAATTAGTGGGGCGCAAACGTATAATTAGTTGAATTATGAAAATTCTTAAGCCGATTAGGATAAAGTAGCCATCAGCATATAAATAAAAAAACAAGCTAACAGATAAACGCTAGCTTGTTTTTATTGTGTCATATGATTATTCAGTATTGAGAGGTAGCCCACAATCTACCAGCTGCCACCGCCACCACCACCGCCGCCACCACCGGAGAAGCCACCGCCGCCGGAGAAGCCACCGCTGCCGAAGCCGCCGGAGCCTGAACTTGGAGGAACAATCACCGTTGATGAAATACTATTCATGCTGTTCATCAGCATCGAGGTAAATATAATGGTGTTAAAGGTGTTGTAATTATAACCGCTTCCATAATACCATTGTGGTGGTTCAATAGCCAGGGATTCAAAATTTTTGGCCCATTTATTGGTGACCCCTAATACGTATGCATAGGGAAGCACATTGTAAAAGTATTGGGGATTTTCATTGACTAAAGTTAGAATGCGATCTTTTTCCGCCTTTTCAATGAAGTTTTTAAACCCAAGGGTTTGACCAAGCCACATCCGGCCGGTTTCAGTCCGTTGAGTCGCAACGGCCTGAAAGGCAGCAATACCACAGGTAGCTATGATCGCTATCATCCATGGCAGTCTTGATGAATAGCCATAAATAAAGGTGCCGATGACAAGAACGATCAGAGCAAAGATAATTGTTAAAGCAATACCTGAGATGAAAAGACCCATGGTTTTACTCTTTTTCGTGCCTTGACGATTTTTATAGGCATTGGTTATCATATTTAGACTGATAAAAATAGGCACTGCTGTGAAAAGTGCTGCAATTCCAAAGGCGATCAATGAGGTTTCGCCTGTTTGATAAACACCGTTTAAAGCAAAAGCTGTTAAAGGAATCAGCATCAGGATGGTAATGATTCCTTTTCCTATTTTAGAACCCGAAGAAAAAAGATTGTTCTCGGGAATATCAAAATATCCTTCAATTTGCGCCTTGGTTGCTTTGATTGTTTCGTAGAAATCTGCCGGAACACTTTTGGTGGAAAAGCTTTTACTGCCGTCAAACAGACCATTGAAAAAGGTGCGTTCGAAATCCTGGGCAGTATCCGGAAGGGCTTTTAATTTGTGGAAGGTGAAATTCTTTTTGTCTACCTGCTCGATGGTCATGTAGCCTTTATCAGCCCAATACATGATCAGTGACAACACCTCAGGCGAGTCGACGGTTCCGTCCACAATATATCCGATTTGCGAGGGAGTAAAGCCTTTGGGGGCATAAAACTCAACGGTTTCCACCGGCTTTTCATCACGTCCTTTGATGAACCAGATCAGAAAGGCTCCCAGAAGCGAAAGACCGATTAAAATGTACATAAAGGGTTCGAGTTCATTTCCGGTAAAGGCTCCCACAAAGTAGCCTTCGGGTAGATTGATCTTTAAGGTGACACCTTCATTGTTGGTTAGGACCCGATTGAGTGTGCCGTTAATGGTATTACCGTTAACAGTAAAATCAACGGATGTGGTATCGGTACTGCCATAGCCTCCGGTAATAAATTCCACTTCATTGGGATCAAAGCTCTTGGGCATTTCAATGGTGAAGGTTGCTCCGGTAATGGAGGTATCCCAATTCTGCGGAATAATATTATAATAAACATCATCCATGGATGAAATCTTGTCATCACCGGGATTCCAGGTGTAGGAGATGAGATAATTCTGAGTACCATCCACATATTTATCTCCTGACCCGATTTGAATGATTTTATTGTCATTCTCAGTGGTCACATCAAAATCCCAATCCTTTACATCGATGTTGGTAAGGCGGGCAACGTAAGGGGTTTCAACGGGTTGTCCGTCTATTTCACGGTAGAAACTGCCGCGATAGGGAATATATCGAAAAATACCATGTCGTGGTTCGGTAAAAGCCACGGTAATGTCTTCTTGAATATCATAGGCATGGTTTTCCTGTACTTTCATGTCTACATCATATTGGGTAATTACAAAATATTCTTGGGCAAGAGCACTTCCAGGAAAAAAACATCCTAAAAGGAGTAGGCCAAGAAGGAGTAGCGAGAATCTTTTTTTCATAGGGCTAACCTCCGATAGTCTCAATAATTAAACAGGCAAAAAACCAAAAAGAAGAAGGCCAGGAATTAGAAATGAACATTTTGTGCATAGTATTTCAAATCCTGGCATTCTTTTTTAATTAAATTTTACCTTGACGTTTTCGCGTTCTTCTGCGCCCCCCACTTCAAAGAAGGGTTGTTTTTTAAATCCAAAAATACTGGCAATGAGATTACTTGGAAAGGATTCTACCATGGTATTCATGGTTCTTACAATGGCATTGTAGTATTTCCTTGATTCGGCAATTTCGCCTTCTAAGGTTTGAAGCTGTTGTTGTAAATCGAGAAAATTGGTGTTTGCCTGTAGCTGGGGATAGGCTTCGGCGACTGCAAAAAGACTTTTTAAGGTCCCGGACAAGGCATTTTCATTAGCAATTTTTTCATCAATGGATGTTGCGCTCATGGCAGCTGTTCGAGCAGCGGTTACCTTAGTAAAGGTTTCAGATTCATGGGTGGCATACCCTTTAACCGTTTCTACAAGGTTAGGAATAAGATCGTAACGTTTTTTCAGATAAACATCCATTGTGGAAAAGGCTTCTTCCACTTGATTTTTTACTTTAACAAAATTGTTTCGAGACAAGATTAGCCAGAGGCCGACAATAACGACGAGACCGATGATAACAATAAGTGCGATATTCATAATAATCCTCCTATTTATTTATTTTGAAATCATTATATCACGTCATTTCATGGACCACAATAAATTTCAAGGATACTTTCGTCATTGAGAAATGAGAACAAAATTTATCAGTTGGTTATAATATTTGATCCCATTTAAGGGTAAAATTTTGTCTTGTTGAATGAGCATATGTATATTATAATTAAATGAAAAAGATTTATACTCGGATATAATTAAAAGCAATTCTCCGGGTAAGACAGAAGGAGGTTCTATGAAGTATTCATGTATATTGTTTGATTTAGATGGGACGCTTATTGACTCAGGAGATAGTGTGCGGCGTTCCTTTGAATATGCCCTCGAAAAGATGAATCATCCAAATCCGGAAATTTTTGATGTGGATCAGCTTCTTGGACCGCCTATTCTTGATTCTTTTCAGGAAGTATTTGGTTTCAGTCTTGAAGAGGCCATAAAGGCCTACGATTTCTATCTTGAGGAGTATGTTGGAAATGGTCAAATGTTCGGAGCCCAGCTTTATGACGGCGTTGAAGAAACAATCAGAAAACTCGCGAAAGACGGCTGTTTATTAGGTGTTGCAACGACAAAAAATGAAAAAAACGCAAGAAAAATAATTAATTGCCTTCCAGTTGATATTGAATTAATGCAAGTTTTTGGAACCCAGGATGATGGAAGTCGGAGTGAAAAACAAGAAATTATTCGAGACTTCTTACATGTACACGAGGTGATGCACTTATCCGAAGTTTTAATGGTCGGAGATCGTTATTATGATATATTGGGTGCAAAAGCAGTTGGGATTGATTCCGTTGGCGTTACTTACGGTTGTGGCAGTGAAGATGAATTGCGGGTCGCAGGGGCTACGTATCTGATCGACAGTATTGAAGAACTGCTTGAAATTATTTATTAGGAGGAAACCATGAAACCAAATAATTCAAATTTACAGCGTATCGCTCTTATTAAAGGAGATTTGAAATTCACCAATTTTGGACAGATTATAAAGTCAACCCTATTTAAAGAATTAATCGGAACCTTTGTGGACGAACTGAAAATGAAAAAGTCCTACCTCACTAAAACCCTGGATCCATTTTTAAATGAAGAAGGGCAATTTGAAGAAAATAAGTTTATCGACTTTGTCTATCTTTTAAATCTTAATACCCTTGAAGAAATAATAGAGACGGGTTATTTTAATATACATTCAACCAATAAGGAATATGCGCCGCTGGTGTTAGGTTTTCTTGAAGGGTTTTACAATTATTGGCGAAATATTCAACGATTTATGATTAAGATGGATGGTTATTCCCTGGATGAAAATACCAAACGATCCAAGGCCCATTCTCTGGCTTCCAATAATGATGCGTTTAAAAAAATGATATTGGATCTTTATCGAAATGTTCATTTTAATGTCACCGGAAAAAGCTTTAGTATTTATCGGCAGCTTCCCAGCGGGGCGCAGGTAGCGTTCTTAGCGGATAAATTTGATTTTTCACAGGAAGTGAAAAGCAAAAATGAATCACTATATCATGTACCCTATGTATGGGAAGCGATTTTTGAACCGCCGGTTATTTTTTACACCCAGTCAAGTAAACGGGATGGTGTTTTTCCGGTTAAAGATAAACGGATTTTGCAAAAGTTTTACATGGACTGCGACGAATGGTTTGCAATTCCAGTGAAAGTGGGACGCTTGTTAGCCATTGTCTATGTGCAGAAGGAATACCTGGCTCTAGGAGCCGGTCTATTTAATCTTTTTGAATTTGCGACACCTGAAGAATTTACCAAGCAGAAACCGGATGCGGTGGTTTTCTTCGGACTGGATTATGATCTTTTTGAAGAAGATGAGCGATTAGGCTTTGTTACAAAAGAAGATGGTGTTTACTATGGACTTATTCCTAATCATCCAGAAATTGATTATTTTGGATATATGAAGAAAATAATGCTTACCCTCCATAATATTATTCAGATTGAAAAGAAAGCCTTGCCGGTACATGGTGCATTTGCAAAAATTCGTGTTGGCGGTAAAAAATCAGTTAATGTTATGCTCATCGGTGACAGTGGTGCCGGGAAGTCCGAAACCCTGGAGGCCATTAATAAACTGCCGAAGGAACTGGGTTGTGACTTTGATATTCTTATTGATGATATGGGTTCCCTTCATTTTAATGAAGAAGGTAAATTAATGGCTGTTGGTACAGAAATCGGGGCTTTTGTAAGACTCGATGATCTTCAGCCTGGATATGCCTATAGCACTATGGATCGAAGTATTTTCATGAATCCAAATATTGTCAATGCCCGGGTTATTGTTCCTCAAATGTCCTACGAAGAAATTTCAAAATCTACCCGAGTAGATTTTGTGTTTTATATTAATAATTATGAAACGATAAGCAATGAGGCCCCTGCTATAGAGCTTTTTGATGACTTGGATACGGCTTATAATGTTTTTTCTGAAGGTAAACGCATGGCCAAAGGAACAACCGGTGAAGTCGGTTTAACCAATACTTATTTTGCAAATCCTTTTGGTGCGGTTCAGATGAAAGAAGACCATGAAAAGATTGCTAAAAACACATTTAAAAAAATGGAAGAAACGGGTGTGAAAGTTGGAATGATCAGAACTCAATTAGGAATTCCCGGTTATGAACAGGATGGACCTTTTCTTGCGGCTAAAGCATTAATTAAGTTTATTGATGAACTAAATGATTAAATTTTAATAAATATGTTTAATCTTTGACTAATTGGGGTTATAATAAACTAAAGTTTATAATCATTATAAAGGAGGAAATTATGGGTAAATTAAAAGGAACCAAAACATTAGAGAATTTAATGGCAGCATATGTTGGTGAATCACAGGCAAGAATGCGTTATACATTTTTTGCATCGATAGCTAAAAAAGAAGGGTATCAGCAAATTTCAGATATTTTCACAGAAACAGCCGGAAATGAAAAAGAACATGGGGAAATATTCTACAAGTATATTGCTGAGAATGAATATGTTCTTGGGGAAGCCGTTGACATCAATGTTAACGCAACCTTTCCAGTAGCTCTTGGAGATACGAAAAATAATCTTCTTCATGCAGCATCCGGGGAAAATGAAGAATGGCATGATCTTTATCCCGCCTTTGCGGAAATCGCAAAACAAGAAGGCTTCCCAGAAATTGCAGCCAGCTGGCTGGCCATCGTTATAGCAGAAAAGGCCCATGAAACACGTTATTTAAAATTAGCTGCGAATATTGAACTTGGCAGAGTCTTCAAGCGTTTCAGTGAAGTCAAATGGAAATGTGGCAACTGCGGTTATATTCATACCGGCGCAGAAGCTCCTGAGCTTTGTCCAGCATGTAAACATCCCCAGGCATATTTTGAAATTTTTGAAGAAACCTATTAAGTCTTTCATTAAATAAAAAAACAGCTGCTTTTTTGCAGCTGTTTTTTTAGATTGTGCGGATGATTTAATAATGTAGTGATAAAATTGTAAAAAAAAATGAAAACGGAGGCAGTATGGCTCATAAATTTAGTCTTAAAAGTAAAAGTAAGCTTGATAATGAGTGGCGGAGGGAAAATCTTCCGGCAGCCCAAACATTAAAAAATCTGGGTCTGACCAGTGAAGATGTGGTTGCAGATATTGGCAGCGGTATTGGCTATTTTACAATCCCTGCCGCTCAGCTGGTTAATGGCGAAAACCAGGTTTTTGCATTGGATATATCAGAGGAAATGCTGGCAGAAGTGAAGCAGCGAATGGCTGATGCAGGGCTTTCGAATATAATCACCATAAAAACAGAGGAATATGATTTAAAAATCCCTGATGCATCGGTTACCTATGCGTTGATCGTAAATGTGCTTCATGAAATTAAAGATCAAAACCGGATGATTGATGAGATCCATCGCATTTTAAAACCGAATGGTCAAATCGCAATTATTGAATGGATTAAGGCAGATATGGAAATGGGGCCACCCTGTGATGGGCGCATCGGGAAAGAAGAATTGATTCATTTATTGACCTCAAAAAACTTTGAATATGTGAATTCAACAGAATTCGCAACTGTTTTTTATGGAGTGGTTTTCAGACGCCTGGCTTAGAAGCAAAAAAGAAATAATGCTATGATGCCTTATTTCCTTCAGACTGTAGACAAAATAGAATCTAAGTTCTGGGGACAATCGTAACATCAGTTGTCGGCATCATGGCGAACAGGCATCGCCTGTGCGATCATGCAGCAGACAACGATTTACCATTGTCCCCAGGACGGGTTTGTTGACAAACTCAAAGAAATAGTGTTTTAATGTATTATTTCTTTTTTATTTCTTTAAGATTTTTCACCATGACCCCAAAGGTTTCATGGGTTATTTTTGTAGGATCAAATTTAAGTGCTTTAAATGTAATTTGCACACAAAATCCTATGGCAAAAGCGGAGAGCACGGTGCCAAGACCAACAAGTCCACCGAGCGACCATCCAATAATAACAACACTTACTTCCAGAATTCCCCGACACAGGCCCACCGGCAGTTTTGTTTTCCGGGTGATTGCAACCATCAGGCTGTCTCTTGGGCCGGCACCAAAAGAAGATGAAATATAAAAGTAAGTTCCCAGAGAAATGATGAAAAGCCCAAGAATCATGATGGCACATCCCAGCCAAAAATTATTGAATAGAGGAATAAAATCCAGAAAAAGGATGAGATCCATAAAGAGTCCGATCATAAACATATTAAAGATCGTGCCAAGCCCGATTTTTTCACCCAAAAGAAAAACAATGAAAACAATTATTGCTCCGACTGCGGTGTTCACAAGGCCGATACTCACACCCAGGGTTTGGCTGATGCCACTGTGAAGAACCTCCCAGGGGGCATAACCCACATTTGCCCGCATGGTGATGACTATCCCAAGACCATACAGAAACAGTCCAAAATTAAGTCGTATGAATCGAAAGATATAAGATAACATTGATAAGCTCCTTTTTTTGATAATGTTCCCAGTATAACATAAAAATGAAATTGATTAAAGAAAACATGAGAATCTAGTTTTCGGTAAAAATAATTGTTGATTATGATATAATAATTAGACAAACAAAAAGAAAAAGCCACGGGAGGTTGAATGATGAAAGTATTAGGAATTAATGGAAGCCCACACGCTGAGGGAAATACCTTTACTGCGCTCTCTATTGCAGGTGAAATTTTCGCACAGGAAAGCATTGAATTTGAAATTTTCAATGTGGGAATGAAGGCTGTCCAGGGATGTACGGGATGCGGTGCCTGCGGAAAAAATAAAAATGAAGAATGTATTTTTACAAAAGATGTTGTAAATGAAGGCATCCAAAAGATGAAAGAAGCAGATGGTATTATTTTGGGAACTCCAGTGCATTTTTCCGGTATCGGTGGGAATATGAAATCTTTTCTTGACCGAGCCTTTTATGTAGCCGGTAACAATGGCGGAATCTTCCGTCACAAGGTTGGTGCCTCGGTTACAGCCGTGCGCCGTTCTGGTGGGGTGACAACCCTGGACCAACTTAACCATTTTATAACCTATGCTGAAATGGTATTGGCCACTGGGAACTACTGGAATGTGATTCATGGCCGTAAGCCCGGTGAAGCGGAGCAGGATATCGAAGGCGCCCAGGCTATTGAAGTCACGGCTCAAAATATGGCCTGGATCTTAAAGTTAATTGAAAATGGAAAAGGAATTGTTCCGGAACCGAATCCGGTTAATAAAGTCTTTATGCACTTTATTCGATAATAAAAAAGCAGGCATTTGATTGCCTGCTTCTGAGTGCTGACCAACCGCGTTGCGGACATTTATTTATCGTTGTGTGCTTGCAATTCGAACAGTCTGTCGACTGTTCGCCTTGATGCACACAACTGATGAAATAAAAATCCACAACGCGGTTGGTCAAATTACTTTGCCTGTATATCAAAAAAAGCAACCTCATACAAAGATATTAAATCTTAGTTTGAGGTTGCTTTTTTTATTGCTTCGTTTAGGTCTGGGGATTAAAATTAATTTCAACCGCGCCAACCCCGCCGTTTACTTCCAGACTATTGGTGGCTGTTTTTGGTCCGGTGCCATTTTCTGAAAGTTTATTACCATTTACGGTAATGGGACCAAGACCCTGATCGGCATCAATAAAATAATCCTGAGCATTGCCATCAATATTCAGAATTGTCTGACCAACCCCACAGTCCAGTTTAAAATCTCCTGTGAGCTGACCTTGAATCTCGACTAAACCAACGCCGCTTTCAATGTCAAAGTTATGGAGTTTAACTGAGGTAAATGAAACCGCTCCGGCACCGCCGCTGAGCTTTCCGGATTGAGCCTGAACATTGGTAGCTACAAGTTCTCCAGCACCCTGGGTAAGATTGAGTTCTTTGGCAGATATCCCATTGATTTCACCACGGCCGGCACCCATTTCTAAATCTACACGGTTGAGAATGGTGTCCTTTGGAATGGTAATGACCAATGTGGGTGCTTTTTTTTGTCGTAACAGGTTGCCGAATAGATTCACATTTCCTTGGTCTTCGATGATTAAAGTACCGTTCTCAACCTGAATTTTTAAACCTGATGACAGATCAGAGCCGCCAATCATAAATTTATCTCCGGACTGGACAATTAGGTTCCCTGCGTTAAAATTTACATCCATATTTTCAATCTTTTCCGAATATTCTTGATTAAAATCCTTGGTAATACTCTGCTGTGTCAGTATGTTGTTTCGCATTAAGCCAAGGCTGCTCAGGACTAAAATGCCGCCATTAACAATCATCGAAATGAGTCCAAGAGCGATGATTAAACCAAAGGCAATGCCAAAATATTTAATCCAATGGTTATTTGTTTTCATTTAATTTCTGTGCCTCCAAAGATAGAAACGCTATTAACATAAATGGTAGGTGGATTTTCCTCAAGGGGTTGGTTGGCCTTATTAGAGGTACCGCCAAAGATTGGGGTACTTGATACTTCAACCCGAACATTTGATGGTACCATGATGTCAATGCCACCAAAAACAGCAGTTGTTGAAAGATAGATATCTTCAGTGATAATGGCTTGTCTTAAATCCAACTCAACGCCACCAAAAATTGCAGTTAAAGAAGCGCCTTTAAATTCTTGACCTGGAAATTTTAATTCCTGGGAACCGAAAATCGCAGAATAATCATTAAGACCATCCTTATTCAAACGTTTAATGATTTGCGAATTTTTACTGATCTTATCCTTGAAGATAATGCTAAGACCAATGGCCACAATAATAATTGGAAAAATAAGGTCACCGATGATCTGACCATTGAAGAAACCCTGGGCAGAAACCAGAAATAGAATACCGACACCTAAACCAATAACGTTCCAGAGTTGGAGTCCATTTTGAAACATACTGATAACACAGGGGATGATAATAAATAAAGTCCACCAACCATTAAAAAATAGTTCAAAATTCCATAATCCAAAAACATTTCCTGCAAACCCAAGTCCTATTACTACTAATACTAAACCCCATAACAGATTTCCAACACGATTTCTCATTTCAGCTCCTTTGTTTGATTATTTTTTGTTATTATACCATATTTTTGATAAAAAAATCAATTCCAGGGCATAATAATACCAGGGATGAGATGATTTAATTTCATTGGCTGCCATTTTATCTCTTAACAGCTGAACACCCTTAAAAGAGAGCAAAAAGGAGAAGCAGATATGGCACTTACAGAGGTAAAGCGGTTTATGAATTATATTGCCGAAAATCGGAAAACACTTGAGGAATATAACAAAAAACTATTGGAATCAGGGAGCTTTGTTTTCACAGATCCTGTTTTGGTGTCAAGCGGTTATTATGTATCACCCATGCTCCCGGAAAATCTTGAGGATGAACTGCTTCAGAGAATTATTGATATGGATGAAAAATCCGCCCGGAAGTTAGAAAAAATCAGTGAGTCTCAAGGCAAAAAAATTAGTTTAAAAGATCGTCTGGTTCGGAAATTTGATGAATTATGGTATCCAAAAGAAACTCCAGAGGAACGAATTCTTACTCGCGATGAAGCAAAACGGCATAAGATTTTTAATCGTTTAGCTGAGTTGGCCCGGGATGATGGGTTTGATATTTCAACGGATGATCTTTTGTATTACATCGGAAAGTCTGTAATGGTTATTATAAAGGAGCATCCTGAATATGAGGATGCCCAAATTTTTGATGCGATTTTAAATTCTTTTGAGTAGTTTTTGAGCAAAGGAAAAAAATTTTCCTTGACATATTACAATATTGTAATATAATAATAATGTAATTAACAATAGTTGATTGGAGACAAATCAATGGAAATAAGTAGAAAAGATTATGAGCAACCAGCTGAAATGCTAAAAGCTCTTGGACACCCGGTCAGACTGTGTATCACAAAAGGCCTCATTTCAAAGGGACGCTGTAATGTATCCTATATGGAAGAATGTCTTGAGGTTTCCCAATCGGCTATTTCCCAACATTTATCTAAACTAAGAAATGCTGGGATTGTCAAAGGGTATCGAACCGGGAATGAAGTTTATTATGAAGTTATCAGTGAACATGCAAAAAAAATAGTGAATTCGTTATTTGAGGAGGAAACAATATGAAAAAGATATTAATTGTTGGTGGAGTTGCAGGAGGTGCTACTGCGGCAGCACGACTAAGACGTCTGAGTGAAGAGGATGAAATTATTTTATTCGAGCGGGATGAGTACATATCCTTTGCCAATTGTGGTTTGCCGTATTATATCGGCGGCGTCATTCAGGATCGTCAGAAGTTGTTGGTACAAACAGTTGAGGGCATGTCCAAACGCTTTAATTTGGATATTCGAAATTTCAGCGAGGTCATTGCACTTCATCCTGAAAAGAATACCGTTGAGGTAAAAAATCACAAAACTGGTGAAACTTATACGGAAACCTACGACAAGATTATTTTGTCTCCCGGAGCAAAACCTATTAAACCGCCAATTCCAGGACTGGCGGAAGCTGACAATGTTTTGACACTGAGAAACATACCAGACACGGATAAAATCAAAGCTCTTCTGGCCAATAAAAAACCAAAGCGAGCAGTTGTCATCGGCGGCGGATTTATTGGGATTGAAATGGCTGAAAACCTCCAGGAATTAGGTCTGAATGTTACGGTTGTTGAAAAAATGAATCAGGTTTTAAAACCTCTGGATTTTGAAATGGCGCAACTCATTCATCAGGAAATTAATGCCAATTGCGTAAACTTAATTTTAGGTGATGGTGTGGATCATTTCCAGAAACAAGGTAAAGAAGTTGTTTTGGAAAGTGGAATGATTCTTGAAACGGATTTAACCATTCTTTCCATCGGTGTTGTTCCTGAAAATGGCCTTGCAAAGAATGCAAATCTTAAATTAGGACCACGGGGTCATATTGTTACAAGCCCTGATTATGAGGTCATGGATGGAACTACCGGAAAAATTTATCCGGATGTTTTTGCCATTGGAGATGTGGTTGAAGTCATTGATTTTGTTGATAAAACCCAAACAGCCATTGCTTTGGCATGGCCTGCCAATCGTCAGGGACGGGTTGTTGCGGATTTTATTAATGGTTTAAAGACCATCAACACAGGCATTCAGGGAACCGCTGTGGCCAAGGTCTTTAATAAAGTTGTTGCGACCACAGGCAATAATGCTGCTCAGCTTGACATGAAGAAAATTGACTATCAGATTGTCCTCGCCCAACGCGCCAACCATGCCGGTTACTACCCTAATTCAAGCAATCTCGCGTTAAAGGTTTTATATGATCCAAAGACACTTCGTATTTTAGGCGCCCAGGCTGTAGGTCAGGAAGGCACCGAAAAACGCATCGATGTCATTGCCACAGCGATGAAGCTGAACGCCACAATTTTGGATCTCCAGGATTTTGAACTATGCTATGCACCGCCATTTTCCTCAGCAAAGGATCCAGTGAATATTGTCGGCTACATTGCTTCCAATATTGAAGAAAAAATTTATAAAACCGCTGAGTGGTTTGAAATAGATGAAATTATTGAAAAAGGCGGATTCTTGTTGGATGTGCGGACTCCAATGGAAGTCAGTGCCGGTGCCATTAAAGGATCTGTGAATATTGAGTTGGATCAGCTTCGTGATCGTATTAGTGAAATATCAATTTCAAAAGATACTCCGATCTATGTGACTTGTCAGGTAGGACAAAGAGCTTATTTGGGAATCCGTATTCTTCAAGGCAATGGATTTACCAATATCTATAATTTAACCGGTGGTTACAGTGTTTATAAAACTGCCCATTACAAACTGGCCAAAACCGATTTTACGGTAGGGGTTTGTATTCCTGAAGAAGATCAATCCGATCTGGGCGATGTTGACCAGGGTGGCAGCGCAACAGATAAGATTAAAAAAAAAGTTGATGTAACCGGACTTCAGTGTCCGGGACCGCTCATGGCAACCTATGAAGCCATGAAATCCGTGGATCCAGGGGATCTGGTAGAAATTACTGCCACTGATTTTGGATTTGTCAGTGATATAAAGAGCTGGTGCGAAACCAATGGTCATACCCTGGTATCCCAGGAAAATTCCGGTAAAAAATTTGTTAGTCTGATTCGAAAAGGGGATGCGGGAACCAGTTGCAGCTTGCTGCCGGCAGTATCGACTCAACAGAATGCAACCCTGGTTGTTTTTAGCGGCGAGCTTGACAAGGTACTTGCTTCGATGATCATCGCCCAGGGGGCTGCCGCCCAGGGTAAGAACGTCACATTATTCTTTACCTTCTGGGGACTGAACGCCCTCCGAAAAAATGATGGCAAGGGTCGGAATAAAACCTTTATTGAAAAAATGTTTGGTGCCATGATGCCCAAGGGTGCGAAGAAATTGCCGCTTTCTACCATGAATATGATGGGTGCGGGATCAGCCATGATAAAAGGCATTATGAAAAAGAAAAATGTTGATGATCTTGATACGATGATCGCCAAAGCTCAAAAAGCCGGGGTTCGCTTTATTGCCTGCACCATGAGTATGGATCTCATGGGCATTAAAGAAGAAGAACTTATCCCAGGTATTGAATTTGCCGGTGTCGGAACCTATATTGCGAGCAATGAAAATGCCGGAACAACTTTATTTGTATAAATAATTTATAAATTGCTTCATTATGAGGATGTTGTAAAATCAAAATTATGATTTTACAACACCTTTTTTTTTGCTTAAATGCCGGATGATGAAGTGCTTGTGAAATCATTTAATTTTCATTATTTTGTTGAAATGATGATGAAATTATGTTAAAATAATGGTGGAAGGAAGTGAGCACAATGACAAAGTATTGTCCAAGATGTACTTACATTTTAGGTCTTGACGATACAATTTGTAGATTTTGTGGCATGGTGTTAACAACTAAAATTGTTGTTGATGAATTTATCGCTGATGAATTCCCCAAAGAGGAAAAAACAGCAAATGGGAGTTTTGCAACCCAATTCATGGATAATGGAATGGGAGTAACTTCGGGAGCTGAGGCCAGTACCCTCGTGGCAGATGACGAAATTTTAGCGGAAGAAATAGTCCTTGATGAAATCATTGGTGACAAAATATTTAGCAATGCATTCCTAGCTGAGGAAAAAACAGTGAACAGTGGTTTTGCAACCGAATTTCTGGATCATGGAATGGGAGTTACCCCGGGATCCGAGAAAAAGGGACTCGAAGTAGATGATGAACTATCTGCAGAGGAGATGGTCCTTGATGAAATTATCGGGGATGGAGTCTTAGCTCAGAAAAATAGATCATCCAGTCATGCATAGCGGGCTGTGAAGGTTGGATCATAATTTAATTAAAAATGTTTATGCAAAACTCGAAAGAAGTGTCTGATTTTGATAGGTATCAGTTTTCGTTTCTGGTAGCCACCTGACAGGTGGCCCGGTGGCGAGACGGCATATTATCAAAACAGATGCTTTTTTTTAATTAAATTTTATAAAAGATAATTGACAAATTACAAATTTAATACTATAATGAGACATAAATTATTATTTAGGAGCTATTCTTATCTATGAAAAATAAAGAAATTCAAATGTACACTGATATGATTCGCGGCGTTGGTTTAAAAGCGACTCCGCAACGGATTAGTGTGCTCAAAGTTTTGTCAGCAATGACATCCCATCCCAGTGCGGATATGTTAATGGATACTCTCGAAGACCAAGGGTATGTTATGTCGGTTGGTACTATTTACAATATTTTAGAAACATTTTCGGAAAAAGGATTAATTCTGAAACTAAAGGATAATCAGGAAGTAATGCGTTTTGATGCCAACACAAAATTTCACGTTCACATTTATAATGATACTAATAATGGCATTAGTGATTTTTTTGATCCTGAACTTGAAGTGCTGCTTTCGGATTATTTCAAAGAAAAGCTTCCAGGTAAAATTGATTTAAACCGCATAGAGTTATCCTTATACGCATAAGTTTTGAAAATCATTTTTTGGAAAGTCTGAACACCGTAAGGTGTCAGGCTTTTTTTAATTTAAAATACTGTAAGTTCACTTTTATTGAAAATAACTAATATTTATCAGGAATCATTCTTGACAAATTAATTGTTTAAAATTATAATGACCATAGTAATTTTAATAAGAGTGATTCTTTTATAGAAATGATGCTTCTTTGAAAATTGTATTTATAAGTTCCAGATTATCTTTCTAAATTATGATCGATTTTTAATTTTCATACTTCAAGTATTGTCTTACGAAGGGATTAATATTTTTCTACGTATTTTAAGTCAATCTGTCTGATGGAATTTTTAATTTCATTTGGGCTTCATTTTTATGCAAAAAATCATATTTATTAAAAATAAAAACTCATTGGAGGTTGTCAAATGAATTCAAATTTTAGCTGTAAAACCTGTGCAAGTGCGGATCAAAAACTCGAAACCTTTATTTCAAACCTCAGCCAGGAAACATCACATCACCGGGTTGAAGGTCAAAGTGTGAAATGCGGTTTTGGACTTCAGGGTATTTGTTGCCGATTGTGTTCAAATGGGCCCTGTCGCATTACACCAAATGGACCTAAAGGCGTTTGTGGAGCCACCGCAGATACCATTGTTGCCCGCAATTTTTTAAGGGCAGTTGCCGCTGGCTCCGGGTGTTACATTCATATTGTTGAAAATACAGCTTTGTTGTTAAAGAAAACAGCTGCAAACAAGGGTCTTCTCAAAGGAAAACGGGCACTTAAAAAGTTGTCGGAAATATTTGAAATCAAGGATGCCGATGAATATATCTGTGCTGAAAAAATTGCCGATGCAGTATTAGCTGATCTTTATAAGCCGGATTATGTAAAAATGGAATTAGTGGAAAAAATGGCCTATAAACCACGGTTCGATCGTTGGAAGGAATTGGGCATTCTGCCGGGCGGTGCAAAATCGGAAGTGTTTGCCGGGGTAGTTAAAACTTCTACCAATCTGAATTCAGATCCGGTTAATATGTATCTTCATTGTCTGAAACTGGGCATTTCCACCGGACTTTACGGATTAACCTTAACAAATCTCTTAAATGATGTCATACTAGGAGAACCTTCCATCCGATTGGCGCCTGTTGGTTTAAGGGTCATCGATCCTGATTATATCAACATTATGATTACCGGTCATCAACATTCCATATTTGCGTATTTACAGGATCGACTCATTGAATCAGATGTCATTGCCAAGGCAAATGCGGTGGGAGCAAAAGGCTTTAAGCTGGTTGGATGTACATGTGTGGGCCAGGATCTCCAATTGCGCGGCGAACATTATCAGGAAATCTTTAATGGCCATGCCGGAAATAATTTCACCAGTGAAGCTATTTTAGCTACCGGTGCCATTGACGCGGTTTTATCTGAATTTAATTGTTCTTTACCTGGAATTGAACCCATTTGTGACGAACTGAAAATTAAACAGATTTGTTTGGATGATGTAGCTAAAAAAGCCAATGCGGAATTAAAACCTTTTGTCTTTGAAGAACGGGCCGTTCAAAGTGATGAGATTATCGATGAAATCATCGATGCCTACACAGCCAGACGTGGGGATATTGTTTTAAATATGATGCCGGAACATGGTAATGATGACACCCTAACCGGTGTAAGTGAAGGTTCTTTAAAAGACTTCCTGGGCGGAACCTGGAAACCACTCATCGATTTAATAGTCAGTGGTGATATTAAGGGAATCGCGGGAGTAGTAGGATGTTCAAGCCTGACTGCCGGCGGGCATGATGTGCTGACCGTTGGTCTGGTAAAAGAGCTCATTGCCAAAGATATTTTAGTTTTATCCGCCGGGTGTTCTTCAGGAGGACTTGAAAATGTCGGATTAATGTCGCCCTCAGCAGCATCACTTGCCGGACCCAAGCTTCGGGCTGTTTGTGAAAGTTTGGGAATTCCGCCGGTTCTTAACTTTGGTCCATGTCTTGCCATTGGTCGTTTGGAATTGGTGGCCACAGAGCTTGCCGAAGCTATTGGCGTTGATTTACCTCAGTTGCCGCTGGTTTTATCCGCACCCCAGTGGTTGGAGGAACAGGCTCTGGCCGATGGTGCCTTTGGTTTAGCCCTTGGTTTACCCCTGCACTTGGGATTACCACCCTTTGTTACCGGCAGCCCTGTGGCAGTTCAGGTATTTACCCAGGATATGCTCAATCTCACCGGTGGACAGCTAATCATCGACGACAATGCCAAAACAGCAGCAGCAACTTTAAATGAAATTATTGAAAAAAAACGCAGAGAATTAAACATCTAGGGAGGTGTATTATGAAACGAATCATTATTGATCGTGAAAAATGCGATGGATGCTTAAACTGCAACGTTGCCTGTATCAGTGCCCATCAAGAAGGCAGTAATTTTTACACCGTCAACCTTCAAGGTGTGGACTCCGAAACCCGTAATTTTATTAAATTCGATTCTAAGACTGGTTACACACCGATCTTTTGCCGTCATTGTGATGAACCGGAATGCGTGCTCTCCTGTATGAGTGGCGCACTGGAAAAAGATCCTGAAACCGGTCATGTGCAGTACGATGAAACCAAATGCGCAGCGTGTTTTATGTGTGTAATGAACTGTCCGTATGGAGTGTTAAAACCTGACACCAGGACTCGGACCAAACTCATAAAATGTGATTTCTGTGAGGATAAGAAAGATGGCCCCAGCTGCGTCGCTGCCTGTCCTAAAAAAGCCATTGAAGTGAAAGAGGTAAGCTTATGAAAATCGTGATTATTGGCGCCAGCGCTGCAGGAATTACCGCAGCAAAAACCATAAAAGCATTAGATCAAGCCACCGAAGTAGTGGTGATTTCAAAAGAATCCATCATTCATTCACGCTGCATGCTTCATAAATATCTGGACCAGGAAAGGGATGAGCAGAGTGTTAGCTTTGTTCCCCAGGACTTTTTCGAAGCCAATGCCATCACCTGGCTTAAAAATACCCGGGTGCTGGGGTTGAATACTGAGATGAAAACCCTTAAAACCGATGGAAACCAGGAAATCAGCTATGATAAGCTTCTTATTGCCACCGGGGCGGCCTACTTTATTCCCCCGGTTCCCGGGCTTCGTGAAGCAACCAATGTCTATGGGTTTCGGGATCTCAAGGATGCCCAGCTTCTTGATGCGGAATGCCGAACAGCGAAAAATGCAGTGGTGATCGGAGCGGGTCTGGTGGGCATGGATGCTGCGGTGGCACTGCTTAAACGGGGCCTTAACGTAACCGTTATCGAAATGATGGATGGGATCATGGGACTTCAGCTTGATGAAAAATCCGCTCAGACCTATCAAACTCTTTTTGAAGGACAGGGCGCCAGCTTTCTATTATCCGAAAAAGTTGTGTCGGTTGATCTGGACAAGGCCCATCGCGGCCATTTGATTCATTTAGCCAGTGGCAAAACAGTACCGGCTGATTTTATTGTGGTAGCTGCCGGCGTCCGTCCCAGCTATGATTTTCTCGAAGGCACGGCGATTCAAACAAACCGCGGAATCACGGTGGGGGATGACATGCGCACCAATATCCAGGATGTTTACGCTGCTGGGGATGTAACCGGACTATCGGGAATATGGCCAAATGCCATGAAACAGGGAAAAATTGCCGCCACCAATATGCTGGGGGGAAGCGCATTATACACCGATCGTTATGCCCTTAAAAACACGGCGAATTTCTATGGTCTGACGACCTTATCTCTGGGAAACATTAATCCTGAACCCGAAGAGAACTGTGACGTGTCCATCAGACAGGATCACAAAAATTATCAGAAAATTGTCAGTAAAGATGGAGTGATCCTTGGCGTTATTTTCCAGGGTGACATTCGAAATACCGGATTTTGGCAATATCTGATCAAGAATAAAATCAATGTTTCGGGCATTGACAAATCGATATTTGATTTAAGCTATGCAGATTTTTATGGGGTTGACAAAGAGACCGGAGAATATCACTACGCTGTTTAAAGCGCGGGTTTCATATGCATTTGTATATTTTGGCTCTTTGACAATTATTAGTGACCTGGGATCCAATCTTAAATCCAGGGTTTTCTTCTTTTCATTTAATCCGATTTAGTGTATAGTATATCGTATATAAAAAATAAATTAAATTAAATTTTTGGAGGAACTTATGTCAGAAACTAACCCAATTGTAAAAATTGAAATGGAAAATGGTCAAACGATTAAGATTGAACTTTATCCGGAAATTGCACCTATAACAGTCGAAAACTTTTTAAAGCTTGTTGGTGACGGCTTTTATGACGGATTGATTTTTCACCGTGTGATTCCTGGTTTTATGATTCAAGGCGGCTGTCCTTTGGGCACCGGTACCGGTGGACCAGGCCATAATATCAAAGGCGAATTTTCAGGAAATAAAGTGGTAAATGATTTAAAACATGTTCGTGGCGTAATTTCCATGGCGCGTTCAGGACAGCCAGACTCAGCCGGCTCCCAATTCTTTATTATGGTGGCGGATGCACCCTTCCTGGATGGCCAATATGCCGGCTTTGGTAAGGTGATTGAGGGCTTTGAAACTGCAGATGCGATTGTTGCTGTTGATCGGGATGGCTCTGATAAACCATACAAAGACCAGGTTATCAAAAAAATAGAAGTCATCGCGTAAATTATCTTTTGAAATCATCAAGAATTTATGATAGAATGAAATAAAAAGGATGTGAACGCAATGGCAAAGTATTGTCCAAAATGTTATGTGGGTGTCAGTAATGACGACGAAGTTTGCAGTAATTGTGGTGCTGTGTTGGAAATAAAAGACCACACAGATGAAATCTTTGTGGCTGGAGACTTCAAGGAAGAAAGTAATTTTGTGGAAATCGCTAAAGGAATCCGTGATGCGGAAGGTCCAGACGACGAATTATCTGCCAAAGAAATGGTTGCCGACGAAATCATTGGAAATGGTATCGTTGCTGCTGATTTAAGTTCAAGCAATGAGAAACCAAAAACACCGCCACCTGTCCAATCAAAAGCTCCGGTTAAAGTTGAAGGTACCGATAAGGTGATGACTTTAGGAGACTGGATGATTACCCTCTTACTTCTGTTTATCCCAATTGTAAACATTGTTATGCTTATCATCTGGAGCGTTGATTCAAGCACCAATGAGAACAAAAAACATTTTGCCTGGGCCTACTTGATTTATATGGCCATCGGGGTTGTTGTTTCCATCATCTTTTCAAGTATTTTAATTTCTGTAATTTTAGCTGCGATGAGTTCCATGAATTACTAAAAACCTGGTTCAAAAACAGTTCTACAGAATCGAAAAAGCCCACCTCCATGGAGGTGGGCTTTTTTTACTGTTGTTCGGAAGATTTCCGTGTCGGGGTTCGTTTATTTTTCAAATGAAAAATGGTATTGTTCCAATCCAAGTTCGGCCTTAATATCTAAAATATCCTTGATCAATGCATCATTCATCGGCGCACCCTTGTCTTTACGGTCCAGCCAAACATCATATTCCTTTTCCCCGGCAGTATAAATCCGTTCCTGACCAGGCATTTTATCCGAACCGCGAAGATCCCTTAAAATGTTTCCGGTAATCTTTTTAAAGTCATCAATCTCGGTAAAGTTTTCAATGTTAATGGCAATAAAGAAATGGCCCAGATGGTAGGGTTGGGCATTGCCGTTTTGATCAAAGCCTAACAGACCTTTTAAGAAAGCGCCGCTTTGAAGAGCCGAAGACAAAATTTCCACAAAGGTCGCATAACCATAGCCCTTATAGCCACCGGTATCCTCACCAATACCACCCAAAGGGGTGAGTGCAGCTTCACCCTTAACCAGGTCAATTAAAACCTGCTTGGTATCGGTACGGCTGTTTCCCTGTCGGTCAATAACCCAACCTTCGGGCAAGTCCTTGTTTTCCCGATCATAAACCTCAATTTTGCCACGTTGGGAAACCGAGGTGGCACAGTCAAGCACAAAGGGGAAGGGTTCATCGCTTGGAACACCAACCGTAATGGGATTGGTTCCCAGCATATTTTCAACACCAAAGGTCGGCGCAATGGAAGGACGGGCATTGGTCCCGGTCATCCCGATCATGTTGTTTTCAATGGCCATTAAAGGATAATAACCCGCAAACCCATAATGGGTTGAGTTGCGAACAACCGTCATGCCCATACCGTAAACTTTGGCCTTATCAATGGCCATTTGCATGGCTTTTTTGGCAATGACATGGCCCATACCGTCATGGCCATCAATGACGGCGGTGGTAAAGGTGTCCTTAATAATTTCAAATTCGGTAACAGGATGTTGAATTCCAAGTTTGATACGGTCGTAATAAATGGGTTTTAAGCGGCCGATACCATGGGAGTCAATGCCCCGTTTATCCGAAGCAATAAGAATTTCCGCGCAAATTTTTGCGTCTGCTTCAGGAACACCAATGCCTTTAAGGGCATCAGCCATAAAGGCTTCCAGGGTGTCAAATGGGATGTGTGTGATTGGTTGTTTTTCCATTAATAATTCTCCTTTTTTCTTATATCAATTTTAGGAACTTGCGAAACTCAAAAGAAACGAACAATGGTTGCTTTGATGTCAGTTT
>NZ_LGYO01000062.1 GCF_001263355.1 Acetobacterium bakii
ATGAAGAGAAAGTTATCAAATTCTTTTTCACTGATGACGAGATGATATTCGTCAATGTAACGGCGGTAGGTGTTGTGAAAACTGACATCAAAGCAACTATTGTTCGATTCTTTTGAGTTTCGCAATTACCTAATAATAAAATTTTGTTAGCGAACAAACGATAAGAAATCAAAGCGGCTCAGCAGAATGTCTGCTCATTTTTAAAATGATGAATCAGAGCATAAATACCTAAACATATGACACCGGAAGCCAGCATCGAAAGCAGTTTGAACGCCTCCAGCAGTTGTTCTGAATAATTGATGACAAAGCCCGTAAAAAGAGAAACCAACAAAGTGTTTTGGGCCTCAGTCAAAACGAAGAATCTAAAAATCAGGACCGTGAAGGCAATGGAGAATATGAAAAACAGGGCCTGAAACTCCTTGGCGGAGGAGGCAGCCTCACCGGCTTTTCTGATGTTTTTCATAATATCGGATTTTCTGCTGTTAAAAGGTATTCCTGATGCAAAGCTTTTAACAGAGCCTTGGTTAAATCCCAGGGATTCCATCATCTTGTCTAAATCTTCCATGTCTCATCCCTCCTTTATATAATTTTTTAATTTTTTACAGGCGCGGTTTAACCGAGAGGATAATGTTCCCATAGGAATTTTCAAAAATTCGCAAATGGTTTTATATTCCCAATCGTAATAATACCGGAGAATGACCACCACCTTAAGTTCATGGGGCAATAAATCCAGGGATTTCTGAACCTCGCCAAAATCCAGCGCATCAATATTGTTGTAGCATAAGGCATCATCCTTGTATAAGCTTTCGCCATTTTCCAAATCATCCAGATAAACCATTTTCTTGTTTTTTCTCAGAAGATCAAAACATGTGTTATGGACAATTTTTAAAAACCAGTTTTTAAAACTGCTGTCCAAGCGATACTGTTTTATTTTGGTAAACGCTTTTAAAAAACTTTCAGCCACTACGTCCTGTGCATCAAATTCATTATTTAAAAGGGAAAATGCATAAATATAAGCATACTTCTCGTAGCGTTCAACAAGAGGTTCAAAATAATCGGATTTCCCGGTTGCTATGTACTTTTTAATTAATGCGTCATCGTCTTCCCCTTCGTTTTGTTTGATCAACAAATTCACCTCCGTTTGTTCTGCACACTTATATAACGCTCAAGGCTTTGGTTTTCTTCCCGAAAAAATAAAAAAAATATAAAATTCAGTTGGTTTGATACAAATAGTCCCTTGTCAAAGGTAATTCATTATTGATGCCTTTGGTAAACAACAGCTGGTGCACATCGATATTCCCACAATTAAAAGATGCCGCACAGCCATTTAAGTACAATCGCCACATCCTGGCAAAGGTTTCGTCCCTGGTACTGATGATTTTCGGCAATGCCTTTTCGAAGTTATTTGCCCAGTGCTCCAAAGTCTTTACGTAATGTGCCCTCAGACTCTCCGCATCAATTAAATGGAATTTCTCGTTTGCCATATATGATATCAATTCTTTGACGGTGGGTAAATAACCGCCAGGGAAAATATACTTGTCAATCCAGGAATCAATGGCTGTTCCGCTAAAACCAGTGATGCAATGCAGCAGCGAAACCCCTTCTTCGTTCAGCAGTCTGTTTACTGTACAAAAGTATTCGCTAAGACAATCCTTACCCACGTGCTCGACCATACCCACACTTACCACCCGATCGAAGCTTTTGTTTTTCAGCTCCCGATAATCCAGGAGCTCTATTTCCACAAGATCGTCCAGTTTTTCAGCCCTGATTCTTTCACTGACTTTTAAAAATTGTTCCTTACTTAAGGTGATTCCGGTGCACTTTACCTCATAGTCTTTGGCTGCTGTTAAAATCAACTCTCCCCAACCGCAGCCGATATCAAGCAATGTCTGTCCCTTTTTCAGATTTAACTTTTTTAAAATATATGCATTTTTACTCTTTTGAGCATTATTTAAGTTATCATCCGGTGATTGAAAATATCCGCAGGAATAGGTCATGGAATCATCCAGCCATAATTCATAGAAATCATTGCCAATGTCATAGTGATGGTGTACATTATCCTTGCTTTTTATGATATTATTATTCTTGAGGAATTTACCCTTGGCAGGACCATGCAAAAGGCTTTTCCTGTTATTATAAAGATATTCAATGACCTTTTGCAAATCGCCGTCCAAGTCAATATCATTCTTCATATAAGCTTCACCTAAAGCCATTGAAGGATTCTTTTGGATTTCACTTACCGCTAGGGGGGTGTTAAAGATAAATGTAAATTCACTCTGGCCTTCTCCATATTTCACCACCTCACCGTCCCAAAATTTTATTTGAAAAGGCACAACAAATGCTTTTTTCAGAATAGTTTTATACACAGTTTTGTTTATATTCATTCTTCTATTCCTTTCTATCTTACTTTATTTTCAATGTTGTCGTTTAACATTGTTTATTACTTTACCCCACTGCTTCTTTTTTAAACAATTCCGATCCAAATCACAGAGATGAAAAAAAGACGTGTTCAAAAGTATGAACACGTCTCAGACTGTAGCCAAAGTAGAAAAGTTAGTCCTGGGGACAATCGTAACATCAGTTGTCTGCATCATGGCGAGCAGGCGGCAGCCTGTACGATCATGCAGCAGACAACGATTTACCATTGTCCCCAGGACGAGTTTATCGACAACCTCAGACAAATTGCTGTCAGACTCATATATTGATCAGTTGCTGTTATAGGTGGCATCATAAACAATTCCCTCAAATCCAACCAGGGTCAGGTTAATCGAGGTGGCATCGTCATTTATCCAGGCAATGGCATAAATTGGTTTGTCTTTTTCTTCAGGATTTGCCCCGCACACTATTTCAAGTCCGCCATCCCCGAGGATTTTTTTTGCTTCATCATAGGTCATTCCTTCTGTAATACTGGCTGCCTGATCCTCTGTTACGGACGCATTGCTATAGCTGGCAAAATCGTTGTCAACCGGCATATAAAGGGATTTAAGCGCTACCAGATTGTCCGCGCCATAGGAAACCGTCACGCCATAGCCGGTTTCTGCATCCACATAAGTATATGCGCCGCTGGTTTCCTCTGCAGCACCCCCTAACTCACTGGCAACCTCATCCTTTGTTTGATCAAGCTCCACCTTACTGTAAAAATTAAAAGGGTCGATCCCTGAAGTCTCCTGGGTTACTGTTTTCGTCTTACTTTGACCACAACCCGAAAGCATGATTACCAAACCCATAAATATAAGTGCTGTTACTAAGAACTGTCCCGATTTATTTTTCCGCATAGAAATTCTTCTCCTTTTCAACCATCAGTTATCTAACCTGATCAACCAATTAACCACTTCCTAAAATGTCAAATTGAATACCATGGTATTTCAGGCACATTCTCAATACTATAACTTATCCTAAATTTTACACTTTTTTTGTCTGTGATGCAATGACAATACCGTTTTTCGCTTAGTCCAATTTAATTTGATTGAAAATCCCTGTACTATTTTGAGCATTTTTAATAAAAGAAACCTCATTCGGCTAAATGAATGAGGTTTCTTTTAAAATCAACAGCATATCCTGAACAATTTAAACACCTTCAAAGGCATTTACCAATGCCGCAACATCAAATTTTTTCATTTTAAGAAAGGCGGCTGTGACTCTTCCTAATTTTTCAGGGTCCTTGGTTTGCATCATTTCCGTCATGATCCGGGGAACAATCTGCCATGAAATGCCAAACTTATCCTTGAGCCAGCCGCATTGCTCAGCTTCGGGAACAAAGGACAGTTTTTCCCAGTAGTAGTCAATTTCTTCCTGATCTTCACAGTACACGATAAAAGAAATGGCTTCATTGAAGGAAAAATCATGGGCCTGGGCACTGTCCATGGCCGCAAAGGCCTGATCCTCAAGAGTAAAGCCGGCATACTTAATGGTGTCCGGGGTATCCGGGGCATCCCCTTCTTCGTAGTGGAAAAATTCACCCTCGGTTGCATTTTTAAACACCGTTTCATAAAAATGGATGGCCTCTTCTGCTTTTCCAAGCTGATCTCCGGTAAACATGAGCGTCGGCGTAATTTTTTGATTGGCCACCGGCCCATCCACGAGCATGATTTGCCAGGAAAGACCGTACCGGTCTTCGATCCAGCCGTACTTCCCGGAAAAGGGATAGGAACCGAGCTTCATGAGTACATTACCGTCCACCAAAAGGCGATCATACAAAAATACCACCTCTTCCTCGGTTTCACAATCCACCCGCAGTGATATGTTAGGTGTGAATTTAAAGAAAGGTCCAGCCGAAATCAGCATAAATTCCTGTCCGGCTAGTTTAAGCGTCAGGGTTTCCGAATCTCCTGAGGGCGTATCCTTAATGGTAACAACGTTCATGATTTTTGAATTCGCGAAAAGGGTGGAGTAAAATGTGGCGGCTTCAAGAGCTTCCTTATCGTACCATAAATGAGTAACAATCTTTTGCATATTTCCTCCTTTTTAATTCTTTGACATTAGGAATTCATATCCCCACTGTCATGACTGACTTGCCAGCCGATACCAAACTTATCCGTAAATGATCCATAGGCTTTAGTCCAGAAGGTTTCCTGAAGTTCCATTTCCACTGAGCCACCTTCTTTCAGCTTATTGTAAATGGTTTTTATTTCGTCCATATCATCACTGATGATGAGAATTGTAATGTTGTTTCCCTGGGTAAACGGCATCCCCGGGGCCGTATCCGAAAACATGATCACATTGTCCTTAATCACCAATTCCGTATTGGCCACAAGATCTTTAACCTCGTCTGTCATTGGATAATTGGGATCCGGAGGCATTTCTCCGTAGGTCATAATCTTAGCCTTTTCGGTCCCAAAGACCTCTGCATAATAGGCAACAGCTTCCCGACAGTTTCCCGAAAAATTAATATAGGGTTCGATTTTCATATTTTTCTCCTTTGTTTATTTTTACCATCAACATAACCAAACGTTTTATCCTGCTTTTTATACTTATCCAATATTTTTGTATTTAATCTATTATTCCTATTTTTTGCATAAAAAAAGGTTTTTGCACAATGACGAACCATTGTGCAAAAACCCGGATGCAAAAATAGATAATTTTTCTTTCCAGAATCTTCAGTCTCCTATTTGGATTCCATTCGTCTCTGGAAAAATTTAACTGTTTCTACAATGGGGATGACTGAGAATGCCAAACCCATGGCCGTAAAGTATTCTGTTAGTGAAATCGGTTCAAATTCAAATGCCGCTGCAATTGGCGGGATGAAGATAACCGCAGTGGTCAGCACCAGGGATGCAAGCATGGCCAGATATAAAGCATGGTTCTGATGCTGCATTCTGAAAATGGATTGGCGGCGGCTTCTCATATTTAATGAATGAAACATTTCCGCCATGGACAGGGTTAAAAATGCCATAGTTATGCCATCCGCACTTTCGGCTATTTCCCAAACGCCGGCTTCCATAAAGTGGCCCACAAAATAGGCAGTAATCGTTACAACTGTAACCATTACCCCCTGCCAGATCACATCAAAGCCAAGACCTCTGGAAAAAATACCCTCTTTTGCTTCTCGTGGTGGCTGCTTCATACTATTCGCTTCTTCTTTTTCAAGACCAAGGGCAATGGCCGGGAAGGAATCGGTGATCAGGTTAATCCATAATAAATGGACGGGCAGCAAGATGGTAAATCCCATTAAGGTGGCAATGAAAATGGATAACACCTCGGAAAGATTGGATGATAAAAGGAACTGAATAGCCTTTCTGATATTGCCGTAAATACGACGGCCTTCTCTTACCGCATTAACAATGGTTGCGAAGTTGTCATCTGCCAGTACCATATCCGCCACATTCTTGGTTACATCGGTTCCGGTAATCCCCATGCCAATGCCAATGTCCGCTGTTTTTATGGATGGCGCATCATTGACCCCATCTCCGGTCATGGCCACAATCATTCCCTGGTTCTGCCAGGCCTTGACAATGCGAACCTTATGTTCCGGCTGAACCCGGGCATACACCGAATACTTTCCGATGTCTTTACCCAACTGTTCGTCGCTGATGTCATCAAGCTGTGCCCCGGTAATTGCTTCGTCGGTGTCGGTGATGATATCCAGCTGTTTTGCAATGGCTGTCGCAGTATCCGGGTGGTCCCCGGTAATCATGACCGTGCGAATCCCTGCTTCCTTACACTCTTTAATGGCATCTTTAACTTCCGGACGGATAGGATCAATCATTCCGGTTAAGCCAATGAAGCAAAGATCTTTTTCCAGATAATCCGGAGTCTGCTCTTTAGGCATGGCATCCCAGGAACGAAATGCTCCCGAAAGTACCCGCAGCGCCTGACCCGCCATTTCCTTATTGGCATAGCTGATTTCCTGACGTTTTTCGTCCGTCATAATTTGCTGAATTTCCCCATCCCAATAGGTTGTACAGCGGGATACCAATACATCCGGTGCGCCCTTAGTATACTGTTCAAAGAAACCGTTTTCCAGTTTATGAATCGTACTCATGAGCTTTCTGCCGGAATCAAATGGCGCTTCGCCTACACGACAGGTTTTGGCTTCCATTTCACCCTTGTTTAAACCATGAGAATAGCCGTAGTTCACCAGGGCTGCCTCGGTGGGCTCCCCTTCGGCTTTATTGTCATCATTTAAATAGGCATCATTGCAAAGAGCAACGGCCCGGCCCAAAAACTGTGGATCCCAACCAAAATATTCCACAACCGTCATCTTGTTCTGTGTTAAGGTCCCGGTTTTATCCGAACAGATAACCTGGGTACATCCCAGGGTTTCAACCGCTGTCAGTTTTCTGATCACTGCTTTTTTCTTGGACATGTTGGTGACCCCAATGGATAAGACAATGGTCACAACCGCTGCCAGGCCTTCAGGAATCGCTGCCACTGCCAGGGAAACCGCAATCATAAAGGTGTTTAAAACACCGGTGCCGGTAATACCGTCACCCAGATAAAGACGGATCAGACTAATGGCAAAGATAAATACACAAATCCCCAGTACCAGCCAACTCAAGACCTTGCTGAGCTGATTCAGCTTGATCTGAAGCGGCGTCTGGTTCTCTTTTGCCTGGGTAATAGCATCGGCGATTTTACCCACTTCAGTGTCCATACCGGTGGCCACAACGGTTGCTGTTCCGCGGCCGTAGACAACCGCACTGCCCATGTAAACCATGTTTTTACGGTCACCCAGGGAAATATCCTTTTGGTCTCCCAGATTCAGGGCGATGATCACCTTGTCAACCGGAACGCTCTCGCCGGTGAGAGCAGCTTCTTCAATCTTTAAGCTGGCACTTTCAAGGATTCGTGCATCAGCCGGTATGGAATCCCCAGCCTCCAGCATAATCACATCCCCGATTACCAGGTCTTCACTTTTTATTTCCAGGATTTTGCCATCCCGCATGACCTTGGATGTGGCTGCGGATATGGCCTGTAAGGCTTCAATGGCTTTTTCTGCCTTACTTTCCTGAAACACACCCAGCACCGAGTTAATAACAACCACTGCCATGATGATAATCACATCCGCAAAGGATTCTCCCGAATAAACAGCGGTGATCCCGGAAATAATTGCTGCTACAATCAAAATAATAATCATGGGATCTTTTAACTGGTTAAATAAGCGTACTGCCAGAGAATCTTTTTTTGCTTCCGTCAGCTTATTCTTACCGTTTTCTTCCAGCCGTTTAGCGGCTTCGCCTGCTGAAAGCCCATCTCTTTGAGAGTTTAACTCCCTCAGGACTTCTTCCGTCGTCTGTAAATACTTTTTCATTCAATTCCTCCCAATCAATCACAAAAAACACCAAAAAAATAGCCAAGTGCAGCCGCACTTGGCAAAAAAATAGCTCAAGTACAGAATACCACTGTACATGAGTCTCACTCATTAAGATAAGCCAGGTGTCTATTTACACCATGTATGTTGACTTATCACGCTAATCGCGCAAATTACTCCCTCACATCCCGTTTATTTTACAGTGAAGCACGACATTTGTCAATGCCATGTTACACTGTAAACTTTTTCAGGTGTCAATTATTTTTCTCAGGCAGCGAATTAACTGGTTCTGTTTAGACTTCAAGCGTCTCACTTGTTAAATCGATTAGACCGGCGCCAAACTGGTATGCCTGTTCACAATCCACCGGAAAAACCATTTCTCTTCTTTCGATTTTAGCTTCTTCATTGAAACCTGATGCCATGTATTTGGAATAATCCTTAAATTGCAAGGTATCCGTCACCGTAAAGGTTTTTGAACTGCCAAAAAAATGTTTCAGGATTTCTTCATAGCCTTTGATTTTCTTTTCATACCCAATTTCTTTGATCACTCGCTCCGGGGCATTCATGGTAAAAATAAAACCCGTCTTTATTTCCTTGGGGGTAAGAATCGAGCGATCTTTGTCGTACACATGATACTGAAAAAACAATCGTTCAAGAAAACAACGCATTTCTCCGGATACTTCACCAAAATAAATGGGTGAGCCCAGAATAAAGGCATCAGCCGATTCGATTTTTTCAAACACATCCAATAGATCATCTTTCACAGGACATTTTCCATAGCTTTGTCCGCCTAATCGTTTACATTCAAAGCAGCTGATACAGCCTTTGTAGTTCAAATCATACAAATGGATCAATTCCGTTTCGGCATTTTTGGAAGCAGCGCCTTCAAGGGCTTTTCCCAATAAGATAGCCGTATTGCCATTTTTTCTGGGACTGCCGTTAATCGCAATAACTTTCATGATAGTCTCCTTTCCTGCATTTAATTTTTTTAATAGATATTTTTATTCTAACACAAATCTGCTTTAGATTTCTTAAAAAATGAATCTTTATTTGCTTACCATATCATTTGAGACTCTGTCCTTAGATCTGAACATTATTGATAATATTTTCTATAATGCTGGCTAACAGACTCTTTGCACTATAATGCAAGACAATTAAATAGTAAAATTACATTAATTATAAATAATAGTTGCTATTATATTGAAGAATCATTATAATATAGAAACCAACGCAATTGTTTCATACTTTGCAACAATCATTCCATATAACTAATTAATATAATTTCTGTATTGATGTGGATTAATTGCGGCCGATCACGATTTAGTAAAACGTTTTTAGACTATAAAAAGAATCAAAATTTAGACAACGGAAAGTGGTAAATTATGAAATGGATTTATAACATGAAAATGCGTACCAAGATACTATGGGGATTTTTGACCATTGCTTTTATTATGGCAGTTGTGGGTGTGCTGGGAATAATAAAAATTAGCGCCTTAAGAGATTCGGACCAAGAGCTCTATGAACATATTACAGTGCCGATCGCTCAGTTTGGCCAGATAGAAACTGCGTTTCTAAGGATTCGTGTGGATACAACCTATTTGATCTTGTCAAATGATGAACAAAACTTTAAATTACATTCGGATAAAATTGCCCAGCGAAAAGCGGAAATTGCCGGCCTGACAACTGAATTCGAAAAATCAATTATTTCAGATGATATGCGTACATTATTTGAAGATTATGTAAATAAGCACAAGCTTTTTACTGAAGAATTGGATACGGTTATGCAACTCGCTATTCAGAATCAGGATGCCCAGGCTACTGCTCTTATGAGCGAAACCGGAACCGTAGGGTTAGCCTCCCGGGCCGAACAGGAAGTTATTGCAAAAATTGTGTCAATGAAATTAGAAGAGGGTCAGATAATGTCAGCTGGAAACCAACAAGAGGCAGCTGGGATAATCACAACAATGATTGTCGTGATTGTATTAGGCTTACTTGTTTCAATAGCGTTAGGTCTTTTTCTCAGTTCAATGATCAGCAATCCGCTGAAGAAAGCTGCCCATATGATGAAGGAAATGAGTATGGGCCATTTTGGACTGCGCCTGAATATGGATACCAAAGATGAAATCGGAGAAATGGCCCTGGCCATGGACAGCTTCGCCGATGAAATTCAAAACGTGGTCATCGGAACCATGAACCAGATATCCCAGGGGGATGTGACCGCCAATGTCGAAGCCAAAGATGATCAGGACGAAATCACTCCGGCGCTGGAGCAAATTATTGAAACCATCCGCGCTCTTATTACTGAAACAAATATGCTGTCCGTTGCAGCAGTGGCAGGACAGCTTGATAGTCGGGGCAATGCCGATGCCTTCAATGGTGGATATAAAGAAATTATCGAAGGTTTTAATAAAACTTTGGACGCCGTGGTGGTCCCAATTAACGTGGCCGCAGATTATGTTGAACGCATTGGAAAAGGTGTAATTCCGCCTAAAATAACCGATCCCTACAACGGGCTATTCAATACCCTGAAAAATAATTTTAATGCCTGTATCGATGGTTTAGGGGCGCTGAAGGAAGGCAATCGCATTCTCGGGCAGATGAGCCGCAATGATTACAGCGAAAAAATCGAAGCCGACTATCTGGGAATTTACGCGGACATCGCCCATGCCATTAACGATGTCCATTTACGTATTACTCACACTATTGAAATAGCTACGCATATCGCCAATGGCAATATGTGCGACCTTGAAGTATTAAAAAAAGTGGGAAAACGCAGTGACAATGACACTTTAATTCCCAGCTTAATTGAAATGATCGAAAACATCGCCAGGTTAGTTACAGAAACTGAAAGCATGGCCAGTACGGCTGTGGATGGCGACCTCGGCAGCCGCGGAGATACCAGCCGCTTTCCCGGAGATTTTGCTAAGGTCATCGCCGGCTTTAACGACACTCTAGACGCCGTCATCGCTCCCATCCAGGAAGCTTCGGATACACTAACCCAACTGTCAAATGGAAACCTCCATGTATCTATGGATGGTAATTATAATGGCGATCATGCCCAAATCAAAAATGCGTTAAATGAGACCATTGACTTTCTGAGACGCTATGTGGATGAAATAACCGGTACTCTGGAAGCCATAGGCCAAGGCAATCTGGATCAGGAAATCACCACCACCTATCTAGGGGATTTTCTCCCAATTAAAACCGCCCTCAACGACATCACCACCATCTTGAGCAATACTATGACAGACATTGACATTGCCGCTGCCCAGGTTGAAGTCGGTGCCCAGCAAATTTCCGATGGCGGACAGGCCCTGGCTCAGGGTACCACCGAGCAAGCCAGCTCCATTGAAGAACTCAGTGCGTCCATTGAAGAGGTGGCCGGCGAAACCAAGCGCAATGCCATGAATGCCAACCAGGCCAACGAACTGACCTTAAAGGTTCGCACCAATGCTGTGGATGGTAATGATCAAATGCAGCATATGATTGCCGCCATGGGTGAGATCAACGCTTCCTCCAACAGTATTTCCAAAATCATCAAGGTCATTGACGATATCGCCTTCCAGACCAATATTCTGGCGCTTAATGCGGCGGTGGAAGCCGCCCGGGCCGGACAGCACGGCAAAGGTTTTGCGGTTGTTGCTGAAGAAGTCAGAAGTCTGGCGGCCCGCAGTGCGGAAGCCGTGAAACAGACCACCGAGCTGATTGAAGGCTCCATTGACAAAGTGGAAGCCGGCACAATAATCGCCGATAACACCGGCCAAAGCCTGAATCAGATGCTGACTGAAATTGAAAAAGTTGCCAATTTGGTTGGCAACATTGCTCAGGCATCCAATGACCAGGCCACTGAAATCGCGGAAATTACCCAGGGCATTGAACAGGTTTCCCAGGTGGTTCAAACGAATTCCGCCACCGCCGAAGAAAGCGCCGCCGCCAGCGAGGAACTTTCCGGTCAGGCTGAACTGCTCAAGGAAATGGTGGGTGCTTTTAAAATAAAAGGCACTCCTCAAAAGGCCATGAAGATCTCTGCTGTTTCAAAATCAGTCAAACAAAATAGCAATCCTCCTTCGGAACCAAAAATTGTGCTGGATGACATGGATAAATACTAATCCTATAATGGCCCCCATAAGCAACCTGCTTATGGGGGCCATTATTTGTTCCTAAATTTGAAAATTTTCAGAATAATTGTAAAGACATTGCCTTAAATAATTCCATACTTTGAAACACCAGCTCTAAAAACCAATATCAGCGATACAACCTAAAACTCAATCATTTTAATAATGCAAATAAGCGATACACTCGTTAGAAATATATATTCTGCAAAGGGAGTGGTTACCAGCGGTATGCCTATTTTTTTACCAATGGGGTAAAAAAATGCGATTCCAGCCTTAGTCAGCATATCTTCCATTAAATGCACACCGTATCCAATGCCTAAAGCAATGGCTGCAAGTTCATTGTTAGTGATCAGGAACATCAGGACTGTGACAATGCCCAGAGACAACAGGCTGTGTGTGAGGCTCCTGTGTGATGTTAAAGACGCCAGCGAAAGATAAATTCCCAGAATCAAGGGATAATTATTCTTAAAAACATAAGCCGAAAGCAGGATACCCGCTATATTTAAAATGCCGATTTTTAAAATATTTTGTATCAATGAACTCTTGCTCTCACTTCGAGTGATACCATGAGTTATTTTTGTGTTTGTTCGATCGATATCCGGAAGCAAGGCCCCGACGATTCCAATTGTTATTATAACCAGGGTATCTTGATTGATTCCCGAATTTGCCGTTAGTGTTGCCCCGGCGATTAGTCCACCGGTAATTCCGTGTGTTCGCCCTTTCATATTTTGACCCAGCTATCCCTTCTTTACGTAAATTTTATGATGTGCTACATTATTGTCAAGCTGATAAGACAAAACAGTTTTCTCAATAAAATGATGTCATAGCTTGAAAATTATACTCCATTTCTTCGTTATCGTCAATTCTACAAAATCCTGTGCCCCTCTGAACTTAAGAAAATAAGGGATTTATCAATTCATTCTAAAGTCAACTGTGGTATTATAAGATAAAATAGACCAATCAATTTCATACAATAATTAACGGGAGTAAGTGACTGCTAAATGTTTATAATCGAATTGTTAATCAGAACCTTTTGGGAAACACTGTATCTGACCGGAGCCATTATTTTGGTGGGGCTGCTGCTGGGCCTGCTCCAGAATAACGCCACCCGGAATTTTCAGCGCAGTTTCGGCAGAAATGCGCTGATGGTAACCGGATTCATCGGCACACCCATCCATGAATTGAGCCATGCGGGCATTGCCCTACTATTCGGCCATAAAATCAATGATATAAAATTATTTCAACGACCCGATGAAAATGGCGTCATGGGTTATGTGAATCATTCCTACAATAAAAACAGCCTTTATCAGCAGATTGGCAATTTTTTCATTGGGGTGGCCCCAATTTTCGGCGGGATCGTTGCCATGATTATACTCATGCGCCTGGTGATTCCAGAAGCCTTTGAAGCGTTCATCACAATCTTGGTGGAAAGCGTCAATTTTGAAACCTTTAGCATGGTGACCATACAAGGCATTGCGGCAGCCTATCTGGGCTTATTAAAGATCATTTTTTCATGGTCGAATTTCCAGAATTTATATTTTTATCTTTTTTTATTCATTGCCATCTGTATATCGTCTCATATGTCATTAAGTCTGGCGGATATAAAAGGAGCCTTCAGAGGACTTCTGATTATCTTTCTGTTAGTACTGATATTCAATGTCCTGGGTTTATCCCAGTACATTGCCGCTCTTAACGTCATAAAATACAATGTTTTCATAACCGGTTTCTTAATGATCACGGTGATCTTCTCGGTGATCACCTATTTCGTCAGTTTAGCCAGTGTTCTGATTGCCCGAAGATGAATTTAATTTAAATTATTAATGATCATAAAAGCGGGTATATATAATACAAATACAAAAATACGATTAATGGAGGAAGACCATGGGTTACCTAGAAGATGCCAAAAAGATAGGATTAAGAGATCTCGAGACTGCAGCGCTTTTTGCGGTGTATCCTGATAAAGCAACGGGAACCGATGCGGAAATTGAAAAAGCAGTCCGGGACTGGTATTATGAGCAGAACTGTGCCGCCGAAGAGAAAATGAAAATGGCTTACGTGGATGCCTTAACTGATGCGGAAATCGAAGCCCTTTAAGGCGGATAATCTTAGTTGCATTCAATCTAAGTGGAGGTGTTAAGCATGAAAAAGACAACGCTGGTGATGCTTGGTGTGTTGTTTGCCGTGGTGCTTTCGGTTTTGCTGGGGCTGGTTGCCTACACGTTATTTTCGGTGGTGAATAACAGCATTTCTCAGCAAAACCTTGAGAATGGTTTCGGGGGGATGATGGGGTCTGGGGTGACAGGATCTGGGATGATGGAATCCGGAATGATGAGTGATCCCATTGAAAGCGAGCATGATTTTTTAGTGCACATGATTGCCCATCATGAGGAAGCGGTTTATGCGGCTGGTATCCTGAAAGAGAATACCGAACGTGAGGAAATGAAGCAATTTGCGGAAGATATTATTAAGACCCAGAGTGCCGAAATTGAACAAATGAAACTTTGGCTTGAAACATGGTATCCCAATGAAGATCATAGCGTTGATTACCAGCCAATGATGCGGGATCTTACCAATCTCCAGGGTGATGCCCTGGACAAGGCTTTCCTCCAGGATATGATGTTCCATCATATGGATGCTGTGATGATGTCCCAACAGCTGATTACCGGAGGATTTGGCGAGCATTCGGAAATCATACCCTTTGCCAGAAACATCAGAAACACCCAACGCAATGAAATTTTCATAATGCGGAATTGGCTGTCCGAATGGTTCGGATAAATTGGCTTTTGATTTTCGCCAAAATCGTTTCAAAATTTATGCAAACACCCCAACTGATTTAGGTTAAAATCAGTTGGGGTGTTTTTTCTATAATTGTAGCTTTCAAACTTATTATTCAGTTTATAGATTTATAGTTTTTTCGTTTTCTAAAAGATTTTCAATAAAAAAGCTTGCCAATTCCGGGTCAAATTGGGAACCGGCATTTTTCTGTAATTCTGCCAATGCCGCTTCCGATGGCATTTTGCTGCGGTAGCTTCGCTGACTTGTCATAGCATCATAGGCGTCGGCAATGGATATGATACGAGACTCCAATGGTATCGCGTTGCCTTTTAAACCCTTGGGGTAACCTGTGCCATCCCATCTTTCCTGATGAGCCAAGACATACTCCGCCATTTCAGACATCTCATTAACTGTACTCAGAATCCGATAGCCAATTTCCGAATGGCGTTTAATTTCAAGCCATTCATCATCTGTGAGCTTTCCCGGTTTATTGAGGATGGTGTCTTCAATAGCTATTTTCCCAATATCATGCAACAATCCAACTGTCTTAAGTTCCTTGATTTTATATTCGGACAATCCCAGGCCTTTGCCCATGATTTCACATAGTTTTGATACCCTATGTGAGTGTTGTTCCTCTATTTCGTTTTTTTCATACAGGGTTCGAATAATTGTGTCGACTGTCTTCCCCCTCATCAGCGGACTTTCAAAAAGTTTGCGATGATACATCCGATCTTCGGCTCTTTTACAAACGTCGTTAATGTCATCAGCCTCATTCATCTTTGTTTCAAAGCCAAAGGAAATTGACACATCCAGTGACCCTACTTTTTCGATTAATGAATACTCTTTAATCCGTTTCGTTAACTGCTCGGCTTCAAAAGCATCGGTTTTTGGTAATAAAACAATAAATTCATCCCCGCCGATTCTGGAAATAACCTTATGAGCCCCACAGGCTTTTGTAATCACTTCCGCTACTTTTTTAAGAAGTTCGTCACCCATGGAATGGCCAAAAGAATCATTGACCAATTTTAAGCCGTTGACATCCCCCATTAATATGGTCAACGGGAGATTTTGTCGCGTATCAACTCGGATTAACTCTTCTTCATAAAATCTGCGATTATAGAGACCTGTCAGCTGATCACGAAAACTCAGATTCATAATTTTTTCTTCTTTTAATTTATTATCGGTAATATCCTGTAAGGTCCCCACAACTTTATCTGCCTTGCCATCTTCATCCAGAATCAGATTTCCAATGGAATGTACAAAATGCAATTGCCCGGTTTTGAGGTTTTTTATTCTAAATTCGATGTTATATTCCCCTTTTTGATTAATCAAATCAGCAAGGGCATTATCCAGCTTCTCGTGATATTCTGGAAGAGCACTTTTTCGGGTCAAATCCTGGAGAATATACTCGGAATTATAGTCAATTCCATAAATACTAAATGCCTCTTCGGATGCCCACATTGTTTTAGTCTTTAGGTCCAGCTCCCAATTGCCGACATGGGCCATTTTTTGTGCGGCGATGAGCTGCATTTCACTTTTCTTTAATAAATCTTCTGCCCGCTTGCGATCCGTAACATCTCGAATAATTCCCACCGAATGCCATCCATCCTCCATCTCAATCGCAGAAAGCGACAACTGGATATGGATATTAGTATTGTCTTTTCGGCAAGCTTCCATGTCAAGAGTTTTTCCGACGGCACCGCCATGACCGGTCTGCCGAAACATTGGAAACGCGGCCTTGTGAGCAGCATAATACTTGGCAGGTGCAATTAAGGTATGCAGGTTTTGTCCAATGGCCTGGGCTTCAGTATACCCGAGAATACGCTCAGCCGCCGGATTCCAAAAGGTAATATCACCATTGGGATCCATCATCAGAATAGCATCATTGGTCGAATCGGTAATGGCACGAACCCGGGCTTCGCTTTTCTTTAATTCATTGTTTACTTGAATTTGTTTAGAAATAAAACCCACCAGCTTACACCTCTCTATCTTTTTCTGTATCATATTCTATTTATTAAATCCGTAAGTTATTCATATTGGCTGAGCACTGCCTCAAGTTCCGATCCCGGAACCGGTTTCGAAAAATAAAAGCCTTGTATTTTATGACATTTCAATTTTTTCAAGACTTGCAGCTGTTCATCGGTTTCGATGCCTTCCACCACAATTTCCAACCCGATACTCTTGGCAATCTGGATCACATTGCTGACGATTTCATAGGAAATTTCATTTAATGCAATGTCATCCACAAAAGATTTATCAAGTTTCACAGTTGTGATGGGCAGAGATTGCAAGTAGGTCAGAGATGAATAGCCAGTTCCAAAATCATCTAAAACAATACCGATATTTTTATTTCTCAGCAGGCTTAATTTCTCAACAGCCAAGTCCATTGAATCCATCAGCACCGACTCGGTTATTTCCAATTCAAGATAAGAGGGATCCAGGCCCGTTGCTTCAAGAGTATCCAAAACCATGGTTTCAAAACCCTCATTTAGCAGCTGCAATGCGGACACATTAACCGCGACGCAGTAGTCTGAATGGTGGGTCCGATTATATTCCCGGACAAAGCCGCAGGATTGTTCAAGAATCCAGGTTCCCAGTTCCAGAATAAGATTCGACTCTTCGGCAATCGTGATAAACTCCAATGGCGGCACAAATCCCCGGATCGGATGATTCCACCGGGCCAATGCTTCAAACCCATCGTAACGGTTTTGTTCCAGATTAAATTTTGGCTGATAATATATCTCCAATTCCCCTCTTTTTATCGCCCGCTTCAAATCCTGTTCCATGGAGGCTTTGTTCTCCATTATTTCATTCATTGACGGATCAAATAGCATGAAATTGTTTTTCCCATTCATTTTAACCTGGTTCATGGCCAATTCCGCTTTCTTCAAAAGTGTATCCAAATTGTCCATGCATTTTTTTGTGCACACCCCACAGCGTACTCCACCGCAATATTCGTTATACGAAATACCAATGCTCACACTTGCACTCACACTTTGTTCTTCAATGGTGAAAGCTTTTTTGAAAGTTCCAAGAATCAATTTTGACAACTCTGTAACCTCGCCCGGTTCAAAATAGTCTTCTTTACAAATAGCAAATTCATCCCCGGAAATCCGGTAAACCTCATATTCCGGCCGTTCTTTTATGAGACCCTTTAGGATTTCACCGATTTGAATCAGCAGTCGATCGCCAAAACGATGCCCAAATAAGTTGTTGATGTACTTCAGATTATCGACATCAAGATAAAACAGAACAGATAACCTTTTCTCAGTTCTGGCAATCTGGCCTTCATTGTATTTTTCATAAAGAAGTACCCGGTTCGACAAACCGGTCACTGAATCAATGTAGGCTGCGGTTTCCAGTTTTTTCTTATCGGTTACCATTTCTCTTACCATAGACTGCATGGTAGTCTGTAAAATCTCAATTTCTTCATTTTTAGCTACCGGAAGTTTTTCGACAATAGAATAGTCACCTTTAGCGATTGTTTTCATTGCATCGGCAACCCAGGAAATAGGTTTGATAATATTAATTTTCAACCAACGATTTGAAAAGGCATAAAAGATCAAAATCATGAAAATCGCTAACATCGATACTGCCACAATAATCTGATTTTGAATCTGAACCATGGACGCCATCGATTTTCCTACAAATAATACCCCCACCGGCTGGTTGTCCGAATTGTTAACCGGAATATAGGCGACCACATAGGTTTCTCCCAGGATTTTTGTCTTTCCAAAATATTCTTTTCCCTGACCCAAAACAATGGATGCAATGGCTGGATCCAAAGTCGTTCCTATTGAATTAACAGCATTTTTTGTAATGGTTGTTGCCATTCGCGTATTTTGAGAAAAAATAGTTGCCTCTAAAGCCGAAGTATTGTGAAGGTATTCCACCAACTCCTGATTTGCAACCTGTAATCCCATGCGAACCTCACCCATGGGATTACCCGCAGCATCATTAATCAGGCAGGCGCTGAATAGATGCAAGCCGGTCTCTGAATCGCCATCAATCCACAAAATAGGTTCAGTACTTTTTATATCTATTTTTTTAGCCGCCATTTCGAGAACACTCTGATCGCAGTATGTTTTTTCATAATTAACCTGACCCAAACCTTTTATCTGAACAAATTCAAGATGTCCATTATTTCCATAATCAATATATTTTTGCAGTGTCTGTTTTGCTTCTAGATTATTATTAAGCAGAATTTCCCCTGATAAAGTAACGACTCCTCTGGTTAGTGAAAGGAGCTGGCTCTTGGAATCTTCAATGACAATTTTTTCGAATGCATAAACGCCGGCAGAAACATGCTTCTCCACATCGTCTTCATAAATGGTGAAAAAGATATAAATGGCTACCGAACATCCAATTATGATAATGAGGACTATAATGCCAAATATAAACAAATTCAGTTTTGATTGAATCGTGTTCTTCTTATGCATTTATTCCTCCCCGATGTCTTTAAAACGTTGATCTTATTTTTTTGTATAATTTTACACTTTTCTTATTGTATATTATACTTGTATTTATAATTTACAGCAACTTATTTATATTAATTCTTTCTTTCATTTCCGATAGGGAAACCTTAAGGTTTTCGTCCGCTTTTCCGCTAATGCAGTTACAACCGATAGTTTTTCTCTCCTTCTACACATTCATTGGCAGGATTCCATGAAAACGTATCCTTATTACCTTTACTATTTTCAATAATCTTTAACCGCAGTGATTATTTATTTCTCCACAGGGTACACATAAGATCAATAAGAATTATATGAACTTTTGAAAAAGCCAAGCTGTTCAATTGGAACTTTTTCGAGAAAATAAATTTAAAGGAGATACAAATGGCGAAAATGAATTTTAAAGGCCTAATACAAGGCGCCCTTGGAAAAGTGAGTGAAATAAGTGTGGAAGAACTAAGCAATGATTATTCGAAATATTTGTTTGAAGGTGAAGCCATTCAAACGGGTTACAAACTGCTCCGTGATGTGATTATTTTTACGGATATCCGTATTCTTTTTGTGGATCGTCAAGGAGCAACCGGCAAGAAAACTTCCTTTAAATCAGTTTATCTGACCCATATCATTGATGTGGTAATGGAAACCCCAGGTCCGGGAATCGATGACAGCGAACTCGTCGTTACTTATTTGGAAAATGTCAATCGCATCAGCCAGAATGAAATTTTTGGCAAAGAGAAATTTGAATTCGGTAAGAAAATGGACATTGCGCCGCTTTACTCTTTACTGGGCACATTGGCACTTAAAAACAGAACTGAAATCAATAAGCAATAAAATAAGCCGTTCCCGGAGTACTGGGAACGGCTAGGTTAGTTGGCATACCCGTCCCGGGGACAATGGTAAATCGTTGTCTGCTGCATGATCGGACAGGCTAGGCCTGTTCGCCATGATGCAGACAACTGATGTTACGATTGTCCCCGGGACTTGCTTTTCTGTTTTGCCAATATTTAAGACTATAACCCCAATACGAGGAACTGCTGATTATTTGGAATTGAAGGCTTAATAATTACGCTGGACCTTCGTCGGAAAATGATGCTTTTCCATATTCAATTTTATTTAATAACGCGGTTATTTTTTCACTCAATTTATCGACATTGGTTTCCAGCTCGCCGTCCGCCGGGGTGCAATTCCCGGGGAAACCGTAGATTCTGCCTTTGGCCAGTTCATCCAGAAGACCATAAATCTCACGGATTTCACATTCATATCGGATCGATACATCCACTGTTTTTTTCATTTTATTCTCCTCCTGTTACTGCTGCCGAAACTCTGCTATTTTTGCGGTACCCCGGATGCCCATAAAGGTCACATAAACCACGGAGCGGTCGGTATTCACCCAGGCCATGACATTGACCGGAGTCGCCGGATCCTTTGTGTTTTTAACACAGGTGACCTCAATGCCGTCCACACCGCCGAGAATGGTTTTCACCGCATCATAAGTCATCCCCTCGGTAATGCTGGCTGCCTGTTCTTTGGTGACATTTGCCTGGCTCAGGCCATCCAAATAGGTGCTGTCCGGTATGGCAAGAGATTTAAAAACCACCAAATCCCCATCGTCATAATTCACAGTAACCCCATAGGCTGTTTTCTCATCCACATAATTCAGGCCCTTGTCCAATTCTGTAGATTCCACCCCCAGTGCCTTTTCCGCATCTTCTTTGGTCTGGCCAATCTGAACCTTGTTGTAAAAATTTGACGGGTCCGTGCTTTCCGCTTCTTTCTGACCGCAGCCGGCACATAATAAAACCACTCCCGCCAACAGGATGCTGCCCAGTAAAACACCCTTTAAATATTGCTTAACCATGTGATGCCTCCTAGTTTTTGTGTAAATAGTACGTTTCATTCATCCCCTGAAAACATGGGGTTTTTCTTCTTTTCTTAACAGCCTCAATCCCCCCAGAGCCAGGGCTTCCACCTCATTTTCCCCGGGCAGGCAGTGAACCGGCCCCATAAAACTGATGTATTCTCCAATCATGGCGGTCATTTTTTCAGAATAGGCCATGCCCCCGGTTAAAATAATCCCATCAAGATTGCCTTTTAGCACGGCGGCTATTTCTCCGATGCCCTTTGCAATCTGATAAGCCTGGGCCTCATAGATCTTTTCGGCCTTTTTATCCCCGGCTAAAATGCGCTTTTCGATTTCCCGGCAGTCACTGGTGCCCAGATGGCCTTTTAATCCACCCAGTCCCCTTATTTTTTTTAACATTGCTTTTTTGTCATACCGATTGTTGTAACATAATTCCACCACCGCAAACAAGGGGATGCTTCCTGAGCGTTCCGGAGAAAAGGGGCCCATGTCGTCAGAAATCACATCGATGATTTTGCCGTTTTTATGAGCGCTGATTGAAATGCCACCGCCAAGATGGGCGATGACCAGATTCAGATCCTCATATCTTTTCCCTAAAGCCATAGCATATTTTCTGCCCATGGCTTTGGTGTTTAAAACATGGCAGAGACTTTTCCTCTGGACTTCAGGAAACCCCGTAATCCGGGCGATATCTTCCATTTCATCCGCGGATACAGCGTCGTAAATAAACGCCGGAATGCCAAGCGGCTTAGCAATAGTATCCGCCAGCAAAGCGCCCAGATTCGAGGCATGCTGTGAAAGGTTCCCTTCCCATATAAGCTTTTTCATGGCCGCATTCACGGTATAACCTCCGGCTTGAATGGGCGGTAGCAATCCCCCACGGCCGACTACCGCCGACAGTTTCTTGATCTCAAAATTATGACTTCCAAGGATTTCCATAACCGTATTTTTTCTGAATTCGAACTGGGCATTAATGGTTGGAAAGGTTTCCAAATCCCTGCTCTGATGTTCGACGGATGCTGTGAACACCTCGTTTTCATTTTCAAACACCCCGATTTTTGTGGACATTGAACCGGGATTAATGGCTAAAATATAATAATTATTCATTTCACACCGCCTTCTTGTTGCACACCCGATTCAGTAATCTATCAATGCTTGCCGGGAAGTTACCAGTTTAATTCCAACCCCACCCCGACATCATGAATGGGCAGCTCAGTGTGAATGGCCGCCTTCACCGCAAAGGAGGTGCAGTGACAGGGATAGAGGTCTGTAATTTTGTTTTTCTTGAAATAATCAATGGTTTGGTGCACCTGGTCCGTTACCGTAAAGAGATGAAAACCGCCGATCACCCCTAAAACCCGATCCTCTCCGGTAATGGCTTTAGCCTGCTCGATGATATTGCAGATGCCGCTGTGAGAACACCCAGTAATCACAACAATCCCGTCAGAGCACTGATAAACCAAACCGGAATCATCCCATATAAAATCAGCCTCCCATTTGCCCAAAACCTGTTGCCGGCCAATGGGGTTTTGCTTTTCAAAAGCCATTTTTCGGGGGATTTCGCCCAGAAAGGTGATGTTTTCACTCAACTTCACCGGGCTTTTACTCAGGGTTAACCGACACTTTTGTGCCATTTCCAGCTCCGAAAAAGGTGCAGAAATTTTCAGCCCATCGGCTTCTTTTTCGTTGAAGACATCGGGGTGGGCAATCAGTTTTATTCCGGGATTATGAACGTTCTCAAAAAAAGGTTTTAGTCCCTTGGTATGATCATCGTGGCCATGGGACAGCACAATGGTGTCAACGGTCTTTGGCTCAATTCCCATGGCTATTAAATTGCGCAGCACCAAATCCGAGTAACCCATATCAAACAGGATCATTGATCCCTCATCTTCAATGAAGTAGGACACCCCTGGTTCACCCCAATAATAGCTGTCAATTATGGTGTTATTATCGATAATTACTTTTAATCGCATCCGTGCCTCCCAATTCAGCTATTTTCCAACTCTTTTTTGTGCGTTATATATTCTCTGGTATTCCCGAAAGTTGAAGCAGTGATCTTTTAACTGCTTTTTTGCCACACTTAATACAAAGTGCTTTGAGACCTCTTAGTCTTAGTATTGTATACCTAATGCTCCTCTTTCATCTTGGATTTTGTTTTATGAGTCAGTATATCAAATAAATGATAACAAGTAAATTATAAGTAACGTTTCACTGGACAAAAAATACCACTTCAAAAACTCGGGGAGCACTCAGCCCCTTCCCAGATAATTAGATGGATCGATCAATCCCAGAAAGCTTCCCTCGCTTCATTCTAATTGTTTTATAAAAACATATAAACAGATTACCGGCATTAATCAAAACACTGCTTTGTTTCCCATATGAATTGAATGAACTCATAAAAAGCCACAGAAATTCTCATGGAATTTCTGTGGCTTTGCTGGTGACAATCCCGGTTGATCTTTTAATAAAAGTCTGTCAATTTGATTCGACAACCCGATCTTTTTTTATAATCTGATATAGCAGCAATCCATAAAAGGCCAGAATAAAGCTGGGATTTCCGGGACCGGTGTACATGCCCATCGCGAAAATTTGATTGAATAGGTTTAGATTAATATTAAAATAAACGAGATAGCTGGACAGAATCAATAGGGCATAAATCACACCCAGGATACCTCCCACTAATACCGCCTTGCCTTTATATCTTTTAATGCCAAATCCCAAAATAAACACCCCGGCGCCAAAAATCAGATTAAGTGCGATGGGCAGAAAAAATATTGATACATAATAATAGAACGTACTGGCATCTGGCCCATACGAGACTTCATTTCTGGCTAAAAATTTTGTCTTGGTTACGATCCAGGGAAATAGCGTTATGTGTAAAAATGGGATCGCCCAAATTAAAATCGTATAACTCCACCGCATTAATTTTTCTTTTATATTACGCTGATCTTTGTTTTCATCCATTGTCTCACTCCTCTATTAGTTATAATCCATTTCCATCACCGTCGACCAGGTTTCACCATTTGCATTGGTCAAATTTCCCGAGAAAATCGTTTTAGCATAAACAAAGTCATTCACACTAAGGATCCATGGGCTGGGGGAGAATTTTGCTGTTGTGAAAGCATTGGCGTCTGATTCCAGATCCCACATTACCAGCTCATTAACTGATCCATCTGTTGCACCAATGCCGTTCAGAATGAAATAGCCTGCCTCTGGATCATTCAAGCTGACCTGGGGATCGGTTACTTGCCAATCGACATAGACGCCGTCAATCCGGAATGCTCTATAGATTCCAGAGTCACCCGTTGAAAAGTATATTCCCAACACCACCGATATCGCATTGTTTTCATCCATCATAGGACTCGTGACAATGGTACCATGGGCCAGTTGATCAATATTTTCTGCTGGTATGCTTAAAATAGTTTCCTGGTAATATTCTTTTGCTCCGGTTGCTTCATTAGCGTCTATTAAATGGGACTTACTGCTTTGATGCATTAATTGTGCATCATCCTTTGAATTGATTTCGATGGATTCACCGGTTTCCGCATTGGCGATAACACCCTTCCACGCAACAAGTTCCAGGACGTCCTGGTCTTCTGTTCCCTGTAAACCAGGTTTTATTTTATCTTTTTCCATTGCCGTAATTGCCGATGTCGACAGACAGAAAATCAGTATCAGCAAGATGGCCAGGCAGCCCTTTATTTTTTTGGCTTTCATTAAATTCATCCCCCCTCTTTCCGAATTAGCTATCAATTCGCAGTGTCAAAACAACGTTTCTCCTCTTGTCTCCCGCTTGTTTATCTTAATTCCTTTTCTTCATTGTAAACCATGTCATTCGCTGATGCAAACTTTATCAACAGTAATTATTTGTGCATTTAAAAAAACAGCCCCCGAATTCCAAGTGCATTCCCGGGGCTGTTTCTGTTAAATACAATTTAATTTTTAGGCTATTTTTATCCGAAACACAACTTTCTCCAGACAATCCGGACATTGCAGTGGCTGATCGATGACTACCCCTTTTCTGGCCGCATAGACAAAGGGAAACACCGCACCCAGTGCCATCATGCACACATTTCCACTTTTTTCTTTATCCAGTAAGGGGCCGTCAAAAATAATTTCATCGCCGATTTTATAACAGTGGCAGCCCGATTCTTCAACCACCAATTTTATCTTTTGTTCCATTGTCATCACTTCTTTCTTTTATAATGCCTGTTGATAGAGGTCTTCAATATCTTTTTGGGTAGTGCTTCTGGGATTAATCAGGATGTTTCCGCTTTTCATGGCATCTACCGCCATGGCTGGAATCATTTCCGGGGTAACGCCGACCTCAGACAGGGTTTTGGGAATACCCAGATCCTGGGTGAGTTTTCGGATTTCATCAACTAATGTCTGGGTCGTAAAATCGTCGGTACCTTTTCCAGACTTAATATAGCCGTAAATTTTTGCATAGCGTCCGGTATCTGCCAGGGCATTGTATTCCAGGACCACCGGCAGCAAAACAGCATTGGCTACCCCATGAGGCACATCAAAATACCCGCCCAATGGATGGGCCATGGCATGGACATTTCCCAGTCGTGCCCAGGCAAACGCGATTCCGGCAAACATGCTGCCGATCAGCATATTAGCGGCGGCGTCTTCATTGGTACGATCCGCCACAAACAGGCGGATGTTTTTACCGATAAGTTCCAGGGCTTTTTCTGCCATGGCATCGGAAAACGGCGAGGCCGCCTTGGACAGATAGGCTTCAATGGCATGGACCATGGCATCGATGCCACAGGCTGCGGCGGTTTTTTCGGGGGTCGTCATCACCAGATTTGGATCCAATACGGCGTAGGCCGGTATCAATTCATAACTGAAGACGGTTAGCTTATAATTACGGGTCCGATCGGTGATAACGGAAAAGGCCGTAACTTCCGATCCGGTTCCGGCAGTGGTGGGAATGGCAATCAGGGGAATAATTGCGCCGGGAACCTTGTCCGCCCCTTCATATGCGGTGATGGAACCGCCGAATTTTGCCAGTACCCCCACCGCTTTGGCAACATCCATGGGTGATCCGCCGCCTAAAGCAATAATGCTGTCGGCGCCGCTTTCCAGAAAAGCCTTGGTGGCCAGATCAACGGTGTCAACCGAGGGATTGGCTTCAATCTCCACAAAAGTTGCAAAATCGATTGCCGCATGGCTTAAAATATCGGTGATCTTCTGTACCACCCCCATTTTATTCAAATGCGGGCCAGAGATTACCATGGCTTTTTTTAGCTGCTGTTTTTTTAGCAGCTCCGGCAGTTTTTGAATACTGTCTTTTCCGCAGATAATTTCCTGGGGAATTTTAAAATTAAAGTCCTTCATATCAGTCTTCCTTTCAATCTTTTCTATTTAGGTAATTGCGAAACTCAAATGAAACGAACAATGGTTGCTTT
>NZ_LGYO01000063.1 GCF_001263355.1 Acetobacterium bakii
TTTTTCACGAAAGTATCTTCTGCTTTTAACCTCAATAAACTCCTGTATTTCAATCCCACTTCTGGGTGTTTTACAAAACTCCAAGATTTCTTTAGTCCGTTCATCTTCGTTTTCACCATGGTCACTAGCTTGGTCACCGGCTTGGTCACTAGCTTGGTCACTAGCTTGCGAGGTCAAGGGAATAATCGTCCTAAAAACATCCTCTTCTATAAAAACAGGCTCCGCCCCCGCATAAATTTTATTGTACTTATATATGTTTCTGACCCCGGATCCCAATTCATCCACGAGGCCGATTTCCTTAAAGAACCGGGCGATGGTGGGATTCTTTGGAAAGGGCGAAAAATTCTCCGGATCGATGACGCCATTGCCATGGGATTTATTGCTATTTTCAGTCACGACTCGATCTTTCTCAATGATCAACTTTGCCGGAAAGGGATTGGCGAATTCACGATGGATGAGCAGGTTGGAAACCACCTCTCTGAAGATCTTATCCCTGAGGCTGATTCTGCGATCGCCCTCCAGGTAAAAAGTATCATTCAGATGCTTTGTGATAAACTGCATCAGCCGCTCATAGCTCTCCAGAAGATTAACCCGTATATCATCCCGGTCATCATAGCGATCCAAATTGACTCTTCGTAAAATCGCATCGGTTCGATGATGGGGCAACGCCGCATGAATCAGCTCTTCATTGCCGAAAATAAGAATCCCGGCCAGGGTAAGGCCTTCTTTCCCACTTTGGCGATCTTTAAGATAAAGACCGGCACTCTTTAACAGCTCTAAATCATTCATTGACTTCCAAGGATGATCCGATCGCTCATTGGCCGCCATTTTTCTGGCCTTTACTAAAAGCTCAGCCTTGAGCTCCGATAATTCGGCAAAAGGAAAGATACGATTCTCTGTGTAATTCCGCTGTTTTCGTATATATAAGTCCGAAACGAGATTCGTATTATCAGTGATATTGATATCGCCATCTTCATTTCGATCAAAAATCTTTCCATTACAGCGGTGGACCTGTGAACTCTCCGGTACCAAAATATAGAGGATAACTTCCCCTTCAATTTCAACCTCTTCAACTGACAGATAAACGGTGGGACTGATTTTCAGCGGATTATTCATTGACGTCACAAAATCCATTTTAATCTTTTCAACGGCCGCTGGATCAATGCCGACAATGCCGCCATTGTCAGCAACGCCAAGAAAGAGGTGTCCGCCATTGCGATTTAAAAAGGCACAGACCGACTCAAACACATCCCGATTCAATTTAGTTTTGCTTTGCTTGAACTCAACCGTGATGCTTTCACCACTGCTGATCATTTCTTTCAGGCTTTCAATTTTCATATTAACCATTCCCATCATATTTTCCGGTGAAGTCACCTGGTTTTCCATAATCCGATCATTCTTATTAGTAAATATTTTACAATAAGCAACTGAATATATCAACGCCATAAAGGAATGTTATTAAATAGAATTGTAATAATAACGCCGGCTTAATTTAAAAGCCCCTGGCAGTCATAACCTGCCAGAGGCCTTCGAAGAGATCTAAAAAGCTAGCCCCCTCTTTTATAACATTCAACAATCTCCCCAATTTCATTTAAAAATACTTGACCGATATTCAAATCAAAACACAATACGCCATTATTTCCACTGAGAATAATTATGGAATCCCCTTTGATGATATATTTCACTGCACTTGGAAATTCAAGCGATCCGATCAAAATCCCGTTCACACGATCATTCGTTGGCCAATGGGTCTCATTGAACACAATCTTATTAATTTTTAAATATTTCTCCATCCATTCACAACCTCATTCGATATAATGGATACCAACCGCTATGCAGGGAACCTCGGCGTATTTTTTGCGCATGATTAAGCAGACCACCTGCTTTTCTTCCTGCCATGCCACATTTTTCAACGCTTCCATGGTCATTACTGCGATGGCATCGAGGTCTGGCTTTTTTATTGACTTTCCAGTTTTCCTGAAGAACCCGTGTCTTTTTTTCGACTGCGTGTTAGACCTGGGATAAAAGGCTGTAATATCCACTGCAATGTGACCCTGAAAATCAGGACGCCGATCATGGCATGTCTCAATACATATATCTTTTATATGATTTTCATAATCCAATGAAAACTCTGATTTATTGTAGGAAGCCCGGTTTAAAAAACTGGGGCGGCCTTTTAGCATCGTTTCCCCGGATATGGTGAAGTGTATGCTGGTGCTCATTGTCCCAACCGCTCAGCTTTCATGTAATCACCGCCTAAATTTCCATCGAGCACTGGTTCCGCCACTACCTGCTCATTCACATTTAAAATAGCCGGGTTGTAACCCTCATTGTCTTTCATCAATAGCTCCTGTTTCATTTTGATCCTCCTTCATTAATTCGCATTCAGCCTGGCAACACCACATGTAAGCCCAGCGCAGCCTCTGCCATCAATTCCATGAACGCTTTTTCGGTCTCTTCTTTTTCTTTATTTTCGATCCAGCTTTTAATGGCGGCATAATCATTGGCATATTGATAATTTTTTAATTCTTTGCCGACATCCAGACGTTTGATCCAATCGGCCCAGATATCCGGATATTCATTCTGCAATTGTGATAACTCATCAGCGGTCAGTAAAACATTGCCATATTCACCGTAGGCTGTTTTTTCTTTTATTAAGTTTGGTTTTATTTGGTTTAGTTTATATAAGTGACCCGTTTCGGTACCCGTTTCAGTACCCCTTTCAGTACCCGTTTCGCACCCCGTTTGGGGTTCATTTTTTGAACCACAAAATAAAACGAACTGATATTTGTTGGGGGTTTTATTTTTTCCGCGTTTACTGATGATTAAACCGGCATTGACCAGCTCATCCCTGGTTCGTATTAAAGTATTCTTTGATTTCATTTGAACCATGCCCATCATTCGCAGCGTATCTACTTGCAGCCAATCAGGAAAGCCCGCTTCATTCCATAAACAAAATAAATGAAACCACAAAATCTGGGCGTTTATGCTGATATGATTGCTTTTAATCCAACGATAGAAAGCGGTGATTTCAGAGACAAAATTTACTTTCATGATGCCATCCTTTGAAACTGCTTATCGTGCTATCTCAGCACCCAGATAAAAAACGCCTTCACATCCACCCACAACCAGCCTATTGTCAGCCACTAATATTTTCCCCCTTTTCGCATTAACCACTGATCCAGACGATCCGCATTAATTAACCATTTGCAATGATCGCCGGCCTGCACCGCCGGAAACGTTGGATCACTCAACAAAATATTATTGAGTGTCGTCCGGCCAATCTTTAAAATCTTACACGCTTCCTTGGTTGTCACAATATTCGGTATCATTTTCCCCTCTTCTACACATTACGTGCAATTTCTAATCAAAAAAAATATCCTGGACTGTTTTTCCATAATACTCTGCAATCACGATTTTTATTTCATCCTTTGGTACGCGGTTGCCGCTTTCGTATTGTCGTACTGCCGCATCGCTTATTCCCAAAGCCGTTGCTACTTCCCGCTGGGTCTTGGTTCCTCTTAACGCCAATAATAATTCTCCGATTTTTTTTCTGTTCATGCGTCACCTCCTTCCTAACATAAATCAATTATACACGTTATGTGCATAATTGCAAGCACATTTAGTGTATTTATTTGTTTACGACAAGCACGTTATGTGTTATACTGTAATTAAAGTAAATGCAGGAGGATGTGAAAATGAATTATGACAAGACCACCATTCGTGGACAAATTTATTTTCGGTATCGGCATTGGGATTCAGTTTTAGGAAAACACACCAAAACCATCTACGCATTAACCCTGAAGGAATTAAAAAAGAAGCAATCAGATTTTTTAGAAATGGATAATGCCGGGGTTTGTGAAGAATCCACAACCTTTGCGAATTTCTGCAGCGGCTGGCTCTACGCCGTGCATCTGGTTGATAAAAAGCCCAGTACCAAGGCCCGCTATGATTCTGCCTTTAACACGCACATTAAAGATAGCTATTTCGGCAAGATCCCACTTCAAAAAATAACGTCGTCGGATCTGCAAAAACTTTACAATGATAAGTTTGCCGAGAAAGGCGTGAACATTGTCAAAAGCATCCATAAGCTGATCAGTCCCTGTATCCGCTATGCCTATCAGAACGGAAACATCATGCGGAATTTTGCCGAAACGGTGAAGATCCCCAAGGATTTAAGCAAAGCAGTCGATCCGCACCAAAAGGTTAAACCCCTGACCCTGAAAGAACAACGGGCATTCGTCAGAGCCCTGGAAGGCAATAAATTCGCGGCCCTTTATAATACCGCCTTGGACACCGGCATGCGTCAGGGCGAATTATTTGCATTAACCTGGGGGGATTTGGATTTTTCCGGTTTGTGCATCCGGATCAATAAAAATCACAGCTGTGTAAAAGACATTGTCACCCGAAAGCAAGTCAGTTACACCACCGATACCAAAACCGCCAAATCCAACCGGATGATCCCCATGGCCCAGCGGACCCGAAATATTTTACTGGCCCATAACCGAATTCAGAAAGAGCAGCTGCTAAAAATCGGCATCATCCAGGAGGATACCACCCTGGTCTTTGGCACCATCGTCAATACCGCCCTTGATTCCGCCAATGTCTTAAAGGAGCTAAAAAAAGTCTATGTTAAAATTAATATTCACGACAAGACGTTTCATGATCTCCGCCATACCTATGCCACACGGCTTTTTGAACTGGGCGAACCAGGCAAAACAGTCCAAGAACTCCTTGGCCACAGCAATATAAACGTAACCCTGGGAACCTATACCCATGTACTGGAAAAACAAAAAATAAAAACAGCATCATTAATTGATGCCCTTTACGATACCGAACCAGAAGATAATGTTACTGCAGGGAATTTATGTGAAAATGGAAACCGGTCTTTTCTGAAAATCTTGTAGACTTCCAATTTATTTATCGGCGAGAACCTGCATAGACTGTATTGGAGCTGTCAGAGTTCGGATACAGTCTATGCATCACAATGGGAACCCATACCTATGTGCTAAAAACAAATATAAAAGCAGCAACACTCAATCTGTTGATTAATAAAGAAAAAAGCCATTTATATGAAACTTATAATTAGCTTCAATCATGGCTTTTTCGTCTTGTCCTCTTCACTTTCTTACTTAACAATCGCTCTTTCTATCTGTCCCCAAAGAAGAACCAGTTACTATCCTTTACCGCTGAAAAGACGGGGTCTTTCAGGTATTCATTCATTTTGTCTTTTTCCAACTCGCAACGTTTTCATTGCTTCCTTCCTGTTTAATATTTCCACCATGCTGTTTTTCCTTTCTTTTAAATTACTCTTGTTTCTTTTTGTACTACATTATATAATTAAATTATCAGTTCTTAAGAACTGAAATAGTTTTAAAGGAGATACCGATATGTATAAAACAGGCGAAAAACCCGGTAAGGGAATATACCAATGTACAAAGTGCCCTCAGCAAGTTGTATTAAATGACGATTCCGATACTTTGCCACCTTGCCCAAAGTGTGGCCATACTGAATTCATTAAAGTTGGCTAATTTTAAAATGTTTACTCCGCAGTATTTTTAAATCATTGACGCCATAATGCAATATTTTTATTGCCATTGGCGTCAAAATACTGATATCTAAATAATTATGAGGGGAGAAATTAACAATGGCAAAGCTTATACCTCCTGGTACGGATAACCAACCGGCTGGGAAATACATCGAAGTTGGTCCGCAAGGTGGAGTTGTAAAAAAACCACACAATGCAACGCTGGATCCAGGCGATAGGCTTCCACCTACGTCTAAAGAAGGCAATAAGTGGAAAAAGAAATAAATCTGTGGCCGCTATCTCAAGTAGCGGCTTTTATGATTCTATTTTTCTTTTCATATACTAAAATTCATCAAAATAGATTGATCTATATATTATGGCACAAAAATTAATGACAACTGGAAACTATATCATGAACTGGAAAGCAAATATAAAAACAGCAACCCTAAATCAGTTGGCTAATAGTTGGCTAATTACGAAAAAAAGCCATCTATAAGAAACTTATAAATGGCTTTGCTATGCGGTTTTTGGTGTGCCCGGCGGGATTCGAACCCACGACCTCTCGGTTCGTAGCCGAACGCTCTATCCAGCTGAGCTACGGGCACCCAAGAAATTGTGACCGGGGATACTTCCGTCGGCCACGAGATTTATTATAGCACGAAAATTAATTTATGCAAAGCTTTTTTTATTTATTCTTTTGGGGGATGATGCACATGATGATCACGCTCTTCCTTGATCTCTTCATCGGTCTTTCTGCGGGGCATAAACCGGGGTGCAAAATTCCCCTTCCCCCGTTTTTTTATGTAAAATAAACCGATAATCGAAAATGTTACTGCGCCAATAAAGTTTACAAATAAGTCGGTCATGGTGTCATACAATCCGACGTCAATGTACCCTCCATAATTCCAGGGGATACCATTAACAACTATGGACTCAATCGGGAGCACCACTGCAATATTTTTACCGGTTGGATTTAAAATTACCGAAGTGATAACCGGTAGAATGGTATCCTTTTGCATATCCATTTTTAAAAAATAGTCCGCCACAAATTCAATAAACTCCCACATAACCCCTATTGTCATCGAAAAGCAAAATGCCACAAGGGCCACAAAAACCGGTGATAACGAAAACGCAACCTCTTCATTTCGATTTAGAATATCAACGAGCGAAAAACCAATGGCCGCAGAGACAAAACCATTAATAACATGGAGCATATCATCCCAGCCATCATAAATTAAATAGTATTCATTGATCTCTCCCAAAATTCCCGAGGCAAAAATAAATAAAAGCACGATAATTTCAAGGGTATTCGGCAATACAATATTTAACCGTTTATTAAAAAAAGAGGGCACCATAAAAAGCACCAGCGTTAGAATACAAAGTGAAACATTATTAAAATTTTGTCTCAAAATTTCAGCTATTAAAATAATCACCACCAATAACCGCAACGAAATATAGACAAAGGTTTTAATTTTATTCGCTTTTGCATCTTCCAGGAAGTATTCCCATTTTTCTCTGAATGTTAGTTTTTCTTTTTCATGTGATGATTTATTCACTGTCAACCTCTTTTGATTAAAATCATTTCTTTTTTGGCAAGTATATCATTGTTCATTCCCTTTACAAATAAAATATAATCACTTACAATGCGATTATATAAAAAATAAGGAGAGTAATCAATGAAATTCTATCTATGCATCGATGATACTGACAACCTCGACTCCATCGGCACCGGCACCATTGCTGAACAGATTCTTGAAAAAATAATTGAAAAAGGTTTTGGTCCCTGTTCGCTGGTCACCCGCCATCAGCTTTTTATTCACCCGGATATTCCCTACACCTCGCATAACAGCTCCATGTGTTTTTATGGCGAGGCCCCGGATCACAGTCTTTCCACAATTATCGATCTGGCTTCCCATCATTTGGATACGGTTGCTGCCGAGGGATCGGACCCGGGCCTTTGTGTTTTGAAGTTCGATACTGCCAGTGACTATTCCGGACTTATTTCATTTGGCAAAGCCGCAAAGAAAACCGTGTTAACCAAGGCCGATGCCATTGCCTGTGCCGAAGAGCATCAGCTCCATTTGTCTGAGCATGGCGGCACCGGGCAGGGGATTATTGGTGCCCTGGCCGGGGTTGGTTTGCGCCTGTTTGGCAGCGATGGCGAAATTAAAGGGGCATTGAAATACATTGAAATAAACCGGCCCTACCAGGTTCATGAATTAATTGAGTTTCCCGAGGTTGATGTGGTATTGGATCTTGATTCAAAGGAAGCTCTGAGCCCGATGACTTCCATCAACATGGGTGCCCGCAGTAAAACTGTGATGTACCAAAACCAATCGGTACTTTTTGCCATTAAAAGCGATGATGGTCACTTTGAATCCCTGACCAAGCCTAAAATACGGCAGCTGGGAGAAAGCTTCTATGTGTAATGAATACCTGATGGCCCTTGATGATTGGGTTCTAGGCCATGCCAAAGCCTCGGCATGTCCTCATTTCCGTCAGGATGTGGAAGAAGAATGGGTGGCCGAAGAACTGATTTCCTGTTATAATTGCAAGTATCGGCGGTGGACCCAGACCGGGATCCAGTGCCTGAAACTATAGCTGATCCCGACAGAGCAGCGAAGCTCACTCTAGTTTCGCATTTACCAACCAAATTATATTCTAAGGAGAAAGAAAATGAAACGCAAAAAAATTAATGGTATTATTATTTCCGTGTTCCTGGTGTTATCCATGGCATTCAGTGTCTCGGGGAGCGTATTGGCTGCCGGCGGCGACGGATCCGGTGGCGGCGGTGGGGATGGTTCCGGCGGTGGCAGCAGCACCGATCAGACCACGGTGGTAGAAACCCCGGTGGAAACCACCACAACAGATCCCGGCGCCGGAGACGGTAGCGGTGGCGGAAAAGAAGAGCCGCTTGCCCTGGTAAGCGCCGATCCGGCGGTCGCAACCGAGGATATTCTGGTGGGTTCTACTTTTACCCTTGAATTCAACAAAAACATTGCCTATGTGGCCGTTCGTGATAACAACCTCAAAGCTTTCACCCTTTGGGAAGGCGACACCCTGGTTCCGGTGGATGTCACCATGGCGGATGACCAGCTCGAGCCAGACCTTCGTGATTTTGTCCTGATTGTCCCCAAAGAGGACCTGAAAGCAGGAACCGCTTATACCCTAAAAGTGGATAACACCCTGGTTGCCAAAAGCGGGGCGGTTCTGACCGAACCCATGGAACTGACCTATACCACGGTTACGCCAAATGCCAGTATTTTCACGACTACCAACATCATCCTGATGATTGGTGCAGGGATTGTTGTGGTGGCCGTCATTGCTGTTGTTGTTATGAAACGCAAAAAAGCATAAATGTCCCGACGCAGAAAAATTTTAGTTACCCTTTTATTAATACTCCTGCCCGTCGCCTTTTTTTGCGGAACCATTTGCATCGGCCGTTATTATGTTTCCCTGACTGATGTCTTTCTCAGTCTCCGCCAGGGCATCACCGGTCACAGCAGCGGTCTCAGCCCCGAGATCACTGCTGTGGTGCTGCAAATACGCTTACCCCGGGCCTTTCTGGGGGCCATTGTTGGGGCTTCCCTGGGGGCCAGTGGGGCAGCCTTCCAGAGTATTTTTCGCAACCCGCTGGTTTCCGGAGGCATTCTGGGGGTTTCCTCAGGCGCCGGGTTCGGGGCGGCTTTAGCCATTATTTTTTTCAACAATATTTTTTTAACCCCGATTTTTGCCTTTGCCTTTGGAGTCCTGGCGGTAATCCTCAGTTATTTTGCCGGACGGATTGACAACACCTCCCCAACCATTACGCTGGTTCTGGGCGGCATCATTATCCAGTCTATTTTTTCCGCGCTGTTATCATTGCTAAAATACGTGGCGGATGCGGCGACCCAACTTCCTGCCATTACCTTCTGGCTTATGGGCAGTCTGGCCTCCACCAAAACATCGGATATGTTTTTATCTTCGATTCCGATGTTTATCGGATTATTGGGACTGCTGGCCATGCGCTACCGGCTGAATGTTCTTTCCATGGGCGACCGGGAAGCCAAAACCCTGGGGATTCATGTCAAAGCCAACAAGCTTTCGGTAATTGCCTTTGCCACCCTGGCCACCGCCGGAGCGGTTTGCGTCAGCGGGGTCATCGGCTGGATCGGATTGATTATCCCCCATGTGGGACGGATGCTGGTGGGCAATGACAACAAGTGGCTGATTCCGGCGAGCATGTCCCTGGGGGCCTGCTTTGTGATTTTCTGCGATACGATTTGCCGCAGTCTCACCGGCGGCGAAATCCCTCTGGGAATCATGACCGCTCTGATCGGCGGACCGTTTTTCATTTATCTGCTTAAAAAAACAAAAGGGAGGAACTGGTAATGTCCTTATTATCCCTAACAAATCTTTCCTTTGGCTACCATGAAAATCATTTAGTCTTTGAAAATATCAGCTTTGAGGTCACACCCGGTGAAGTTTTTTGTATTATCGGACCCAACGGCTGTGGAAAATCCACCCTGATTGACAGTATCTTAGGCATCAATCATCCCAAATCCGGAACCATTGAGATCTCCGGCAAAAATTCAAAAAAATTAAAACCCCGGGAATTCGCCCAGCGCATTGCCTATGTTCCCCAAAGTCACACCACCACATTTCCCTACACGGTTTTGGATGTAGTAGTGATGGGCCAGACCTTTGCCACGAAGCTGTTTGCCTCCCCGGGTGAGCCCCAACGGGACGCGGCCCGGGCAAGTCTTGCAATGGTCGGCTTAAAAGGCTTTGAAAACCGTCTTTATACTGAGTTAAGCGGCGGTGAACTGCAACTGGTGCTGATCGCCCGGGCCCTGGCCCAGGAATCGGATATTCTGGTCATGGATGAACCAACCGCTCACCTGGATTTTCGCCACGAGCTGATGGTCATGGAGATCATTGCTTTATTAGTCAAAGAAAAGGGACTTTCCATTATTATGGCCACCCATTATTTAAACCAGGCCTTTTATCTGGAAAATGCCGGGGTCAATACCCGGGTTGCCCTCATGAACCAGGGCGGATTCGACACCGTCGGCACCCCCACCGAGGTTTTAACCAAAGAACGGCTTCAGGATGTTTTCAAGATTATTACCACCCTGGGCACCACCGAGGAAGACGGCACCACCCGAAAATACATTATCCCCCTAAGAAATCAGCACTGATCTGTCTTCCCTTAATTTATCAGGCATTAGCAAAACTATCGTGAGCTTCGCTGCCAGTTT
>NZ_LGYO01000064.1 GCF_001263355.1 Acetobacterium bakii
GGGTGAAAAAATTGGAGGATTGGGCAGCCGTGCAGAAAGTGTACAAGCAGACAAAGTCCAAACGATCGACAGCGGATATTCTTGGCATATCCAGGAATACGGTAAAGAAACTTTTGTTATTAAGTATAAATCAATAATTGATGCAGTCTTATTAATCCTTGTTTATGCTGTTTTCTTAGAATCTTTAGGCTTTGGAAGCCTCTTCAATCGCCACAGCCACGGAAACAGTCGCGCCAACCATGGGGTTATTTCCCATTCCAATCAGACCCATCATTTCAACATGGGCAGGAACAGAGGAAGAACCGGCAAACTGAGCATCGGAATGCATCCGGCCCATGGTGTCGGTCATGCCGTAGGAAGCTGGACCGGAGCCCATGTTGTCAGGATGCAATGTCCGTCCGGTACCGCCGCCTGAGGCGACAGAGAAGAATTTCTTGCCCTGTTCAAGGGCTTCTTTCTTGTATGTTCCAGCCACGGGATGTTGGAAACGGGTGGGGTTGGTGGAGTTTCCGGTGATGGAAACATGAACGCCTTCGTAGTGCATGATGGCAACGCCTTCTTGAACGTCGTTGGAACCGTAGCAATTAACCGCGGCCCGTTCGCCAACGGAATAAGGGGTTCGTTCAACGATATTGAGTTCACCGGTGGCAAAATCATAATCGGTTTTTACATAAGTAAAACCGTTGATTCGGGAAATAATTAAAGCGGCGTCTTTACCCAGACCGTTTAAGATAACCCGGAGTGGTTTTTGACGAACCTTGTTGGCTGAACGGGCGATGCCGATGGCACCTTCAGCAGCGGCAAAGGATTCGTGGCCGGCCAGGAATGCAAAACATTCGGTATCTTCTCGTAAGAGTCGGGCACCCAGGTTACCATGGCCTAAGCCAACCTTGCGCTGTTCCGCAACCGAACCGGGAATACAAAAGGCTTGTAAGCCTTCGCCAACAACCTCGGCGGCATCCGCAGCATTGGTAATACCGCGTTTAATGGCCAGGGCAGCACCCAGGGTGTAAGCCCAACAGGCGTTGTCAAAGCAGATGGGCTGAATGCTGCGTACGATTTCAGCAACATCAATACCCTTGTCATCACAAATAGCCTTTGCCTCTTCAAGCGTGGCAATGCCATTGGCAGCTAAAACTTCTTCAATTTTAGCAATTCTTCTTTCATAACTTTCAAATAATGCCATGTGATTTCCTCCTATTCTTTTCTTGGATCGATGTATTTTACAGCATCGTCGAATTGTCCGTATTTACCAGAGGCTTTTTCCAAAGCGACATCCGGTGCTACGCCGTTATTGATACTTTCCATCATTTTACCAAGATGAACGAAGGAGTAACCAACAATTTCATCGTTTTTGTTCAAGGCCAGTTTTTGGATATAGCCTTCAGCAATTTCCAGGTAGCGCGGTCCCTTTGCAAGGGTACCGTAGGTGGTGCCAACGGTGCTGCGCAGGCCTTTGCCTAAATCTTCAAGGCCGGCTCCGATGGGGAGGCCTCCTTCAGAGAAAGCGGTTTGGGTACGGCCATAAACGATTTGTAAAAACAATTCACGCATGGCGGTATTAATAGCATCACAAACGAGGTCTGTATTTAATGCTTCTAAAATTGTTTTGCCGGGCATGATTTCAGCGGCCATAGAAGCAGAGTGAGTCATTCCAGAACAACCAATCGTTTCAATAAGACATTCCTGAATGATGCCTTCCTTTACATTAAGGGTAAGCTTACAGGCGCCCTGTTGCGGTGCACACCAGCCAACACCATGGGTTAAACCAGAGATATCGGTGACTTCTTTGGACTGAATCCACTTGCCCTCCTCTGGGATTGGTGCAGAACCGTGGTTCGCATTATTGCCAACGATACACATTCTTTTAATTTCGTGCGAATATTCCATTCATTAATCTCCCTTCGAAAAATTACTCTCTTTATTATAATCATAATATTTAAAAAGAAAACAGGTAAATTTTTGTTTTTCAACAAACTTAAGAAAAAATACCTTAAATAGACAAAAACTTCAATTGATGATTTGTTGAAAAAGGGATAGAATAAGAGCAGTGATTTAAAATAGGTGAATTATAGCTTAAATGAGATAGAGTATGATGATTAGGCAATCTTTGGATTGATTATGAAGGGATGGTTGAAAATGGAATTAAAAAACAAACTGAGTTTTGGAGCCAAACGCGTCGAATACCTGATGGAAGAGTATTTCGATCGCAATAAAGTCCTGGGCGATTGCAAGGCATGTCCCAATTATGCAAAGTACTGGTCCTGTCCTCCTTACGCCTTTGACGAAGCAATCTTCTTAAAACAATTTAAATACATGCACATCATCGGCCGGCAATTTATGGTGCCCCCGGAGGATATCCGCAATATCCGGGATCCTGAGGCCATTGCGACCTATTGCACCGAAAAGCTTCAGGCCATTAAGGTAATGACCTGGAAAACGCTGCTGGAGATCGAAAAAGAGGTCGATGGGGTTATGGGCCTGATTCCCGGGAATTGTCCGATCTGCGAGGCTCAGGGCCTGGAATGTGCCCGAAAAACCGGCGAAGCCTGCCGTAATTCCAAGCTGATGCGCTATTCCCTGGAATCCCTGGGCTTTAATGTGGTGGATCTGGTGAAATATGAGGTGGGAATGACCATCGAGTGGTCCCAGAATCAGCGCTTGCCCAAGGTCCTGACCTCGGTTTCGGCCATTTTATGCAACGAAGAAATCCCCAAAGAAATCTTAAAAAAATATTTTCCGGATAGAAAGAAAAGCTGGGAGCGATATGATAAAGACCAGCTTGACACCGGCTTTCATACCTCGGAAACCATTAAAACCTCGGAAACAATTCACGGCAGCGCCGCCCAGACCAAGGAAAACGCCAGAATTATTGATGATGAAATGCCCGCCTATCGCCCCCAGAAAAGCTGGGTTGGCTACAAAGCCGAAAAGAACCCCGAGGATGAGGTTGTCAAAAAAGGATACACGGTGACCATGCAGGAGGAAGAAGCCCAAAGCGAACCACTGCCGGAAGAAACCCTGGAAACTCTCGAAGAAGAGATGCATGCCGAAGTGAGTCCGGAAGCGGCCGCCGAAGTTTTTGAAGAGATCCCTGAAGCCGAAGAAGTCGTTGAGGAAAAGGATGATACCAATTATCAGTGGCTGGGCTTCAAAGCCGATCTGGACGATGACGAATTGGTTAAACGTCCGATCCCCAAAATGTCCGAGCTGATTCTCGAAGGCGAAGAGCTTCCGGAAGCGGAAGCAGTTACAGAGATTTCAGAACCGGCCGAAGCGGCTGTGGCTGAAGCAATACCGGAACCTGAAATTGAAGCAGTCGCAGAAATTCCAGAAGAGATCATCGAAGAAGTGACTGAAGAAGCAGCCGAAGAAGTGCCCGAAGAAGAGGATGATTCCAAATATCAATGGCTGGGGTATAAAACCAAGCTTGATGACGAGGATGAGCCTTTGGTCACCAAAAATACTTTGGGAGATTTAAATATTCCAAAATAAACAATAATTAATGGGATCCCTGGATCCCATTCTGTTTTTAGACAGTTAATAATAAAAAGCTGAGAAACTCAAAAGAAACGAACA
>NZ_LGYO01000065.1:0-8403 GCF_001263355.1 Acetobacterium bakii
ACTCAAAAGAATCGAACAATGGTTGCTTTGATGTCAGTTTTCACAAACAATTTTGTAACGTCGAGGCGGACATCTCGAAGAGTGTCCGACGTAGAGTGGAGAAATTGTTTCGTGCGAAACTGGCAGCGAAGCTCACGGCAGTTTCGCAATTACCTAAAATTATATTATTTAAAGGAGAAAGAAAAATGTTTAAAAAAATAAGTATGTCGGTTTTAATGATGGTGCTGCTGCTGGCAATGGCGGTAACCACCGCATTTGCAGCAACGAATGATATGAGTGCATACCAGGATTCCTCAGGGAATATTGATATTACTGAATCACCGGTACCCAATACCCAGTTTATGTTTGCGGGTTCCAACGTGGTTGCCAATTCGATTTTTGACACCACCACGCTTTTCGCAGGCAGTGCCGTTACCCTGGATGGGGAATATAACGGAGATGTCTTTGTGGCTGGAAACTCCGTTATCGTCAATGGAAAAATAAACGGTAATCTGTACGCCACAGGAAATATGGTCACCATTAACGGTGAAGTAACACGTGACGCCTTTGTGGCCTGTAATGAGCTGACCATCAGTAATACTGGAATCATCAGCCGAGATCTCTTTATCGGAACCGCCACTGCCGTCATTAACGGAACAGTTGGCCGAAACCTTCGCGCTGGGGTAGGGAATCTCACACTGAATGGTCTGATTAACGGATTTGTCGAAGCAGAAACAGACCAATTAACTATTAGCAGCAATGCGGTGATTACTGGACCAATCGATAATCGTAGTGAAAACCAGGCAATTGTAGCAGCCAATGCCACGGCCCCTGCAGTTAATTGGGAACAAGTAACCCAGGAACAACAGGCTCCTGAAAAACAGGGAAAAAGTGTGGGTTCCATTCTGTTGTCCATCATTACCCAGTTTGCCTTTATTCTGGTGATTTGGCTACTGATTACTTTTCTCACCAAGGATTTCAACGACAATACTCGGATTATGGCCAAAAAGCATATTTTGGTATCCCTGGGCATCGGCGCCGGTTTTCTCTTTCTGAGCCCACTAATTATTATTCTGTCTTTTATTATTTATGCACCTTTTGGAGTTGCCATGACCTGTCTGATAATTGCCGGAATGATTCTGGCAATGCCGGTGGCAGCGGTTGTCTTTTCCAAGCTCCTGACAGGTTACTTTAATAGTAAAATGAAACCATTGCTGAGCTCTTTTGTTTCGGTTTTAATCATTGCTGCAGCAGTGATTATCCTAGGATTCATTCCGGTTGTGAATTTCCTGGTGGGATTATTCCTGGTTGTAATGGGTATTGGATTCATCGGATACAATATTTTATTCACCAACAGAAAATTGAAGGAAGAAAGATTAGAAGCGGACGAAATGCTCATGATTGATGAAGTTATTGATGCTGAAGAGAGTTCCACAGAAGATAAAATCAAGTAGAAAAAATAATGTTCATTCGTAAAGTAAAAGGGGTTGGCGCAAGTTTTCTTGCGTCAACCCCTTTTTTAGCGGAACTGCTGACAGGGTAAACAGTAAATCAGTATTTTTTCCCGGAGTATTCAGTCAGCCGGATTTCAATAATTTCGGTCTGAGCCATAACCCGTTTATCATAATTAAAACCCTCTTGTTCGGTTTGGCGTTTCATGATGGCATCCAAAGCATGTACTTTATCCTTTTCGGCATCAAGAAAAACTGCTTCTCCGTTGCCAATAAAACTTTCAAAGTGGCAGCTGTAATTACAGCCGTTTTCGCCGGTGACAATTTCTTTTATGGTATCGATCTCGATGCAAATCTGGCTGTTGCTTTTCATAACCTCAATTTTACGGCCTTCCTGGGCACCATGAAGATAAATGGTGATGGCTTCATCCACAACTTGATACCCGAAATTCATGGGTATGACATAGGGTTTTCCATTGTCAACCATTCCAACCCGACAGACCTTAGATCCATTAATAATTTCTAAAAGTTCCTCTAACTCCGTTACTTTGCGATTAGCTCGACGCATTTTCTTCCTCCCGTTCGATATTGTTATTTTCATTCTAACAATTTTCGAATAAAGTGTCAAGAATGTTACGTCAGTATTATAATTTATCGTAATCGCCCCAGATTAAAATAACAACAAAAGGTTTAAAACCAAATTTTATGTCTATATTCATAAGGAATCCTAAAGACAGCTTTATTTGCTTTAGGCTGTGATCGAATAAAAGAGGAGGAATAATTAAATGAAGTTCAGTAAATTGTTTAGTCCGATTCATATTGGCAACCTGGAAATTAAAAATCGCGGAGTGATGCCGTCCATGGTGACCAACTTTTGCAATGAGGATGGCTCAGTTTCAGACCGTTTTATTGCCTATCATGAAGCCCGGGCTAAAGGCGGTGTGGGCCTGATCATTGTTGAAGCCGCCTATGTAAACCCCTGTGGAAAAGGATTTATCAATCAAATTGGCATTGATCGTGATGAACTGATACCCGGTCTTAAAAAGTTAACCGATCAGATACATAGCCATGATACAAAAATAGCCATTCAGATTTATCATGGCGGGCGCCAGGCCAACACCCAGGTTACCGGTATGCCTTTGGTGGCGCCATCGGCTATCGCCTGCCCGGTGATGCAGGCAATCCCTCATGCTTTGGTGCTCGAAGAAATCAAGTACATGGTCAAGGATTTTGCAGATGCCGCCGAGCGGGCGCAAAAGGCGGGGTTTGACGCCGTGGAAATTCACGGTGCCCACGGGTATTTACTCAATGAATTCTTGTCGCCGGCAACCAATCACAGAAATGATGAATACGGCGGTAGCATAGAAAACAGACAGCGTTTTCCGCTGGAAGTAGTGGATGCGGTTCGGGCCCGGGTCGGAGATGATTTTCCGGTGATTTATCGGATTACCTCCGATGAGTTTTCACCAGAAGGTCTGACCATTTTTGATACCGCCGATTTCAGTAAGGTATTGGTGGAACACGGAGTGTCAGCCATTAACGTTTCAGGAGGTACCTATGTGTCAGGCCGCACCGCCAGCGGTGCCGAAGATATCTTAGGGGTTTATGTGGAAAATGCCGGGATTATCAAAGAAGTCATTAATAATGCGGTGCCGGTAATTGTGGCCAATCGCATTAAAACACCTAAATTTGCGGATGATGTTATCGGCAATAGAAAAGCGGATATGGTGGCAACCGGCCGGACCCTGATCTGTGATGCCGATTTCTATAATAAGGCCAAAAATCATATTGATGATGAGATTCGGGGATGTTTAAGCTGTAATCATTGTATGAGTGAGCTTATGAGTGGGGTTCCTATTTCCTGTATTTACAACCCCTTAACCGGACATGAACAAGAATACGACTTGTCTGTTTTATCGGAAACCCCCCATTCCATTATGGTTGTGGGTGGTGGACCAGGAGGCATGGCCGCAGCCCATATTGGGGCGCTAAAGGGCCACTGTGTGACTCTTTATGAACAAAGTGGCCACTTAGGAGGCAATGTTCTACCGGGCACCAAACCTCCGAATAAATCGGAAATGTTCGCACTGATTGACTATTACACTACGGTATTAAAAAAGAACGGCGTGGATGTGAAGTTCAATACCAAAGTCGATCTGGACATGATTGAAAATGAAATGCCGGGTATGGTGATAGTGGCTACAGGTTCGTCCCCGATTATTCCGAAAATTCCGGGAGTGGACAATGAGTATGTGCTCACCGCTGAGGATGTTTTGATGAGTCCCGAAAAAGCGGGGAATAAGGTAGTGGTAATCGGCGGTGGTTCAGTGGGGATTGAAACCGCGGAATTACTGAGCCACCAGGACAAGGACGTATCGGTTATAGAAATGACTAATGAAATTCTAGGAGATATGGCGCCAATGCTCAAAGCCGGTTTGATGGTCAGGGCAGCTCAAACAAGAATGAAGGTGATGACCGGGGAAAAAGTCGTTGAAATCAAGGATCACAAGGTGGTTACGGATCAGCGGATCTTTGAAGGGATTGATACCGTTGTTCTGGCGGTGGGTTATGAACCGGATAATGCCCTGGCCGCAGCGTTAAAAGAAAGCAAGGTCCCTTTTATTGTCATCGGGGATGCGGTTAAACCGCGAAAGATTTTCGAAGCGGTGAAAGAAGGGTTTGAAACAGCCTATAAGCTTTAATAAAAAAAAACAAAAATTCCTGCCAGTGAATCCGGCAGGAATTTTTGGTCTTTTGAAAGCCTATTATTTGATGGCTTTAGTATTTAATGAACATGGATCCGGGTACGCCGCAGATTGAACATTTATCAGGGACTGCTTTTTCGATATTGCCGCAAACCGGGCATAGGTAATAAAATATTTCCTCGGTTTGATCAACATTTTCCAGAGCTTCCTGATATAAACGGGCATGAACTGCTTCTGCTTTTAAGGCGAAGGTAAAAGTTCGGATTGCTTCCTGATTGCCTTCAGCTTCGGCATCCTTCAGGAATTCAGGGTACATTTCCTGATATTCATGATTTTCTCCGGCAACGGCATCCTTAAGATTTTCTGTGGTTGACTTGATTTTACCAGCTACTTCGAAATGCTTGAGGGCATGTAAGGTTTCAGCATCGGAAGCTGCCTGGAAAAGTTTAGCGGCATTTATTTTACCATCAGCCGCTGCTTTTTTAGAATAGGCAATGTATTTTCGATTTGCCTGAGATTCTCCTGCGAATGCCGCCATAAGATTGTTAAGTGTTTTTGATTCTGCCATGTGTTTTTCCTCCATTTAATTTGATTTATAAAATTGTGACAAAAGTACAATTTGTTGATAACTATTTGTAATTAGTAATCATTACAAATAAGAAATTAACATAAAAAATAGTCTTTGTCAAATATTTTTTTAAATTTAGAATATTAATTGAGGCTTTAAATGATTCTCTGTGTGTTTTCCCTAGGCATCAAGAAATGTCTCTGATTTAATTTCTTTGTAAATGGTCTGCATTTCAACATCCAGGTGGGTAATGGATTCAGCACAGGATTTAAGCCGATCCCGGAGGTCTTCGGATATTTCATTCTGGGTTTTATATTTAAGCTGATGTTCCAGGCTGGCCCAGAAATCCATGGCGATAGTGCGAATCTGAATTTCCACCGGAATGGATTCGGTTCTTTCGGCTAAAAATATGGGAACCAGAACGATGAGGTGGAGACTGCGATAACCATTTTCCTTTGGATTGGTAATATAATCGGTTTTGCGAACCAGAGTAATGTCATCCTGACGGAGCAACAGGTTAGTGATGCGGTTAATATCGTTTAAATAATTACAGATTACCCGAACTCCGGCAATATCGGTTAAGTTTTTTCGAATGGAATCAAGGCTGACCTCTAATCCCCTTCTTTTTAATTTTTCGACAATGCTTTTGGGGGCTTTTAAACGGTATTCCATATGATGGATCGGATTGTGGTCATACCGGGCTTCAAATTCTTCGTCCAGTATTTCAAGCTTGGTTTTTATTTCTTTGATGGCTGCCCGATAAACCTGTTGCTGGAGAACAAAATCTTTTAGGTTCTCATTGATTTCCAGTTCTTCGGAAAAAAGTATTTCTGTTGAATTGATTTGCATGGTTTTTGTCACTTTTTCATCGTTAAGGATAAAAATGCCTTTCTCTTGTAATACAAAAAATCGAATGGAATAATTGTCGGTAAAAAAAATACTGGAATCTATCAATTTAATGAATAATTTTACCGACACGTTATTCTATTCCTCAAACCTTAGATATATGTTAAAAAGGTCATCTCCCAGTTAAAATCTTTTATTTTAGGGGTTGCCATATTTATATCTGGTTATCATTCTACTATACTTTCAGTGATTTGGATGGATATTTTTGATTTATTTACTGTTGAGCGTTGAAATAGCTATTTCCTGGAAAGTTGCACATTTTTCAATAAAGTGTTTTCCGGTATTGCGGGCCTATCATCCTAATGCTATACTGTGAGCGAAGCTCACGGTAGTTTCGCAATAACCTAAAATAATAAAACAAAGGAGAATAACATGAATATCACATTGGAACAATGGAAAAGTGAATTTATTTCCGGGGTTGCCAAATACGCAAATAATAAAAAGATTGCCGATAACCTCAGAGACGCGTTTCCTTTTCCCTATACGGATACGGATGCCCAGTTTTATGTGAATGATTGCATTGAAAAGGGTGATGACAATCAACTTTGCCGAGGCATTGTCGTGGATGGGGAATGTGTGGGCAGTATTGGTATCTTTGTGCAGAATGATGTTTACCGAAAAAGCGGTGAGCTTGGTTACTGGTTGGGTGAGCCCTTTTGGAACAAAGGGATTATGAGCGCTGCCATAAACCAGATTTGCGAAGAAGCCTTTGAGCATTTCGGAATTATTCGGATCTTTGCAGAGCCTTTTGCCCATAATATCGGCTCACGGAAAGTTCTTGAAAAAGCTGGTTTCACATTGGAAGGTGAAATGAAAAACAGCGTTTGCAAGAATGATAAGATTTATGATTCCTGTCTGTATGCCCTCTTAAAATAATGAACAAAAGCAGAAAATGGCTGAAACGTATTGCTTTAGGTATTGGCAGTATTTTTGTCGTTTTGAGTATTCTTCCGTATCTGATTGGGGTTTCAAAACCCGAAGACCTTTCAGGTATGGGGTTGCCCTTTAATGAAAGTCGGTTTGAAAACGTTGACGGAGTCTCCATTCATTACCGCCAGTGGCAGCCGGATCAACAGACTATCAAGGGAAAAGTCCTCTTGGTTCATGGCCTCGGAGGTTCTACTTTTTCTTGGAGAAATAATATTCAGGCCCTTAGGGATGCCGGTTATCTGGTTGTGACCGTTGATTTGCCGGGATTTGGATACAGCGACCGATCACGAGGAATCGACCACAGTCAGAAAAATAGAAGCACGATTTTATGGGGACTACTGGATACGATCGATGGGACATTGAGTGCTGAGAGTACAGCCATGGACTGGGTTTTGGTTGGGCATTCCATGGGTGGGGGAACCGCTGTGGCTATGACACTGGAATATCCGGAGCAAACCAAGGCCCTGGTACTGGTTGATGGGGCAGTTTTTGAGAATAATCCCGGGTTTGTTTCAAAGCTCCTCATTTATCCGCCACTGGCTCGGTGGGGGCAGGTGATCCTTCAAAATTATGTGTTTCAGTACAACCGCATTGAGACGTCCCTGGCTTCAGCCTACGGCCGTACGCCAACACCTGAAGAAATGAAGGCCAATCTGGATCCATTCCTTCTTCCCGGGACAACCTATGCCATGATTGATCTGCTGCGCACCGCTAAAAACGAGACCGTTGAAGAATTAAACACTGTGGATGTGCCGGTATTCGCTATTTGGGGGAGTAATGATACCTGGGTACCCGTAGAACAGGCAAAGTGGATTCAGGAATTATTACCGCAGATGAAGCTTACCTTTATTGATGGCGCCGTTCACACTCCCATGGAGACACATTCGGAAGCCTTTAATCAGCAGCTGATCAGAGATCTGGAAGAATTGGATCAATAAAACTAATTTATCTTAGGTAATTGCGAAACTGGCAGCGAAGCTCACGGCAGTTTCGCAATTACCTAGTAATTTATCTAAAAGGAGATTTATGAAAACTAAAATCAAGCTCACGGTATTGTCGGTGGTATGTTTGTGTGTATTGTCCGGGTGTGCAAATACATCCGGTAAAGAATTATCCCGGGACACCTTATACCAGGTTTCCACTATCAGTTCGCTACTCGCCGGAAATTATGACGGCTTTCAGAGCTTTGGCGAGCTGAAGGAACACGGTGATGTGGGAATTGGGACCTTTAACGCTCTTGACGGTGAACTGGTGATGATCGATAACACCGTTTATAAGGTTAAATCCACCGGTGCGGTTGAGGAAGCTTCAGACACGGATACCACACCCTTTGCGGCGGTGACCTATTTTGACGATGACGCCACCCAGGAGCTGACGGCTGCCGCAAATTTGGCCGTACTGGAGCAGGAGCTGGACAAACTCATTCAAAACAAGGATCTGTTTTATATTTTCAAGGTAGACGGGACCTTTAAGACCATTAAAACACGATCCGTTCCCATCCAGGAAAAACCCTATCCGGTCTTATCCGAAGCGGTTAAAGAACAGTCCGTTTTTGACTATACAAATATCACCGGAACCTTAGTCGGTCTGTGGTGCCCGGAATATATTGGCGGTGTCAACGTACCCGGATATCATCTTCATTTTATTTCCGAGGATCGCACCAAGGGCGGTCATTTGCTGGATGTGAGCTTTGATCAGGCCCAGGTATCGGCGGATGCCACAGATGGCTTTGTAATGACTTTGTCACCCATAACCCCGGAAGGGTCGGTAAAAGATCTGGACAGTGAAATCGATGCGGTTGAAAAATAGATGTTTATGGATTGGTTAATAATTTAATAAGACTATCAAAAAACAATCATCGCTT
>NZ_LGYO01000065.1:8408-30410 GCF_001263355.1 Acetobacterium bakii
AGCGATGATTGTTTTTTGATCCAGTGTTTTAATTAAATACAATGACAATTAATTTTCCAGTGAGGATTGACTCATTTTGGAGCAGATGCTATAATCGTGAGTATAAACGAATCAAAACACGACAAAACATGACTAAAAACAATGAAAGAGAATTACAATATGGTTGAGAATCCAGAGATTGGCAGGTGATTGGATGCAGTGTGAAAAACATTTTATAGAACCTTATGATTTTTTAACCGAGATGGGATTTGAGCTTCTTGAGAAAAATCAATCCATGGATCGATATATGGCGTTGATGGATGACGATATCCTGGAAGACATGGGCACTAACAAAGAAATGCTTGTGGCAGGTTATGAGGCGGCACATCTGCAGTTGGTGGAAGAACCGGGGGTTCGGGTGAATTCCATCCTCATTAAAGGGGGATTCAATAAGGATGGTGAGAAAGAAGCCATTGATATTTTACTGAAACCCGGGGAAATTGTCTCTATTGTCGGGCCAACGGGTTCAGGCAAAAGTCGTTTGTTAGGGGATATTGAATGGCTAGCCCGTGGGGATACGCCAACGGGACGGTGGATCGTTATTAATGGGGCTTTACCGGATGACGCTCAACGTTATTGCTTTGAAGAAAAATTGATTTCTCAGCTATCCCAAAATATGAATTTTGTTATGGATGCAAATGTCGAGGAATTTATTGAAATGCATGCACAGAGCCGCAACATTCAACAGATTGATGGGGTAATCGAAGCGGTCATAAACCAGGCCAATGCTCTGGCCGGAGAGCCCTTCACCCGGGAAACCCCTTTAACGGCATTAAGCGGCGGACAATCCAGAGCACTGATGATTGTGGATGTGGCCTTTCTTTGTAAGTCTCCCATTGTCCTTATTGATGAAATTGAAAACGCGGGGATCGACCGACGGAAGGCTCTGGATTTATTGGTTAAAACCGAAAAAATCATTATGATTGCGACCCATGATCCGGTTTTAGCGCTGATGGCCAACCGGCGATTGGTGATCAAAAACGGTGGGATGCATCAAATCATTGAAAGTAATGAGGCCGAGAAAAAAGTTCTGAAAAAACTGGAAGCCATGGATCAGGAAATGCTGACCATTCGAAATGCCCTGCGTAATGGTGAAATGATTTATTCAGAATAGTAAAAAAAGGTGGAAAGCAAATGAGATTGATAACTGTTGCTGGGCCTCCGTCATCCGGAAAAACCAGTGTAATCGGAAAAACCTTCGAAGCGTTTGGAAAACGGTCCGTTGAACTGGCGGTGATTAAGTTTGACTGCCTTTCGACGGCGGATGAACAGTATTATGAAAAAAAAGGGATCAAAACAAAATTGGGTTTATCCGGAAGTCTGTGTCCGGATCATTATTTCGTGAATAATATTGATACCTGCTTTCATTGGGCGTTAAAAGAAAAGGTTGACATCCTCGTCACCGAAAGTGCGGGTCTGTGCAATCGCTGTTCACCGCATATTAAGGAAATATTGTCGGTTTGCGTAATCGATAACCTTAGCGGTTATCATACGCCTAAAAAAATCGGACCGATGCTGAAGTTTGCTGATATTGTGGTGATCACGAAGGGGGATATCGTATCCCAGGCTGAACGGGAGGTATTTGCATTCAATGTTAAACGCGTGAATCCCAAAGCGAAAATTCTCCACATTAATGGGATTACCGGTCAGGGTGCAGCTGAACTGGGAAAACTTTTCTTAGAGGCCAATGACTATGAATCGCTGGATGATATGAAATTGCGGTTTACCATGCCAGCGGCTTTATGTTCCTATTGTTTAGGTGAAACTATGATCGGCAGGGATTACCATATGGGTAATGTCAAAAACATAAAGCTTGACTAAATGTGTAAGTTATCTATAAATAGCTGTTGTTAAAAAATGGGATTATGGTTGCAATGGGGTAATACAATAATCCTCTGTTTTTGGAAATTATACTATTGGAAAAGGAGGTCAAAGGATGCAACTGGGAAAAATGACACATCGCAAATGTATACCAGACAAGTATTGATGCCCCAGAAAGAACCCATGAAAAAATATTCTCAAAATAGAGAAAATATAATCATGGGTGTTTTAATCATTGCATTAGTGGCGACCATTATTTTTTCGTTAACACTTGGTCGGTATCAAATCAGCTTTTATCAGCTGTATCAATTATCTTTAGAAAAGATCACCGGACAAAACCAGAACATCGATGCCTTTGTTTCCAAGGTTATCTTCGAAATCCGTTTGCCCCGGGTATTAGCGGCGGTACTGATTGGAGGGGCATTATCGATTTCAGGGGCTGTTTTTCAAGCTTTATTTCGAAACCCCATGGTTTCTGCGGATATTTTAGGGGTGACCTCCGGGGCGGCCTTTGGGGCTTCTCTGGGACTCTTAATTGGTATGGCCAGTTGGAAGGTTGAGGTCATGGCTTTTGCATTTGGTATCATTGCAGTGATGTCAACTTATTTTTTAAGCTCCGCGGCGCGAAGAAGCAGTCAAAATACCCTCGTTCTTATTTTGTCGGGAATGGTCATCGGAACCCTTTTTAAATCATTCATTTCCTGTGTGAAATATTTGGCGGATCCCAATGATGCTCTTCAGGCCATTACTTTCTGGTTAATGGGTAGCCTGGCCCTGATTCAATTAAAGGATCTTTTATTTTTGGCTGTTCCGGTTATTCTGGGATCAATTCCTCTTCTGTTCATTGGGTGGAAGCTCAATGCCATGGCTTTTGGCGAAGAAGAAGCTATGGCTCTGGGTATCCATACAGAAAAGCTTAAAATAACGGTTATTATTTGCAGTACCATTATCACTTCGGCCTGTGTTGCCATTAGCGGCATCATCGGCTGGGTTGGTTTAATCATTCCACATCTTGTCCGGATGGCCATCGGGCCGGACAATCGGTTGTTGATTCCGGCATCGATGTTATGTGGTGGCATCTATTTGCTGGTGATTGATAATATTTCAAGAACGTTGTTTAGTGTTGAAATACCGCTCAGTATTTTAACATCGCTGATTGGAACGCCATTTTTTATTTACTTATTATTTAAAACGAGAGGTGATTGGTAATGTTATTGAAAGTCGAAAATCTGTGTTGTGGTTATAAAAAAGAAGTCATAGTTGAGAATGTGTCATTTAACTTATCAGAAGGGGAAATTCTTTTTCTCTTTGGTCCGAATGGGGTAGGAAAAACAACGTTTTTCAAAACACTGCTGGGATTATTAAAAGCCATTGATGGAAAAATAATATTTGGGGATCAACGAATGGAAGATATGAGCCGCCAATCCCTGGCAAAAAAAATGGCGTATGTTCCTCAAGCCCATCAAATGGCCTTTGCATTTAATGTCATCGATGTGGTTGTAATGGGACGGATCGCTCATATGGGTAAAAATGCCAGACCTGAAAATCATGATTATCAAAAGGCCTGGGAAGCCTTGGAAATTCTGAAGATCAGTCATTTAGGGGAGCGTCATTATACCCAAATCAGTGGGGGCGAACGTCAGATGGTGTTGATTGCCCGAGCACTCACCCAGGATGCGCCTATTCTCATTATGGACGAACCGACATCTAATTTGGATTTTGGGAATCAAATGAAGGTGATGGAACATATCGGACGTTTGCGAGATGACAACTATGCCATTGTAATAACAACTCACTCACCGGATCAGGTTCTCCATTATGGTGATCAGGTGATGGTTTTTCATAAAGGAAATCTTACAAAAATTGGGAATCCCCAGGAAATTATGACGAGTCAACTATTAAAAGATATTTATGATGTAGACGTAAAAATTTCCACTGGAAAAAAACAGCTTTTATCCAGTATCTGTGTGCCATGTTAAAAATAGATGTTAAAGCATTGGAATTAATTTAGGTTAATGGCATAAAAGCAATTAGACAAACGGGCTTTTATACAGTAATAATAAAAAGAGAGAAGGAGTTAGAAATGGAAAGAGGTTTCAAAAGAAAGATGTCGTTGGCTGTGATCATTCTGATTGTTTTTATGCTGCTTGCCAATGGGTGCAGTCAGACCAGTGCTCAGGGAAGTGTGAAAACAAAAACAATCACGGATATGGCAGGGAGAGTTGTTGAGGTTCCGACTGAAATAGATTCTGTCTATTGCACAAGTCCCGTGGGTCAAATAATGGTTTATACTATTTCTCCGGATTTGATTGCCGGTTTGAATTACGAAGCCAGTGATGTGGAAAAAGAATACCTGACTTCAAACTATACTAGTCTTCCGGTTCTGGGGGGATGGTATGGTAAAGGTTATACGGGCAATCTCGAAGAAATTGCCAAGGCAAAACCCGATATTATTATTAATGCCGGAACCATCAGTGATGAAACCATCACTTTTTCAGATGATCTTCAAAAGCAATTGGGAATTCCAGTTGTATTTGCTGAAGTTAATTTGGATACAATGGCGGATTCCTATAATTTTTTAGGCGATTTATTGAATCAAACCGGCAGAACTAATAAACTGGCAGCATATATTAATGTTACGATCAACGAAGCGAAGGCAAAGGTTGCCAATATTAAAGAAGAAGATAAGATCCGGGTTTATTACGCAGAAGGCGCCAAGGGTCTGTTAACTGATCCCGCAGGTTCAAGTCATACCCAGGTTCTGGATATGTTGGCTGGGATCAACGTTGCCGATGTCCAGATAACTGGCGGATATGGACGGGCAGAAGTATCACCGGAACAAATTATCACCTGGGATCCGGATTTGATTATTGCCGGTCTTGATGCGGGCGATGTTGCAGACGGTGCTGCCTATGACAATATGCAGTCGGATTCCGTATTGAAAGATTTACGTGCCATTAAGAGCGGAGCTATTTATGAAGTGCCCTGTGAACCCTATAGCTGGTTTGACAGACCACCCTCAGCCAATATGATAATGGGCATAAAATGGACAGCCCAAGTTTTGTATCCTGAAATATTTAACTATGACATACGCAAAGAAACTAAGGAATTTTATAAACTATTTTATGATTATGATTTAAGCGATGCTCAACTCGACGAGTTACTCTCAAGAAGTGTGGAAAAATAGAAACGAAAGGTGGATAAATATGCAGACAAAAGCAACCGAATTTGATCAGATTTCGAAAAATATTTTTTATCCCATCTATCCGGTAATTGCACAGCAAATATTGGCAGAGCGAAAGGGCATAAGCGAGGGCACCTGCCTGGATGTGGGAAGCGGTCCGGGATATGTTGGTTTATCCATCGCCAGGCAGTCAAAGATGCAGGTCTGTTTATACGATATGGATCAGAATGCTCTTGAGATAGCAAAGAAAAATATCAACGAGGCATTGTTGGAAGACCGGGTCTTCGTGAAGTATGGAAATGTTGAAGAAATTCCCTATCCCAATGAGTCTTTTGACCTGGTAACCAGTAGAGGGTCTTTGTTCTTTTGGCAGGACAAGGTCAAAGCAATCAATGAAATTTTCAGGGTTTTAAAAATGGGGGGCACCGCTTATTTAGGCGGCGGATTTGGTAATCAGAAATTAAAGGACATGGTGGACCAGAAAATGCTGGCCATCGATGACCAATGGCTGGTGAAGGCCGCTATGCGAAAAGGATGTGCAGACGACTACGAAAACTTATTGAAAAAAACGATTGTTAAGCAGTTTACGGTAAAAGAAGATGATTCGGGCTTGTGGATTGTTTTTCATAAAACCTCTGAGCCAACGAAGGAGCAACACTAATGAACCCTTATAAAGAGATAATCGATTCCTCTGATTTTTACAAAGAGGGCTGTATTAATTTAATGACCTTCCCATCCTGTCCCATTAAGGTGGAAACGACGGAAGCAGTTAAAGAATTTGTGATGAATTACAATCAATCCCATGACATAAAAATCCATTATCCTATGGGGAACTCCGATAATCCGAAGGCTTATATGGAAGCCCTGGAATGGGTGGAAGATCCGAACCGTTATCCGGATGTTATCCTTGCCTGTGATTTTAAGAGTCTGTTTGCTCCCAATTTTAAGAAATTTCAGGAAATGGGAATTTTTACGGATGCATTGAAAAATTCAAAACCACATTCCTTTTTTGAAAGATTTGATTACAAAGATCCCAAAGAAACGTATTCCATGCTGGGAGCAAGTTTCCCAGTAATCATTTTTGACAAATCCATTGAACCAGATTTGCCGATTCCCCGGAGTTTCAAAGATTTATTGGATCCGATTTACGAAAAAAAGATTTCGATTCATGGACATGGCGATGCGTCCTGCGATATGTCTGTTGTGATGAATGTGTATGAGCAATACGGAAAAGAAGCGACGTTAATCTTTGCAAAGGCGATTAAAGAATGCCGGCATTTTTCTCAGGTAGTAAAAGAAGCCGGAAAGGGCAAAAAAAATCTGCCGCCCATTGGTGTCATTCCGGAGATGTTTGGACATTTACTTAAAAACAGAAAGAATATTGAAGTGATATGGCCCAGTGATGGTTCACCCCTTTTCCCACTGTTTATGACAGTTAAGAAAGTAAAAATGGCTCATGCAAGTGAGCTGATCGACTTTTTGACCGGACCGGAACTCGGACAATTTTGGGCGGATGCGGCGTTTGCATCCTTTAATCCGGCGGTGAACAATCAGGATTATCAGGACAAACCGATTCGTTTTCTTGGCTGGGATTTTATTTATGACAAAGATATTCTGGAATTCAAAGAATCTCTGGAAGAAGAAGTTTTAAATATCGTCAGAGGATATCCGGTAGATAGAAAGGATCATGTTAAATTAATCTGCTAATGAATCAGATTTTCTGTTGGATAACCGCGATCCCCTGGTATTTTGTTTGAAATACCAGGGGATCAGTCCTTTTGATGATTCTCGGAGCAATTGGTGCAGTAAGTAGTATGGATGCCTGTCCCTAAAAAGCAATCAGAATCCGGCATCAAATTAGAATCGATTGATTCGGGGTATCAGAAAGATCACAAAAATGTAAAGGCTCTTCTGTTTGCTTCACAAAATAGTTACAAACGTTTACAAAAAAACTATGTACATTTGGAAACAGTGTGATATACTCTAGTTAAATCAAAGATCAACTTAATCTTTTTCTAAATTCAATGATTTCGATCATTGAAAAGTGAACAATCTCTTAACGAACCAATAAATTTAAGGAAAAAAGTAATCTGTTAAAATGAATATTTAACATGATAACGATTTGATGATTTAAATTTAAGGAGAAAGATTTAGACGAAAGAACAGATCTCTCTGAAATTAAAAGAATTGGGAAAGAACTCGACAGATGGTTTGAACTGTAGATTAATTTAAACGGTAAGTTTTTAAGATCAAGAATTGTGTTTCACAGATTGGTAGAAAATCCGTATCTGAATTTGAAATAAGTCTTTGATTGTAAAATGATTCCCCAAATTATTACAAAACAATTTTCGAATGAGTTGGTATGAACAAAGAAAATCCCGGTTTTAAAGTAAGATAATCTCCAGCAGTTAAGTGCTAAGTTTACATTGGAAAAATGAAAAAGAAGATTTTTGAAATGATAGAATGAAAGGGGTGAGTCCAAAAAAATGCTAACAGAGATTTATAGCTGAGGCCGGTTCTGCAAATGAAAATGTGGAATCGGTTTTAGTTTTTTTTGTGTTAATGCACTGAATAAACAAGGGGATCCAGTCGTATTGCGGCGACTGGATCCCCTTGTTTATGTAATTAAATAGTTTTTTATTTAAAATTGGTCGAGCCATGAAGTTTTCAATGTAATATTGCGCCCCCGAAAATCAGGAATGAGGGTGTCGGTGGGTTCAACCTTGGTTTTGAATTTTTCAATAATGGAAAAATCATCCCTAAAATGCATGGGAATCAAAACCTTCGGGTGAAATTCCTGGATGAAATATTCCCCGGCTTTGTAAAAAGAATCGCCCAGTCGGGGATCAACGGGAATGAAAGCAAATTCCATGGGAAGGCCTTTCATTCGTGCCAGCTCGGCTTTAAAATCTTTTTCTTCCTGAGCGGGATCAATGTCAGGTCGTAGGGTCGTGTCCCAATCCCACCAGTTAAGATCACCGGCATGAAAGATGCGATGGTTGTTGGCGGCAATATAAAAAGAGACGCCAAGATCTGTGGACCCGAAGGTCTTGATATCCAGGCCACCCAGGGACATATGCTGATAGGGTGCCATGCGATAATTCCTGGGAGTGTGCATTTCCGGAATATCATCACTGAAAATATAGGTGGGTTGAAATTCTTTTTCAACATTCAAAATATCCCGTGAGAAATGGTCGCTGTGGCCATGGGTTACAAAAAAATAATGAGGAATGCCTTTACGCATAAAATTGTTGGGGATTTTTGTAAAACAATCAAAGATGAGTGTTTTATCATCAAATTGAATTAAAAAACCGCTGTGATGTAAATGGATAATTTTCATAATGTACCTCGCGTTAAATTAGTATGATTCTATCATACCTCATTATCCTACAAATACACTCTTAATTTAAAGATAAATTAAGAAAAAGGAAAAAAATAATCCGAACGTTTTAAATTGTATTGAAATAATCGTTCGGAAATAGTAAAATGGTAGTATCATAAAAAAAAGGTGGAATAAATGTGATCAAACGAATTTTTGTAGAAAAAAAACAGGGGTTTGATATTGAAGCCCAGTCGCTCCTTGTATCATTTCAGAAAATATTAAAGATAGAGGATCTGAATAAGGTTCGTATCCTCTATCGGTATGATATGGAAGATGTGGCCGAGGATGTTTTTGGTCAGGTCGTCAGCACGATTCTATCCGAACCCAACGTCGATCAGGTCAGCGAAGCGTCTATTTCTATTGGTGAAAAAGATATGGTCTTTGCGATCGCCTATTTACCCGGACAGTACGATCAGCATGCGGATTCGGCTGTTCAATGCGTTCAAATCCTTTCAGGGAATCGTCCGCTGATTAAGGTAGCTAAAATTGTCGTTCTCCAGGGCGTGATTAGTCAAGAGGCATTTAATCGAATTAAAAAATATATGATTAACCCCGTTGATTCAGAAGAAACCACATTGGAAAACTTTGTATCCCTGGGTGACATAATACGGGAACCCGACGATATTTCTTTTTTAGAGTCATTTATAGAACTTAGTCCTTCTGATCTCGAGAAATTAAGAATTGCTCAGGGTTTTGCCATGGCGAACGAAGATATTGTTTTCGTTCAGGAATATTTTAAGACAGATGAAGAACGTAATCCAACCATTACCGAACTTAAGGTTATCGATACATACTGGTCGGATCATTGCCGACACACAACATTCCAAACCCACATTAAAAAGGTTTCTTTTAATGGAGCAGATCCGCTTTCCAGAGAAATAGGCCTCGCTTATGAAGAGTACCGGGATTCTCGTCTTGAGGTTTATGGCGAAAATACCGATCGTCCTATGTCCCTTATGGATCTGGCTGTCATTGGAACAAAAGTTCTTAAAAAACGGGATCTCATCCAGGATCTGGATGAATCCGAAGAAATTAATGCCTGCAGTATCGAAATGACTGTGGATCATGATGGCGTGGATGAAGAATGGCTGTTGATGTTTAAAAACGAAACCCATAATCATCCTACCGAAATCGAACCCTTTGGGGGTGCTGCCACCTGTTTGGGAGGTGCCATTCGGGATCCGCTTTCAGGACGAAGCTATGTTTACCAGGCCATGCGGGTTACCGGCGCCTGGGATCCCAGGGTTCCCATTGAGGACACTATTCCCGGAAAACTGCCACAGCGTAAAATTTCCACCGAAGCAGCCCATGGCTACAGCTCCTACGGAAACCAGATTGGGCTTGCAACCGGACAGGTTGTGGAAGTCTATGATCCGGGTTTTTTGGCGAAACGCATGGAAGTCGGAGCAGTGATTGCTGCTGCACCCAAGGAAAATGTGCGCCGGGAACGGCCGACCCCAGGGGATGTGGTTTTGTTAGTCGGTGGACGCACCGGGCGGGATGGCTGCGGTGGCGCAACCGGTTCCTCCAAGGCACACACTGAAGAATCCATTAAAAAAAGCGGTGCGGAAGTCCAAAAAGGGAATCCGGTTGAAGAGCGAAAAATCCAACGCTTATTTAGAAACAAAGAATTGGCCTTGCTGATTAAGCGGTGTAATGACTTTGGTGCCGGAGGCGTTTCGGTTGCCATTGGCGAATTAGCGGATAGTCTGGAAATAAATTTAGATAAGGTTCCCAAGAAATATGAAGGACTGGATGGCACCGAACTGGCCATTTCAGAATCCCAGGAACGGATGGCCGTGGTAGTTGAACCCAAGGATGTTGAAACCTTTATCGAAATGGGTAACGCCGAAAACCTGGAAGTCACCCCGGTAGCTTTGGTTACTGACACCGGTCGTCTGATTATGAAATGGCGTGGGGCTGAAATCCTTAATTTATCCCGACACTTTTTAGATACCAATGGCGCTCCTCAATTTACCGAAATTGTCATAGAAGAACCTCACCAACAAACGGTATCCCTGGAAATGAATAAAGTTACCATTGGTGAGAAATTATTTGAAACCCTTAAGGATTTAAATGTTGCCAGCCAGCGGGGTTTGGCGGAAATGTTTGATTCCACCATTGGCGCCGGCACGGTTACCATGCCCTACGGCGGGAAAAACGCGTTATCGCCAATGGATGGTATGGTGGCAAAAATTCCTATGATCCATGGCGATACCACTACCTGTAGTATGATGACCTTTGGGTACAACCCGGGAATTGCCAAGGAAAGCCCATTTCTTGGCGGCATGATGAGTGTCATTGAGTCATTGTCAAAATTAGTTGCTCTGGGAGGGAATTATAAAAAGGCCCGTCTCAGTTTCCAGGAATATTTTGAACGACTGGGAAAGGATCCCGTTAAATGGGGTCGTCCTTTTGCAGCACTATTAGGTGCCCATCGGGTTCAGAAAGCTATGGGAACACCAGCCATCGGCGGTAAAGACAGTATGTCCGGGACCTTCGAAGAGCTTACCGTACCGCCAACCCTGATTTCCTTTGCGGTGACAACAGGCAATATACACCAGATTCTCACCAGTGATCTTAAAACCGAAAAATCCATTCTTCAATTATTTGAATTACCCATGGGCGACAATGGCATTCCTGATTTGGATGGAATCAAAGATCTTTATGAAATAATTCAAGCACATGCAAAAGATGGCCATGTCCTCAGTGCCAAAACCATTGGCCTCGGCGGGATTGCGGTGGCCATGACGAAAATGGCTTTTGGCAATGGGATTGGCATCACCCTGGTTTCGGATATGGATCAGGAATACCTTTTTGCACCTTTATTCGGCAGTATTCTGGTTGAAAGCAAGACCATTCTTGATGGGGCGACCATTGTTGGCATAACCAACTGCAAGGGTAAAATCATTTCCAATAAAGAAGAAATTGATTTGTCTGACCTGGCTGAAGCCTGGGAAGCTCCGCTTCGTGAGGTTTACCCTCAAAAAGCGGATGTGACCGGAACAGTGGAAACCCTGAGTTACACGAACCCAAACCCCAAGAAATCATCACCGATGTTTCGTAAACCCCAGGTATTTATTCCGGTTTTCCCGGGCACCAATTGCGAGTATGATTCTGCAAAGGCCTTTGAAAATGCTGGTGGGAAACCGGTAACCACTATTTTCAGAAATCAATCGGTTCAGGCCATTACGGAGTCCATTGACGATATGGTCAAACATATCACTGAATCTCAGATCATCATGATTCCCGGAGGTTTCAGTGCCGGAGATCAACCTGACGGTTCCGGTAAATTCATTGCTTCCGTTTTCAGAAACCCCCGCATGATGGACGCCGTTATGGATTTGATCAATAATCGGGACGGTTTGGTCCTCGGTATCTGCAATGGCTTCCAGGCTCTTATTAAACTGGGTCTGGTGCCAAACGGAGAAATTTGCGATATCACCGCAGACATGCCGACCTTAACCTTTAATACCATTGGTCGTCATATTTCAACCATTCCCATGACACGGATTGCGTCCACCATTTCCCCTTGGTTGGTCAACACCCAGGTCGGGGATATTCACCGGATTCCGATGTCTCATGGTGAGGGGCGCTTTGTCGCCAGCGATGCGGTTCTAAAAAACTTAATCGAAAATGGCCAGATTGCCACCCAATATGTGGATTTTGAAGGAAAAGCGACATTGAACGGTGCCTTTAATCCTAATGGCTCGGTGATGGCGGTTGAAGGTATTACCAGTTTGGATGGCCGGATCTTTGGAAAAATGGGCCATTCCGAGCGAATCGGAAAAGGCCTGTACAAAAATATTCCCGGCAACATGGATCAGGAGATCTTCAAAGCCGGCGTGGACTATTTCAAATAAACGCACATATAGAAAATCAAGAAAATTCATACTAAAAGGAGATTATTAATGTTGGATACACCAAAAGTTGCCGTCATCATGGGAAGCGATTCCGATTTTGATGTGGTAAAAAAATGTTTAATTGCTCTGGAAAGATTTGGAATTGAGTATGATGTCCAGGTTATTTCTGCCCATCGCAATCCTCAAAAAATATTTGAGTATGCCACTACCGCTGAAGAACGCGGCATTGAAGTGATTATCGGAGCTGCCGGAAAGGCTGCCCATCTTCCCGGGGTGATTGCCGGCATTACACCATTGCCGGTAATCGGAATTCCCATTCAAACTTCCTTCCAGGGAGGACTTGATTCTCTGTTGTCCATTGTCCAGATGCCCGCCGGGGTTCCGGTGGCTACCGTAGCTGTTAACGGCGCGGAAAATGCCGGCATATTGGCGGCTCAGATGCTGTCCATTAAATATCCGGAAATTCGGGAAAAAATGAAAGCCTACAAGATTTTATTAAATGACGAGGTTGTGGCCAAAAACGAAAAGGTTCAGGAAATCCTTTAAGCAGACACCAGAAAGCATTCACATCATAAATTAAATAAAAAACCAAGGAGATTAAGATGGAAAAATTAGAACAATTGTATGAAGGCAAAGCTAAAAAAGTGTATAAAACAGATGATCCCAATGAATTCATTATCGAATATAAAGATGATGCCACCGCTTTTAACGGCGAGAAAAAAGGCAGCATCGGCGGTAAAGGCGTGATCAACAATAAAATGACCGAACTGATTTTCACCATGCTTGAAAAACAGGGAATTCCAACCCATTTTATTAAACTTTTGTCAGAATCCGAACAATTGGTAAAAGCAGTTACTATTTTCCCACTGGAAGTGATCATTCGAAATACTGCGGCTGGTTCTATCTGCAAGCGTCTTGGTTTGGAAGAAGGCTTGAAATTGGAGGCCCCTATTTTTGAATTCTGCTATAAAAATGACGATTTCGGTGATCCAATGATCAATGATTACCATGTTATCGCCATGAAATTAGCCACAAAAGAAGACATTGAAGTGATTCGGGATATGACCTTTAAGATCAATGACATTCTAAAAGCTTATTTTCTTGAAAAAGGTATTAACCTTGTTGATTTCAAAATTGAATTTGGTAAAACTGCTGACGGTCAAATTGTTCTGGCAGATGAAATATCACCGGACACCTGTCGTTTCTGGGATGTCAAAACCAATGAAAAATTGGATAAGGACCGTTTCAGAAGAAACCTTGGAAATGTTGAAGAAGCCTATGTGGAAATGTTAAAACGTGTCAAGGCTTAAATAGTACCAGGAAAACAAATTTATAAACGAAACCCGGAAGGAAATAATATACCAATGATGAATGACAAATTTCGTGATGAATGTGGCATAATGGGGGTTTATCTAAAAAACCATGAAGTGAATGCAGCCTCTTATATTTACTATGGTTTGTATGCCCTTCAACACAGAGGTCAGGAGAGCGCTGGAATTGCTGCTAATAAAGAGGGGAAAATTACGTCTCACAAAGAAGTCGGTCTGGTGAGTGATGCGTTTAAAGGAAATATTTTAAAACAGTTAAAAGGAAATATTGGTATCGGCCATGTGCGATATTCCACCTCCGGTGATGATGGGGTCACCAATGCCCAGCCATTAACTGTTAACCACAGTACCGGTCAAATCGCTTTGGCTCATAATGGTAATCTGGTTAATGACAAGGCCCTGCGTAACATGCTTGAAGATTCCGGTGTGGTTTTTCAGACCACGATTGACACCGAAGTTATGGTAAACATTCTTGCCCGTGGTCTTCGCCACGGCATGATTGAAGCCATCCAGCGGATGGTTGAAATAATCAAGGGCGCCTATGCGCTGGTCATTACCATTGGCGACAAACTGGTTGGGGTTCGCGATCCCTATGGTTTACGACCCCTTTGTATTGGTAAAAAAGATGATGATTATTTCCTGGCTTCTGAAAGCTGTGCTCTTGACGCCGCTGGTGCTGAGCTTGTGAGAGATGTTGAACCTGGAGAAATTGTGGTTATTGATGAAAATGGTCTTACCAGTTATGGACAAAACAACTGGGTAAAAAAGAAATCCTGTATTTTCGAAATTATTTATTTTGCCCGACCGGATTCGGTAATGGACGAAATCTCTGTTTATGCGGCACGTCATAAAGCCGGGGAAATTCTTGCCAAAGAAAGTCCGGTTGAAGCAGACGTGGTTATTGGTGTTCCGGATTCCGGAATCGGCGCTGCCATTGGCTATGCCGAGGCTTCGGGAATTCCTTATGGGGTTGGCCTCATTAAAAACAAGTACATTGGACGGACCTTTATTCAGCCCAATCAAAAGCTCAGAGAAGAAGGGGTTCGGATTAAACTAAATCCTTTAAAAGAAACTATTAAAGACAAACGGGTTGTAATCATCGATGATTCCATTGTTCGCGGAACCACATCAAAACGTTTGGTTGAAATATTGAAAAAAGCCGGCGCCAAAGAAGTCCACTTTCGGGTGACCAGTCCACCGGTTGCCTATAGCTGCTACTTTGGAATTGACACTCCCCGTCGAAAATACCTGATCGGATCCCGAAAATCTGTTGAGGAAATCCGGGAAATTCTTGGTGCTGATAGCCTGGCGTATATTTCTCTTGATGGGCTCACCGAGTCCGTCGGCGGAAAAACCCACTTCTGTCGGGCCTGTTTCGACGGTGAATACCCAATGGAAGTTCCGGTTCTCAGTGCCAACGAATAAGTAATTGTGAAAGTGCTGCAATCCTTGATGTCTGTTCTATACAAAAATCAAGGTATTAAGGTTTTGCTTTTGCCTTTAGAATGATAACAAACAATTAAAATATATGGAGGAAATATGTCAGATAATCAAATAAAAGCGGATGCTTACCGTGAAGCCGGCGTCGATGTTGAAGCCGGTTATAAATCCGTTCAGCTTATGAAAGCGGATGTTCAGAGAACCTTTAATTCCCAGGTGCTTTCCCATTTGGGAGGATTCGGGGGATTGTTTGAACTTCCGGAAGGATATAAAAAACCGGTACTGGTTTCTGGTACCGACGGTGTGGGCACCAAGCTTAAGCTGGCCTTCATGATGGATAAGCACGATACCATCGGCATTGACTGTGTGGCTATGTGTGTGAATGATATTTTATGTCAGGGTGCCCAGCCGATGTTCTTTTTAGACTATATTGCCTGCGGAAAAAATTATCCTGAAAAAATTGCCACCATTGTCAAGGGCATTGCTGAGGGTTGTATCCAGGGAAACATGGCCCTGATTGGCGGGGAAACCGCTGAAATGCCGGATATGTATTCCCTGGACGAGTACGACCTGGCGGGTTTTGCCGTGGGTGTTGTTGAAAAAGAAGACATTGTTACCGGTGCCACCATTGCCGAAGGGGATGTTTTGGTTGGTTTGCCTTCTTCAGGGGTTCACTCCAATGGTTTCTCACTGATTCGCAAGGTATTGTTCAAGGATCTGTCCATGGACGTCCATACCTTTGTTGAAGATCTCGGCATGACTTTGGGCGAAGCACTGTTAACTCCTACTAAGATCTATGTAAAAGCACTGGCTGATCTCATTAAACCTTGTGGGGTTAAGGGTATGAGTCATGTTACCGGCGGCGGATTTTATGAAAACATTCCCCGGATGATGCCTGACGACCTTTGTGCCAAGGTTGATGCCAAGGTGATTAAAACCCTGCCGATTTTTAATTTCATCCAGGAAGCCGGAAAAATTTCCGCTCGGGAAATGTTCTCAACCTTTAATATGGGAATCGGCATCGTGGCGGTTTTACCTGCGGATCAAGTCAGTGTTTTTGTTAAGGGATTGGAAGAAAAAGGCGAAAAACCGGTGATCCTCGGCACCGTCATTAAAGGCGCCGAAAAAATCAACCTATGTCTTTAAAAAAGATAGGGGTATTGGTTTCCGGCGGTGGCAGCAATTTTCAGCGACTGATTGATGAGATCCACAAGGTTTACGGCGAAATTGTGGTGGTTGTTTCCAATAACGCGGATGCCCATGGACTCACCCGCGGAAAAACAGCAGGTATTCCCGCTGTTTTTCTGGACCCCAAAAAATCAACCGGCAGTGAAGATTATAATCAAAAATTGCTTGAGCTGTTAAATTCTTATGGTGTGGAGCTGGTGGTTTTGGCGGGCTATATGAAACTCATTACCCCGAATTTAATTGATGCCTTTCCAAACGCCATGGTAAACATTCACCCGGCCCTGATTCCCTCTTTTTGCGGGGAAGGCTTTTACGGCATGCATGTCCACAACGCAGTGATTGATTATGGCGTGAAAGTCACCGGCGCCACAGTTCATTTTGTGACCGAAGTGGCTGATGGGGGACCCATCATTGCCCAGGAAGCCGTTAAGGTGGCAGATGATGATACGCCTGAATCCATTCAGATAAAGGTTTTAGCAGTTGAACACCAGCTTTTGCCAGCGGTGATAAAAGCCATTTGCCTGGATGAATTTGAAGTCCACGGCCGGATTGTCAAAAAACGGTTGAAATAAACAAAAAAAATGCCACACAATAAACATATCAAACCAAACAAAACTTCGAAGATAGATGGTAACTTGTAATTTAAAATTATGGAGGAAAAAATGAGAGCATTAATAAGTGTATCCAATAAAACAGGTATTGTTGAATTTGCACAGAAATTAGCTGAAATGGGTTGGGAAATCCTGTCCACCGGGGGAACCGCCAAGGCTCTGAGAGCCGCAGGCCTGGACATCATCGGAGTTTCTGACGTCACCGGGTTTCCGGAATGCCTGGATGGCCGTGTAAAAACCCTGCATCCTAAAATTCACGGCGGTATTTTAGGCATCCGCAACAATCCCGATCATCAGAAACAAATGGCGGATTTGGATATTACCCCCATTGATTTGCTCGTTATCAATCTCTATCCCTTTAAAAACACTATTTTAAAAGAGGGCGTTGTTTTTGAAGATGCCATTGAAAACATCGACATTGGCGGTCCCACTATGCTGCGTTCAGCGGCTAAAAACTTTAATGATGTTACCGTGATTGTGGATCCAGATGATTACCCAGTGGTACTTTCTGAGCTGGAAGCCCAGGGCAAAACCCATGTTGAAACACGCTATCGTCTGGCTCTTAAAGTTTTTGAAACAACCTCCCATTATGACACCATGATTGCCGACTATCTAAGAAAAACAGCCAAAGGTGAGGTATTACAGGACACCATTACCATGACCTTTGAAAAAGTTCAGGACCTGAGATACGGTGAAAATCCGCATCAGAAGGCCGCTTTTTATGCTGATGTTGTGCCGGTCAAAGGGGCTCTTACCTCAGCGAAACAGCTTCAGGGAAAAGAATTATCCTACAATAATATTAACGACACCAACGGTGCCCTGGAAATTCTCAAAGAATACGGTGATGAGCCTACCATTGTTGCGGTGAAGCATGCCAACCCCTGTGGGATAGCCAGTGACAATGAAATTTCAGTTGCCTACAAAAAAGCCTATGACAGCGATCCCGTCTCTATTTATGGAGGGATCATCGCATCCAATCGTGAAATTGATGCCCTTGCAGCCAAACTGATGATCGAAACCTTTCTGGAAGTAGTGGTTGCCCCGGGCTTTACCAAAGAAGCTCTGGAAATTTTCGCTGCGAAACCAAACCTGAGATTACTGGATTTGCAGGACATCACCTTTAACGAACCGGGCTATGATGTTAAAAAGGTCATGGGCGGTCTGTTGGTCCAGGAACGGGATACCCAGCTATATGATGCGTTAAAAGTTGTTACCAAACGACAGCCAACCGAAGAAGAAATGGCAGAACTCCTCTTTGCCTGGAAAGCCGTTAAAAATACGAAATCCAACGCCATCAGCCTGACCAAAAACAAATGCCTTATTGCCAATGGACCAGGACAGGTGAACCGTATTGGGGCCCTTGAAAATGCTATTCGTCAGGCTAAGGAAACTGTTATCGGATCAGTAATGGCTTCGGATGCGTTTTTCCCATTTGATGATTGCGTGAAAGCCGCAGCCGTTGCCGGCATCACTGCTATTATCCAACCCGGCGGAGCGGGACGGGATGAAGATTCCATCAAAGCTTGTGATGTAGCCGGCATCGCCATGGTCTTCACCGGCATGCGTCACTTTAAACACTAGACGTTTGCGGGCGATTAATAATCATCCCTACGGGCCAAAACCAGGGTTGATGTTACATTAACCTTTAGCTTTATTTCAAACGTATCGCATCAGTTCGTAGGGGTATTGCGCCCCTGCGAATTTTATATTAATAGATCAATAATAAATGACTGTACCCAGATATGATAAACAAGGAGAAATTGATGAAAATTTTAATAATTGGCTCCGGGGGACGTGAACACGTTCTGACCTGGAAAATGGCTCAAAGCCCTCGTGTGGAAAAAATTTACGCAGCCCCGGGCAATGGTGGTATGGCGGATTTGGCAGAATGTGTGGCACTATCGGTGGATGATATTCCCGGCTGTTTGGCCTTTGCCAAGGAACATGCCATTGATTTAACGGTGGTCGGTCCCGAAGTGCCCCTTGTCCTGGGAATGGTGGATGCCTTTGAAGCCGAAGGCCTGAGGGTTTTTGGACCCAATGCCCAGTGCGCCCAGTTTGAAGGCAGCAAAGCCTTTACCAAAGAGTTTCTGTTTCGTCATAGCATTCCCACAGCGGCCTACAAGGAATACACTGATGTTCATGAAATCCTCAAGGATCTCGGCATTTATGGTTATCCCATGGTGATAAAAGCCGATGGCTTAGCCGCCGGTAAAGGGGTTCTGATTGTTGAAAATGAACAGGATGCCAGAGACGGCATTGAGCTGATCATGGAAAAACACGAATTTGGCGAAGCCGGCGACAAGGTTGTCATCGAAGAGTTTCTCACCGGCCAGGAAGCCTCCATGCTTTGTTTTGTGGATGGCAAAACCATTGTCCCAATGGAAAGCGCCCAGGATTACAAACGAGCCTACGATGGGGATAAAGGTTTGAATACCGGGGGAATGGGAACCTATTCGCCAAACGTTTTATTTGATGATGATGACTTGAATAAGCGCATCCAGGAAACTATTCTTACGCCCATCATCGACGGTTTGATTGCGGATCAAATGAACTTCAAGGGCATTCTCTTCATCGGACTGATGATTGAAAATGGCATCCCCAAGGTGCTGGAATTCAACGTCCGTTTTGGCGATCCCGAAGCCCAAAGTGTGCTGATGCGCATGGACTCGGATTTGGTGGACATTATGGAAGCTGTTATTGACGGCAGCCTCGCCAAATGCGAAATCAAATGGAAAAAACAGGAAGCGGTTTGCGTGGTCATTGCATCCGGTGGTTATCCCGGAATCTATGAAAAGGGAAAAGTCATCACCGGCATCGAAGATGTCAGAGATTGCGTGGTTTTCCACGCCGGCACCAAACTGGTAAACGGCGAACTTCAAACCAACGGCGGCCGGGTGCTGTGCGTCACCGCCCTGGGAGAAACCCGAGAAGCGGCAAGACAAACCGTCTACAATAATATTGGTAAAATTCACTTCGAAGGCGCCCAATACCGAACTGATATTGCCAAATTTTAATTAAATAAATAGGTGTTTGCGAAACTGACCGTAAAGCTTACGGTACTTTCGCAATTAGCTAAAATAAAAGGATAGAGGAGGGCATCCATGCAAAAGAGTATTTTCAGCGCCATGATGGCATATGTTTTATGGGGAATCCTCCCGATTTACTGGAAATCGCTTGGTGCGGTTTCACCCTTGTATATTATATCTTCACGTATTTTCTGGTCCTTTGTTTTCTGTGGGATCTTTGTGGGCTTCACCCATAAATGGCCGGAAATAAAAACCATCATAATGGATAAAAAACGACTGGGATATTCCGTTCTGTGCGGATTACTGGTGTCCCTTAATTGGTACACCTTTATTTGGGCGGTGAATGCAAATTACATCGTTGATGCCAGTCTGGGTTATTATATTAATCCGCTGGTGGTGGTGCTCTTTAGTTTTCTGTTCTTTGGAGAAAAATTCAATCGATTGGAAATGGCATCCATCGGTTTGGCATTATTCGGGGTTCTATTCATCACCATCCAATTCGGGAAGTTTCCGGTTGTGGCAATGGTGCTGGCCATAACCTTTGCCTTGTATGGGGTCTTCAAGAAAAAGCTTAATGCCAGTCCCATTGTTTCCCTGATTTTGGAAACGGCAGTGGTTACCCCCTTTGCCCTGGGAGCCATTATTTATCTGGAACGTCATGGGGAAGGGGTCATCAGCCTGGGGGATCCTTTAGTCACAAGTCTGGCAATTCTGGCAGGGGTGGTCACGGCCATTCCCTTGCTTCTCTATGCAAAGGGCATCCAGGAAATTTCATTTTCGTTGCTGGGATTTCTCCAGTATATCACCCCGACGATGATGCTTTTTCTGGGAATATTTCTGTACAAGGAAACCTTTAACATGGCTAATTTGTTCGGATTCAGCTTTATTTGGATGGCCTTACTGATCTTTTCTTTTTCAAAGGTAAGGTCCGGAAAAGCCGAACCCCCGGAGCCGGAAATATAAATTAAGGTATATGAATACTTTGACCCATTAATCCTTTAAGAATTAGTGGGTTTTTTCAATTAAAAATTGCATCCAACGAAATAAAGGTCTAAAATAATATTATAAAGAAAAAGATAGGGTATCTTAAATAATATGTTAATTGAGGAGTTAGAATGAAAAATATAATTGGATTTATTGGTTGCGGCAACATGGCAAGTGCAATGATTGGGGGATTAATCAAAAGTGACTTATTCCCAGCAGAAAACATTCTTGTTTATGATCCCATGGAAGGGCCCCGGGGAATGCTGGCACAGAAATATGGAATAACTGTCCTCAGTTCAAATAAAGAAGTGGCAAATAAGGCTGATTATCTGGTTTTAGCTGTTAAACCATTTTTGTATGCTAAGGTATTAAAAGAAATAGCCCAAAGCATTCAATCATCGGTAATTATTATTTCCATTGCTGTAGGAGTAAGTTTTAATGATATTAAAGGTCTGGTGGGAGAAAATGTAAAAGTTATCAGAACCCAACCCAGCACTCCGGCATTTGTGGGGGAATCCGATTCTACTATTTGCCCTGATGATCGCATGAACCAGGAAGATATCCTGGATATAGTGGCCATTTTTGAAAGTTTTGGAAAGGTGGAAATCATCAGCGAAAAACTCATGGAGGTTGTTCCGGGAATTGCCAGTTCAGCTCCGGCCTATACTATGCTGCTCATTGAAGCCATGGCGGATGGCGGCGTGCTCCACGGCTTTCCAAGAGACCAGGCCTACCGCCTATCTGCCCAGGCCGTTTTGGGTGCTGCAAAGCTGGTGCTTGAATCCGGCGAACATCCAGGAAAATTAAAAGATCAGATCTGCACTCCCGGCGGAACCACCATTGAAGCCGTCCGTGTTTTAGAAGCCAAGGGATTTCGAGATGCCGTCATATCTGCGGTTGACGCCTGTGCCAAAAAATCCATATCCATGGGAAAAAAATAAATTCGAAATAATGTTGCAAACACGTAAAATCATCTCAAGTAATTGTGAAACTCATAAATATCGAACATTTATAGCTTTACGAGCGGTTTCCACAACCAGAAGAAATCGCTAAGCGAATTTCTTCTGGCTCGCGGACAGTCGCCAACTACAAGCAAGCTTGTGATTGGCTCATTGCCTTCGCGAAAACAATTT
>NZ_LGYO01000066.1 GCF_001263355.1 Acetobacterium bakii
TTATTGATTTATACTTAAAACTGACCCACCATTAACGGTGAAAATTGACCCACCCGGAGGGGAAAGGAGCGAATAATCCTGGTTCTGATTGACTCCGTACCACGGAAATTTAACACTGTGAATTGACCCGCCTCAGAAAGAGAATTATAATCTTATCAGCATGCAAATCATGCCGATAGGAGGAAGAAGGGGTGAAAAATTTGGAGGATTGGGCAGCCGTGCAGAAAGTGTACAAGCAGACAAAGTCCAAACGATCGACAGCGGATATTCTTGGCATATCCAGGAATACGGTAAAGAAACTTTTGTTATTAAGTGAACCGCCGAAATATCAGCGGACCGAATATGGAACAAAGATTGATAAATTTAAGGAAAAGATCATTGAATGGAGGTGTGAACCCTATTGCTTTAATGGAACTCGGATCTTCAAAGAACTCAGGAAAAAAGGCTACAAAGGGAGTATTGGTCCGATTTATCGATTCCTCAGGAAGGTGGATGAGGATATGGGCGGGCACATCAGTAAAAAAGCAACGGTGCGGCATGAAAGTCCACCAGGTGATCAGGCGCAGTTCGACTGGTCAGAATACGAAGTCGTTATTGGTGGACGATACCGTAAGGTCTATTGTTTTGCAATGATTCTGGCAGCATCAAGAAAAAAAGCCGTCTGTTTTTCACTGAAGGTTGATGGACCAGCAATCTATGCGGCGATTCAGGAACTGTATGATGATCTTGGCGGCGTCACACTTGAGCTGCTGATTGACAATCCCAAAGCGCTGGTTATCACGAATGATCCAAAAACTGAGGAGGAAGTCAGGTACAATCCCCATGCCCTGATGATGGCAAAACATCTGGGAACTGAGCTGAATGCATGTCCCTGTTATTGGCCCCGTAAAAAAGGCAAAATCGAGCGACCATTCAATTATATTGAAGAGCAGTTTATTAAAGGCAATACGTTTGTAACCATGGATGAACTCAATGCGCGCGGAAAAAAGTTTATGGATGAGTGGTGCGATGAAAAACACACGACAACAAAACGGATTCCCAACCAGCACTATCTACTGGAGGAAAAACAAGTATTACAACCGCTGCCAAAATCCCATTATTCTACAAAACCGCTACAAAAACGAATTGTCAGTCCGGACAGTTACCTCAGCATTGGCGGCAACAAATACAGTGTCCCGGTAAAGTATGTGGGAAAAACGGTATTATTCAGAATCATTTACGGATTCAGAGCCGAACTCTATGATCAAAAAGAAAACCTGATCCTGCGTTTTGAAGTCTCGGATAAGAAACATGACGTGGTAACCAATCCGGAGCATTATGAAGCGATCGCCAAAAAAGTCAGCACATCCATCCCTCAGATTCGCAGAGATTTTACAGAAAGATTCAGCAACGGGTATAACTATCTGGAAGCCGCCGGAAGAAAGTTTGATCAGCCGACGCATTATGCCAGAAAGATCATGGAACTGCAGGAACTTTATGATGACCAGGTATTAAACCGTTTTATCGGGATTGCCGTTGATGAAGACAAGATGGATATCAAGTCATTCCGGGCACTCTTGCGGGATTACAATAGCGGACAGCGTTTGATGGGAATGGAGACTCCGGATAGGTCGGATCCCAATGAGCAAGTCGTTTTTCAGGATGAGGATGCTCTGCTTATAAGAGACTGCAGTTATTATGAAATCAATATAACGGAGGCAATATCATGCAACAGGTAGTAGCCGAACCCGAAGTTTATATCGAAACCAAAATGAAACAGTTCAAACTTGTTGATATGCGACAGCAGTATCCGGATCTTATTGCGGAAGCCGAAATGACTGCCATGGGATACAGGGATTTTCTGGTAAGATTGCTTTCTGTTGAAGAAGAAGGGAAAAATGCCCGTCGTACGGGAAAGCTTTTAGGCAATGCCCGCTTTGAATTATCGGCGACGCTTGGTGAGATCGATTATGATTTTAATGATACGCTCGACAAAGAAAAGATTGAAGCATTGGGACGATTGCAGTTTTTAGATCGGCATGAAAACATTATTGTCATTGGGCCGCCCGGGGTCGGGAAAAGCATGATTGCAACCGGAATCGGTGTCAATGCCTGTCATGCGGGTCGAAGCGTTCTGTTTGTCAATGCAAAGGAACTGGTTGATACGCTTCATGCAGAAATGCTAATTGGAAAACTGTCCGAAACACTTGAAAAACTGAACCGGATTGAACTGTTGATTATTGATGAATTATCCTACATAAAAATGGACAAAGAAAGAGAGAGCCTATTTTTCCAGATCATCCGCCAACGATACGAAAAAAGCTCCCTCATTATTACGACCAACCTGCCAATGGGCAAGTGGGACGAACTGTTTACCGGGCAGCTGGCTGCAACGGCGATTCTTGACCGATTGCTCCACCACTGTCATGTACTAAGTATAACAGGTGACAGCTATCGTGTCAAAGGGTCAAAAAACAGTGTTAACAGAAGAATTGGCATCGGATAAACCGATGGTTGGTATTTCATAGATAGACAGGAGTTAAACATGTCAAAGGTAAGTAATGAAGCATTAATCGGGGTTGTTCAGGTATACAATGATGAAGGCCGTACTGCTGCTTATGATCTTCTGCGCAGTCAGTATGGTGTGAAAAACCCCTATTTTATAAGAAAAAGAATTGATAAAGATCCGAGATTTGAATACGATCCGGATCGGGATTGTTATCTGGTAAACGGTCTAACCGAGGCTGATCATCTTTTTATGAGCATCGAAGAACTCTGTTCGCCAGTGGTTCCTCAGCGTGTTCAAACATCAGAAAAGCATCTGATCGATAATCGGCCTGCCGACATGGAAAAACTGATTCAGGAACTGCTGGGTGATCGTTTGCTGGAGTTAAGCAGATACATCACACTGGACTCATTGTCAAAAACGATGATAATCGACCAGACTTCATTAAAAAGTGCCGGTTATCGGGTCGTTACACACTAACAGGTGGGTCAATTTACAGTGTGAAAAACAGAATTCACATGGAAAACTGATCCATCAGCCATCAAAACTAAGGTGGGTCAAATTTAAATGAAAAAGTGGGTCAATTTTACTTGACAATCAACAAAACTGACATCGTATTTTTCAGCAAT
>NZ_LGYO01000067.1 GCF_001263355.1 Acetobacterium bakii
TCCGTCAGTTGGATAATTGCCAACATCCTGTATATGAGCTCGATACTCCACGCCCATAGCACTCGCATCATTTGCAAAAACATTTGATGAACCAACCATAAGAAGCATCATGATGATTGTAAATAAGCTTACTGAAATTTTTTTCATTTTAATATTCTCCTCTTGTCTTCATTATTTTGATTTTCGAAATATTTTGATTTTTGAAATCGAGAAAAAAGCTTTTCTCTCATCCCTAACTGTTTCTTTAATCGACTCTAATATTCACCTCACTTATTATCCTCAACCCCACAAAGATCCGCTCTCCTTATTAACAAGTTCCCGCTATTAAGGAGTTACTTATTATGTCCAATAATCTTATCGCATAATCCGGTGCCATAACCGTCCTCGACATAATTAACCGCTTTCTCGACATATTCTTCATGTTTTGGGTCTCTTTGGTACGCTATAAGTGTAAATGTGCCCCGGGCATACTTTCGCGAAACGAGGCCACAGCGAATGGATAATACCGATTTCAAAGAGCACCGCCCATTAGGGAACAGGCGGTGCTCTTTTTTTGATAAATCAAGATCCCAATCAGAAAGTCAGCAATTAATACCCATTACCCCGTACGATTACTCTAAACTCCTCAGTAATCCTTTTGATAAAAAAAATCCGATCAATATTGCAAGAATATAAGGCGTTTGGGCAGATATAGGCCTTATAAGGAAAGGAAAAAAATTTAGAACTGTTACACTAAATAGCGTATATGGACTATATAGAATGAATGCGAAAATAAAAGCAATGATAAGGTAATTAAGTTTTATTTTAAATCCAAGTGGAGCTAAATTTCTACTTGATAAATCAAGCACTATTCCTAGCCCAACCCCAATCAAAGGAATAATTAAACGAAAGAATAAAAACAAATTTACATCACCTGATAAAGCTATGGCTGTTAACTCCTCAATTATTATACCGTAGAAAATGAATGCAATTACAATCGTAAAAGGATAGAGCTTTTTAAGTAAATTCAAAATATAATCCTTTCTGCTCTGCAAATTTTTCAGAAAATGCAGATTACCGCAAAGAAATTTCAGCATGGTTATACTGATGATTCAATTATTGCAAATTAGTTGCAATGAAGCAAGAAGAATTTTTAATAATTAGGAACCTGTCCCGGATTTCACAGATTATGAAAATACCCTGGTCACGGTTTCTCATTGCTGTAACAACAACAGACCCCATATCAATTACCACAAAATTAATCTCCCGATAACCCTGATCGGAGTGCATTGAAGTTATAAAAAACCGGAAGATGTCAGCGCATTGGGACAACGACTACTTGATTTGAAGGTCAAGCATAGATACCGGTAATTTCCGCTTATAAGATATTGAAAGCGAAACTGGGAGAGCAGTTGCAATATCTTATAAGTGGGCCCGATCGTTGAACTATAAAGGACCAGAGTAGGAAATCGCTAGTTTAATTTACCGTACTGCTGTGTTTGCTGAATTTTTTAAATGAGCATGCCCACCGGCACATCTGTTATTATCCCGGTGTTACCGTATGCCTGAGTAACATTCATAAAACCAAGCATGCCTTTGCTGATATGTTTATTTTTATGATAAACCAGGCTAAAGGTTCGATTCCAGCTATGTTCATTGTGTTTAATCACATAAATATCGCCATTTTGCGCTTCTTCTTCAACCAATCTGATAGAAATGGCGGCTAGACAATTGTTTTTCATGACAATTGTTTTAATGATTTCTGGGGAGGTCACTTCCCATCCGATGTTCAGGTTAAAACCATTTTTTTCAATGAAATCCATAAATAATTTTCGTGTGCCGCTGCCTTTCTCGCGCATAATGAAAACTTCTTTTTCCAATTCTTTTATTTTGATCTGCTGCTGTCCGGCAAAACGATGCCGTCGACCGCATACAATAACCAGATAATCGGCAATGACCGGTTTAATCACTAAATCGGGATGTTTAATCTGCCCCTCCACCAGTGCGATGTCCAATTCTGCCCGGAGAAGGCGTTCTTCGATCATTTTTGTATTATTTACATAGTTGAAGGTTTTAATTTCCGGGTTGCTTTTTTTAAAATCAGCCATTAATGATGACAGCAGGCAGGCACCAACTGTGATGGTGGAACCCACCCTTACTGATTCTGTTCGGCCGGCATTTAACATGCTTTCTTCCAATTCATCAAACTGGCGGATGACGATGCGGGCCTGTCTGCTTAAATATCTTCCGGAATCGGTAATGAACAATCGTTTGCCTAATCGTTCAAAAAGAAGGACACCGAAATGGCTTTCCAGTTCCTTGATAACCTGACTGACAGAAGGCTGGGTGACAAAAAATTGCTTGGCCGCACCTGACATTGATCCCGTTTCCGCAACGGCGATAAATATTTTCAAATGGCGTATATCCATTTTCCCTCCATTTTCAATCCATAGGTAATTATTATGGATAATATAAAATAATACCATTTATGTTATATAAAAACAAGTGTTATACTGTAACCATCATGTACATGAAATGAAAAGAAACACATAGAAATAGCAGCTATTTTCGGAGAAATAATCATGGCTACACTTACAATCAGTAAAGAAGATGAAAAAAAAGTAAAAGCAATGGGGTTTTTGAATAATAAGGGAACGGATAATTTTTCAGCGCGTGTGATTACAGAAAATGGCTTGATTACAGCTGAACAAGCAAAATGCATCATTGCAGCGGCAGAAAAATATGGTAATGGCAAGCTGGCACTGACGACCCGTCTGACAATCGAATGCCAGGGCATTCCTTTTGAAAAAATTGATGATTTTAGAAACCATTTAGGTCGGGGCGGACTGGAAACCGGTGGCACCGGGGCCAGGGTGCGACCGATTTTATCCTGCAAGGGAACAACCTGCCAGTATGGTTTAATTGACACGTTTGCTCTTGCCAAAGAAATTCATGATCGTTTCTATACCGGTTTTCGTGAATTAACCCTGCCTCATAAATTTAAAATCGCGGTTGGCGGCTGCCCCAATAATTGTGTTAAACCGGATTTAAATGATCTCGGAATTATTGGACAAAGGATCCCTGTTTTTAATCAGGAATCTTGCAGAGGTTGTAAAAACTGTGCGGTGGTAGAGGCCTGTCCCGTCGATGCCGCAGAAATTAAAAATGATCAGCTGAAAATCAATGAAAAGGCTTGCCTGAATTGCGGTCTATGCATAGGAAAATGCGCCTTTGATGCCATTACCGCAGGAATCAAAGGGTATAAAATTGTGATTGGCGGTCGATGGGGCAAACAGGGCAAACAGGGGAAGGCGCTGAAACAGATTTATGTAAATAAAGAAGAGGTTTTAAACCATATTGAAAAGATTATTTATTTTTACAAAGAATACGGATTGCCCGGAGAGCGATTTGCGACAACTATCGATCGGTTGGGCTTTGAAACCATTGAATTAATGTTGAACAGCAACGGTTCATAGCAGGGGCAATCAATTCCTTTGCCAGCTTTTCGACTTCTTTTTTCGTAAGACCTGTCAGTTTAGCAATGAGAGGCAGTTCAACCCCTTCATGAACAGCCTTTCTGGCAACTTCCAAAGCTTTGCTTTTAGCACCAACTTCCATGCCCTTTTTTAAGCCTTCCTTGAGACACAGAAAAGAAATGTTTGAAAAAAGTAACTAAATTGAAAAGGTTTGTTAACATATAAAGCGCCCGCTAATCAGGGCGCTTTTTTTGTCCTAAATTCTATGGACTTTAGGAGACGACGAAACGTTCTCTTGTCCGAGTGATATTTTATATCATTTAAGGTATTGATTTATAGTATAATACAATCTATAATAAACAAAGCGAATGAAACACAACAAAAACAAACATAAATGAACAAAAAAATAGATAATTACTAAAAAGAATGAAAAGATATGAAAAAATTTATGGAAACGAAACTAAAAAGAAGTTTATAAAAATTCTAAATAAGAAGGTGAAGGCTATAGAAATGAATGTGAAAAGCTTTGAGAATGTAGTGAATAATATTTTTGCACCGATTTATCCGGTTATTGCTGAAAATATTATCAAAGAAACCGGGATCACCAGTGGCGTGTGTATCGATGTGGGTACCGGGTTTGGAAATCTGGGTTTGGAACTAGCGAAACTTGCGCCGGATATTCAAGCCGTTTTGTTTGATTTATCAGATGAAATGCTAAACGAAGCACAAATTAATTGTACGCGAATGAGGCTTGCGGATCGTGTCAGAATTCAGCAGGGCAATGTGGAACAATTGCCTTTTGATGACAATATGGCCGATCTGATTATTAGCCGGGGTTCAATTTTTTTCTGGGAAGATCAAGTTAAAGGGATTAATGAAATTTATCGGGTTCTGAAGCCGGGTGGCTGCGCTTATATCGGCGGCGGATTTGGTAATCAGGAATTATTCTTACAAGTGTCTGAAAAAATGAAAGAACACGATCCCGAATGGCAAAATGACCGAAAAAACAGAACGGGTGAAAAGGGATATAACCATTTTGAAAATATGATGAAGCAAACAGACATCAGTCACTATGAAGTGAGTAGAAAGCAGGCTGGATTATGGATAATATTCAAAAAGTAAATCATTGTTATGTATGTGCCAATGAATGTATGATAAAAGATGGAAGCACCGGATTATGCAAAAAATACACAATAAATAACGGGGAGTTGATTGAAACAGCGCCTGATAAATATCTAGTTGTATGTGGCATTTCCATTGAAACAATGCCAATGCTGCATTTCCACCCCAAAGGGAAGTTTCTTCAAATAACGACAACAGGATGCAATTTCAATTGTCCTGGCTGCATATCCACGATTCTGGTACAGGAGATCGGTCAAAATAGTGCGGCACTGCACCATATGACGACTGAACAAATCATTGAGAAGGCCCAAAAAGAACAATGTATCGGCATCTCTTTTTTAATGAATGATCCAATCGCTTCATATTTTACGTTTCAGAATGTGGCGAAAAAAGCAAAAGCGGCTGATCTTCTGGTTGGCTGTTCGACAAATGGTTATCTTACAAGAAAATCAGCAAAGATTATGGCAGCGTATATTGATTATGTAAACATCGGCTTAAAGGGATTTTCAGACGAAGAATATATGATATGCGGCGCAAAATCCATTACCCCGGTACTTGAAAGTATCGAAATTTTTTATGATGCAGGAATTCACATTGAAGTATCGTGTACTTATAAAAAAAATGATGAAAAAAGCGTCGAAAATTTTGCGTCCTGGTTAAATAAATCCAACTATGATATACCGCTGCAAATCATGAGATATATCCCTCTGGAGGGGGCCGACCCGGCACTTGAACCGACAATAAGAGAAGCCGAACAGTTAGCGATATCATTAAAAAAGGACTTAAGGTATGTATATCTGTTTAACAGTCCCGGCACTGAATTTCTAAATACCTATTGCCATCACTGTGGATGTTTGTTAATAGAACGGGATTTTTACGGACCGATGGGGGCAAAGACCAGAAATATTCTGTTAGATTCTGATCAAAAATGTCCAGCGTGTCAACAAAGCATTCCCATCAAAGGATTAAAGCAAAGAGCTGAATATACGGAAGAAGCTTTTGAAGGAGGGTATCCATTCACAAGGGGATTGGACATGATCAAGGCAATTCTGATCGCTTCCGGTGTGGATAAGATTTCAGATGTGGTTAGTATTTGGGAGCGCATGCTGACCGGAAAAAATATGAATAATTGGCATCATGACTTGCAGTCAATTGAAAAATATATTTTATCCATTCGGAAATTTGCCGAGTATTCCGGTACTGAAAAAAAAGCACTGGAATTGAGCACGTATATGCAGAGCAAGTATGACGAAATACAAGAAAAGCTTAAGGAGGTAACATCCAAACCGCGTGTTTATTATGTCATGGGTAAACCGCTGTTTTGTCTTAAAGGCGAACGATTTGAAAATCAACTGGTCGAAGCAGCAGGAGGAATTAGTGTCAACAAAGAAGTTAAAGGCGATGGACGACCGGGAATGAACATAAGCATCCAGCAACTAAATGAATTGAATCCGGAAGTGATTTTTATATCGTCGTTTTTATCCAATTCAATCGATGATTTCTATAAGGAGTGCTTAACAAAAGGAATCAAAATAAAGGCGGTTCACTCAAAAAGAATATATACGCATACCTATCCCAATTGGGATTTCGGAAGTCCAAGATGGATTCTAGGTTTGATGAATATTGCAAATATTCTACATCCTGAGCTATTTCACTTTGACATGTTTGAAGAAGCAGAATATTTGTACCATGAGTTTTATAGCACAGAATTTGACGCTGAAAAAATCAATTTATCCTTTGCAACACCAACGAGCGACTGGCATTGGAGTGATTGCTAGAGGTGTTAATTTAATCGAAGGGACGGTTCTTTTATGCAGATGCCATTTGTGCGGATGCGAAAGAACCGTCCCTTTATGTTGTTGCAGCCAAGCAGCAGCCCGCAGGGGCAGCCAGCAGCCGCCCGCAACGTCAAAATGGCTAGTTTAATTTGCCGTACTGCTGTGTCTGCGGAATTAGCCGGACTTTAGGTGCGTCGGCATTTAAATCTTCATTAAAAAGACAGGCCCGGATGATCTGGTTGTTATCATAGGTTTTGATATAGTAAGTACCGGTGTTGCACACCATACAGGCGGTGTATTGGGTATAGTCAACACCCTCATCGGTGATGACGCTGCCCTTGGGAATATCAACCGATGCTAAAATATGAAAGGCCGCCTTAATGCCCTCATCCTCATTATCTAACTCGTTAATGGCCTCTTTCCCAAAAAGAGCCCGGATAAATCGTGACGGCGGTGTGTAATCGCCGGGTAAACCAATGGTTCTGGCACCATTGCCAAAGGGTGCAAAAGTGAGCCCGTTTAATTTCAGTGCTTCAATTTTAAAAGGATTAATGCCGATATAATTGCGGATATTGGTCATATGCCAATTAAAATCAGGACTGTTGGACATCACGCCCAGGGGATTATCATAAACGACCAGGCCGCTTTCCATCGGCTCAATGACAATGGCAGCGCCGCTCTTATCGGTGACTATCCAGTGGAGTGGGGTAACAACCCCAAAAAGTTTAGCCGGCGCATTGACAATATTTAATTGGGAAACGGCTTCTTTAACTTCATCGATAGTGGCAAAATTGGCTAACAGCCATCCCACGACCTCATAGGAGGCTAGGTTGGTTTTATCCGCAATAATACCTTCGCTGTAATGGGCATAGCCGGGGAAATACAAGGTGGCACAGGCCAGTCCGGCTTCATTTACCCCGTCGGTAAAAGCATAGGTATTATCCTGTTGCTGGCCGATCCCCATCAACGCGTAGGTTACTGAGTGACTGGATGCATCCATTTCAAAAACAAAGGGATATTTGCGGGGGACAAAAATAAGTTCCGGCTCCAGCACAAAAGCAAAATCCATGGTTCGGGCAAGCAGGTTTAAGTGATCCTTAGTCGTTAAGGTTAGACTTGTACACACAGTAAGTACCTTCTTTCTTTAGTTGCTTAATTATAGCTGATGTTGCGCTAAAAGTAAATAATCAGTTGTGTTTTAAGCAAATTACCGTAGGGCGATGCTCATGCATACATAAACACACCAACGTCACGGTGATCGGCATGCGGGAAGAAGTGTAGCACTATGATTTTAGGATAGAATAACAAAAAAAAGCACTGACCAGTGACTGTGATCTTCCCGTCACTGGTCAGTGGTTCTTGAAGGCCTTGATCTGAATTTCGAGAATAAGGGACGAAACGTCGTTGTAGGTTGCTATGCCCAATATTGACAGAATCATGGGTTGGTCAACACCGCAACGCCTGTGCATACTGGAAATCAGCGTGGCTAGATTATGTTCATTAGCCCTATCACACCGTGGCAAATCAGATAGACGGCAACCAGTGCAAAAAAAACATCGCCTAGTTTAGCTCCGTTTTTGACTATAAAAGCATTCATCGGGTCCAGGATCTTCTTTGATTCTTGAGGCATGGCATAGCTGATCACAACGGGAAACGCAATCATCGACATGGTGATCACGACGGTCACAAGAAAAATGGCAAAGTTATCCCAGAGCGCCAGTTTATTCACGGATATGATTTTAACCGCGGCGATAAAAGGAATGAGGGTAGAAAGATTGATGGACATGTAAAAAAAGCCAATAATCGGATAAGGTCTTTTTTTATTATTAGGAGCTTTGATTTTGGGCTTTTTCTTAAAAAAGAAGGACAGAGCCACAATGAGTAAAATCAAGATACCCAGACCAATATCAATAATACTGGAGGTAAGATTTGGGTGTCTGGTTGCATTCATAACCGGCTGGGCGGTGAAAAAAAGAAACAGCCCCACTAGCGTCAATAATAAGGTCCCACCCAGAACAAAGCCTAGCGCACCTTTTTTTGAATTCTCTTTGCCGCTTAAAATCATCATTACAAATAACAGGCCGGTGGGACTGAAGGCCGCCCCAATGGCCAGGGGAAGAATCTCAAAAAAAGTATGATCCATGAAAACTCCTTAAAATCAAATTTGATTTTTTAATCATTATATCTGCTTTTGCTCCAATAGTAAATATTTAAGATGAACGAGCCAGCCCCTTCACTTATGCGATCGTAATTATCTATCCAAACGAAAGGACCGGTGAGGAGGACCTGTGAGAACAAAAGACCGTCGGATGCACTCTGAATTGAGTGTTTTTTGCGGCAAGAATCCAGAGATAGTCAATGATAAACTCGATACCTCACTATATCGGAGGGAAAGTTCTTTTATAAGGATATAATTAATAATCATGCTGTATAATAATTGGTAATGACGTCAGTCAATTTGAAGGAGATTATTCATGCGTAAAGAGCTAATATTAGAAGTTGCATACCAGAAATTCGCAGAGAAAGGTTACAGCATCCCGTTATCAGAAATTGCCGAAGCAGCAGGCATAAAAAAACAGTCTATTTACAATTACTTTAAAAGCAAAGATGAGCTGTATTTTGCGGTGGTCAACATCTACGTTGAGACATATTTCAAGGAAAAACAGGCGGAGTTTAACGATTTGAATCATCTGAGTCCTGAAGAGCAATTAAAAACTATTTTCATGTCAATTATTGATTACTATAGTGATACAACGAGGTTGAGGTTTTGGAAATGGCTACTACTTAATGAGACCGAAAATTTATTCAAAAGAAGCCAGTCTTCTTTAAAACAACATGAACATCAATTAGAAAACAGACTAAGAGAGATTGTGGAGAACGCTCTTAGTGATAATCATAAGGCAGAAACATATTGTTTGCCGATTGTTCGTTCTTACATGGCAATGCTTCATGGTACTTTAGATGTAACAATGATCTACCACGGGGAGTTTGATATCAAAAACTATGCAGAAGATGTATGGATGATCTTTTGGGCTGGCATTGAGAGTATGATCATTAAAGATTATACCGTAGCTTGAAAATAGAAAAAACCAGATCACAAAAGAAGTGCATATTCGACATTCAATACGTAATTAAATCAAAAATTGAATAATCCTGTCGTTGCGGTTTTCGTGAATTTGAATAACAGACATGGGATCGGGGGTAAGGGCTTTAGAAAAAGCGCTTGCCCTTTTTTTTTATAAGAAAAAAAGCTTTCATTTGCAAGTGATTTTTGATTATTTCCAGTGAAAAGAGGAATTTGAATCAAAAAAGAGTTTATAGCGAAAATTTACGGTAGACAGGTAACGTTATCATGGAATATAATGTCGACTGTCTGCCGAACGTCAGGAAGCGATCCTGTAAGATTTTAAACATTTTGAAAAATTATATTGCCATTAGAAGCAATGGTGATTTTTGGTTAAGATATAACTGGAAAATTCCAGTAAATTTTAGTTAGTCTCAAAATTCCTATAATTCAGGGCAGTGTGATAATCCTTTGGGATTAGCCGTGGACAGCATAAGGATTTTGTGAAAATATACAATTGAAAGAGGGAGAAAATGAAAGAAACAACGTCGGCCCAGGGAATTCAAAGCAAAAACGTAAGAGCAGCGGGTAAAGGTCAATTTAATCAGCATTTGGCGACAAAATTAGTGGTCTTTATACTATTAATCTTGGCTGCTGCAGTGCTTGTTTTGGGGTTGTTAGCCATTAACTTTGGTAGCGCCTCGATAATGGAGCAATCAAACGCCGATGCTCAGGCTTATGTTACCGAAGGGGCTGCTCATATTGGTGCGATTACCACGGGTAATTTATCGGCTTTAGAGGGAGTTGCCCGAAGAGAAAGAACGGCTACCATGGATTGGAACACTCAGGTAAGCTCGATCATTGGTGATGTGGATCACTTGGGGTATGAGGACATCGCTGTGATGGATATGAACGGCAATGCCAGATATATTAAGGGGGGCGGCGAATTCCAATCAGAGGGTCAGTTCTGGTACAAAGCCGGTTTTGATGGAAAATTATCGATTTCTGATGTCGCCATCAGCAAAGTAACCAAAGCGCCCTGTATTTTTGAGGTGGCGCCGATTATCAGCAATGGTCAGGTCATCGGTCTTCTGGTGGGCCGAAGACCGCCAACTTTTCTGGAAGACAGCACCAGTGCCATGGGTGATGGGGTTCGAGAATATGGTTTTGTTGTCAATTCTCAAGGGGCGATTATGGCTCATCCCGATCAACAGAATCTACTGGATCAGTCCAATGTTTTTACCGATATTGATAATGATGGGAAATGGAAAAATTTTGGTATTGCCCTTAAAGAAATGGGTACAGGCCAAACAGGCATGCTGACTTATGGTTTGAACGGGGAAACGAAAATTGGGGCAACCGCACCGATTCCCGGGACTGATTGGACCCTTGTTGTCGCAAAATATGAAAATGATGTTTTGGCGGTGATGAATAATTTGCGCAACATTATTCTGATAATCGCCGTAGTGATTCTATTAATCGGCGGCACGGTAGTTTATCTGTTGACCCGAAAAATTACTAAACCGATTATTGCAATGAATCATATGATTAAAGAAATGACCATGGGACATTTGGGAAAGCGGTTAAAAATTGACAGTAAGGATGAAATTGGTGAAATGACCGCATCGATGAATCAGCTTGCCGATGATCTGCAGAATGTCGTTATCGGTTCCATGAATCAGATTGCGGCTGGGGACGTCTCTGCCAACATTGAGGTTCGAGATCCCGAGGATGAAATTGCTCCGGCGCTCAAGTTGACCATTGAAACCATTCGTGCTTTGATTGCCGAGTCAACCATGCTGGCCAATGCTGCGGTAAACCAGCAATGGCATACCCGTGGCAATCCTGATAAATTTGAGGGTGGGTATAAAGAAGTCGTGCTCGGTGTCAACGCAACTCTGGACACCGTAGTGGATAAAATGATCTGGTATGAAGCGCTATTGGATGCCGTACCGTTTGCAATGTCAGCAACTGATTTAGAGATGAACTGGACATTTATCAATAAACCCGTTGAAAAGTTGTTGGGAGTCAAACGTCAACAGGTGTTGGGCAAACAGTGCAGCAATTGGAATAACAATATCTGCAATACCGAGAATTGCGCCATTGCAGGATTAAGGAAAAATAAAATCCAAACCCTGTTTGAACAACAGGGTCAGAAATTCCAGGTGGATTCCGCCTACATCAATGATGGAAAAGGTCAAAAAGTTGGGCATGTTGAAATTATTCAGGACATTACCGGTCAGACAAAAGTGACTGAATACCAAAATGTTGAAGTTGAACGGCTGGCTGCGAATCTGATCCGACTGGCCGAAGGAAATCTGGACTTTGATCTGAACATTGCCTCAGCCGATGAATATACCACTGAGGTCAGCACTCAATTTAACGAAATCGGTAAGAGTATATTCTCAGTTAAAGTCTCCATCGGCGAGATGCTTGAAGATGCTGGTTTACTGACCCAGGCAGCGATTGAAGGTAATTTAACCACACAGGCGGATACCCATAAACTTAGGGGGGCATGGAAAGAGCTGGTCGGTGGCGTGAATGATATTCTGGTGGAAGTTTCCAAACCGATAAACGAAGTAATGGCAGTGATGGAGGCCATCTCAAATGGAAACCTGCAGGTACTGGTAATGGGGTCGTATCAAGGCGATTTTAATGTTTTAAAGGAAGCGGTCAACAACACTGCCAGTCGTTTGGATGCGGTAGTTGGTGAAATTTCCACCAAAATGCAGCAGCTGGCAGATAAGAATTTGGACATTGAAAACGCCAGGCAATATCGTGGCGATTTTATCAAAATTTCAAATGCGATCAACGTGATTATCGAGTCTCTCAATAATGTTATGGGTGACATCAACATTGCCGCTAGCCAGGTGGAAATAGGTGCTCAGCAGATATCCAATGGCGGGCAGGCGCTGTCACAGGGAACAACCGAACAGGCCAGTTCCATTCAGCAACTCACCGCTTCAATAGAAGAAGTGGCCGGGGAAACCAAGAAAAATGCCATGCGGGCCAATGAAGCCAATGAACGGGCCCAGGAGGTCCGCGGCAATGCCGAGGTCGGCAATACCCAAATGACCAAAATGGTAAGTGCCATGGTGGAAATTAACGATTCCTCCAAAAATATTTCGAAAATCATCAAGGTCATCGACGATATCGCCTTCCAGACCAATATTCTGGCTCTTAATGCGGCGGTGGAAGCCGCGCGCGCCGGCCAGCACGGCAAAGGCTTTGCGGTGGTTGCCGAAGAAGTGCGAAGCCTTGCCGCCAGAAGTGCCGAAGCCGCCAAGGAAACCACGGTGCTGATTGAAGGCTCCATTGACAAGGTCGAAACAGGCACGAAAATTGCCGATGAAACTGCCGTCAGCCTTAAAGAGATCCTGAGTGAAATTGAAAAGGTGACCGGTTTGGTCGGAGATATTGCCCAGGCCTCCAATGACCAGGCCTCGGAAATCGCCCAGATCACCCAGGGCATCGAACAGGTTTCGATGGTGGTGCAAACCAATTCCGCCACGGCGGAAGAAAGTGCCGCTGCCAGTGAAGAACTCTCAGGCCAGGCGGAAATGCTCAAACAAATGGTCGAGGCTTTCCAATTGAAGCGAGCTGGGAATACACCGAAAAGAACCAGTCAGCCAACGGCAAAAAAGCCGCCAATGAAAAACAATAATCAATCATTCCAGCAAAAAAAATTTTTGGATGATATGGAAATGGATAAATACTAAATCAGATAAAGGGTCCGAATGATATAACCGTCCCGGGGACAATTAAATGTTACAATAGTCCCCGGGACTTTTTTATATGGTTTCCCCTCATGTTAAAAACATCTTTAGCTTGACAAAACCGCATTAGATCAAGTATAAATCAAAACAGTTCCTGATGCTGGTGACAGCATTGCTGTCCGGTTGCGGGGCGATGATGATTACCCATGACATTGCGGCTACCATGAAAATTGCCGATCGGATTGCGGTATTTTGTGCCGGTACCACCGTTGAGGTGGCGCCCATTGAAAACTTCAGGAACAACGGCGGGGACCTGCGGAATCCCTATACAAGGGCATTGTGGATGGCCTTGCCGGAATGGCTGACAGATATTGAATCGTGAGCAGGTTTCTGGCGTTTTCTTTTTTGAAATTGTAATAGATACCCCCATTAAAAATCACTGAAAGGGTTAGACTGATCAGGCCGATGGTTAATAAAAACAATCTCAGAATTTAATTGTTTTTTTTATGCATTTATGATAAATTATAAAAAAAGTGAACAACGGGTGATTAAAATGATTGTGAAAAAACTCTGGGATTAACGGAATTTTCGGGATATTCGAAAATTGGAGGTGTGTTTTGGCAAAAACAGTATTGTTTTATTTTACCGGAACAGGTAATTCACTGGCGATTGCACGGAAAATTGCCGAAGGCTTAACCGATGTTGATGTTGTACCGATGCTTAAAGACGATGCTCATACATCGATAAGCAAAGAGACTGAAAAAATTGGACTGATATACCCTGTTTATATGAATGCCGTTCCGCGTGTTGTGGTAAAATTCATCGAAAAGTTAGCGTTTAGATCAGGAATTTATATCTTTGCAGTTGCAACCCATGGAGGAACTCCGGGAGCGGCAGGACTTTATCTGTATAAGATTTTAAAGCGACAGCAGATTCCTTTGGATGCCTATTTTGAAATTGAAATGATTAACAATACACCAAAAGGCGTTGCGCCTAAACCATTGATGACGATGGATTGGGAATTGAAGATTACCCCGGAAAAAATTGAAACGATGTTAATACGAGCAGATTCATCAACAAAGGATATTGTCTATAAGATAGCGATCAGTGACAAAACTACCTCTTTAAACATGACTTCAGGGCGGAAAAAGATTGTTTACTGGATGATGAAGCCGCTTTGGTACATCAGTGAGAAATCAAAACCAAAACTTAATTTTATCCTTGATGAATGCTGCATTGGCTGCGGCTTATGCGAAAGCATCTGTACAACCCGCCGCATCAAAATGAATGAAGGCAAACCGGAGTGGATCAATGAGAACTGCAATTTTTGTTATGCATGTTTCAACTATTGTTCGGTACAAGCCATTGGTGTCACTCATTATGCCAAGAAGCTGGGGCGTTACCATCATCCTGAAATAAATGCAAATGACATTGGTAGCCAAATATCCTGAACCAGGACGGTTATCAAGGAATAAAGGCAATTCCCAAACAGCACTTGATTTCTTTCCCGGCTATGCTATATTGATACAAATTGATACTAAATCGTATCAGGTCAGCATGTCCTTGGCCATGATTCTCTTTACCCGCCTCTACGAACCTAAATCAACGTAAAGTAAAAAAACATCCCAGCAATTCTACTTGCGGATGTTTTTTTGATTAATAATTAATACCTCTAACGTCTAGTATTACTCTAAACTCCTAAGAAATCCTTTTGATAAGAAATAACCAATCAATATTGAAAGAATATGAGGCGTTTGGACAGATAAAGATCGAATAGGGAACGGAAAAAGATTAAGAACTTGAGTACTAAATAACGTATAGGGACTATATAGAATGAATGCGAAAATTAATGCGATAATAAGGTAATTGAATTTTATTTTAAGTCGTAGCGAAGCTGTGTTTCTACTTGATAAATCAAGCACAATTCCTAGCCCTACCCCCATCAAAGGGAAAATTAAATAACCGAATAAACGATTATCCAGATTACCTGTTGCAGCTATGCCTTTTAAATTATCAATTGTAATGCTGTAGAGAATATATGCAATTACAATCGTATAAGGATAGAGTTTTTTAAGTATATTCAAGATAATCCTTTCTGCTCTGCAAAATTTTTTAGAAAATGTGGATTGCCCCGAAGAAATACTCCCGGCGATTGTTATATCGCTATAAGCAAACCAAAACACTCAATAAATCGGAAAATAGTCAAATCACTACAAAAGAAAGGTAAAAAAAGGTAAATCATTATTAATTGCAATTAATGATTAAAAGATGACTAAAAGTGTTATTTTGTCATTATATATCATTTAAAATAAATTTCAAGAGTTAATTAATATTTGAGTGCTGTTTGAATCAATTTTAATCTTATAGCAAACGCAGCCCGGACCTACAACGACGTCAAAGTTTGCTGGAAAATACTATCCTGATGCCTGGGACGTTAAGGGTTTAGGCATGCGTTTGTTGTCGCCGTTACGTTTCGGGCGGCTGATACCCGTCCCTATGTGAGAGTCGGGGGTGGGGAGTGTGCAGATTGTTGGAAATTCAAGGGGCGATGATTAATCACCTGGGACGTTGCTATCGACCTTTTGTCAAGAAAAATAAAGCGCTTAGTACGATACAATGGCATCTGGATGAAATAATCAAACTTTTGAATAAAAGCAGAACTAAATGAAAGACTATTTAAAAACATCCGCCTTCTAATTTAGCTTGACAAACCCGTCAAGCGTATGGGTTTGATGCCCTATACACGCCATAATCGGCGGATGTAAAAAAGACACCGCTATCCTGGGACAGCGGTGTCTTTTTTACTTATCGGCTAATTTCAGCCAGGGCATTGACAAACAGTTTTCGCTAGGCAAGTACCGTCCATTTTTCAGTTGCGATAAAGCTATCCACCAGTTCGTTGGCATTATTAATGATGGCTGGGTCAAAGGCCAGATAATTTAATAAAGCAATGGCATTTTTGGTCTGGGCCGGGCCGGTATGGAGCTGATAGTCAAAGAGAATGGTCTCGTCGGTAATTGTTTCCTGAAAGTGGTAATTATCATAACTGTTCCCTAAAATATTAGTCAGCTCGATATCATGGGTAGCAATCAGGCACAGGCAATTTTCGCCGTCTAGATAATCCAGAATCGCTGAGGACGCCGCAATCCGTTCGATGGTGTTGGTCCCTTTTAATATTTCATCGATAAAACAGAGACAGGGATAGCGGTGCACCTGATCGATAGTCCGTTTCAGGGATTTAATTTCCGCCATAAAATAACTGTCACCGGCTAAAATATCATCACGGACGGCCATTGAGGTAACGGGTAAACAGTGGGCAAGGGAAAAACTGCTGGCGGTGCAGGTATAAATGGTTTGGGCAAAGATGCTGTTAATGGCCAGAGCTTTAACAAAGGTTGATTTACCCGACGCATTGGACCCGGTAATCAGGCTGTTTTGGTTGAGGCTGATATCATTGGGCACCGGCGATTGCAGTAGGGGATGATATAAACCGGTGGCCACGACGTTAAACGCTTCGGTGAAGGTTGGTGTCACGGTGCCGGTCAGACTTTCTCGAAAGGAGGCCACCGCGATGGCCATGTCCAGCTCGCCAATGCCTTGATAAATGCGGTGAAACGCTTCTTTATTTTTCGACACCAGGGCAATGGCTTTGTTGTAGGTGCGAAAATCGTAGAGGGTGATGATTTTCAGATAATCCAGAAAGAGGTCTAGATCGGAACTGCCCCCCATCATGACCCCTGAGAGTTTGCCGGCAATGGCTTTAAAGGGCACATTGTCCTGGCCCAGCTGATCCGTTAAAAGCTTCAGGCTGCCTGTTGCCTGATAGCCCGACAAGCGGCTGCAGCAGCGGAGAATGGCCGACAGATATTGAATCGTCATCAGGTTTCGGGCGATTTCCTTTTTGAAATAGTAATAGATACCCCCATTAACAAGCATTGAGAGGACCAGGCTGATCAGGCCGACAGTGGGATTAATGAGGCAGATGCCGAGGCACAGAAGCGGCATAATCGACAGGACCGTATAGACCAGCGGGTTCTTTAAGGCCTTCATCCGGATTTCGAAAATAAGGGCCGAAACGTCGTTATAGCTTACCTTGCCCAGTTTTGCAAGAATCATCTGAATTTCCAGGCGTTCCCTGGGATTTTCGGTAAAAAAAGTAATCAGCTGATCTCTTTGCTGTAGCGGTTCGACCTCCCATTGCGGCTCATGAAGGGTGGCATACAGCACTTCATCGCCAACCGAGGTTAGGCAGGTGTCCAGCTGTTTAAAGACATCGTCCATATCCAGATCACTCCAGGTTAGGTCATCAATAAATACATCAAGCGCTTCATACTTAAGTTTGCGATCCCAATAATCGGTCACGCTGCCCCAGATATCCGTATCGAAACTGGTTGGTGCGTTACCAAACCCATCGATTAACCGCTGCCGGGACTTTCGTCGGGCTTTGCGGCTGGAGAATAAATCAAAAATAAAGATAGCTATGACGCCGATAACCACAAAAAATAATATTTCCATAAATGACTCCTCAAATTCTGACATTGCAATAGAGATTTTCGAATAACTGCCAGAAAAACATGCATTAATATACCACTTTTAATGCTCAATGTCAACTTAAAGGAGCAAATGAATGGTCTGTTAATGCCCTTCCGCGCTACTGCTTATTAAATAAACTGCTTGCATCATTTTGTAATGAATCCCGAGATGGTTAATAAAAAAACAATCCCAGAATTTAATTGTTTTTAGCATACATTTATGATAAATTATAAAAAAGTGAACAACGGGTGATTAAAATGATTGTGAAAAAACTCTGGGATTGATTATAAGACTTGCGGGAAATAAAAACATCAGATACTCCCATCGAAAGGAAACAACCCAATGAAATGCAATAAATGCAAAGTAAACGAAGCCACCATTCATATCATAAATCGCGGAGATTTTTGTCTGGCCTGTCATCATGAGATCATGGATGAGCTGCCGGGCATGGATAATACCGGGAAATTTTCGGAAATCGTCACCGTGAAAGACATGGATGGCCAAAACCATCAATTTGAAATTATAAATATGGTTTCGGCGGATATTTCCGTTTGGCAGGCAATGGAAATTTGCGGTGGATATGAATTTATGATCATTGCAAAACCTGCAGTCAGCCAGTTAGCCGCCTATAAAATGCTGATTGCAAAGATTGAAAGGGGATTATCATACCGCACTCTTTCATGTATGAGCGAGTCTGATTGGATCAGTAATGCCATTTGCATCGATGAGGTTTTATATGACCTGAACAGCATCGGAACCTGTCAGATTTTAGCGGATGAGTTTGATAATGCCAGTTTGATGATTGATGGAAAGGCCGTCGGTTTTGTCGATTTTGGACGGGCTCTCACGGCTTTCGAGGGCTTTAATCTGGATTTTCAGATCCGCGATATTTCTGACGATGTGCTTGGCAAAGAGACGGTTCTGCGCCAGGTCAGCATCGATCCGGAAGTGATCTTCGAGCATGTTGAAAAAACCCTGGGATGGTTTCTGGAGGATGATTTTCTGAGTTATAAACTGGTCGGCAGGTGTGAAGACGCCTTATTTGAACGCATCGACGAACTGAAGCTGCTGCATAAGTATGGCAGCGAGGGCATGGCGAAAATAGTGGGGGAACGCATTAAGGAACGACTGTTAGCCATCGAGCACGATGACGATCACTTTCCGGAGTATCTGGTCAGGCAAATCGATCGGATGATTGAAAGCTGAGATACCATAAATGGGCATTGTTAATGTGGTGAGTTTAAATGTAATAGGATTTAGGAACAGTTATATTCGAAAAATGAGATTCATATCCACATTACGGTAAACGATGTGATGTGCTGTTTTAAAATCGAGGAAACCGCATCGATGATTATTATTAAAAAGGGAGGTTACGGATATGAAAAAAGCATTGATTAATGAAAAAGAGGTTAATGCCAGCCAAAGTGAAACCAACGGTCTGGTCGGATGGTCAACCCGATACGAAGATCCCGAGATCATTGCTGCGGCAAAAGAGAAATATAAATCCGGGATTAGTTATCTCTGGGCCCTAGTGGTGATATTTCCCTTTGGTTTTCTGCTTGCCGGGCTGTTTTTCGAAACGATGCTCCTTGCGGCCGGGCTGATTATCGGGGCCGTTCTTGGACTGTTAATGGTAGGCCTCAATTGGTTTTACATAAAGAATAAACGGAAACAGATCTGGGAAGGCGTCATCACCGAAAAATATCAGCAGGAAAAGCCTGACGACGATTCAGATCAGGATGATATGGATTATGTGCTTGTGGTTGAGAAAACCAACGGTAAGAAGCATCACATGATTTATCATAACCGACGGGAAATGTACGACTATTTTCAAATCGGCGATCGACTGCGCTACCATGTGGGCTTATCGACCTATGAAAAATATGATAAATCCAAAGACCACATCATCTACTGTAATGTATGCTCAACCGAGAACCCGATTTCAAACGACCGCTGCGACCACTGCAATAATCTTTTGTTCAAATAAAATTTTAAAGAGGAGTAACAATTATGAAATGTGATATCTGTAAAATAAACGAAGCTGATGATCAGACACCCAATGGCGACTATTTCTGTTTGAGCTGTGAGAAAAAATTTATGGATGTGATGCATGATTATAAAAAGTGCGATGATTATGTGGCAGCTCTGGTTGATAAGAAAAAGATGGATGATTTTTTGAAGGCTTTCCTTGATGTGAAAAGGATCGATTGATTTTTGAAACACCGTCCCAAAATAACACAATTAACAGCCCAGGCAATGCCTGGGCTGTTAATTGTGTGTGATAAACCAGAACGTTATCATAAATGGTTCATACTAAAAATCCCAACTATTTATAATCCTTGAAAAAAACGGCAAAGGAAGCTACAATAAACCTAAGAATAAACAAACTTTGCAAAGGTGGAAAAATGAAAAAATGTTTAAATAGAGGAATTGGCTTAATGTTTGCTTTGTTGTTAATCATTGGATTAGCACCGGCGGGGGTTTTGGCAGCGGCATCAAGTCCCGATGTTTTCTATCAGACACATATTGAAGACATCGGCTGGGAAGTCGATGCCGGCATTGGCTTAAAAAGCAATGGCGAGGCCAGCGGAACATCGGGCAAAAGCCTGCGTTTGGAAGGCATTAAGATTAATCTGGATACCCAGGGCGATGATCTGGGGATTGCCTATCAGACTCATATCCAGGATGTCGGTTGGGAAGCCGATACCGAAAGCGGCTGGAAAAGCGACGGTGCCATGAGTGGAACCCAGGGCGAATTCAAACGGCTGGAAGCTATTCAAATCAAGCTGACCGGAGCCGATGCGACAGACTTTGATATCTATTATCAGGTCCATGCCCAAAATGTCGGCTGGATGGGTTGGGCCAAAAACGGCGAAAGTGCCGGCACCGCCGGATACAGTTATCGCCTTGAAGCCATAAAAATTGTGGTTGTCCCCAAAGATCAGGGTCCGCCAACCATCACCGACACCCCTGCCTTTATAACCTACCCCGGGGTGATGTATCAGACCCAAATTGAAAACATCGGCTGGGAAGTCGACGCCGGCATTGGCTTAAAAAGCAACGGCGAAGCCAGCGGTACTTTCGGCCAAAGCCTGCGTTTAGAAGGCATTAAGATTGATCCGGATACCCAGGGCTTTGATTTCGGGATGACCTACCAGACCCATATCCAGGATATCGGCTGGGAAGCGGATACCGATCGCGGCTGGAAAAGCGATGGTGCTATGAGCGGAACCCAGGGCGAATCCAAACGTCTGGAAGCCATCCAGATCAAGCTGACCGGTACCGATGCCGATCGCTTTGATATCTATTATCAGGTTCATGCCCAGAATTTTGGCTGGATGGGTTGGGCTAAAAACGGTGAAAGTGCAGGCACGGCCGGATACAGTTATCGCCTGGAAGCCATAAAAATTGTCCTCGTACCCAAAGGCCAGGGGGCACCATCGGCCTCGGCAGTCCCGGCCTTTTCCGATAAAAAAAGTAGCACCGTTGCGGGGAATTTATTCATTAAGTCAACGCCCGCTGATTTTAATGTTGTCGATGCTGTTTTTGACAATGTCGAAATTTCCGAGAATGCCGGGGATGGCGCCATCGTATTGAAAGCAGGTACCCAAAGTGGGATTTATACATCAAACAGTTTAAGCACAAGTGCCTTTAATAAACTGGTGCTTTCCTGGAACAGTGATACGCCCTCGGGCACCACTGTTGAGGTTCAGGCTCGGGTCGCATTAACCGCCAATGGCCAGTGGTCCAGCTGGCGCTCCTGGGGAACCTGGGGCACATCTATCCAAAACAGGTCGGTTACTGATATGAGCGATCCGGTGGCCAATGTTGATATCGATACCCTGGTGGTGAAGAATGGCCAGACGGCCAGTAGCGTTCAATATCGGGTCCTGTTGTATTCCAATCAGCCCGGTGTGACGCCGACAGTTCGTCTGGTAGCCGGAGCTCTGCGAAATTCAGCCCAGGGGATCAATAAAGTCTTTCCGGACAATCCCGATTTATCAAATGTCGGTGTCCTGGCTGTACCCCAATTATCCCAGATGATAAGGGATCCGGCCATCGCCGATTCCATCTGCAGCCCCACCAGCGTGGCCATGGTGTTGAATTATTATGGCATCCAGCTAACACCCGAACAGGTCGCCGCAGGGGCATATGATCATAAAGCTGATGAATATGGCAACTGGCCCTTTAATACCGCCTTTGCTTCAAGCTGGGGCTATCGGGCCTATGTCGACTACTCAACCATCGACGGCCTGAAGCGTGAAATTAAAAGCGGTCATCCGGCCATCGCGGCGGTGGCCTATAAAAACAGTGCCAATGTCGGTGGCAATTTACCCGTCGTTGATGGCGCCCCCATATCATCAACCCCCGGTCATCTGATTGTCGTCTGTGGGTTTACCAATGAAAATGGAACCGAATATATCATTATCAATGACCCGGCAGCTGGCAGCAATGCCGGTGTTCGCGTTAAATACAGACTTGATCAATTCGCAGCGGCCTGGGCCGAGTCTGGCAATATAACATATATTATCCATCAGAATGAAAATTAAAAGACTGGTATAACCATTGACGCCGATGATTGGAGATAAAGTAGAAAAGTAAGTCCCGGGGACAATGGTAACATCAGTTAGTCGGCATCATGGCGAACAGGCTCGCCTGTACGATCATGCAGCCGACAACGATTTACCATTGTCCACGGGACGATTTTGTCGCCAACCCCAGGCTGCCAATCCTATGGCAGCCTGGGGTTTTGATAAATCTAATTTGTGTGATAGAGGAGAAAAACTAATGACTGAGCATTTTGACCTTGCAAACTATATGAATGAATCCATAGAAATAATAATCCGGGATATTTTAAAAGGGACTTTTAAAAATCCTCGGGAAACCGCTTTTCTGCTAAAATATAAAGAAGTAAGCAAACGTAATTTCCGCAAACGCAATTTTTTCGAGGCATCGGGTCAGCATATCCCAACCTTTCTTATTTCCAGCATTACCAATGCCTGTAACCTCTTTTGTAAAGGCTGTTACGCCCGGGATAACGGCATGTGCAATGACGAAAAAACCGCGGAATTACTGACGGCAGCCCAATGGCTGGATATTTTCAGGCAATCCAAAGATTTGGGTATTTCCTTTAATCTGCTTGCCGGCGGTGAGCCGTTGTTAAGACGGGACGTGATTCAGGCGGCGGCCAGTGTGAAAAATACTATTTTTCCGATTTTCACCAACGGCGTCCTCATCGATGCGGATTATTTAAAGCTGTTTAACGCCCACCGCAATTTGATCCCGGTGTTAAGCCTTGAAGGAAACCAGCCGGCCACGGATTTTAGGCGTGGGAAAGGGACTTACCTGAAACTGCTGACAACCATGAAAGCGCTGGATCAGCATAAAATAGTATTTGGGACTTCCATTACCGTCACCACCGAAAATAGGCTGGAAGTGACATCAAAGGAATTTTTGGATGTATTGGCCGGCCTGGGCTGCCGGATCGTGTTTTTCATTGAATATGTGCCGGTCGACCCGGCCACCGAGCATCTGGCCCCCGGGGAAAAAGAGCGGCTGTTTATGGAAAACAGGCAAAATGAGTTAAGAGAAGTCTATGATTCCATGGTGTTTGTGTCGTTTCCCGGTGATGAGCAGTTCATGGGTGGCTGTCTGGCCGCCGGCCGGGGATTTTTTCACATCAACCCCTATGGCTCCGCCGAGGCCTGTCCGTTTTCGCCCTATTCGGATCGCAGCCTTAAAGAACATACCATTTTAGAGGTCTTGTCATCACCGTTTTTCGAAAAGCTGCAGGAGCAGGAATTGGTGGGCGGCGAACACAATGGCGGCTGTGCTTTGTTCCAGCAGGAAGATCTGGTCAAAGCATTGCTTAATTCCTGAGATTAAATTATATACAGAAAAGCGAAAGAAAGGGTTATGGGCGTTGCGCCCATAACCCTTTCTTTGATAATTAATTTTCGTCGATGTCAAAAAATCCTAGCCCGTCCAGGGCCTTGATGGATTTGTGCAGACAGTCCTCATTGATTTTTAGATAAATGGGCAGAATCGGATCCGTATCATTTCCCGGATGGAGGCAGAAAACACTTTCGTTCTGGCCGCTGAATTTGGCGGACACAGACATTTTTACATGGATTATCATTGCAAATAAACCATTATTGAATATAATATGAGTATCTATGCAAACGTTTGATGGAATAATACAAAAGAAGTTTATTAAATGCTTAAAAAAAATTTTCAAAAGCAACAATGCATCGTTTATGGTATTATTAAAGAGTTGGCAACCTTAAGGTAAATAAGATCGGAAATCGCATTCATTGCGATGAATATCATAAATTTCCATTTAGTTCCATTTGTATAACGAAGAGAGCAGAATATGAGGGTAGAGAATGTTAAATAATAATGCAAAAGCCATGATCAACTATGTTAGTGGGATTTTGAATGATAAAAAAATGAATAATAATTTCCCGGCGATTGCCGCCGGGGATGCTGACTTTTTAGCCCTGGACCAAAGCCTGCGAACCATCAGAAATGTTGCCGAAGCCCTGCGCGTCGGAGATGTTCATTACGATATCCCGGGGGATGGGTTTGTGCTGGACTCTTTTCAGATTTTTCTAAAGGCCTGTAAACTGTCTAATGAAGAAGTTCCCAGACGTAAATTTTTGAAAATCCTCAAGTTGAAGGGCAAAAAGAATCCTTCATGTGAACTCCAGGAGCTTACCGCCATCAAAAGGTTGGAAAATAAGATTAAAGAGAATGAGAAAAAGCACCGTTTGCTGACCGATAACGCTAGTGATATTATTATGACGGTGGATCTGTTCGGGAATTTCACCTACATCAGTCCATCGGTTGAAAAAATAACCGGTTATACCCAGGAAGAAGTATTGAGGGATTATCGGGCAATCGGCTATTTTCTCCCTGGGGTCCAAAAGGATATGGATCGAGTCAGGGAGAGTATTCGGGAAATGGTGGAAAAGGGTGAACCCTTCGATGCTATCAATTTTGAGCAGCGTCAGGTTCGTAAGGATGGCAAGAGTATCTATACCGATACCGTGTTATCTGGGATTTACGATGACGACAATCAATTTATGGAATTACTGGCGGTCAGTCGGGATATTACTGAAAAAGTGAAAATGCGGAGGGAAATTAAAAAACTGTCAGAAACCGATAAACTCACCCAGCTTTATAATCGGGTTAAACTGGATGCTGAACTGGAGCATCAATTAAAGCGGACCAAAAACAGTACCGCGGTCTTTGGTTTGATTATGATTGATATTGATAATTTCAAACAGATCAATGACAGTTTTGGACACCTGGCCGGCGATGCGGTATTAGTGGAGCTGGCAGAGCTTTTTAAAACCAGCATCCGGCCTGCAGATATCGTAGGGCGATGGGGAGGGGAGGAATTTATGGTGATCCTCCCGGATACGGATGAAAAGGTGGCCGTGGAACTGGCGGAAACGATCAGAAAAGAAGTCAGTGAAAATCGTTTTCCCAAACAGGAAGGTATTACCATTAGTCTGGGTGTTTCGGTTTTTAGTGACGATGCCTCGGTTGACACCATCATTTTCCGCGCCGATCAGGCCCTCTATCGGGCCAAGAATAATGGCCGAAACCAGGTTCAGGCGCTGTGATTGATATGAGAAAAAGGGACGGCAGAGTTGGAAGTCCGGAAAAAGCAATGGGGAATTGTTCATTCCGCCCTTTCAAAAACCTGGCTGAAGCTTGCTGAAAATAAGGAGGAATTAATCTATGTTTGATTTGGAAACCAATGTCCGATCCTGGAGCGATTATTTAAGGGGTCGGGGCAACTTAACAGAAATTGATTTTCTCAAAATTGAAAAATTCCAGACCCAGTACCTTTATGTTTATGCTCTGTGGCTGGGAATTGTAGCCTTTGTCTTTCCGATTATTTTCGGTTTTAATTAAAAATAAAAGTAAATAATTGCCAATATATAGTAAAAAATAGTTGTTATTTTTCAAAATAATGTTATAATTTCCTCAGATGAAAGCATGAGGGGATACTTTATTGGAAAAGATTCAAGTTACCATCAATGGTCAAATACGATTGGTACTGGTTAGTTTGTGTTTGATCACGATTATGTTCGTTGCGGTTTATTTTAACTACTACAGGGGTATTGATGTGGTCTATACCCATTTATTTTATGTGGTAATTATTATGGTGGGGATATGGTTTAAACGTTTTGTGATCCAGTTAGCTATTTTTCTGGGCATTTTTCATATTATCCTCGATTATTTAAGCAATGGTTTTTTGCTCCCGGCGCCAATTTTACGCGGATTTATTTTTTTATTCGTGGCCGCTGTCGTTTATCTTTTAACCTCCCGGCTGGAGTGTACCCATGAAAATCTGAACCGTATCCTAAGAAGTGTGGGGGACGGAATTATTGTAGTTGACCTGGAAAAAAAGGTGACCTTGCTCAATAAGGTGGCCGAGGACTTGACGGGATGGCCCGGTGCCGAGGCTCTGGGGAAAGATTTTAAAGAAGTTTTTGATCTGAGACATGAAAATCCTGAGTATTTTATTTTAAATCCGGTGGACGAGGTGCTTAAAACTGATCTGCCCTATGAATTAACCAATCATGCCATCATTACCAGTCGCAATGGCAATCATTTCCACATTGAAGATAGTGCTACCCCGGTTAAAGACACCGAAGGGATTACCACCGGGGTCGTTTTGATTTTTAGAGACGTTTCCCAGAGAAAGGCCCAGAATGAAAAAATAGAATTTCTGAGTGATCACGATGAATTAACCGGTTTGTACAATCGGCATTTTTTCAAGAAAGCCTGTGAAAGATTGGACAATGCCGATTATTATCCGCTTTCGATTATTATGGGGGATGTCAACAGTCTGAAAATGACCAATGACGCATTTGGACATTTAGCCGGCGATGGTTTATTAAAAGCAGCCGGGGAAATCATGAATCAGTGTTGTGGTAACGGGGATGTGCTGGTGCGGTGGGGCGGCGATGAATTTGTTTTATTATTGCCCAATACTGATGAACAGACGGCGAAAAAACAGGTGCAGATGATGAACGAGGCAATGGCGGTATCCCAGGCGGAACCGGGGATTCTTTCGGTATCTTTTGGCTGGGCGACAAAATATTCCAACGCCGAGGCGTTTATTGACATATTCAAAAAAGCGGAAAATCTGATGTATAAAAATAAACTCATGATGAAGCCCGAAGTCATTGCAAAAACAGTTAATACCATTATGGCATCCTTATTTCAAAAGAGCGAAACAGAGAAAATACATGCGGATGGTGTCGGCTACTATTGTAAACGAATAGCAGAGGCAATGGCTTTAAGTGCAAAAGATATGGATACCTTAAGAACGGTCAGTTTGCTTCATGATATTGGGAAAGTGACCGTTGAAAAAGAAATCCTGGAAAAGACAGGGAAGCTTACCGGTGAAGAATGGAAGGTGATCAAACGTCATCCTGAAATAGGCTACCACATTACCAATACATCGCCGGATATGGCTGAAATTGCCAGCGCTATTTTATGTCACCACGAACGGTGGGATGGTACCGGTTATCCCAAGGGTCTGGTTGGTGAGCAGATACCGGTGCTGTCCCGGATTATTGCGGTGGGAGCTGCCTATGACACCATTTTATCCCAGCGATCTTATAAACAGGCGTGGCTTAAAGATGATGCACTTGCGGAGATCCGGAGTCAGGCCGGTTTCCAATTTGATCCCCAAATTGCCGCTTTATTTGTGAATCAGGTGGCAGATACCCTGGATGATGTTTAAGTACACAAAACAATAGTCTGGTGAAATAAATTAAAAATAGCGTATTTGTTTTTCAGCTGAACGTGGTGTGGCCCCAACCGTCGATGACGGTTGGGGCCTTTTTTCTGTTGATTTACAGACCGCTTGTTTCCAGCAACGGACTGAGATTAGTGAATTTAGCATTTTTGATCAGCGCCGGCGTGCACTCAATCACAACCCAGATCGCCACCGGTGTCCCGGATGGATCGATATACATTCAATAAATTTTAGATGATGTGATTGGTAGGGAGTTTAAGGTTCATTTTTGTTTAAAAATTCAAACCCGGGGTAATGATTACCTAAGCAAATAAAGCAGCGAAAGGAATAAGGCATGGAGAAAGAAACCTTAAAGAGTAATAAAAATGGATGATTTAAATTTCCCCCTGGATTTTTTATGGCATTATAATCCATTAAATAACTGGAAATCACTGTTAACACTGGTGGTTGTAGTAATTCTTGCAGCGATGGTAATTGTGAATAAGAGCAAATGGACCAGACGAGAAAAGTGGTTTAGAACAGCCCTGTGGTTTTACATCTATTTAATATTTTCATACACGGTCTTGTGCAGATCAGGAAATGATTATTTTGATTACAAGCTGATTCCCTTATGGTCTTATCGAAAAATTTGGATGACTCATAGCGTTGGCTTGGCTTTACAGGTCTTTATGAATTGTCTGATGTTTATCCCGGTGGGACTGTTGACACCCTTTGCCTATGAAAACTATTTGGGTCGTGATGAAGTACGAACACGAAAGATGGTAATAATTATCGGCTTTGCTGTTTCGGCTGCGGTGGAGTTTCTCCAGCTTGTGACGCAAACCGGATTGTTCGAATGGGATGATATCCTCCACAATACCATTGGTGCCATAACCGGCTATGGCATCTATCTTATTATCAGGCATGAACCCTTTCGAAAAGCCCGCTGGTACTTTTTGCCGTTTGGTCTGGTAATGCTGGGGTTACTGGCGGCAATGTTAAGCTGATCGGAAGATGAATATAAATCAGCTGACTTTGAATAAAACCGCCGCATCCATGTAGATGCGGCGGTTTTATTAAAATAATTTATAGTTTGCCTGAAAATGATAGTTTTGCCTAAATGCAGCGCAGCGCATTAAAGTCCTGCTACACAGCTTTTTATTAGGCTGTGCGTTATCAGCACAGTAAAAACGATCTTAAATTTTTTCCAGCACCAGGGCGGTCCGGCTTGGTGAGTAGATTGAAATTCCCATAAATTCCGGATTCATTTTCAAAGCATAAGATTCATAGACGGCATCATGAGAGATCCGCTTATATCCCCCGAACTGCTCTTCATCGGTGTCCAGGAAAACCTTGAAGCGGCCATTTTCATGGACCGGTATTTCAAGATCGGGATAGGATTCGGTGGGGTGAAAATTAAAGATATAGATGCAGTCATTTTTTCTATAGGCAATAATCTTTCGTTCCTGATCCAGCCATAACTGTTTTGGCACCACGCCCAGCATGGCTTTTTCATCCATAAAATGAATCATGGCGCCATCAAATTGGTTCAGTTCTTCATAGTGCAAGGTTGGATTGTCGGCAAGGCTCCACTGTCTGCGGCTATGCTGGTAACTAAAGCCATTTTCCTTCCGAGGGAAATCAACCCACTCGGGATGGCCGAATTCATTGCCCATGAAGTTCAGGTATCCCTCGGTACTGGCAGAGATAGTAATAAAACGTATCATCTTATGCAGAGCAATGGCACGGTCAATGATCAGATTCTGGCTGTTCTTGCCCATGTGCCAATACATTTCCTGATCCGCCATGGTGAAGATTAGGGTTTTATCCCCAACTAAAGCCTGGTCATGTGATTCCACATAAGCGATGCGTTTTTCCTGGGGCCGTCCGGTCGTCAATTCATGCCAAAGGGCATTCATGTTCCAATCACTGTCCTTGACTTCGATTTGCTTAAACCAGAAGTCCGGCATGCCCATGGACAGGCGATAGTCGAAACCAATGCCGCCGTCCTCAATGGGCAGGCACATGCCCGGCATCCCGCTCATGTCTTCGGCGATGCTCATAGCGCTGGGATTGATTTCCTTGATCAGCTCATTGGCAAATTGCAGATAGGTGATGGCTTCGATATCGGTATTCAGACTGAAATATTTGCCATAGTTATCAAAGTCGGTGCCCAGCCCATGATCGTGGTAGATCATCGAGGTGACGCCATCAAACCGGAAACCATCCAAATGATATTCTTCCATCCAATATTTCAGGTTTGACAGCAGAAAATGAATGACTTCCGGTTTGCCGTAGTTGAATAGTTTGGAATCCCAGGCGCTGTGATCGCCTCTGCTTCCTTTATGAAAGAACTGGTCTTCGGAGCCGTCGAATTCATTAATCCCTTCGCTGATATTTTTGACTGCATGGGACTGGACGATGTCCATCAGTACCCTGATGCCCATGGTGTGGGCTTTGTCGATAAGGGACTTCAGCTCGTCGGGGGTCCCGAAACGGGAGGACGCGGCGAAATAGTTGGAAACATGGTAACCGAATGAGCCGTAGTAGGGATGCTCCATCAAGGCCATTAATTGGACGGTATTGTATCCCAGGGCTTTGATCCTCGGCAGAATATTTTCTTCGAATTCCCGGTAGGTTCCGACGGCCTCTTTTTCCTGAGCCATGCCAATATGGGCTTCGTAGATAAGGGGAGCGTTTGTGTGATCGCTTTGGAAAGCAGCGTTCTGCCAGATGTAATTTCGATACGGTTTCCAGATTTGACCACTGAAATCCAGGGTCTTTGGATCTTGTACTGCTCGGTTAATGTACAAGGGAATGCGATCCCGGCCCTGGCCATTGGTGACAACAAAGACCTTCACCCGGGATTCATGTTTCAATGAACCTTTGCCGGGAAGAAATATTTCCCAGACACCGTTTTCTTTTTTTACCAGTTCATGGGATGAACGATCCCAGTGATTGAAATCCCCAATCAAAAACAGGGCCTCTGCTGCCGGCGCCCATTCGCGGTAATACCAGCCTTTGCTGGTACAATGAAAGCCAAAATAATGATGTCCGTTGGCAAAATCCTTTAAACAGCTGACATCAGTAAGAAGCGTTTTTTTTACCTCTTGATAACGTTTTATGCGCAACTCCAAATCGTGCTTGTAAGGACTTAACCAGGGGTCGATTGCCAATATTCCGGGTTCAATCATTCCTTCTTTTTCGCTCATACACATCTCCTCTTACTTTCGTATTGGGATATAGATAATTTAATTCTAACCAGCGACGGCGGCAATGTAAAGAAAAACATAGGTTTTAAATGGACATAAATGAATTAAACTGCGAAAATAATAACAAAATTCCGAATTCTCCGGGTATTCTGGGAGCGTTCAGTCCCCAAAGCACGGGGATATCGATTTGGTGGTGAACTAAAGGCGTGTTTTTGTTTAAAGATGTAATCCCCGGGTAATGATTAATTAAGAATGACAGGAAATTGAAAATTACTGTGAACGACCCTGCCAATTTACGCTAAACAATTTTCATTCCAGACCGGTGATTTAATCGGCCTGGATTTTTTCCATCACCTGCCGAAAAAAAGCATTCATACGATGCCCATAATAAAGAGAATGGAGCTAAGAAAATGAAAAAACAGACCATGGAAATAGGGAAACGAAGGGTTTCGATTTTTTTGGATGATGATTTAAAGGATCAGACCATCGTCTATCTGCACATAAATGCAGAGGATATGGAACGGCTTTTTCAAAAACTGGATGATGTAAATGCGGTGCTGGTGGCAATCGATGGGGTTGACTGGAACCGTGAATTATCCCCCTGGGCCAGGCCAAGAGCCTTTCGGGGCGGCGAGGATTTCGCCGGGGGTGCCGATAATTATCTGAAGGAACTCACCGAAACTATTATCCCTGCGGTGGAAGAGCGCCTTGGCTTTACACCATCCCGGAGGATCCTGGCCGGGTATTCGCTGGCCGGTTTGTTTGCGCTGTACGCCATCTACCAGGCCGATCTTTTCAGCAGTATCGGATCCGTCTCCGGATCCTTGTGGTACGATGGTTTTCGGGAATTTATGAAAAAAAATCAACCAAAGCGGATACCGGACCGGGTCTATTTTTCCCTGGGCGACCGGGAGAAAATCACCCGGAATCAGCGGCTGGGGGCTGTCGAGGAAAATACCATCCAGGCAGAAAAGCAGCTGCGAAGCCTGGGCGCGGAGACGATCTTTGAGCTGAATCCTGGAAATCATTTTGAAGACGCCCTGGGCCGCATCGCAAAGGGGCTTGTGTGGCTCGTGTGAGCAGGCGGATTATCAGGCGGCCATAAGCAGCAGCTTTACGGCCGCGATGGAGTGTTATAAATTATCAGATGAAGGGAGAATCACGATGATGGCATTTATTCGATTGCTCATAGGATTTGGGGGAATAATTCTCATTGCCTGGTCATTGATCAAGCTGTTACGGATTAGAAAACTGGAGTCCCAGGGCATTGCGGTTGAGGCGGTGGTGGTAAAAATAAAAGAATATAAAGTGCGCACCGGAAGACAGGTTTATGATGAGTATACGCCGCTTCTGGAATATACGATTGCCGAAAAGACCTATCAAACCGAAGCACTGTCAACCCAGGATGACGGAAAATATCAGCTGGGTCAGCTTATCCGGATTCGCTGCCAGCCGGAAAACCCGGAAAAAATAATGATCGTCGGAGACCGCCGTTCTTATTTCAGCGCCGCGTTAATCGGCATCGGCGGTGTGATGATCGTAGTGTTGATTGGACTGCTGGGCAGATGAAAATTACCGGTATACCGGAATAATTAATTTTAATAAATTTCTTAGTATTTAGGATAGCACACATGGAAAAGTATATGATATAATTAATCACTGCTTATCAAATATTTACATAGAAATTTATTGTTTCCAGAATAATGAGCTGGCTAAGCATATTAAAAGGAGCTGATGAAGAATTTGAATAGGAAAAAAAGCAACGGATTACCCATTTATTTTGGAGAATTCAGGGACAAAGCATTGGAAAAAGAATTCTACAATGCTGAAATTAAAAAAAATATAAACTATGTTAAATTCATTCTTTTATTAGTGGGAATTGCATACTTCCTATTTATTATTCCAGATTATTTTCTCATTACCGACGTGAATGCTTTTATGGCGATTTTATTCAACCGCAGTGTCATTCTGGGATTGCTGGTTATTTTGTATTTTAAAGTGAAGCGCAGCAGCGAGTATTTTTCCCTGATCTATTGGTTTACCGCCTATGAAATTATAATTTCCCTGTCATTTATTTCCATTGCCAATCACTATACTGCCCCTGATTTTTTAATCCAGGCTTTTGGGGTAATGCTTATTATTCTGGTTATATTCCTGATTAATAACAGATGGCGGTATTCTATTTTTGCGGCACTGTTTGTCAGCATCGGTTATTTTGTTTTTGCCGCTTTCTGTTTTACGGATGTGCCATTTTCCCAGTTTTCAGCGGCGATTGTACACATATTAATCGTTATTGTTTTAAGCAGTATTTCTTCCTACAGCATCAACTATTATAAAAGAATCCAGTACCTGAACACCATTGAATTATTAAATAGGGCAGAAAACGATTCATTAACAGGAATCTACAATAAAGCCAAGTTTAATAAAGAATATGCTCGGCTGGCAGACAGCGCCCAGCAGAAAAATGCTGATTTATCGGTGGTCATGTTTGATATTGATAATTTTAAAGGGATTAATGATCAGTACGGACATTTGGTGGGGGATGCGGTTTTAATCGCTTTAGCTGATATCGTCCGCAAAAATCTGCAGCAATCCGATATTTTCGCCAGATGGGGCGGAGAAGAATTTGTGCTGATTTTTCCGAATATGCATTTGCAGCAAGCCATTGAAATTACTGAACGGCTGAGGAAGTATATAGCCGACCATATCTTTGAGAAAATCGGACAGGTTACCTGCAGCTTTGGGGTGGCAGTTTTTGAAAAAGATGAAGATTTGAATAAGGTTCTTCAGCGTGCCGATGAACGGCTGTATCTGGCTAAAAATGCAGGAAAGAACAAAGTGATGTAAAGATGAACCATCGAAGCTTGAGGGCTGGCGATGGTTTTTTTATATGGAATATTTAAATCAATCAAGGAATTTATTCGGCGGTGCGGCAAATATGTTGACAGGCGACATAACACGTGTTATGATATATCACAACACGACATAGAGAGGAATGAGGTCTTTGATAAAAAACGAACCGCTGACCGAAAGTTATTTTTATATTTTATTGTGTTTGCTGGAGGGTCCCAATCATGGGTACGGCATTATGCAAAAGGTAAAAGAACTGTCCAATGAAAGAGTCACTATCGGCTCGGGTACCATGTACGGGGCCACCGGCAATATGATCAAAAAAGCGTGGATCCAGGAAACTAAAAGCGATGATCCGCTTGACGCCAGAAAACGCTTGTATTGTCTCACAGCTCCGGGGAAAGAAATTCTGCTGGCAGAATATGAACGGTTAATATTCTGCATTAAAAGTGGTGAAAAAATCATCAAGAAGGGATCAGCCAATGAGTAAAACAAAAAAAACATCATTTAAAACTTATGCCGCATGGGATTATGATCAGGAAGAAAAAGATCTGGACCAATTATCAAAAGCGGGGTGGCAGCTGGTGAAAGGGGGCTGTCTTCACAGCACCTACAAAAAAGATGAAGCTGCCGCCTACCGCAACCGCATCGATTACAATCCCAGTGTTTTATCAAATGATGAAGAAAAAAAGCGCTATCTTAAATTTTTCGAAGAACAGGGCTGGGAATTTGTAAATGCCACCTTTAATGGCTGGTGCTATTTCAGAAAACCGATCAGAGTCGGAACATTGGAAAGTGACTACGCCATTTATACCGATAGCCAGTCTTTTGACGAAATGCTGAAGCGCTGGGGGAAATTAGCCAAGGGATTGAACATCACCGTAATCGTTGCGGCGATTACTTATCTCATTGTCGCTTTTGCGGAAAACGAACCGGTATATATGATCGGCACTTTGGCCTTTCTGGGAATGTTTTGGGGAATCAGCGCCGGTGTCAAAAAAATGAATGCGAAATTAATGGAAGGACGATCATAAGGAAGAAACCGGGTGCTTTTCAGAGGTCTGTGTTTGTCTGCTCAAATCAAAAGAACCACCTGCCGTGAAGCAGGTGGTTCTTTTGATTTGCAAATAAAGTAAATGCAGAGCATTGATTGGGACTCTTTTATATCGCCACATCCAGCACGAACAGATCGCCTTCAATTTTGCAGGTAATAAAGCCGCCGAGCGATTCTGCTGCGTCCCGGATGCTTCGGAGGCCGTAGCCGTGGCCGAGGTCTTTCTTGGTCGATCCCGGGACCTCGCCGTTCATGATAATCTCGCTGTTGAAGCGATTGGTGACCCGGAACAGAAAACGGCTCTGCTTTGTTTTGACCTGCAATTTCACACAGCGCAAGTCAGGCGGCAGTTTAAGGGATGCTTCCAGGGCGTTTTCCAGCGCGTTGTTCATGGCCATGCACATTTCCACATGGTGCATGGCCATTTTGCCTGACTGGATGTCGAGTTCGAAGGGAGTAGCGTTCGTTGCAAAGAGTGTGGAATAGTTGGTCACCACGGCGTTGAGATATGGGTCATCGGAATACAGCTCTTGCTGGCGGCTTTCGGCATAATCCCCGAGACTGGTGAGGTAATGAACCGCTTCGTCCCGGTTATCCTCCTGAAGCAGCTGGGCGACGGTGGTCAGGTGTCCATTCATATCGTGTTTCATCCGGCGCAGTTCCTCTTGATTTTGGAGCTGGGCTTCGTAATACCGCTGCTGGGCCTCCTTTTCAAAAACCAGCCGGTTCGCGGCGGCTTTCAGTTCCGAGTGCTTTAGGGTGGAAATTATGACGTAGAGGTACAAACCGAGGACGGCGATGGAAAAGAGGCAGACGGCGATCATCGCCCAGATGATGTTGCTATCGGAATAGGGGTTTAGCTCAAAGGCATAGTCCGAGCAAAAATCGATGATCAGCTTGGCGGAAGCTGCAAAGCCCGCCAGAGCGACCCAGCTGTAACGCGGCAGCGGGGTTTGAATCAGCCGGCGGCCTTTTTCACGGAGGACCAGCCAGGAGACAAGCAACATCACCGTGTACATCACCACCATTACCAGCGCCACCGATGCACCGATTTCCAGATTGCCGCCAAGTGCTGTACTCAGGGGAATGTGCAGAATAAAACCCCAGAAGGTGAACAAGCGGTTGAGAATACCCTGGGTGAACAGAAGGGCAAGCGTCGCGCCAAAATGCTCCCGGAAGGCAAGCAGGACCATCATATCGATCCAATAACCGAGGCAGGACATCAATACGCTGTAGCCGTTGGGCTGATGAAACACTGTGGTAAACAGGACGGACAGCAGCGGCAGGGAAAAGAAGGTCAGTGCTAGCATCACCGGGTAAAGCCACCACTTCCAGCGTGGCCGCAGGAAGCAGAAATACAGCAGCATCCCGCCAATGGCAACGGTAACCGTACTGGGATTGTGGGATATCATTTCCCAGACCTGATTGAGGTAGGTCATTTTACGCCTCCTTAAAAGTTGCGAAACAACAGGGCACGATATTGGTTTCGTGCCTGTCCGGAATAGCTTCGGGAAATAGGAATACGGATGTCGCCAATGGTGAATTCACCGGTTGTCATGGCGGTGACATGGTTCAAATTGACAAGATAGCTCTGATGACAGCGGATGAAGCTGTCATCAGGAAGTTGTGCGACAAAGTCGTCCAGTTTGCCATAGGATTTCAGAATTTCACCGCTTTTCAGGCAAAAATTCACCGTGTGCTGTTTGCTCGAAAGATACAGCAGCTGGCTGCAGCGAACCGTATGCAGGTTGCCCATGAAAGTGATGTAGACAACCTGATCGGCATCCCGGTTGAGCTGTTCCCGGGCCCGGCCCAGAACCTCGTTCAGCTTGTCTGCTGTCAGTGGTTTAATCAAGTAGTTAAAGGCGTAAAGATCATAGGATTCCCGGTAAAACTCATCGCTGCTGCTGACAAAGATTAACAGCGTCTCAGCATCCGTCAATCGAATCTGTTGGGCCGCCGTCACACCGGTTATCCCGGCCATATAAATATCAAGGAAGATGATGTCAAAGTGAGCGCCGCTGTCAAAATCCCAGAGCAGCATTTCACCGCTTTCATAGGCAGTGCACGCGCAGTCGGGATGGTCTGCTTTAATCAGCGCGATCAAACGTTGTCTGTCGCTGGGGTTATCATCGCATACCGCAATTTTAAGTGTCATTGAGTCGTTACATCCTTCCCTTTTTCTCTTTAGTTTACCATAGAAATTACGGTCATGATGTAAAATATGACGGCAAAACGGTTATTTATGTCGATAAAGCCGGATACCCATTGAAAAGACTAAAGCCATCGGAAACCTTATGGTTGCTGATGGCTTTTTAGCGGCTTTTTTTTATACTAATCTTGTGGCTAAACAGCCAGGGCTTTTCTCAGGGCATTGTTCAGCAACAGGCTCATTTCGATCGGGTGCAGCGCCATACTTACCCGCTTGGATATCATGCTCAAAGGTGGTATCGTTCTCAGCAAAGGGTGCGGCATAGTTGGTCAACACCGCATTAAGATAAGGGTCATCGGAAGATAGCTTTTGCTGACGGCTCTCGGCGTAATCCCCGAGACTGGCGAGGTAGAGCACCGCCTCGTCGAGGTTATCCTCCTGAAGCAGCTGGGCGACGGTGGACAGGTGTCCATTCATATCGTGCTTCATCCGGAACAGCGCCTCCTGATTATGAAGCTGGGCTTCGTAATACCGCTGCTGGGCCTCCTTCTCAAAGATCAGCCGGTTTGCGGCGGCCTTCAGTTCCGAATGTTTCAGGGTGGACATAATGACATAGAGGTACAAACCGAGGAATGCCAGGGAAAAGAGGCAGACGGCGATCATGGCCCAGATGATCTTGATATCGGAGGAGGGGTTTAGCCTAAAGGCAAAGTTCGAGCAGAAATCGATGATCAGCTTGGCAAAAAATGCGAAGCCGGCCACGGCGGCCCAGTTGTAACGCGGCAGCAACGTTTGAATCAGCCGACGGCCTTTTTCACGCAGCATCAGCCAGCTGACCAGTAAAATCAGGGTGTACATCACCCCAAGCGCAAGCGCCGCGGACAGATTGATTGCCAAATTACCGCCAAGTGCTGCATTTAGGGGAATATGCAGAATATAACCGCAGAACGTGCCCAATCGGTTGAAGATGCCCTGGGTGGTAAGAAGGATAATAATCGCCCCAAAATGATCTCGGAAGGTCATCAGGACCAAAATGCTAATCCAATATCCGAGACCCACTATCACAATACTGGAAGCGTTTTGTTGATGGTACACTGCAGTAAATAAATCGGACAGCAGGGGCAGGGCCATAAAGCTTAACGCGGCCATCACCGGGTAGCACCACCACTTCCAGCGTGGGCGAAGGAAGCAGGCGTACACGAGTATCCCGCCAACTGCGACGATGACGATTCCGGGACTGTGCCATATTATTTCCCAGACTTGCATTAAATAGGTCATGTTGAGGTCTCCTTAAAAGTTGCAAAACAGCAGGGCGCGATATTGGCTCCGTGCCTTTTTCTCTTTAGTTTACCATATAAATTACGGTAATGATGTTAAATATGTCGGCAAAACGGTTATTTATGTCGAGCACGGTTATCTGGCCTGTTTTTTTGATAAGATTATCTCTGTGTCAAAAATTGCTTTCAAAAGTGCGGCAGATTAATCAATATCGCCTTAAAATAGCGCCATTTTTCAAAAACGTTGCAATGAAGTGAGAAATTCAGAATAAAATGACAAAAATCAGAAGGAGATAATTTGGAGATTAAAAAAATGTTTAGTAAAACAATGGGGCAGAGGATTTTGTCCCTGATGTTGGTGACGATTATGGTGGTGGGTTTGTTTCCGCCGATACCGGTGCAGGCTGCGGATAACGTTTACGGCGTATTAAAAAGTGACAGTCTTGTTTATGCAACTAATGAAGGAAATACGGAACTACCGGGCGACGAGATTGATAGGAATGAATTGACACATTTGTATGTGGACAATGGCGTATCATCAATTGAACAAAATGCTTTTCAATATTGTCCGAAATTAACTACGGTGAGTATGCCTTCTGTAACGACAATTGGTGATTCAGCTTTTTCGAATTGTTCCAAATTAACATCTGTGTTTCAACCCAACGTTATATCTATTGGTAATAATTCATTTCAGGGTTGTGGTTCGCTAAGCAGTGTTGACTTGCCGGAGGTTTTATTTATTGGTGCCTATGGGTTTTCTGGTTGTGAGGCTTTAGCGAGTGTAAATTCACCGAAGTTAACAACCATTGGTGATTATGCGTTTGATAACTGTAATAATTTTGCGAATCTAACATTGGGTGCGACACCGCCAACGGTTGACGCCTGTGCGTTTGGTGCAGCTCCTCGCACAAATCTTACGGTTGCTGAGAATAGTGTGTCTGACTATGAATCAGCGGATGCTTTCGGTACTCAGGGTTATTGGTACGATTGGGCATTACCTTATCATCTTACGGTAAATAATGGAATCACCAGTGGTGATTATCGCATCGGTACTACTGTTTCCGTTACGGCGAATCCCGCGGAAGATGGAATGTCTTTTATTGACTGGACGATTGATAATAAAGGTCCTGGTTTTGAGTTAGTTGATAAAAATAAGGTAACTACGACTTTTGTTATGCCCGGTAAGGATGCCGAAGTAACCGCTTGGTATGTGGCTGATCCAGTAGCTACTTTCACGGTTACGTTTAATGAAAATAATGGTGTTGATGCTACGACGTCACAAGTAATCAGCGCCGGCACCCCTCAAAATTTGACGCCAAACGCGTTTACCCGAGTCGGTTATAGTTTTACTGGATGGAATACAGCAGTTGATGGTCAGGGGACATCTTATGCTGATGGCGTTTCTTTTACGGCAACGGCAAATACTACGCTTTATGCCCAATGGACAGCCAGTGTGCCGGCAACACCTGGTTACGGCGTTTTAAGGGTTGATAACAAAGTTTATGCTACCAATGCTGATAATACCAAAAAAGATGGAGGCATAATTGATAGGAATATAGTGACGCATCTTTTTGTCGCTAATGATGTAACAAACATTCGTATGTTATCGTTTTTTAGTTGTCCAACGTTAATTGAAGTAAATATGCCACATGTAACATCAATCGGGGACCAGGCATTTTATGGGTGTACTAAGTTAACAACGATTAATGCACCTGAAGTAACGACACTCGGTTTTTGGGCGTTTGCCGAATGCGTCAATCTTAATAACATTACTTTGGGAGCAACACCACCAAGCGTAATGCCTGACGTATTTGATAAGTGTCCACGAACATCGCTTAATATCGCTGGTGGCAATACTTCGGATGCGATAGCTTTATATGAAACGGCTGATGCCAACGGGTCACCGGGTTTCTGGTACGGCTGGCAGTTAGTCGGTCAAACATATGCCCTGAGTTATAACGCAAATGATGGTGCCGGATCTATGTCACCACAGAGTTTTGCACCCGCAACGGCACAACCACTTACGACAAATACGTTTATCCGAGCCGGTTTTGCTTTTAACAATTGGAATACTTCGGCTGATGGTACAGGTACATCGTATGCTGATGGTGCATCATTTACGGCAACGGCAAATACGACGTTGTATGCTCAGTGGACCGAAAATACGCCTTCGCCGGCAGCAGAACCTGGTTACGGCGTATTGCGAAGCGGTAACAAAGTTTATACAACTGATGTGACGAACACTAAAACTGATGGTGTTGAAATGAATATCGCCGATGTAACGCATCTGTATGTTGCCGATGGTGTTACAGCAATTGCTCCAGTATTATTTGCTAATCGTCTTAATTTGATTGAAGTAAATGCCCCCAGTGTAACCTCGATTGGTGAGAGTGCTTTTTCTGGTTGCGTTAACTTAGCAACAATAAACTTTCCCGTTGTAACATCACTAGGTTATGAAGCCTTTCGAGATTGCGCGGGTTTAACCACAGTGTCGCTACCAAAAGTAACGACTGTAAATGCATATGTATTTATGGATTGTAGTAATTTAACAACTGTTGATTTATCAGAGGCTCTAACCCTCGGTGAAAAAGCGTTTTCTGGTTGTAAAAAGTTAAGTACAATAACAGTACCAAAAGTGATAACGATTGGTACAGAGGTCTTTGTTAATTGTGTGGGTTTGACTACGGTTGATTTGCCTGCGGTAATGGAAGTAGGCGACTATGCATTTTTTAATTGCGGTGGGTTAAAATCTATCAATCTACCGGTTGCAACAACAATCGGCAAATACGCTTTTAATAAATGTAATGACCTAATAACGGTGGATCTACCGTCGGTTACGACACTCTCTGACTATGCCTTTGGTTTTATGAATGGTTTGACATCGGTTAGATTACCGGCAATAACATCAATAGGCGTGGGTGCATTTTATAATTGCCCTGTTTTAGCTAATCTTGCTATTGTTATTTCGCCACCAACGGTTGGCGAAGATGCATTTCAAGGTTGTCCGAAAACAAATATTTCATTTATTGGGGTCACGACCACCGCGGAAATCAAATCGGTCGTTAGTGCATATGACGTTTCATATGCGATAGCTAACCCGACTGATGAACGGGTTGGTTATTGGTATGGTTGGGCGTTACCACATACGCTTAGCGTAACTGATGGAACGGTAAATAGTCCCTCTGATACCGGATTATATCCGACCGGAACAACGATTTCGGTTACAGCTAATACACCTCCCGAGGGACAACGTTTTGTAAATTGGGGGACGATGCAGGATCGTGGTATTGGTGATGACGACGTGGTGTTTGCTGATGCGAAGGCCACAACAACAACCTTTGTTATGCCGGGACGGTATACATCTGTTAGTGCCGGTTTTGAAGCGTTTACTCAATATACGGTAACATTTAATGCAAACGGCGGTTCTGGTCGTATGTTCGCTCAAATATTTAATGACGTTGAGACAAAGAATCTTACGCATAATGCGTTTACAGGTGTCGATTGTTTGTTTGCTGGTTGGAACACACGTGCGGATGGGTCAGGAACCGCTTATGCTGATGATGCATTCTTTACGGCATCGGCTAATACTACATTATATGCTCAATGGGTTTACGACTATGGTGTTTTAAAAAATGACGGTAAGATTTATTTGAGCAACTCGGATAATACCAAAACCGATGGTCAAGTAATTAATAGAAATTCAGTGAAACATTTGTTTGTCGATGCGGGTGTAACAATAATTGATGAAGTGGTTTTTCAGAATTGTACTAATTTAGTAACGGTTGATCTTTCAAAGGTTGCTTCATTAATAATTAAAAAGGACGCCTTTCATGGCTGTACCGGTCTGACGACTATTGATTTAAAGAATGTAACAAGCGTTGGTGAAAGTTCTTTTGAAGGTTGCGAGTTATTAACAACGGTTGATCTGCAAAATGCGACTGAAATTGGAACGGGTTCATTTGGTAATTGTTCTGGTTTGACAACGGTCAACATTCCGAAGTTGACTTCGATACCAAAGGGTGCATTTTATGAGTGCTCGAATTTAACAACAATTGATTTATCAAAGGTAACGACTATTAATGAGTTAGCGTTTGCTCTTTGTGCAAAATTAAAAACGGTTGATCTTTCAGCGGTAACAACCGTTGGTTTTGCAGCGTTTGGTTTATGCACAAGCTTAGAAAATGTTGAACTCCCACTCATAACAACACTTCCCGAGTCACTATTTTCCCAATGCACGGCTTTAAAAACGGTCAGTATACCAAAAGTAACCGAACTTGAAACGTGTGCGTTTGAGGAATGTACGGCTTTGACAGACTTAACCGTCGGCGCAACCCCACCAACCGTCGGGGTTGAAGTGTTCAAAGATTGTTCAAACAAAACGAATCTTAAAATAGATGGTGGAAACACCATTAAAGCAATCGGTGATTACAACGCCGTTGATGACGGCGATGTCCGTGAGAATTATTGGTATGACTGGCAACTTAAGATTGATGTTTATGCTCTGACTGTAAATGGCGGAACCGGAGGCGGTAACTTCGCTCAAGGAACCGACGTAACGATTACAGCGGGAACAGCACCAAATGGACAACGCTTCAAATCATGGTCTCAAAATGGGGTCACACTGGCAAAAGCAACAGATGCAACAACGACGTTTGTTATGCCCGGTAATGCAGTTACGGTAACGGCTGAATATGAAGCCATACCGATAATCACCATTGATTTTAATGCTAACGAGGGCGTCGGAACTATGCCACAACAACAGGTTAGTAATCCTTCGCAAACCATAAACACAAACGTATTTACGCGCACCGGTTACACTTTTACCGGTTGGAATACCAGTGCTGATGGTTCGGGTACACATTATGTTGATGGCGATACCTTTACGACATCCGTAAATATCGTTTTATACGCGCAGTGGTCTTTACTTGCTGAACCCGGTTACGGTGTTTTAAGGGATGATAATAAGGTTTATGCCACCAATCTAAATAACACTAAAACAGATGGAGAAGAAATGGGAAACACATTGGTGACACATTTATTCGTATCATCTGATGTAACAGCAATTGATAATAGTGCATTTTATAAGTGTATCAACCTAACCACAGTTGATTTATCACAGGCAACATCGATCGCAATTGGACCGTCGGCGTTTGCTGAGTGTATCAATTTAACGACGATTGATTTGTCAAAAGTAACATCTATCGGTGATCACGCATTTTTTAAATGTAGCGGTTTAACGACAATTGACTTATCAAAAGTAATAACAATTGATGCTTTTGCTTTCTGTTCATGTACGGGCTTAACCTCGGTTGATTTATCGGAGGTTACGACAATTTCGACGGGTGTCTTTAGCTTGTGCAGTAGTTTAGAAAGTGTCAATATGCCAAAAGCAACCGAGATTAAAGTTGGTGCGTTTGCTGATTGCGAATCTTTTGCAAATATTATCGTGAGCACCACACCGCCACATGTTGAGCTACCAACAGTTTTGGGTGTGGACATTGCGTTTTTTAATTGTCCTTGTACTAATCTGAGCATTGTCGGTGGTAATACATTGGCAGCAATAACGGAATACAAAAATATTAGTGGTACTTCTGACAATTCCTGGTACGGTTGGCCACTCAAAGCCAACGCTTACGATCTTCTTGTAACGGGCGGAACCGGAGGCGGTCACTTCGCTGAAGGCACTGAAGTGACGATCACCGCGGGAACCCCACCAACAACAGGACAACGATTTAAATCATGGACTCAAAATGGGATTGTGTTGGCAACGGATGCAATAACAACATTTACTATGCCAGGAAATGCTGTTACGGTAACAGCTGAGTATGAGGTCATTCCAGTGACCAGCATCAGCTATGATGCCAACGGCGGCGCGGGTACCACGGCATCACAGCAGATCAGCGAAGGTAGTCCACAGGCTCTTACTAAAAACGCATTCAGCCGGGCCGGCTACAGTTTTAAAGACTGGAACACCAGTGCCGCTGGCACGGGCGCCGCCTACGCAGACGGTGCAGCATTCAGCGCATCAAACGTCACAGCAACGACAACCCTGTATGCCCAATGGACCGAAAACACCTACAAGGTATCGGCAACCGTCGTAAACGGCAACGGCGACAAGCTGTCCGGTGCGAAGATTGAGCTTAAGAAGGGCGACACCACCATCGGCGCCGCCGTCACAACCGGTGCAGACGGAAGCTTTAGTTCTGTTCAAGTGCCAAAAGGCGGTTACAGCCTGGTGGTCAGTAAAGATGGCTTCACGGTCACAACGCCAGTGACGGTCAATGACGCAGACATCCAACTGGGGGCGATTGTCCTTTATCAAACCCTGACGGTCAACAGCGGCACCGGAACCGGTAATTACGGCGAAGGCGCAACGGTCACCATTACAGCGGCCGCACCGGCAGCCGGACAGCGCTTCACAACATGGACGGTTGCAGGCGAAGGCGTTACTCTTAATAATGCCGCCGCGGCAACCACGACCTTCACCATGCCGGCCAACGCCGTCGCAGTGACTGCCAATTATGAGGTCATTCCGATAACCAGCATCAGCTATGATGCCAACAGCGGCACGGGTACCACGGCATCACAGCAGATCAGCGAAGGCAGTCCGCAGAACCTTACTAAAAACGCATTCAGCCGGGCCGGCTACAGTTTTAAAGACTGGAACACCAGTGCCGTTGGCACGGGCACCGCCTACGCAGACGGTGCAGCATTCAGCGCATCAAACGTCACAGCAACGACAACCCTGTATGCCCAGTGGACCGAAAACACGCCGGCAGAACCAGGCTACGGTGTTTTAGGACATGACGGCAGAGTCTATACTACAAATGTGGACAATACCAAAACAGACGGCGTGGTAATCGATAAAGCGACTGTTCAAACAACCGTGACACATCTGTTTGCGGCAGATGATGTCAAATCAATTGAAGATTCGGCATTTTGTAATTGTGAGGTTTTAACCACCGTTACGATGCCAAAGGTTACTGCAATCGGGGAAGAGGCTTTCAATGGCTGCCAGGCGTTAACCAGCGTCGAAGTGCCAGCGGTAACCTTAATCGACGAGGGGGCATTTTCGATGGATGACGCATTGGTTCATATCAATATGGCAGCGGTAGAAACAATCAACGCCGGCGCCTTTGCTAACTGTGAAAAAATGGAAACAGCTGAGATGCCGGCGGCAACCTCAATTGGAATCGCTGCATTTGCTAACTGCAGGGTTTTAACAACGGTAAAAATGCCCTTGATCACCTCAATTAACGACCAGTTATTTATAAATGATAAAGCCTTAACCACGGTGGAAATACCGAAGGTAACCTCAATCGGTACTGCCGCATTTGCTGGTTGCGGAGCCTTAACCACGGTGGAAGTGCCAACGGTAACAGCAATCGGTATGGAAGCATTTTCTCAATGTCCGCTATTGAGTAACCTCACCGTGGGGGCAACCCCACCAACGGTTGGCAAAGATTCGTTTAAAGCATGCAAACCCACCAATCTCACCATTGTCGGCAAAACGCCTGCGGCTATAGCCGCATACGAGGCAGCGGATACCAGTACTCCCAATGGTTATTGGTATGGCTGGGCGTTATCCTATCCACTAACGGTAAACAAGGGAACCGTAAACGAGGCGACAGCAAGTGGCGACTATCGTATCGGCACAACGGTCACCATTAGAGCGACCGCACCGGAAGACGGACAGCGCTTCAAGGAATGGACGATTCAAAAAGGCGACGTTGTGCTTGCTAAAGCCACGGACGCAGAAACGACCTTTACCATGCCGGGGAAGACAGTCGAAGTCACTGCCAATTATGAGGCCATTCCGGTAACCAGCATCAGCTTTGATGCCAACAGCGGCGCAGGCACCACGGCTTCACAGCAGATCAGCGCCGGCAGTCCACAAAACCTGAGTGTCAACACATTCACACGTGTTGGTTACAGCTTTAAAAACTGGAACACCAGTGCCGACGGCAGCGGCACCGCCTACGCCGACAGTGCACAATTCAGTGCATCCGTAACAGAAAGTGTCGTCCTGTATGCTCAGTGGACCGACAACAAAAACACGTTCACGGTGTCGGGAACGGTTGCGGACAGCGCAGACCAACCGTTGTCTGGTGCGGTTGTTAAGCTGATGCAGGGCAACGCTCAGATCGGCGTAAGCATCACAACTGATGTAGACGGGGGTTTTACCATTAATAACGTGCCCAACGGCAACTATAATCTGGTGGTCAGTAAGAATGGTGTTGTGGTGACAACCCTTGTAAATATTAATAATGCCGATCCCGGCTTTTCAAGTGCCATCATCCTTCCTGACGAAAAGATGAACAGTGAGGTCGTGGTGAAAGAAAATACGCCGGCGATTGTTGTCGGAAATCTTGAACAGCAGTTTACCGATGCAGATAAAGTTTTAGCAGCAGCAGGCGATTTGGTTGAGATCAAGTTTACTGCGGAAGCAGAAGACGAAACGGCGCCAAATGTTGGCAATATAACCGCCGCTGCAGCAGCAACTGGAAGAACCGTGGGGATGTTTATTGATTTTTCCGTATTTAAAACAATCGGTTCGGCCGCGCCAGACTCACTTCCCGAGCTGCCTTCTCTGATTGAGGTATTGATCCCACTTGATGCTTCCCTGCAAGGCAAAACAGATTATACGATTTATCGCTACCATGGTTCGGCTGTCGAGGCGATTACCAAAATTCCTAATGCACAGGGCGAGAAAATTGAGCTGATTGACGACGGCGCAACCATTAAACTGAGCGCCAAAAAATTCTCCACCTACGCCGTTGCGTATGCTGAAGCTGTTCCTGATCCTGGCCCAGGACCAAGCCCGGTCCAAACATATACCCTAACTTATAACGAAAACGGTGGTACCGGTATCATGAAGGAACAGGTCTTCGCCGAATCAACGAAACAGGCCCTTATTAAAAACACATTTGAACGCACCGGTTTCGGCTTCGCCGGCTGGAACACCAAACAAGACGGCACTGGCACAGCTTATGCCGACGGGGCAGACTTTACTGCCGCAGCAACGACAACCCTGTATGCCCAATGGACCGAAAACGAAATCACGTTACCTGATGGCGTAACCTATCGGACGCACATCCAGAACAACGGCTGGGAAACCGCCTGGACATCGGATGGCAATCGATCCGGAACCGAGGGCCAGAGCCTGCGCCTGGAAGCCATTGAGATTAATCTTACCGGGGAAAATCTGCCAGCCGTGGCACACATTGAATACTTAACCCATGTGCAGAATACTGGCTGGGAAACGGACTGGACAAGAGATGGTCAGCCCGCCGGAACAGAGGGACAGTGCCTCCGCCTGGAAGCCATCCAGATCCGGCTGGTGGATATGCCGGGGTATTCGGTGCAGTACCGAGTTCACGTTCAGAATCAAGGCTGGGAAACTGCCTGGTCCGCCGACGGCGACAGCGCCGGAACCGAAGGTCAGAGTCTGCGGCTGGAGGCCATTGAAATCAGACTGGTTAAAACAAATGACTGAGTGCCGATACGGAACAGGGACACTTAATTTATTGGTGAGGCACTAAAACAAAGCGAGACGATTCGGGTTCTGCGGAACTGGAGTCGTCTCGCTTTTATATCGCTTTTGTTTTCTTTAGTTTACCAAAAAATGCATTGATTATGAAAAATATGACGGCAAAGCGGTTATTTATGTTGAGTACTGTTACCGCGTCTGTTTATGTGATAGTATTAGCGTAGAATAATCTGCTTTAAAATGGTGCTTTGCAACATAGGGAAGAAATTCAGGAGGAAAAGACATGGAAACTAAAAAAACAATCAGTAAAACAAAGGGAAAGAAAATGTGGTCCTTAGTCTTAGCCCTGGTATTGTCGATAGGGCTGTTGCCTCAAATGACAATTCCGGTACAGGCAGCAGAAGATGTCTTCGCTGTTTTAAGAAGTGACGGTATCGTCTATGAAACCAATGCCGACAATACCAAAACAGACGGTGTTGCAATCGATAAAACGACGTTTAGAAATACTGTCACAGTGCTGTTTGCCGCCGAAGATGTCACGTCTATCGGTGACTGGAGATTTAATAATTGCAACGCTTTAACAACGGTTAATATACCAAAGGTTACCTCAATTGGCTTCGGGGCGTTTAATTTCTGCACAGCTTTAGCCAGTGTCGAAATGCCAGCGGTAACCTCAATCGACGAGAGTGCCTTTGCTTTTGACGATGCTTTAATTCATATCAACATAGCGGCAGCAGAAACTATCGCCGTCGGAGCATTTGCTCACTGTGAAAAATTAGCAACGGCTGAAATGCCGGCTGCAACATCAATCGGCGAAGGTGCATTTGATACTTGTGTGGCTTTAATCTCGGTAAAAATGCCTGTGGTTACCTCAATTGGCGATATGGCATTTAATAGAGGCAGAGCCTTAACCACAGTCGAAATGCCCGCGGCAACGGCAATCGGGTATGCCGCATTTGCCAGCTGCAAAGCTTTAATCACGGTGAACCTGCCCAGGGCAATGTCAATCGGAGAATCGGCCTTTGCCGGCTGCACGGCCTTGACCACGGTGACAATGCCAAGTATAACTGCAATTGGAGCGGAAGCATTTAATGAATGCCCGGCCTTTGCCAACCTCACAGTGGGAGCAGCGCCACCGACTGTTGGCATCAACGGGTTTGCACTGTGTCCGTGTACCACCCTGACCATTGCTGGCGGCAACACCCAGGCGGCTGTGGATAAATACAATGCCGTTAACGATGGTGATGCCCGGGAGGGTTACTGGTATGGCTGGGTGTTAGCGGTTGACATGCCATTAACCTATGCTGTTACGGTAAACGGCGGCACCGGAAGCGGTGATTATGAAGTCGGCTCAAGTGTTGCAATCGAAGCTAACACTCCTGAAACAGGACAGCGTTTGACGATGTGGACGGTTGAAAGCGGCGACGTCATCCTTGCCGATCCGAAAGCTGCAAGTACAACCTTTATCATGCCGGCGGGTGTTGTTGAGGTGACCGCAGCCTATGAGGTCATTCCGCCGGTCCAAACTGGCACTGAGAAAGTACTGACGGCCTCAACAAATAATCCCAAAACAGGTACCAATAGCTCCCTTGGGGTACCCATCAGCGCAATAATGGGATTGCTGGGGTTGGGATTATACATAAAGGCCAAGGGCAAACAGTGTGATTAAGACGATCAGCATTGGCATATAATGCTTCTGATGAAATACCAAACGACTGATCCCATCGGCGGTTTTAGGCTGTCCGGTGGTTTTTTTTATGGATCCATCTAAAAAAGACAACAGATTAAGGCATTTAAGAGATATACAAACAACAGAAAACGGTTTGCACTTATAAAATGAGTTTGCTTCAAAATAGATGAAGTAATAGAATTTATAAATAACGCAGAAGGGCATAATGATGAGCGAAAAAAATGACTACCGAGCACTGTTCAGAATAACCTTAATGAATTTCCTGATAACCGGTGTGTTGGCACTGGGATTTATGACCTATCTCTATTTTTCAACGGGTTCACTGTTGTTTCTGATTCAGGTTGTGGCCAACTTTGGTTCCACGGTGACCTTCGGCATGTATGCCCTGGTCTTAAAAAAACAGGCGGACAATAAATCCTATGCCTATGAATATGGCCTGGGAAAATTCGAGGCCATCAGCACCTTTGCGGGATTCATTATCCAGGATGTGAACCTGATCATCCTGGCAGTGCTGGCGGTGAACGACTTTATCCATGTGGATATGGATATTTCCTTTGGTTTTCTGGCGTTTGCCTATTCATCAGCGGTTGTCCTCTATGATGCCGCGGTTATTATCATTCTGAAAAAGAAAAGCCGCAGTGACAATGGCATCGTTAAGTCTCAGATTGTGGATTGTTTCAATGAGGGTCTGCAGCTGGCGGTAACCCTTGGGGCAATGGCTCTGGTCACCCTGTTCCCGGATAGCATGGGCATTTACCGGTTTCAGTACATTATCTGTCTGGTGATTATTGGGTATTGCTTTTATGTCAGTCTGGAGCCCATTAAAACCAGTGTCAATTCACTGCTGGACAAATGTACCGATGAAAAGGTGGCCCAGAAAATTTTAAAAGTCCTGGCTGTGAATTTCGAACTGTATGAACTTTTCGAGACCTATCATACCCGGGTATCGGCCAGTACCACCTTCATTGATTTATTCATCGGCTATGATGATGCTTTGACCGCCAGAGAGATATTGCAGAGAAATGCAACAATCGAAGGCGACATCAGGAAACTGATTCCCGATGCGGTCATCAACTGTATTTTGATCGGTGATTCGGCTGACACAGTCAAACAGGGGGATTAGATGAAAGAACCAATGAAATACCTGATGTATGAGATCATGACCTTGATCGGACGTTGTATTATGCTGGAGTTAAGAAAAAATTCGAAAAATGCCAACAAGCGCAGCCATCGGAAACTCCTGCGGCTTCTGCACAAAAACAGAAACACCGCATACGGAAAAAAATATCATTTTGCCGAGATCCATTCCTATGATGACTTCAGAAGAAGGGTTCCCCTGTCGGATTACAGCGACTATGATGGATACATCAAACGGATGCTTGACGGCGAAACGAACCTGATAACCGCTGCGGCGGTTGATTTTTATGCGGACAGTTCCGGGAGTACCGGAAACCCCAAACGGATTCCGGTTACCCGAAAAGCAGCCCTGGAAATGACAAAATATACGATATTCACGCCGTTTGCCATTGATTGGGAATACTTTAAACAACGTTCCCAAAAATTATCGACTGGCTCGGTTTTGTTCATGCAGGAATATTCCGCGGATAGACTTTCCAATGGGGCGGAGTTGGGCTGCATCACTGAGACCCCGCTTAAAAAAATCAAACCGTTTCTGCGTTTGATCAGTGCGACACCGCTGCCGGTGATATTCCCGTCGGATATCAAAAATATGGATATGAAATATCTGAAAATGCGTTTTTCAATTGAAAAAAGAGATGTCACCTATATCAATGCCATTTACGGCATTGTTGTCTATGAACACATGCGGTACCTCGAAGAGTATTGGGAGCTGTTATGCGATGATATCGAAAAGGGGATCATCAGCGCCGGGGTGCAGCTATCCGAGGCGAATCGCAGGGAATTAAGGCCTTATCTTAAACCAAATCCAAAACGTGCTGCGGAATTGCGGGCCATCTTCAAAAAAGGGTTTGATACTCCGGTATTGCCGCAAATTTGGCCCCGTTATTCATTTACAACCGCCATCTTCACCGGCAGTTTTGCCTTTTATCTGGATAAGCTTAAAAAATATGTGGGAGATCTTCCGTTTTCCTATTTCGGGTACGGCGCTTCGGAGTGTGGCATTGCCGTTGCCGACAAAATGAACAGCGGTGATTTTCCGTTAGTACAGGATGGTGCCTTTTATGAATTTATTCCCGAGGATGGCGGTGAACCGCTAACCATGGATCAGCTGACTGTGGGCGAGAACTATGAACTTGTGGTCACCAATCTTTCGGGGCTCTATCGTTACCGAATGGGGGACATGGTTTTAATCAAAGGCTTTATGAATGAACTGCCGATCATTAATTTTGCCGGCCGGAAAGATAAAAGCGCCAACATTGTGGGCGAAAAAACCACAGAGGAACATTTCAGCTATGCGGTCAAGGAACTGTCCCAGGGAACCGGCATGGATATCATCGATTACGGCGTCTGGGTTGATAAGGAAACCGAACCGCCCTGCTATGTTATTTTCATTGAAACCCCGATGCTTCCAGCCACAAAGGCACAGGAAAACAAATACCGTCATATGCTGGAAGATAAACTCAACTTTGCCAACAGCACCATCGCCTTTTATATCGACACAAAGCAGATGGGAAGACTGACACTCTGTTATCTGAAAACTGGGACCTACAGCCGCTATTTTGATATGCTGAATAAAAAAGCCGGGACCAGCAATCAAATTAAGCCGGCGCATATCATTGTCAAACCTGAACTTGCTGATTTTTTTCACAGCAATTGCAAAAATTTATTTTAGATAAGAAGGAAAAAATCACATGAAAAAATTTTACTCCTTGATTGTAATCGTTTTTATCCTGACTTTGATGGTCTTTTCACCCGGTGTTTTTGCTGCCGGCGTGGAAAGACAGACCGTGGATTCAGAAACATCGAATGACATTTTGGGAACCAGTGCCACCCAGGATCTGGGGGTCACCTATCGCACCCATGTTCAGAACAACGGTTGGGAAAACAACTGGGCAGCCAATGGCAGTAGCGCCGGAACAGAAGGTCAGTGTCTGCGCCTGGAGGCCATTGAGATTAATCTCACCGGGGCAAATCTGCCAACCGGGGCTAAGATTGAATACCGCACCCATGTCCAGAACAACGGCTGGGAAAGTTCCTGGACGAGTGACGGCAATCGAGCCGGAACCGAGGGCCAGAGCCTGCGGCTGGAAGCTATTCAGATTCGACTGGTGGCGATGCCGGGTTATGCGGTACAATACCGGACTCACGTTCAGAATCAAGGCTGGGACACCACCTGGACTGCCAATGGGGAGAGTGCCGGAACCGAAGGTCAGAGTCTCCGGCTCGAGGCCATTGAAATCAGACTGGTTAAAAACGGTTTAGCACCGGAAGGTTTGAACGCAAAAGCTGCCAGTCATGCCATTTCCCTGACCTGGAAAGGGGTTAATGGGGCCGACAGCTACACTATCTATCAGTCAGCAACAAGTAGTGATGGGGACTATACCGAAGTGGCAGCGGGAATAGCCGCAGTCACCTATGTGGTACCCAATCTGGAAGACGGAAAGCGCTATTATTACAAGGTCAAAGCCACCGCCGGTGATGTAGACAGCCCACTTACCGAAGCGGCCACCGCCATTGCCAGTGTGGATGATCAGGGCAATGTTTTGCTGGGAAACCAGCTTTTAATCAGTAATGAGTCTACCGATATTGAAAACACCCAGTCAACCGGCACTTTGAGTTCGGGTGCTGACGTGATGGAAACGTCAGAATTAGATCTGGCTTCATACGGCTTCGATGCAATACTTCCTTTTGAACCCTCGGCGGGTCAGCGACCCATTGATCCCAGTAATGGGTCTCTTCTTAAAACCAGTGAAGTCTATGAACTGAACAGCACCAAAGACTTTTATACCTATAGTTTCATAACCGGCAATATGGATCAAACCCATGCCAGACTGGCCTATAATGGCACTCATGGGCAAGTCTGGGTTGATGCGGATAACCCGACCATGTTCATCACCGATGACGATGCCTGCTTAATCGGCGAAGCCTTTGATGATAGCATCTATCCATTAATCACTGAAAATTTTTATACTGAATCGGATGTCAACGCCGATGGTAAGATTGCCATCCTGTGCTTTGATATTCAAGACAATTATGCTATTCCCGGTGACGCATATTGCAATGGATATTTCAGTCCAGAGGACTTATATGATGGAGCGGATTCGAACCGCATGGAAATTTTCTGCATGGATACCTATCCAACCATGGGAAACGATGTAAACAATCCGAATGTGTCCCAAATCTTTGTGGGACTGGCTCATGAATTCCAGCATATGGTGAATTTCAATCGCAATGAAATCGAAGAAAAATCCGGATATATGGATACCTGGCTGGATGAAGCCTTGTCCGAGGCAGCCGGGTATATGTATCAGGTTTTGGCGGAATCAGCTGGCCAGGATTGTAAAGACGTTCACACGATGAGACTATCAAGTTATAATAAATCGGACGCCATTCGTAATGGGAAATCCCTGCTTGATTGGAACACTAGCGCGGACAATTTAAATTATGCCCTTTCCTATTTCTTTGGACAATATCTCCGGACCCAGGTGGATGAAGCTCTGGGCAGCGGAAACGGGGTGAAGGTGTTTAATGAAATCATTACGGACCCTGGAAATGGCAACGCAGCGGTTGAGAGTGTCATTCAGAAATATATTGATCCCCAGCTGACCTTTGGCGAATTTTTAACCAATTACAGAGCGGCAATGGTTCTTAAGGCCGATACGGGATCATTTGGTTTTAATGGTGAAGAGGCCTTTAATGGGATTTCAACCCCACTGTATATCGGCGGCACGACCAATTTAGCCGGAGGCGGTGCCATTGTGACGGCCATTGATGCACCATTTACAGTACCGGTGGATCAGGGTACCGATGTGAGTTGCCTGGGTATCTTCTGGTAAAGGAAATGAAAGGGCTTAACGGTTGCCCGAAGAATACAGCTCCCCAAATTGAAAAGCGAAATCCTGTGCAATGGCATCGCATTTTTGGAAAAGCAGCTTTCAGCTGAAGCGGCGTTGTGAAAAATAATTATTGTGGATTGAAAAACCGGATTGGAGGACCTATGAACGTTGACTGTTTAATCGTGGATGATGAGGTTGAGCTGGCAAAGGCGACCAGTGAATATTTTGAAATGTTTGGGGTGACAGCGGCCTATATCACTGATTCCCAGGGCTGCATTGATTTTATCAAAAACAATGGGGTCAAACTTATTTTGCTGGATATCAATCTAGGCAATGACAGCGGCTTTGCTCTATGTAAGGAACTCCGTAAAATAACCGAGGTGCCGATTCTCTTTATCAGTGCCCGGCAAAGTGATGATGATGTGCTCATCGCCCTGAACATCGGCGGGGATGATTACATCAAGAAACCCTATGCTCTGAGTGTATTGCTGGCCAAGGTCAGAGCGATCATCAAACGCTGTGACCGGTTTGCGGTGAGCGGGGGAAATGCTGCTGATCCGGGTGCTATGATTGAGGATCACAACCGCTGCGGGAATCTGAGAATTGATGCCGATGCCATGAAGGTCTTTGTCAATGGAAGGGACGCCGGTTTCAAAACAAAGGAATTCAAGCTGTTTCAATACCTTTTTGAAAACAGCAACCGGGTCATCACTAAGGATGAGCTTTTTGCCAATATCTGGGGGGATGCCTTTTTCAGCGACGGCACCCTGAATGTGCACATTCGCAAAGTCCGGGAGAAAATCGAAGACAATCCCAACAAACCGAAGTTTATCAAAACCATTTGGGGCACCGGGTACATATTTGAAACCCCGGACACCTGGGAAACCAGTGGTGAGTTATGAAAATAAAGGGACTGATCATCGGCTTTACGGCGGTGCTGCTGGCCATTTACGGATTGGGGTTTGCCTATATCAGCCAGACCGGTCTGGGCGCCATTGATGTGATTCAGGTTAACAATACGGTTAAGACCATTGAAAAACAGCTGACTGCTGAGAGCGAGGGGCTGGCCCGAACTGGCGCAATGGACGGCTTGTCCTATAACCTGGTTTTTGAAACCGATGAAAACTACAACGCCGCGGTATTTGAGGCCATTAAAAACCGCCAGACCATGGTGGATCTCACGGTTCCCGGCCTTTCCGACGGGGCCGCCAGCCGGGGCAAAGTCCTCTTTGTCAACCCGGAAAACGAAATTAAGGAAAAACTGCTGGCCCTGCTGACGCTGTTGGTGCTGGGCATTCTGGCCCTGGTCTATGTTACTCTGGGAATGGTCTATGTGTGGGTATTAAGGCCCTTTGCGGTGATGCAGCAGTTTGCCGGAAAAATCGCCGATGGGGATCTGGAGTTCAGGCTGCCAATGGACCGGGGCAATTATTTCGGGGCCTTTACCGAGAGCTTTGACCTGATGCGGGAAGAACTCAAAAAGGCCCGCCAGGGCGAATACCTGGCCAACATCAGCAAAAAGGAACTGGTGGCCGAGCTTTCCCATGACATCAAAACACCGGTGGCTACCATTAAGGCCATCTGTGAATTACTCCAGGCCAAGCTGGGTCAGACGATAACCACTCAAACCAGTGCCGGGAATACGGCCATCAAAGAAAGCATTGAAAAAATTGCGGTCATCAATACTAGGGCTGATACCATCGATGCGCTCATCAGCAACCTCTTTCAGGCAACCCTGGAAGAACTGGAAATGCTGAAAGTCACGGTGAGCGAACAACCCAGCACCATCATCACCCGGATGTTTGGGGATATCAATCATTACGGGAAAATCCGTTTTCAAAACGCCATACCTGAATGCCTGATCCGCTGCGATCCCTTACGGCTCAGTCAGGTCATTGACAATGTCATCAGCAATTCCTGTAAGTATGCGGACACCTTCATCGATGTCAGGTTTTGCATCGATCAGTCCGAAAAATTTCTGGCCATAACAATCAGGGATTACGGCCCCGGATTTGAAACCGACGAAGGTCCCCTTTTGTGCGAAAAGTTCTTTCGGGGATCCGGCGAAACAATTCAAAACACCCCAGGCTCCGGGCTTGGCCTTTACCTCGCCCGGCAGTTTATGGAAGCCATGGCAGGCCGTCTTGACTGCCACAACAACAATGGCTTTGTGGCGGAGCTGCATATTAAGCTTGCCGGCACTCCGAAACAGCATTGTTAAGAAACAGCTAAGGATTTAATAAGAGTTGGAAAAAGATCTGTTAAGAAGGATTCATATATAATAGGACCATGGAAAGCGCAACGCCGACCATGGTCCTTATCGTTAAACTAATGAATGGATCAATTAATCATTCGAGGAGAAACAAAATGAAAAATACAATTCTGAAAGCTGAATTGCTCAGCAAAACCTATTCAAACGGTAGCATCATGCAGCATGTTTTAAAAAATCTGACCATTGATATCAAAGCCGGGGATTTTACTGTCATTATGGGCAGCTCGGGATCCGGCAAGTCGACCCTGCTCTATGCCCTGTCGGGCATGGATAAGCCGACCCTGGGCACCATCACCTTTAAAGGTCAGGAAATCTCGGGCTATTCCAATGATCAGCTGGCCATTTTTAGACGAAAACACTGCGGCTTTGTTTTTCAGCAGATTTATCTCAATGAAACCATGAGTGTTCTGGACAACATCATCATCTGTGGACTGCTGGTGAGCCGGGATAAAAAAGCAATTGCTGTAAAAGCCAAAGACATGCTGCTGAAAGTTGGGTTGACCGCAGAATGCTATCACAAATATCCGTCCCAGCTATCCGGAGGTGAAGCCCAGCGAGTCGCCATTGTCAGAGCTCTGATCAACGCTCCGGAAATCGTCTTTGCCGACGAACCCACCGGCGCCCTGAATTCCACCAATGCCATCAATGTTCTGGATGTGATGACAGATGTCAACGCCGCGGGACAAAGCGTGATTATGGTTACTCATGATATCAAAACAGCAAGGCGGGCTAACCGCATTCTGTATTTAAAAGATGGGGTCATTATCGATGAACTGAACCTAGGGATATACGTGAAAGATGACCCGGAGCGACATCAGATATTGCGGGAGTTTCTTGAAAGCATGGGCTGGTAGCCATGAATATTTTTATGATTGCAAAAAACAATATCAAGAAAGCGAAACTCGCCACCGCCACCCTGATCATTTTGATTGCCATGGCTACCATTTTTCTGTATGTTGGCATCAGCGTGCTTTCAAATCTGGATACCTTTATTGAAAATAAAAATATCGGATTAAATGGGGCCCATTTTATTTCCATTGCCGATGGGAGCTACGACAGTTCCATCGATGAAATTTATGAATCCATTGCGGGCTTCGACTACCGGGAGCGGGAAGATGCACTGATGTCCCTGTCTTCAAAATTTCAGAATGTCAATACCAATGAAGAAGCGTATGCCATATCCTCAATTATATTAAATCTTGATACCGACCGGAGCATTTCCAAAGTTGAGATCATTGATGCCGCCGCTGCCATGCCGGAAAATGGGGTTGTCGTTCCCTATGTGTTAAAAGTCGCCAACGGCTATCAGACCGGGGACAACTTAAAATTTATTGTGGATGATAAATCCATAGATCTTGTAATTGCCGGCTTTTATGAAGACCTGATGTTTGCCAGTCCCTCCAATGTCAGCATGTATAAACTGTATGTCGGGGACAGTCAATTCAGTGAGCTCCTAAGTCAACCGGCATACGGCTTTAAATGCAGCTACAGTGCCGTGATCACAGACGATCTCAATGGCTCGGAGGAATTTGAAAGTCAGTATACCGAAAAAATAAAGCCTGTCACCTCGGAACGAACCGGCAGCTATGCGACCCTGAATTATGAAACCATGAAAACCGGAGTGTCCATATTCATTCACATCATCATGGCTGTTTTGGTAGCGTTCTCCATTATCATCCTGTTAATTGCCTTTATTGTCATAAAATTTTCAACCACAACTCACATTGAGAATAACATTAAAAACATCGGCACTCTGGAAGCAATGGGGTACACCACCACCCAGATTCTGAATGCCATTCTGCTGGAATACCTTTTGATTACCGGAGGCGGTTATATCATCGGAGTTGCCGCAGCCTTTGGGATCTCCCCGGCGATTTCCAATGTGGTGTCCTCATCCATTGGACTCCGCTGGCTGACCGGGATCAATCCACAGGCGGCGATGCTGAGTCTGGGAATTATCATGCTTTCGGTTTTAGGGATTTCGTATTTCAGTGCTGTTAAAATCAAAAAAATAACGCCGTTAACGGCGCTGCGAAATGGGATTGAAACCCATCATTTTAATAAAAACAGAGTGCCTCTGGATAATACCAGATTGGGACTGAACACTGCATTGGGACTGAAATCATTCTTTTTCAATAAAAAGCAGAATATCATTGCCGGCATCATCATCATGCTGTTGAGTCTAGTGTGCGTATTTGCCTTTGCCATGTACTATAATTTTACCGCTGACAAGAGCGCCATGATTAAATTAATCGGGCTGGAAACCGCTGAGGTTCAGCTCCGGGTTGAGGAAAATAACGATCAGCTGCTAAATGACATTGCTGACATGTCTGGGGTGGAAAGCACCATCGCATTGGATACCTTTGACGGGTTCATTGCATACAATGGCCATGAAAGTCGTGCCATTACCCGAATAACCGACGATTACAGACGGTTGAAAGTCGATACCTGTGTAAAGGGCCGGATGCCGGTGAATGACAATGAAATTGCTATTACCAGCATTGTATTGGACAGTATGGGGGCTAAAATAGCCGACACCGTTTCCATTGAATATACCGGGGTCACAAAAGAATTTTTAGTGGTAGGCGTAATCCAGCAGTTTAACATGCTGGGAAAAGGTGCGGCGATTACAACCAATGGCATGAAGAAATTAATGCCGTCTTATGAAGCGAAAAATCTGATGATTTATCTTAATGACAATCAGGATACCGATGAATTTGTCACTCACATAAATAATTTGTACAGCGGCCAAAACATTCAGTGCGCAAGCTATTTTGAGTCCATCGAATTGATGTTGGATTCCTTTGAATCCGCGGTAAAAATTGTGGTAACGGCATGTTTGGCCATTATCGCCGTGATCATTGTCTTTATCATGTTTCTGGTCATTCGGGTCAGGCTGTTGGGTGAAAAAATACGGCTCGGTGTATCTAAAGCATTGGGATTTACCTCCAACCAACTGATTTGCCAGATTTTAATCAGCGAGATGCCGGTGATTATCGGAGCATCCCTGGTTGGCGCCATTGCCGGTTATTATTTATCAAATCCACTGATGGCGGTGATGCTTGCGCCCAATGGCATTTTAAACTGTGACTTTTTTATCGCCCCCGGATTGATTGCATTGACGACCATTGGCATCAGCTTATTGGGTCTGGGAACCCTGCTCATAGTTTCAGGCAGCATCAGGAAAATAAGCCCATGGAAGATGTTCGAGGAAGGCGGCAATTAATCTTTTAAATAAGGAGTAATGATAAGGGTCCGGTCATGGGAACATGGTCGGTCCTTTTTTTAATTTTCAAGTCGATCCTTATGCTTTCCTTATATTCGGTTGGTAAGATCAACCTATGAAAATCATTGGAGGACATGAAATGGAAAATTATATTTTAGAAACAAGACATTTGACGAAACAGTTTAAAGCCCAAAAGGTGGTGAATGATCTGTCCATCGGGGTTAAAGAAAACTCGATTTACGGGTTGCTGGGCCCCAATGGCGCCGGCAAGTCGACCCTGTTGAAAATGATCACCGGACTGCTGAAACCCACCCAGGGGAATATCCTTTTTCAGGGAGCGGCCTGGGAACGCCGGAATTTAAGCAAAATAGGAGCCTTAATTGAAAACCCCGGGATTTATCCCAATCTGACGGCCATGGAAAACCTGGGGCTGGCCTGTACCCTTTATGAACTGCCAAGGTCAAGAGCCGAGGAAGTTTTGGCCATTATCGGTCTTGAAAATCCGGGCAAAAAGAAGGTCCGGAATTTTTCCATGGGCATGAAACAGCGGCTGGGCATTGGCATGGCCATCATCAACAACCCGAAACTTCTGATTCTGGATGAACCCACCAACGGCCTGGATCCTCTGGGGATTGAAGAGTTAAGGGAGCTGATTCGTTCCTTCCCATCAAAGGGGATGACGGTCATCCTGTCCAGCCATATTTTAACCGAGGTGGCCTTGATAGCCGATGAGGTGACCATTATCGCCAATGGCGTGGTGGGCTACCATGGCGAGGTGAAAAAAGATGAGGATTTAGAAAAAATCTTTATGGATGTCATTGGGAAAAACCGAGGTGCATGCTGATGCTGGCCATTATAAAGTCCGAATTTCAAAAGAGCCGGGGCTCAACGGTGAATCAGTTTGTGATCATGACACCGGTGGCGGTGCTGGTTTTAAGTTATTTTTTAGGCGGCGGACAAAACGGCGCATATAATTGGTGGTATGTTATGTTTCTGCCGGGACTTGTTGCCATACTTTCATCAATGGTGATTAATCGCGACAAAACCTTGGGATATAAGGGCCTCTTTCTGTTTCCCAACGACAAAGCCTTGTTCTGGCTGGGTAAGATTCTGTATCTCAGTATCCTGATGCTGGTATCCAGCCTGATTTTTATGTTTGGCATCGTCATTATGGGTTATCTGGATGCACCGGTTATTTCTTTCCAGGCGAATATGGCTGGCGGCATCATTTTAGTTTTAACGTCACTTTTTCAGCTGCCGGTTTGCATGTTTCTGGCGGATCGATTCAATCTGTTTGCCGCCACGCTGTTTAATGTTCTGATGGTGATGATTTCCGTGGTAGCTTTCCAAACCTCATCCCTTCTTCAGTTTTCCCCTTACGGTGTAGGAATTGCCTTAATGTGTCCCGTTCTTCATATTTTACCCAACGGGATACCGATTCCCGAAGGCAGCCCGTTGCTGAGTAATAACGGCCTGATCATGCCGATGCTGGGGTGCCTGGTGTTATTTTTAACCCTTATCGGGTTAACCGCACTTTTATTTCGAGGGAGAGAGGGAAAATAAATGAAGTTTAAAAACTTGCTGATTACTGATATAATGAAGTTAAAATCAACACCGATTCTCTGGGTGCATCTGTTGGCCCCGATACTGGCACTGATTGTATTTTTGAGTTATTTTTCGGTGAGCCCCTGGGATACGGTCATGAAGCAAAAAACCTACATGACCGCCATGTGCATGGCATTTCCGATTCTGATTGCGGTGATGACATCCATGGTGGCGGAAGACGAATACATTTCCGGCAATTACCAGAACCTACTGGGGAGCTATAATCGGAAATGGTCGGCGCTGATGAGCAAATTTCTGGTGCTGGCTGCCCTGGGAGGACTTAGCACGATCATTGCGGTGATGGGCTTTTACCTGGGGTTTGCGAATATGACGCTATCTTTGCCGTTGCTGACCTATGTGATGTTAACCTTTATTTTAATAGGATGCAGTTTGTTTCTGTATGCCTTTCATTTATTTTTAAGCCTGCGCTTTTCAAAAGCGGTTTCCATCGGCATCGGGATTTTCGAAGCATTAATCGCCGCCCTTTTCCGAACCGGAATGGGGGATGGCCGATGGCCGTTTTTCCCCTGTTCCTGGAGTATCCGCTTTACCTGGTTTACGGTGATGCAGCAATCCCATGACGTGATCAGCCCGGATCCTTTGATGGGTTTGGGAGTGATTCTGGGTGTTGGGGTCACCATGCTTTCCATTCTGATGCTGATGGTGTGGTTTGAAAATTGGGATGGTCATAAATCAGAAGAATAGGAGCAAAAAATGGCAAATATATTAGTGGTGGATGATGATCCGGGGATTCTCGATCTGGTCGCCAATGTTTTGGGCAAAAGCGGTCATCAGGTTAAAAAAATGAACAATCCCATGAATGTCTTAAATGAAAACCTGGACTATTATCAGCTGATTATCCTGGATATTATGATGCCGGGGCTTAATGGCTTCGAATTGTGTGAAAGGATCCGCAACCAGGTCGATTGCCCGATTCTGTTTTTAACGGCCAAAGCCGAAGCCGAGGGGCTTGTCCAGGGCCTTGGCCTGGGAGCCGATGACTACATTGCCAAACCTTTTGCGATCAAGGAACTGAGAGCCCGCATCGATGCCCATCTCAGACGGGAAGAACGGAAACGCAGCCATGGATTTACGGTGGGAAACTGTCGTTTTTTTATGGCAGGCAAAACCTGCTATGTGGGTGATGTCCAGGTGACTCTGACCAAAAGTGAATATCAGATAGCGGAAATGCTGGCCCTTCATCATGGCCAGGTTTTTTCAAAGGAGCAGATCTACGAGTCGGTATTCGGTGTTTTTGGAGAGAGCGACAACAGCGTGATTGTGGAACATGTGAAAAACATTCGCGGGAAGCTGGCTTTAGAAAACGAAGCTCCCATTAAAACCGTTTGGGGAGTGGGTTATAAATGGGAAGACTGATGAAAAAAGAGAAAACCCTGCGGCTCATATTTATCCGGTTCGTGGGTTTGATGGTGGGGTTTAGTTTAGTCATTGCGACCATTAATTATACAGTCTTTATTTATGCTACCAATACCGATGCCATTCTGCCCGCAAATTATGCCGAGACGGCCATTTCTGAGAATAGGGAATTGTTAGGTAGTACGCCTGCGGTCACACCAGAAATGGTTCCGGATGTAGCGGCGTTCGGGGTTTTCGATTTAAACGGTAATTATCAGTATGGCTCATTATCCCAGAAGACAGTGAAGTCGATATGGGAAAAATATCAGAATGGAGCATCTTCACTGACTGGTTGGCAATTCCTTTATGATATTCCACGAAGCAATGGGGTTTTGCTGATCACCTATCCTATTTCCATGCAATTCAGCGATCCGGTCCTGCGGCAGTGGTTCCCCAACATTGAGCTGCTCTGGCTGCTGTCATTTGTGCTGGAAATCATCTTACTGATCATTATTCTATCCTGGAACTTCGGGAGTTATTTAGGCAAAAAGATTACAGTTCTCCAGTCAGTTTCCCAAAACATTGCCAGGCAGAATCTTGATTTTGATTTTGGAAACAGTGATATTACAGAAATCAACCAGGTATTGGACAGTCTTTATAACATGCGGGATGGTTTAAAAGTATCATTGCTTACCCAATGGAAAATTGAAAAAACAAAACAGGATCAAATAGAAGCCCTCGCTCATGATATCAAAACACCTTTAACCATTGTCAAAGGGAATGCCGAGCTGCTGGGTGAAACGGCTCTGGATAACGAACAGGAGCGCTACAAAAAATACATCCTTGAGAATGCTATTCAAATGGAAGGGTATATCAATCAACTGGTGGAACTTTCACAACTGGCTGAACCGCAGAGATTGAATTTCAATAAGGTATCGGTGCCGGAACTGATGGATTCCATTCATGAACAGACGAGGGGATTGATGATTAAAAAAAACATCGAGCTGGTGTGGCAGGAAGAGAATCTGGCAAAAGCATTTATTCAGGCCGATGGTGAAAAGCTCCACCGGGCGGTAATGAACGTGATTGGTAATGGGGTTGAATTTACACCGAATCATGGGACTCTGGCGGTGACAGTTTTGAAAACAAAGAATACCCTGGTGATCACCGTGATGGACAGTGGCAAAGGCTTTTCAATCCAGGCCCTGCACTTTGGCAAAGAACAGTTTTTCAAGTCGGACACTTGCCGAACCAATCATAAACACCATGGAATGGGCTTATATATAGCCAATACTATCATTGAACAGCATGGGGGTCGATGTCAATTAGGGAATACCGAACAGGGAGGAAGTGTCGGCATTTTCCTGCCTCTTTTTAGCTAAATGAATTGACTGATATGATCGTAAATTATTCCTGATATTACGCTAAACTTACTATTTAATAATTGACTTTTATTTTTCAAAAGAGTATAATTTTAGTTGTTATCCCTTTATGATAAATGATCAGAAAATCAAGTTAAATGGTATTAATCAATAAATATCACTCTAAAGATTTGTTTGCAAGGTATTTTCACTAAAGGCATTTATGTTTGACGAAGTCGTTGTGAAAAACAAATTTAGGAGTGAGATTTATGTTTACTGAAGAGGAAAAAAAGTTGCTGCTCAAATCCATTGCCGGGTTAACCAAAAAATATCAGGGCGCCGGACCCAAAAGTCACTATGTCAAATACTATGACCGGGAAATCCACATCGTTATGAAGGGTACCCTATCTTCAACTGAAATTTACCTGGTCAAGACCTTTGGTCAGGAGTACATTGACGCGGTACAGAAATTTTATATTTTAACAGTAGCTGAGGCAGTCAGTCAGCTGGATCAGATTTTTATGGGTAAATACCAAATGCAGTTACTGGCATGTGAACCGGATTTTATTAATGATCAGGTCGTGTTTAAGATTAAACATCGATAAGACTGAACTTTACTGATATAAGTTAAAATTGCTATAACGATAAGTTAATTTAATCAATTGAATTATGGTTAGAGATGCCAAAAAGTGTGAACTGGTTGGCAAAAAGAACAGATATTGAGTCTATGGAATAGGCTTTGTTTTGTTCTTTTTTTATTTCTCCGAATCATGGGAGACGATTGACATCGACGGCTGCAAGAGGGCCGACAAAATGAGTTCAAATATAAACGCGAGTTTATATTTCTGAATATATAAAGAATAAGAAGAGGTATACTGGTGAAAGAAAGAGAAACAAGACATCGGGATTTAAAAATGAGACGTTTAAGAAAGGGGAATTTAAAATGAACTGGATAAATAACATTAAAATCGGAACAAAGCTGCTGGTGGGTTTTATCATTATTGCCCTTATTACCGGGATTGTAGGAATTGTAGGAATTGTAAGTTTGCAGAATCTTGAAAATTCTAATACCATTCTCTATGAAAAAATGACTTTGCCGATTGCCGAGGTTGGTCAAATATCTACATCCTATCAGAGAATGCGGGTAATCATCCGGGATATGATCATTGAGAACAGCCCCGAGCAGATTCAATCAAATACTGATAAGGTGGCCATTCGCAATCAGGAAATCGATGAGGCCGCGGCAGCTTTCGAAGCGACTATCATAGATCCCGAAATGCAGGCTGTGTTTGACGAATTTATGGCATCCCGAAAGGTGTTGGCCCAGGAATTTGAAAAGGTTAAACCCCTTGCCGCTGAAAATCGCGATGCTGAAGCCTTTGCCCTGTTGGCGGATAGTGGTTCCTACGGAATCGCAGCCAATGCAGAAATGGACGTCATCAATAAGCTTGTTCCGATGAAGTTGGAAGAAGCACAGGGGACAGAAGATTTGGATGAAGCGGCTGCCAACGCAGCCAGGACTACGCTGATTATTGTTACGCTGATTTCATTCCTCGTAGCCATTGTGTTTGGTTTGATACTGCGATCCATGATCAGCACGCCACTGAAAAAAGCCAATCATATGATCAAAGAAATGAGCCAGGGACACTTCACCATGCGTCTGGATATGAATCGTAAGGATGAAATCGGAGAAATGGCGCAGTCCATGGATACCTTCTCGGATGATATCCAGAACGTCGTTATCGGCACCATGAATCTGATCGCCGAGGGCGATGTCTCCGCCAATATTGAAGTCCGGGATCCCCAGGATGAAATTGCACCGGCACTGAAGCATATCATTGAAAATATTCGCAGCCTGATTGCCGAAGCGACGATGCTTTCCCATGCAGCAATTGCGGGCCAATGGGAGACCAGGGGCGACGCAAACCGTTTTAATGGCGGTTATAAAGAAATTGTTGAAGGCTTCAACGCCACCCTGGACACAGTGGTTGATAAAATGGTATGGTACGAAGCTATTATCGATGCAGTGCCATTCCCCATTCATGTCACCGATAATGATATGAAATGGACCTTTATGAACAAGCCTTTTGAAGACAATATGATCGCCGGCAATGTCATTAAAGATCGGGATTCCGCCCGTGGCATGGACTGTTACAATGCCGGAGCGGATATCTGCAGAACTGAAGGCTGCGGGATCCGACGACTGGTGGATCAGGGCTTAGCTGACAGCTTTTTTGAATGGTGTGGCAAAAGTAATAAACAGGATACCGCCTACCTCAAGAATGCCAAAGGTGAAAATGTCGGTTTTGTGGAAGTTGTCACAGATCTGACGTCGATGATTCGAGTCGGCGACTATACCAAAAATGAAGTCACCCGACTGGGCAACAACCTGATCCGTTTATCCGAAGGCGATCTGGCCTTTGATCTGGCCATCGGCGAGGCCGATGAATATACATCGGAAGTCAGTGCCCAATTCAACGAAATCAGAAACAGTCTCGAAGAGGTGCAAACCTCGGTTGAAAACCTGATCAACGATGCTTCCATGCTGGCCCAGGCTGGCATCGACGGCCGCCTGAATACCCGGGCGGATGCCAGCCGCCATCAGGGCGACTTTGCCAAAATTGTTGACGGTGTCAATGCGACCCTGGATGCGGTGGTGGCACCTGTTCAGGAAACATCAAACACCTTAAAAGAACTGGCCCGGGGGAACCTGAACACTGGCATGGTTGGCAATTACAATGGCGACTACACGGTCATCAAAGACGATATGAACCAGACTATTTCCTTCCTTAAACGTTATGTGGATGAAATTACTCAGACTTTGGAAGAAATAGGAGAGGGTAATCTGAATCAGCAGATCAATACCGAATACCTGGGCGACTTCCAGGCCATAAAAACAGCCCTGAACGATATTACAACTAACCTCAGCACCACGATGTCTGAAATAAATGAAGCAGCCTCACAGGTGGAATCCGGTGCGGTGCAAATCTCCGATGGCGGTCAGGCCCTGTCCCAGGGAACCACCGAGCAGGCCAGCTCCATTCAGCAGCTCAATGCTTCCATTGAAGAGGTGGCCGGGGAAACCAAGAAAAATGCCATGCGGGCCAATGAAGCCAATGAACGGGCCCAGGAAGTTCGCGGAAATGCCGAGGTTGGCAATACCCAAATGACAAAAATGGTAACCGCCATGGTGGAAATTAACGATTCCTCCCAGAATATTTCCAAAATCATCAAGGTCATTGACGACATTGCCTTCCAGACGAACATTCTGGCCCTCAATGCGGCAGTTGAAGCGGCACGGGCCGGTCAGCACGGCAAAGGTTTTGCGGTCGTTGCTGAAGAAGTGCGCAGCCTGGCAGCCAGAAGTGCCGACGCGGCCAAGGAAACCACGGTGCTGATTGAAGGTTCCATTGATAAGGTGGAAACGGGAACGAAAATTGCGGATGAAACCGCGGTTAGCCTCAAAGAAATCCTAAGTGAAATTGAAAAGGTAACCGGTTTGGTCGGGGATATTGCCCGGGCTTCCAACGACCAGGCATCGGAAATCGCTCAAATTACTCAGGGCATTGAACAGGTTTCTACAGTGGTGCAAACCAATTCCGCCACCGCTGAACAAAGTGCTGCAGCCAGTGAAGAACTTTCAGGCCAGGCGGAAATGCTCAAACAAATGGTCGGGGCTTTTCAGCTAAAGACAGCTGGAAACAAACCGAAAAGAACTAGTCAGCCAATGGCAAAAAACCAGCCGGCGGCACGCAATTCACAGCCATCCCAACCCAAAATATTTTTGGATGACATGGAAATGGATAAATACTAAATCAGATAAGCGTTCGAATAAAATAATCGTCCCGGGGACAATGGCAAATCGTTGTCGGCTGCAGGATCGTACAGGCTAAGCCTGAGCGCCCTGATGCCGACAACTGATATTGTGATTGTCCCCGGGACTTACTTTTTTATTTTATTGCCAGGGACAGTTTTTACATGGTTGACAAGTTTCATAAAATGATGTAAATTTAATAAGACTACTAAATACTGTTTTAGGAAAGGAAATTAAGAAATGGATGATGAACCTGGGGAAGCCGAGAGTTGTAAAAATCACACAAAAATAGTTAGCATGAAGCTCAGCTCAATTCAATCGATAAATTTAGCATTTGAGGCCATAGTATCCAAAGAATGGGGTATTGCGGTGTCTTTTTTTTGCAGAAAAATCAGGAGGTTGAGAATTGGTTACTGAGATTTTATTTTTGCTGGTACTGGTTATGATCAATGCCTTTTTTGCAGCATCAGAAATTGCGCTGATCTCATTAAATGATAATAGAATAAAAGTGATGGCGGAAGACGGCAATAAAAAAGCAATGCAGCTCGTCAAACTACTGGGCGAGCCCAGCCGATTCCTGGCAACTATCCAAGTTGGCATCACCCTGGCCGGGTTTCTGGCAAGTGCCTTTGCTGCCCAAAGTTTTGCAGATCCCATTGTGGTAGCTTTACAAAATATGAATTTACCGGTTTCCGATGGTGTACTGAGGGCCGTCACCCTGGTGGTCATTACTCTGATCCTTTCATATTTTACGCTGGTATTCGGTGAACTGGTGCCCAAACGCATTGCCATGAAAAAATCGGATAAAATTGCATTTTTTTCGGTGGGGATATTGACGTTTTTGTCCATCGTTACGGCACCGTTAGTAAAGCTGTTAACCATTTCAACCAATTTTTTTCTGAGATTGGCGGGCATCGATCCGAATTCACTGGAAGACGACGTCACCGAAGAAGAAATTCGAATGATGGTGGATATTGGTGAAGAAAGAGGCGCCATTAATGCACGTGAAAAAACCATGATCAATAATATATTTGAGTTCAACAATACAACCGTATCCGATATTATGACGCATCGGATTGACATGTTCAGCGTTTCTGTTGACATCGACCTTGAAGAACTGATCAGCGCCGTAAAAGATGAACATTATACCCGAATACCTGTGTATGAAGAAACCGTCGACAATATCATCGGGATTTTGCATCTGAAGGATTTGATTTTTCTGATTAATGAAGAATCCACTGATGACTTTAAAATCAGAGATAAGATAAGAAAACCGTATTTTGTTCCCGAAGGTAAGAAAATCGACGAATTATTTGTGACTTTGCAGAAATCCAAAACCCATATCGCCGTGGTTATTGACGAATACGGCGGAACCGCAGGGATTGTGACCATGGAAGATTTAATCGAGGAAATTGTGGGTAACATCTTTGATGAATTCGATGAAGAAGAAATTGAATTTAGAAAAATTGATGAGAATACCTATGAAGTCAGCGGCATGATCAGCCTTGACGATCTGATAGAACTAATCGATGTAGATCTGCCGATAGACGACTATGAAACCTTTAGTGGCTTTCTCATCGGCCTCATTGGAAATATTCCCTCAAAGGGCGATGTCATGGAGATTGAGTACCAGAATCTAAGAATCAAGATTCTGGATGTCTCCGACAAACGTATTGAAAAAACAGTTGTTTATCTGAGCGATAAGAATATGGAATAAAGATAGGTTGCTGTCAAACCCGTCCCGGGGACAATCATAAATCGTTGTCGGCCGCATGATCGTACAGGCGATGCCTGTGCGCCATGATGCCGACAACTGATGTTACAATTGTCCCCGGGACTTACTTTTTTGTTTTGTTCAAAGCCTGATAGAATATGGCAACTTGATTATTTTTTAAAAGGTCTGAGGTTCTTTTTAAACTGTTTTAATTTTAAATAAGTGGGTTCAGGCAGAATGCCAATAATGATTTCCATAAAAGCCAATGCGGCCAACCCGCCAAGGAAAAAATGCAGGACTGGTAGTTCCGGGACAATATCATGGGCGAATAAATTGATTAGATTAAAGATGGCAAAAAGTAGAATTCCGATTTTTAATTCTTTTCTCATATCTTTATTCATTTTAATTTTTTCCTTTCTTTGATCTTGCAGTTAAAAAAGACAGGACTGCCAAATCAGCCAGCATCACAATACCGGTGATTCTGATAGCCCAATCAGGAAAGGAAACCACAGTGAGGTTAAGGGTCATGCACAGCAATGCGACGATCATGATGGCGATCGCCATCGGGTACAATACGCTATTTTTCATCATACACCTTCACTACATTGTTTTCATACAAACAAGTTTGACAATGGCTCCGATTGTAAGCTGGGCAGTGGCGGCCAGCACCAGGGTGTAAAAGACAACGATGTTAAAATAGCCGGCAATGATGGCGGCAATCAGCATCAATACCGATGTAATCATCAGCATCGGCATTCCGGCCATGCTGCGGATGGCTTTTAAACGTTCGTCGTGCTCCTGGTTATACAGCAGTTTAAGTTTCGTCTCATCGTTAACCACTCGGGTCAATTTAAAAATCTGAACCACTGCAATCATACCGATGCCTAGAATAAGTCCCGATTGAAATCCTACAATAACGCCATCGGTCATCGTTGCATTGTCTGGAACAGGCATGAAAAATACATTATAAATACCAAGTGCCGCTGCTGCCAGGGTCAATCCTGCAAAGAGTGCAATTCTGTATTTGACCTTCATTTTAAATTCTTCCATCATTCTGCCTCCTAAATTTTGTTTGCATCTGAAAAGTCAAAAACTTCTTCAATGGTCAGCCCGAAATAATGGGCGATCTTATAGGCCAGCACCAGCGAGGCGGTGTATTTTCCGACTTCAATGGATGTAATGGTCTGTCTGGTTGTTCCGACTTCCAGGGCCAGCTCTTCCTGTGACAATTTTCGTTCTTTTCGCAGTTCTTTGATACGTGTTTTCATTTTAACACCTTCTGTTGATTTGCATAGCATACTTAGCAAAATAAGTATAGTACGCTTTGCATAAATTGTCAAGTGAACTTTGCAAAAAATAACAGAAATCAGTTTTAATTGACGTTTATAATTTTTTGAGGACCATGAGACTCAAAAAGCCCAAAGCGTTTCATTGCGAAATGCTTTGGGCTTTTTATATTGTTAATCAAAAACGACCTAATTTTTTTCCAGTGCTGAGGCCTTTGGGGGAATAACAATTTCTCCAGCCTTCACCAGAGCAATCTTGGCGGCAATGGGTCCGATCACGGAATAAATAAAGGTGGAACATAATATAACCACCTGAATCTGATCCGCATAGGCGGGCACCAGTTTGGCAGCCACCACCACAAGTCCCAGAGCAACTCCGGCCTGGGGCATCAGGGTTGGTCCCAGGTATTTGCAGATTTTATCTTCCTGTTTGGTGATTTTCCCGCCGAACCAGGCTCCGGCTACTTTACCAATTACCCGGACGACAACGTATAAGATGCCGATGAGACCAATGGCCGGCAGAGCAGAGACTTCAAAGCCCGCACCGGAAATCACAAAAAAGATCATGAAGATAGGTGGGGTAAAGGTATCGGTGGTTTTGAGTACCGTATCGATACGATCTCTGTAAATATTCACCAGCACCCCGCCAAGGGCCATACAGGCCAGTAACGGAGAACCGTGCACCGTATTGGCAAGCCAGTAAGTCATCAAAATAGAGGCAATAACAATGCAAATCTGATTAGATGGTTTCTTAAACCAGCGAAAGATGAGTTTCATCAGAATACCAGCAACCGCGCCGAGGATGAATGAAATAATCACTTCATAAAATGGCGTTAAGACGGATAGGGCAATACTGGTCTGAACGTTTGAGCTCATGACATTGACAATAGTTGCGGCAAAACCAAAGGCGATTAGGGCAATGGCATCATCTATCGCCACTACACTCATGAGCATCGAGGTGAGGGTACCCTTTGCCTGATACTGTTTGATGACCATAATGGTCTGGGCTGGGGCGGTGGCCGCGGCAATGGCGCCCAGCATAATGGAAAGCTTCATATCAAAACCGAAAAGAATCAAAACCAGGGTCACCAGAATAACAGCGCACAGGGCTTCCGCTGTGGCGATGACTATGGGTGCGATCCCTACCTTTTTAAAGTAGTTTAAGTCAAATTGACTGCCGATGGAAAAGGCAATAAATCCCAGCGCAATATCCGAGATCACAATAAAGCCATCAACCATGTTGGCTGAAATAATGTTCAGAAACGAAGGACCCAATAGAAGTCCGGCAATGAGGTAGCCGGTGACATTGGGCATTTTAACGAATTTTGCCAGTCGACCCATGAGAATTCCCGCAAAAAGCATAATTGCTACATCGATGATAATCTTACTTTCCAACGGTACAGAGTCCTTTGGCAAAATCGATGGGAAGGGTGAACACGATTCCTGAATCATTTTCATTCAGGTCACCGATGCTGGATTCAATCACCTCAATGGCTTTGGGTATTTCTTCATCCTCAATGACCATGAAAATCACATTGCCATTGACGACCTCGGGGTTTAAAAAAGTTCGTAAAGAACTTAAAAAGGGAATTTCATCATCATCGTGTTTATGGCTGAGATACCGGGCCATCCCCATACTTTCAAGCACCGTGGCGCCACAAATATTTGCTGACGCAAATCCCGCCAATAGGGTATCCAGCTTGTCGGTTTGGCTTAATACAAAAACTAACAGCTTCATTATTTTCCTCCTCTGAATTAATCGAACATATATAAGTATACCACTAAATGCGGAATAATAAATTTCGAATGCGTTGTATAAATTTATTTTTGGGGTAAATAGCATGTATTCAAACAGATATAAAGCTATTAAATTAAGATTTAGAAAGGCGGTAAATAAAATGAAAACTGATAATCATTCAATGATTACGGTGGAAACAACGGTGAATGCCCCGGTGGAATTGGTTTGGAAGTATTGGTCAGTGCCGAAACATATCATTCATTGGAACAGCGCTTCGGACGACTGGCATACGCCATTTGCGGAAAATGATTTACGGACTGGCGGTAAATTACTCTGGCGAATGGAAGCAAAAAATGGCAGTTTTGGATTTGATTTCAGTGGAGTATACGATGAAGTGAAGCTCAATGAATTCATTTCCTATACCCTTGATGACGGAAGAAAAGTAAGCATTACCTTTAAGCCTCAGGAAAATAAAACCAGGATTATTGAAATCTTTGAAGCCGAAGAAGAGAATTCATTGGAACTGCAAAAAAATGGATGGCAGGCAATTCTGGAACATTTCAAGAATTATGCTGAGCAAACGACCGACAGATAAAAAAATAGGGGCTGCGGTGACAACAATAATACCGATACATTAAGCGATTCAAGGCACAGGGTGGTGCTTTGAATCGTTTTTTTTGTTGTTGCAGCGATCTGGCTGCAACTCTGCAACGATAATTGTTCTGGCAGAAAGCCGCCCAAGTATCAGGACTGCGGAAGATTAATTCATTAATCTTAGTGGCCTTCAGACTGAAAATTTTCAGGAAAGCATAAAAAATTAAAATACTTCTAGGTATAGGGGAGGTATTTATGAACGTCACGAAGGATTTAATTGCAGCCTCGGCGATTCCTTTTGTTCTCGCTATTTTAAAACAGGAGGACAGCTACGGTTATGCGATTATCAAAATGGTAAAAGAGTTGACCGGCGATGAACTGGTGTGGTCAGAGGGGATGCTTTATCCGGTCCTCCATCGGCTGGAGGAAAAGAACTTGATTGAATCCTACTGGCAGGGTTCTGAAACCGGACGCAAAAGAAAGTATTACCGGATCAAAGAAGAAGGTGTGGCTGAACTGGAAATGCAGAAGAAGCAATGGGAAATTGTGCATGCGGCACTTTCCAAAACCTGGTTAAAATTCACAAAGCATAAGGAGGAATTTATCTATGTTTGATTTAGAAGCCAATGTCCGCTCCTGGAGCGATCATCTGCGGAGACGCGGCAATTTTAAAGAAGCGGATATTATTGAACTCGAAAACCATCTGCAGGATGAGATCGATGAATTGACGAAGGCCGGACTTTCAGCAGAAGAAGCGTTTTTGATCAGTGTGAAGCGGATGGGCAATGTCAATGCGATTTCCCAGGAGTTTTCCAAGGTCAATACCGAAAACCTCTGGAAACATTTAATGGTGGATGCCGATCAAGCCCTTTCATTTGGGACGAATCGGAAATACATTGCCCTGGTCATTGTGTTTTCATTCCTTGCCGGCACGGCCATGAAAATTCCGGAGTTGTTCGGTTTGAGCATCAATGATTCGGCGACGGCACTGGCTTACCTGAAAAATCTCAGTTTTTATATTTTACCGTTTATTGCGGCGTTCTTTCTGATTAAACACCAGTCAACCGCAAAGATGTGGGCTTCGATTATGGGAATATTCGCACTGGCCGGGATCCTCGTGAACCTTTATCCGTCCTTTGCACCCAATGATACGGAGCTGCTCACCGCCATTCATCTGCCCTTATTCCTCTGGCTGATTACCGGAGTAGCGTATATGGGGCTGGAGTGGAAAAGTTCCCGAGGGCGCATGAATTTTATCCGTTTTACCGGTGAATCGGTGATTTACGGGACCTTGATCTTCTGCGGGCTGGTGGTTTTGGCAATGTTCACCCAGGCCATCTTTTTTGCCATTCAATTGGATGCCAGCTGGTTTATCCAAAATTACCTGATTGTTTACGGGGCCGCCGCCACGGCGATGATTACGGTTTATCTGGTGGAAACCAAAAAAAGCGTGGTTGAGAATTTCGCGCCGATTCTGGCGAAGATATTCAGTCCGCTTTTTCTAATCACCATGCTGATTTTTTTAGGGGTGATGATCGCCACCGGAACGAGTCCCTTTGTGGAACGGGAGTACCTCATCGGATTTGACTTGATGCTGATCCTGGTTTTGGGGCTGGTGCTTTATGTGATTTCGGCCCGGAATCCCTACGATAAAAACAACCTCTTTGATTATATGAATCTGGCCCTGATTGTAACCGCCCTGATCATCGATGGGGTTGCCTTATCAGCCATCCTGTTTCGATTGTCTGCCTATGGGATTACCCCGAACAAGCTCGCAGCACTGGGTGAGAATCTGGTTTTGCTGGTTAATCTCGGCGGCTTGGCCTGGCTGTACATTTTATTTTTTCTCAAGAAAACCGATTTTATTAAAATTGAAAAATGGCAGACCTCGTATCTGTACGTCTATGCCGTGTGGCTGGGAATTGTGGCCTTTATCTTCCCACTGATTTTTGGGTTTAATTGATGCCACAGCAAAATTAAAAAACAGGTTGACAAAACAATACTTCGGCGTTAGAATTAAAATAGTTCTTAAGACGAAGTACTTTGAAAAATGAAAATGAAGGAAATATTTAAATGGAAAATGGGTCTAAGGTAAATCTCGAAGGGATGATGTTTGACTATATTGATAAGGTGAAATATCTCTTATCTCCGGAGATCTGGGGGAATGATCTTTTTAATTGTTCGAAAAACGAAGTGTTCCTGCTGCTGCTATTATACCGGAACAGTGATGTGAACATGACGCAGATTGCGGAGTATCTCAATGCCCCGCTGAATACCTCCACCGGCATTGTTGCCCGGATGGAAAAACGGAACCTGGTGAATCGGGAAAGAAGCTCGGAAGACAAGCGGGTGGTCACCATTAAGCTCACCGATGCCGGCAGAGGCTACATCAGGGACATGATCAAAGAAATCACCCGCTACGGGGAATTGATGATGGACAGCTTCAGCCCCGAGGAGGTCGGCCTGGTCTTTAAGATGGTGGACAAGGTCATGGACACCCTCAGCGGCGAGGGTGCCAAACAAGCGCAGCAACCGCCGGATACTAAAATCAGAAAGATAGTGATTAACTAAGAACAACCTGCGGTACCGACCAATTATTAATCGGTCGGTACTGCTCCACAGTTTTCTGTTTACCGATACTCAAATGCTGCCTGAGGGCAGCATATTTTAGAACAGATACTTCGACATACGAACTATTCGACGAAAGAATTATAACAGCTGCCCAAACTTAGTAATTTAAAAAATCAAAGGCTATTGCTTTGATGTCTGTTTATATAAACAGGGGCAAAGCTCATGGAAGTAAATTTAAAATAGGCCATTGCGAACTTATAAACAACAAACAGTTGATGCTTTGTGATTAGTTTCCACAAACGATTTTGTAACGTGCAGGCGAACAGTCCTTAGACTGTCCAACCTGCGGTGTAAAAATTGTTTCGTGAGAAACTGAGCGTAAAGCGCGCAATAGTATCGTAATTATCGGGTAAATTAAAAATAACGGAGGAGATCTCATGAAGCGGATACTTATTTTCACAGGAAAAGGCGGCGTCGGTAAAACCAGCGTAGCCGCAGCCCATGCTCTGAAATCAGCACAGGAAGGTCATAAAACACTCATCGTCAGCACCGATATGGCCCACAATCTGGGGGACCTGTTTAACATTCCCATCGGCAAGGAAGAGGTGAAGGTGGCGGAACATCTCTACGCCTTGGAAATCGATCCCAATTATGTAATGGAAAAGGATTTTAAAAACATGATGCAGGCCTTTAAAAACATGATTGCCTCCATCAATCCGGACAACGCTGAAATCGACGAATTCACTATGGTTCCGGGCATGGACGAACTTTTCTCGCTGCTGAAAATCCAGGAATTATACAACAACAGCGATTACGAGCGGATTATTGTGGACTGTGCCCCTACCGGGGAAACCCTGTCCCTACTGAAGTTTCCGGAGCTGATGTGCTGGTACATGGATAAGTTTTTTCCCATCGGGAAGGTGGCGATGCGGATTCTTTCACCGGTTTCAAAAACCCTGTTTAAAATTCAGCTGCCGGACCGTCACGCCATGAGCGACATCGAAACCCTTTATGTGAAGCTTATTGAATTACAGGAGCTCCTTAAAAACAAAGCGGTATCCTCGGTGCGACTGGTGACCATGCCCGAGAAGATGGTAGTGGAAGAAACCAAACGCAATTACATGTATATGAAGCTGTATAACTACAATGTGGATGGTATCTTCATTAATCGCATCCTACCCACGGGCATCAACAATCCTTTTTTTGACGAGTGGCTTAACATTCAGAAAAAATACATTGAGGAAATCGAAACGAGTTTTAAAGAAGTCCCCAAATATTATATTCCCTGGTATGACACGGATTTACTGGGTCTGGATGCCATCAACCGCATCTGTGAGGATGTCCTTAATGAAAAAACTGACTTGTTTGAGATTAAAGCGGACACGGAAGGGGAACAATATGAACAAACTGAAAAGGGCTATGATCTGAAACTATTTCTGCCCAATATCACCAAGGATGCAGTGGCAGTGCATCTTTCCGGGTCGGATGTGATTGTGAAAATCGGAAATTACAAGCGTAATATTCCCATGCCCAACACCCTTAGAGGTATGGATGTCACCAGTGCAACCTTCGAAGAGAGCACCCTGGTCATTCAGTTTCAGTAGTTAATGGGAAACAAACAGAACGATGAGCTTCACTGCCAGCTTACACGAAACAATTTTTACACTGCAGGTTAGACAGTCTATCGACTGTTCGTCTGCACGTTACAAAATTCTTTTCGCGAAGGCAGTCGCCAATCACAA
>NZ_LGYO01000068.1 GCF_001263355.1 Acetobacterium bakii
TTCCCTGACACCAACATATATAGAATGTGATAAACACAAAATATTTATTAAACGTGAATTTAAAAAGATTGTAAGGCTTTGCAAGTCTTATAAATTGACAAAATAGCGTAGCATAAAAATTTATAAGTAAAGTTATTCAAATTATAAATGGAGGAAGTATAAATGAGATCAGAAGCGACATCATGTTATTTTTTAGGAGAAGAACCCAAAAAGTTAACTGTCCCTTTTTTCCAAAGAAGATATGTTTGGGAAGAAGCTAATTGGAGAGAATTATTAGAATCTCTAGAACCTGACAATGCGACTAAGGCATTTTTGGGTTCAGTAATAATAAAACGAGTAAAAGAAAGTAAACCATCAGAAGGAATTATAATAGATGGACAGCAAAGAATAACAACATTATCGATATTAATGAAGTCAATCTATGATATTATACGAAAAAAAGAAATGGCTCAGTCTTGTCAAGAGGATGATGACGAAAGTGAATATGAAAGTATTATGAGCACTTTAAAAACAACTTTGTTTTATAGAATATATGATTCAGATAAGTTCAAAGAAAGTAGTATTAAGATACAGCATTCAAGAGTTGATAAAGAAGCATATGAATGCATAATAAATACTGGTTTTAAAAATAAGGATTATATTCCAGATGATGTTCAAAAAAAATATGAAGACAGTAAAATAATGCAATGTTACATATTTTTTATGAAAACCTTAAAAGAACAACCAATAGAGTATCTCAAAAAATTACATGATAGTATGTATAGTAAAGAAGATCGTATATTGGTGCTTATTGAGTTAGGCGATGGTGATGTGAATGAACAGACAATATTTGATACAATTAATCGAGCAGGTGTTCGATTAACAACCTCGGATATAGTGAAGAATAATATTTTTAAACAGTTGCTCGATTTAGCTAAAACGGATAATGAAAAAAATGATATTTGTAAGCTGTATGATGATAAATGGGAAAAATTATTTTATAGCAATCAAGTAGATGATAAAAATAATTGGTACAAGGTGCGGTCATTTGGAAATGTACAAAGAACAAATTTAGATTTTATATTATATTGTGTTGCCTGTATCAAATGGGGTAACGGTGAAAAAAAAGAAATATTTTCTAATCTCGAAAGTGTTTATTTAAAGAACACAGAGAAGTATGACATGGAAAAACTAATTAAGTTAGTTGAAGAAATAAATGAGTATGCATATATATTTAATAAATATGTTCTTGAATTCCAAAATAATTTAGCAAGTGAAGATGAGGTGGAAATCTTTAAATATAATGAACACGTTAGAAGATTATTGCTAATACTTGAAAAGTATGGGGTTCAAATGTTTTATCCATATGTCCTTATGCGAATAAGAGATACAAACTCTAATTTTAAAGAACCCCAATTAATAATGGATTTTAGAAGTTTAGAAACATATATAGTAAGAAGGAGAATTGCACGAAAGAGCACTTAGAACTATGCCAACAAATGTAATATGCTGATTAAAGATGGTGTTGCGAAATTATTTAATGATGATACTGATAGTATTGACAGTATTAATGATACTATAATAAAGAATGCTTTGACGAATATGGTTCCAGACACAGCTAAGATGATTCTTTTCAGTATTGAATTAGAACGCATAAGCAGTTTGAATTCTGATATAAATGGTCTTGAATATGATTATCAACTGGAACATATTATGCCCAAAAAATGGGAAACGAACTGGTATAATGTTGACTTTGCATATAATGATAACGGTCAAATAAAATATGTGGAAAATTCAAGTGACAAGAATTTTGAGTATAAAGAAAAGAGAAATGGACACATAATATATTTAGGCAACATGACGTTACTGAAAGCAAAGCTTAATGCATCAATAAGTAATAAAAATTTTGAAATAAAAATTGAAGGTTCAGGTAATAATAAAGGTTATAGAGTACATTCATTGCTTCATATTACGACGGATATTATTGGAAAATATGATGCTGGTGATAAAATATGGGATGAAATTCATATAGAGAAGAGGAACGATGAACTCTTCAAAAAAATAGTTGAATTATGGCCAATACAGAGCTAGTGCCTGGCACCAATATATAAACATATTTCATTCACTGAAGATTTGAAAGGAATTACAACATGGCATTATTCAACAAACTCAACACCCCAGTCTTCCTCAAAGAAGTATCCGACACCACCCAATACATCAACCGCCTTAAAGAACTTCAGGACAGAGCCACCGGCAAAGTGAAAGACGACATTGCCCGGGAAATCAATCTGGCCAACTATGGTGAAATCGGCGAAAAGAACATTGCCTTTGAACTTAAAAACTCCGGCATGCCGATGTACATTATCCATGATCTGCGGCTGGAATTTGAAGAGCTGTCGGCTCAAATTGATTATGTAGTGGTCACCCGGAAACTGGTTTTTTTAATTGAATGCAAAAATCTCTTTGGCAATATTGATGTTGATAATCAGGGGAATTTTGTCAGGAAGTATTCCTGGAATGGAAGAACCATCAAAGAAGGTGTTTATTCGCCGATTACGCAAAATCAACGGCATTTGGATGTCCTCAAACAAATGAAAAGAGCTGACAAAAAAAATGCGATTACTAAAATGCTTTTAGATAAACATTTTGGTGATTTTCATAAAAGTATTGTGGTGCTGGCCAATCCCAAGACCGTGCTCAATGTGAAGTATGCTAAAAGGGACGTCAAAGACAAGATTATCCGGGGGGATCAGCTCATTCAGTATATTAAGGATGCGCTTAAAAAGTCAAAGGAACTCACCAATAGCGATACTGAAATGGAAGAATGGGCGCAACGACTGCTGGCCCTGCATATTCCCAATCAGACTGACTATGCGAAGAAGTTTGAAGACCTCATTGATCGTGTAACCAATGACAGTGAAAAGGAAGCAGTTATCGAAAAAACGGCGGATTCCATGATTGATAAGGCAAGTCTTCCACCTGTAGTTGAAAAACCTATTATTGTCAATGAAACCATGGCTGAATACTTGGCGCCTGCTGATAATAAAGAGACACTCATCAAACAGCTAAAAGCCTATCGTCTCGAAAAAAGCCGGGAAGAAAACATCAAGGCTTATTGTGTTTTCAGCAATAAACAAATGCTGGATCTGATCGACAAAATGCCAAAGTCCCGGGATGAATTATTGGGTGTTTCCGGCTTTGGTCCCGTTAAAGCCGAAAAGTACGGCGACGTAATTATTGAACTGTTGAAATAGGGTGGGTGTAGTGACCCCAATGGGAGGACCGGCTGATGTGCTTTTTTCGAAAATACTTTGAACAGCGAAAAAGAAAAAAACAGGAGGCAATTGAAAAAAGGAATGCGTTTAGCCTGGATATCCCGGCATCAACTTTCGAGTTGGCGGCTTTATTTTCTGATGTCAATGTGTATATCGATCCTTATCATGTCGCCCAGTGGAAAGCTAAATGGTCAAATTTAATCATTAGCGCTGCGGCCTATCAACAACGCACAAAAAATAAAATGCCCTTGGAAGCGGAAACCATAAAAACGGTCGATGGCTTTAATGAAATCGTTTTGACCATCGATGAGCAGGTGAAAAGTCACAATGATGGCTACATTGCCCTTCGCATTGACAACCTGAAAAAAATGATCTGTCCCATTGAAGGCCGGAGCCTCGATGACCAGCAATTGGCCTGCATTTTAAAGGAAACCCGGAATCATATTGTAGTGGCCGGGGCCGGCACGGGCAAAACAATCACGGTCATCGCCAAGATAAAATTTCTGCTCAAGGCCAATAAATTCAAACCTAATGAGATTCTGGTGCTGTCGTTTACCAATGCTTCGGCCACGGAGATGTGTCAGCGGATCAGAAAAGAAACCGGGGTGAGCATCGATGCGATGACCTTTCACAAGCTTGGCATGACCATCATTACGGCAGTTAATGGGGTTAAACCAAACATCACCCAAATTAGTTTGTCGGCCTTTATTAGGCAAGCCCTCAATGAACTGATCAAAAATCCGCTTTATTTGAAGAAATTCATAACTTATCTTTATTTTCATCGAACCAAACAAAAATCGGAGTTTGAGTTTACTACCCAAACGGAATACAATGACTACCTGGAACTGAATCAACCCATCACCATGAAGAATGAGATCGTTAAAAGTTATGGTGAAATGGATATCGCCAATTATTTATACAAAAACGGCATTAACTATCAGTATGAAGTCCCTTATAAAATCAATACCGCAACGGAGGAATATGCCCGGTATGTTCCGGATTTCTATCTGCCCGATGAGGATATTTACATTGAGTATTTCGGAATCAATCGTAATGGAAAAGTGCCGAGTTACTTTACTGGAAAAAACAACAAAACGGCCTCACAAACCTATAAAGAATCGATGATATGGAAAAGAATGCTTCATACCGAAAACAATACCGTGATGCTGGAGTTGTATGGCTATGACATGCTGGAAGGACAGCTGCTACAGGAACTTGAGGAAAAATTAAAGGCTGAAAATGTTTCATTCAAGCCTAAATCCGATAGTGAGTTATGGGTTGAGATTAAAACCACGCATAAGAGCATTTTTGAGTCGTTAGGTCGATTATTTGAAACGGTTATCAATCTGGTGAAGATTAATGACTATCCCTTTGAAAAAGTTTATGCATTAAACAAGGTTCACAAAGGGAATCAATATCAGAATAATCGGAGTGTGCTTGAATTAATCGAACCAATCTTCAACCGCTATGCAGCGGAACTCAATAAGAATAGTGAAATTGATTTTAATGATATGATTAACCTGGCCTCGAAATATGTTGCCGACGGTAAATATCAGCATCCCTATGGCTATGTGATTGTTGATGAATACCAGGATATCTCTAAAGCCCGGTATAACCTGTTAAAACACATGCGGGATAAAAATGATTATGGCTTGTTTTGTGTCGGGGATGACTGGCAGAGTATTTATGGGTTTGCAGGCAGTGATCTAAATTACATCCTGGATTTTGACCGGTATTGGGGTGTTTCTGAGAAAAGCAAAATTGAAACAACCTATCGTTTTTCACCAAGCCTGATTCAGGTAAGCGGTGAATTTGTGATGAAAAACCCCAAACAAATAAAAAAGAAGCTGCGCGCAGCAAATGAAGCCCTGACTGTGTCTGCCCATGGATCAAACCACGCCAATGAATTTTCGCTGGGCCTGATTGAAGGGTACACGGCCAAAAATACGGTGACCTTTATGGAGAATACCATCACTGATCTTCCCCAAAACAGCAGCGTTTTTTTCATCGGCCGTTATAATAACGATGTTAAGATATTTGAAAATAGTCCCTTTAAATGTCATTATGAAAAAGTAATGGGTAAGACTATCGGTGTTTGTCAAGATAGTTGTCATCATTTTACAACTTTTTCACTATACATATTGCAAACTTATGCGGTCGAAATATCCATTAAATCCTGTTCCTCCGTTTTTACCGGATTAAGAAAAACTTTGACATCAAGTTCCCATTTCCGGCACTGTCGTGACCAACGATTCGGATTTTTTTCCCTGGCTTGTTCATAAACGCGTTGCCGGTTTTGAAAAATAGCAGCAGCCATGCCGGTATGTCGTTGATTGGGCGTCAGGAAATTAAGACCACTGTGATGATGTTCATGATTGTACCAGTGAGCGAATTTCAATACCCATTGTCTGGCTTCGCTGATGTCCAAAAACCCTTTGTAGGGGTAATCCGGGCGATATTTGCAGGTTCTGAAAATCGATTCGGCATAGGCATTATCATTACTGACACGGGGTCGGCTTCGGGAGCCGGTAATTCCCAATTGATACAATGTTTCCAAAAGGGTTGCCCCTTTCATGGGGCTGCCATTGTCTGAATGAAGCACCAATGGTGCCTGTCCGGTATGTTTTTCGGATAAACAGGTTTTTCGCATCAGGGTACTGGCATGCTCGGCGGATTCCACCGGCCAGATTTCCCAACCAACAATCTTGCGGCTGTAAAGATCCAAAATCAGATAAAGATAGAAGAATTGTCCGGAAATGGGGCCTTTCAACCAGGTTATGTCCCACATCCACACTTGATTCGGTCCCGCAGCACAATGGGTGGTTGCCATCCGTTTGATGGGCTTTTCGCTGCGACCGCGATGGTTTTGCTGCTTCACTTCTTTTAAAATGCGGTAGATCGTTGACTCGGAGGCCAGGTAAATCCCTTCATCAGCCAGTTGTGGCACCATTTGGCTGGGTGGCTGGCTTTTAAAACGATCACTGTTCATATGAACCAGGATCACTTGCTTTTCTTCGAGGGTTAACTTATTTTGGGGGGCCGGTCGTTTGGCATGGGGCCGCTGGTCTTCCGGGCGTTTTTTCCAGCGGAATAAGGTGCGTTGGCTAATCCCCATAATCCAACAGGCTTTTTCCTCCATTGCGCCAGCGGTAACGGCTTCCAGGATGAGGGTGACGGCAATGGCGCGATCGGCAGGGAGGATCATTCGTCCTCGGGTTCCCCCCAGATCGCTCGGCACTTTTTTTGAAGAACCAACAATGCGGCTGTTTCAGCCAAAGCTTTTTCTTTACGGTTGAGTTCCTTTTGCAACTGTTTATAGGCTTTGTCTTTATCTCTTAAATGGCGTTGCAGGGTGGCGGTTTCCTGTGCCACTCCGCCATTTGCCTGCATACAGGCATCCCGCCAGGCCATGACCTGCTCGACGTAAAGACCTTTGCTGCGACAGTACTCGGCGAGTTCGATTTCATTTAACGTGGCGGTTTCAAGAACCACATGAAATTTATCTTTAGGATCCCAGTTCTCTGAGCTGGTATTCGTTTTAGGAATCACCATTCCTTTTTCCTTGGCCTGACGCTTCCATTTATAAAGCGTTTGCTCTGACAGACCATGCTCTTTGGCTAATTCAGCAACAGATTTGTTTTTAGGTGGCATTATTTCATTCAGCATCTTGTCTTTGAGGGTTTGACTGTATTTTGACATAAGGTTTCTCCTTGCGTTTTTTATACTATACACTTTTTAATTCCTTATGACAACTATGCTAACACATAGGGCTATGGTACAACATGCCAAAAGAAGTGATCTTAAAATGGCGTTTTTATCGGCCCATCGGTCAAAAGGGTTGCAGGCGGATTATGTATTTATCATTAATAATAAGGGGAAAAGCTACGGTTTTCCCAGTAAGATTCAAAATGATGAGGTCGTCCAATTGCTGCTTGAGGAGTCGGATGATTACCAATACTCCGAGGAACGACGCTTGTTTTATGTGGCGATTACACGAACCAGGAAAAAAGCCTGGTTGCTGGTTGAAAAAGACAACAAATCAGTGTTTGTCCAGGAATTGTTTTCGGGTTTTGCGAAAGAGTTAATGACTGAGCGGTATACATGCCCTCAATGCGGGGGCAGAATTTTTAAAAAGAAGGGCGCCAACGGTGAGTTCTTTGGATGTTCCAATTATCACAAGGGTTGTACTTATACTAAAAAGATTACGGTGAAAAAACAGGCGTGAAAGCTTTTAAGCTGTCCCTTCATGCTATGTATTAATCGCCTAAAAGAGATTCAGGATAAAGCCTACTGGCAAAGGAAAATGCCCTGCAATCTAACCTCAGTTTAAAGAAAAGGTGGAAAACCACTGGAATAAACGCATCAAAATTAATGTAGTTTTCCAGAAGAAAAGAAAATGCCTAAATATAGTTTTAGAAAAGGGGATCTTGTTTTGAATTTATTAAAAAAACTAAAACCATACTTGATTATAATTATTCTTATCATATACGTTGAAGTTATTGGTAATGGAAGGCTTCTAACTTCCATAAACCAATTATCTTTTTATTATGAATTAGTAAATGTGGTGATCAGTAGATTCGTTGTTGGTTCATTAGTCGGTGTTATTTTGTATATATTAAATTTAGATGATTTAAAATTGACTTTGAAAATTAATATACATTATTTAATTATTGCATTATTTTTTATCTTGATTTATTGTTCTCGTTATATCTCAATACTTGGTTTTCAAGTCAATATGTCAATTTCAATACCATATTTATTAGTTGCCTCACCAGTTATATCATATGTTTTTCCAGTGCTGGTAGGATACTATTTATCAAAAGGATTAATTTCAACAAAAAATAATAGTGCTGTGACTACAAAGACATGAATCAACAATTAGATATTATTTCGGATCGGAGGGACGATTCTGTCTTTTGTGCAGTTTCCATTCGTATGAATACGAAAGAACCGTCCCTTCATACTAACATGAAGTTGACGAGCAGTTTTTAACTGCGGATTATTTAAATTATTGGAGGAGTTTCAAATGAAATATCAAGGTGTTTGCATTGCAGTAAAAGATATCAGTCTTTCCAAAAAGTTTTATCAGGATTTATTTGGGTTGGAGGTGTTTCAAGACTATGGCAGAAATATTTCCTTTGGTGGATTGTCTTTACAGCAGGACTTTGACTGGCTGTTAGGTATTCCCAAGAAAAGCGTTTTAAAAGAATCTCATAATATGGAGTTGTATTTTGAGGAAAATGAATTTGATGACTTTGTTTCAAAATTAGATCAACGCGAAGGCATTAGGTATATCGGGGATGGCGTTAAGGAAGCTGAATGGGGACAACGATCCGTCCGTTTTTATGATTTAGATGGCCACATTATTGAGGTTGGGGAGAATCTGAAGATGGTTGTAAAACGATTCCTTGATTCTGGGTTATCAATGGCGGAAACCTCCAAACGCATGGATGTGTCGGTATCGGATTTGGAAACACTTTTGAATAGTTAATTCCTGCGTGGTATTAACACGGAGGGACGGTTTAAAATATATAAATATGAAATGAGGGCTAAACTTGATTGAGATGTTAAAAAACATGAAGTATCGGTATCTGCTTCTGGGGGTTATTTTTACCTTGGCGTTAAGTTTGATCCTCTTGACCTTGCTGGGGGTGGGGAGTCCGTATATCACGGCGATTGCTGCAACCTTATCACTTTATTTCTTTCCCATCGGCTGGATCTTTTATCATTTTAGAAAACACCATCAGTCCTTCCGTCAATGGCTGCAGCCGACACGATTTAAAATCAGCGAAACGGTCGCGGCGGTAATATTTCCGGAATTACTGGGGATCGGGATCCTGGCCTTGATTACCCTGGGACTTATTCTGGCATTGCCCGCCGGGGGCTTTAACGAACTGCCGGAAACCCCGGCCACCAATTGGGGACTTGTTTTTATATCCTCGGTTGTCCTGGCGCCGATCTGTGAAGAACTGATTTTCAGAGGCTTTGTTTTTAATAAGATGCTGACCCGATTTTCACCGGCCAAGGCGGTGATTTTATCCTCGGTGATTTTTGGCGCGCTGCATCTGACCACCGGGATCAGTCCGACCCTCGTCGGGATGGTCTTGTGTGTGATCTTTATGAAATACGGAAGTCTGCTGCCGTGTATGATCATCCATGGCCTGCATAATCTGGCGGTGATGCTGCTTAAGTATTCTTCATCCCTCAGCGCCGATACTGCAACCGCAACCGAACTGTTACCCGCTGATATGCAACTGTTGTTAATTATAGGGGGCATTTTTATTGTGATTGGCTTGGTCTGGCTGGTGCTTTTCTTTCGAAAAAACTGGCATTATGCGGCCGAATTTATGCTGCGATTCCATGGTGCTGAAGAGCCGCTGCCCAATGGTGCCGGGGAATAAGCTGTCAAATAACGTAGCATTTCGTCAATTTTCCTTTCATCGAGATACAATACTCTTCTCAGTTTTGGGGATAAATGCGAGTGTTTAGAGCCGTTACATATCCGCATGGAAATGAAGCGTCGAATACATGATATAGCAGCCAGTTATTTTGATTGATTATGTTCTTAAGTATAACTATAATGATATTAAAACGGATGATTGGAGTGATATAAAGTGGAAAAAACAGAGATGACAGTTGACGAGTATTTCTCATCACTAGCTGAAAAAGATAGCGAAACCCTGAAGAAAATAAGGGATATTATTCTCAGTATTGCCCCCAACATTAGCCAGAAAGTTTGGCATGGTGTATTTTGGGGTGGGAGTGAACAAACAATTCTTGGCTTCGGAGAATTTAATATTACAAAATCCGACAAGAAAGAAATTGAATGGTTCCTGATTGGAATTTCCAGACAGAAAAACTATTATAGTCTATATGTAAACGCTGTAAAAGATAATCAATATCTGATAAAATCATATTCGGATAAATTAGGTAAGATTAAAATTGGAAGTAGCAGTATCGGTTTTTCCAAACTGGAAAATGTAAATCTTGACACCTTGAAAGATTTATTTATCGAAACACTCGCGATTTACAATCAAAAGGAAAGTTGATTGTATAACATAAGATTTAGGACCGAACCATCGCGGAAATTAACCAGCGGCTGTGGTTTTAGTAGCAATGAGGAATCCAGGTCAATACTTTAAGCAAATTTTATGATAAAAAGAGGAAAAAATGAAAGATACAAATTTTAGTGAAGTAATTGAGCGTTCTGCCCAAATTAGAAAACGCTATCATCAATTGGAAAGGCGGTATCATGGAAAGGAATGGACCGTTGAAGAGGATGCCCTGGCTTTTTTGACAGATGCAGGTTTGGTTGGCCGACTGACCATGGCTCAGCAAGGGCGATGGCCTAAAAGTGGGGAAATAGACTCTGAACTGGAGCATAAACTTGGAGAATGCCTATAGTGGCTGATTATTTTAGCTGAGCGTACAGATATTGATATCAATGAGGCCCTGGAAATGTTTTTATCCAAAACTGAAAAGCAGTTAAGTGATTAGCTCATGCAGATCGGAGCGGTAGTTCTTTTGTACAGATTCCATTCGAGTGGACACGAAAGAACCGTCCCTTTATGCTCTCGCAAAAAAAACTGCGCGGATTATTTTTTTTCCGTTCAGCTTTTTAAGATGTTCATGTTACCAGGTCGTCAGGATATAATTTATCTGACTTAGATATGGGGCTGCTTTTTGATTTGAGATAGATATTTGAGAGCGTTGAAATGGGGCAGATCGTACACCAGGTTCTTGGTTTATAAATGAGGGCCAGAATCAGGCCAATCAAGGCAGTGGTCATCATCATCGAATAAAAACGATAGGAAAGATGCGTCAGCCACGGTGCAATGCCGGAAAACTCAAATAGCTAGGGCATTGCGCCGGGAATGGGCAGGACAATTAATAACCGTAAATAAGTCATCGCCGGGATGCCCCCGCCGGCGACCTTTAGGGTGGACATGATGATAATAAATAGGCTGATACTAAAGTAGATCAGCATTATCCATTTCATCTTGCCGTTAATAAAGAATTTCGGTCTTTTATAAGAATTTTTTGCGGTCAGCTTACCAACGGCGTTATAAAGGCTGGCCCGCGGGCAATAGCCGCGACACCAGGTTTTTTGGTTATTGCGAAACAAAAGAATCAATGGCAGGACCATGCAGATCAGGCCGAGTAGGGCCAAGTGAATGTTGATAAATCCTATAGCAAAATAGAAAAGAACGAATAAATATAAATGACGGTTATTACGCAAATGTTTGCCTCCTGACAGTTTATGTGTTTGGTAAGATAATAGTTAAGCAAAAGGTCTCCAAAAAGTTGTGCACCCATTAAGGTGGTTTCGAAGCAAAGAGCCATTGTCAATACCGATCAAATGAGTTACCTTTAAAGATGTCCAGTCTCTAAGAAAGGTAACCAGGAAAGGTGATTAACATGGCTCAGAAACAGTATATCAAACAACTCTTCGAAAATGAAGAGTTATCCTTGCGGGAAATCGCCTGCAGGATGGAATTAAGTTTTCAGACCGTTCAAAAATATGCATATATGGAGGATTGGAGTGCACACCATCTGCCGGATGTGAATCCAAACCATTACCCGATTCTCAAGGATGTTATTCCCATCATCGATCTTTGGCTGGAGGACGACATCCGACAGCCAAGAAAACAGCGACATACAATAACGCGTATTCATGAAAGACTCCAAAAGGAGCATGATTTCAAAGGAAGTTACAGTACGGTTAAAAAATATGTCCGTAAAAAGAAATATATTATGCAGCAAGGCAAAGAGGGTTTTCTGCCACTGACACAACCGATGGCACATGCCCAGATTGATTTCGGGACCTTTACTTACATCGATGCCTACGGTATCAATCAAGTGGCCTATGCCTTAACGATTACTTTTCCATATTCCAACAAAGGCTACACACAGGTATTCAAAGCTCAAAACCAGGAGTGCCTATTGGAAGGAATGCAGCGGATCTTTGGCTATA
>NZ_LGYO01000007.1 GCF_001263355.1 Acetobacterium bakii
TCGTTTCTTTTGAATTTCGCAGTTGCCTAATTTAAGTTTTTAAATAATGCTATTATACCACAATCTTTGTTTTGAAAATCCATATTTTTTATTTTAACGGCAGCCGTATTTCAAACCAGACGCCTTTTTCCCGGTTTTGCACCGCCACCTGCCCGCCATGACACAGGACAATGCCTTTAACAATGGCTAACCCCAGTCCGGTGCCTTTTTTGTCAGTCTGGGCCTTATAGAAATATTCCCAGATTTGATCAATTTCATTTTCCGGAATTGGCTTCCCGACATTATAAACCGTGACTACCCAATCCCCGGATTGTAGTTCGCTTTCAAGCTCAATAAGGCCATCCTCCGGGACCACGTGTTTAATGGCGTTATTCAGCAGGTTGTAAAAGACCTGTTCCATCCTTTTTCGATCCATAATGACCAGTAATTCAGCATCGCAGCGATTTTCAAGCTTAATGTTTTTATGGGGATAGGTTTGCCTAAAACGCTCAACCACCGCTGCCAAAACCTCTGCGCCGAGGATTTTTTCTTTTTTCAAGGTGTATGCTCCAGACTCAATTTGGGCCAAATCCAGCAAATCACTGGCGATTCCGCTGATTTTATCGGCTTCCTTCTGGATGGTGATGAAATAATCCAGTTCTTCTTCTTCGGATTCCAGAATTTTGTCTTCGAGGGCCTCGGCGTAGCTTTTAATCACTGCTAACGGTGTCTGAATTTCATGGGATACCTGGGCGGTAAAACGCTGTCGCATTTTTTCCAGGGTCCGTTCCTTATTTAATTCGGCCTGAAGCTTATTGATGGTACTTTCCAACTCATCCGAAATGCGATTCAGAGTTTCTCCCAGCTGTCCAATTTCATCCTTCCGGCGACCTTTGTATTTTTCGGCAAAATTCAAGTTCCCCATTTCCTTTGAAATCCGATTTAAATTGACAATGGGTTTTGAAATGTTTCTGGCAAAAAAGTACGCAAAAATCAAAGAGCTAGCAAAAATAATCATCAAAAATACCAGTAAGAAGTTTTGTACAATTTCGATCACCTCGTGAACCGAGTACAAAGGGATGCGTCCAACAACCTGACTACCATCAGCCACAGCCTCTTTATAAGTTAGCCATTCGACCGCATGATCATCTTTCCCCAATACTGTTACAAAGCTTTCGCCATGCTGATGTTCTGCCACCTGGTTCTCAAAACTTTCCTGCTGCAGGCCGCTTCCCTGGCCCATACCTTGGCCAGTGCCTTGTCCTGTTCCTTGCCCGGTTCCATTCCCCGTCCCATCGCCCATGCCTTGATGTAATTCTCCTTCTTCGGCAGTGATTTGATTTTGGATAATTTCAATAACCGTACCTTCTTCACCGATTGTATCAATCCGGGACTGGAGTTCCGGCGTCAACCCTTCACTGTTGTAAATTTGCGAAATCTCTTTGGTATTGGTGATGAGGGCATCTGTTCTGGTTTGAGTATAATAAACCTCAAAGTAGGTACTGAGAATATAATAGGTCAACCCACATAAAATCAGGAAAAAAATCCCCAAATAAACCATGAGTCTGGAAAAAATAGATCCTTTCATTCTTGAAATTTATATCCAATTCCTCGAACTGTTTGGATACATTCCCCTTTCGCTTCCATTTTTTTTCGCAGCCGCTTGATGGTGGTATCCACTACCCGCAGGTCTCCTTCGTAATCAAATCCCCAAATTCGATCAAGAATTTGTTCCCGGGATAAAGCCATTTTTTGATGATTGATTAAAAAGATTAAAACCTCATATTCTTTTTGGGTTAATTTAATCATTTCATTATTAATCGTTATTAAATGCTCTTCTGAATTACAATTAATCCCGCAAATATCGGTTTTGCTTTCGACAGTTGCAATGCCACTGCGTTTTAACAATGCCTTTATCCGGACCATCAATTCCCTGGGACTAAAAGGCTTGGTCACATAATCATCGGCCCCGACCTCAAACCCCTGGATCTTATCATCTTCCTCTCTTCGTGCTGTCAACATAATCACCGGAACATTGTCGGTTTCCCGGATTTCCGCCAAAACTTCAAAACCATCCATTATCGGCATCATCACATCAAGAATAACACAGTCGGGCTGTTTTTCCGCCCAGAGATCCAGGGCTTCTTCCCCATTAGCAGCGCCGATTCCTTCGTAGCCTTCTTTTTTCAAATATTTTAAAATGATTTCTCGTAATTTATCTTCATCTTCCGCCACAAGAATGCGTATCCCCTTCATCAGTCACCTTACCTCCATTATTAATCTGTATCAGCATAGCATTTATGAATGTCATTTTTGTGTCAAATTAAGCCCTGACCTTTTATCCTGAAAATAGTTTATCATACTCTCTTAACCATTGTCTTTTATTTTCTGTTTTTGACACAGAAATGACACATAGCAGTCCTATAATACAACTATCGAAAGAAACAAAAATTTATTAATGGAGGAAATTAAAATGACCAAAAAAATGATTCTCGTAACATCTTTAGTATTAATGCTGGCAACCGCAGGAAGTGCCATGGCAGCTTCAGGAAACGGTGCCGGTAATGGCACCGGTGTTGGCAACGGCACCGGCCAAGGCACGGCACAATGTACTCAGGATGCTGATGGTGATGGTATCTGCGATCTCACCGGTAATCCTGTGGGCACTGGCGGTATGGGTAACGGCGCCGGCAACGCAAACTTTATCGATGCTGATGGCGATGGCGTTTGCGATAACGCTGGAACCGGTGGCTCGGCAAATTTTGTTGATGCTGATGGCGACGGCGCTTGTGATATCGGCGGCGGCACCCATCCCCAGGATGGCAGCGGCATGCGTCGCGGCGGACGAACAGTCTAATTAATTCTTAAAGTTTACAACAAAAAAACGCCTTCACAAGAAGCCGTTTGATACTGCAAAGAAGTAAGTCCCAAGGACAATCGTAACATCAGTTGTCGGCATCATGGCGAACAGGCCCAGCGCCTGTACGATCATACCGCCGACAACGATTTACCATTGTCCCTGGGACGTTTTTTTGTGCTTTGGGTTTAGAAAATTGGTACAACTGCACCTTGATAGGTTTCTTCGATGTATGTTTTTACCTTGTCGCTTTTTAATGCGTTCATCAAAGCCGTTGTCTTAGTACTGGTTTCGTCTCCGGCTCGCACGGCAATAATATTGGCATAGGTCTGTGCTGCCAAAGAATCTTTTTCTTCTTTGGCAATGGCATCCTTATCCACGTTCAAGCTTGCTTGAAGCGCATAATTACCATTAATAACGGCTAAATCCACATCAGGAAGTGACCGCGCCAGCTGAGCGGCTTCCAGTTCTTTGATGACAATGTTTTTAGGGTTTTCAATAATATCCTTTGGTGTAGCTTCAAGTCCTGCATTGGGATCAATCTTGATTAATCCAAGGGTTTCAAGCAGCAATAAAGCCCGCGCTTCGTTAGTGGTATCATTTGGTACTGCAATGGTGCTGCCATCAACAACTGCATCCAGTGACTTGATTTTTCCCGGGTATACGCCCAATGGTTCGTAATGAATGGCTCCGGCACTGACAAGGTTTGTGCCATTCTTAACGTTAAAATCTTCTAAGTATGGAAGATGCTGGAAGAAGTTGGCATCCAACTCTTTGTTTTCCAGAGTCAGGTTTGGCTGAACATAATCAGTGAATTCTTTAATTTCAAGAGTATATCCTTCTTCTTTTAGAACCTCCTGGGCAACTTTTAGAATCTCTGCATGAGGTGTTGGGCTGGCACCGACAACAATTGTCTTGTCGTCGCTTCCCTGGGTTGCGCACCCAGTAAACAAGCCAAGGCTAACAACCCCAACCAATAATACTGATAATAACTTCTTCATTTTTCTCTCCTTTTCATTTTCATTCTATACAATTCCTAGTAGTATGATATGTAATATAGCACAGCGCCCCAAGGTTGTCAATTCAAAAATTGTTATTCCCATAAAAGCTGCTGTTTAAACCAGAAGTGACCGTAAATTATTTTCGTCGATCCTGATTTTGCGCTATTTTCATTCCGGCTTCCTGAAAAATCTGAACCACTAAAACCAACAGAACAACAGTAACAACCATCACCCCGGTTTCATAACGATAATATCCAAAGCGAATAGCAATATCACCAAGTCCGCCGCCGCCGACGATCCCGGCCATGGCTGAATAGCCCAAAATCGTGGTGGTGGCAATGGCGGCTCCGATAATCAATGACGGCTTAGCTTCTGGAATCATGACCTTTGATACCACCTGAAAAGGGCTTGCCCCCATGGAAAGAGATGCTTCAATGATACCGTAATCCACCTCTTTAATGGAAGATTCAACCAAACGCGCAATAAAAGGTGCGGCAGCAATGACTAAGGGCACAATGGTTGCGGTGGAACCGATGCTGGTTCCGGTAATCAATCGGGTTAATGGAATTACCGCAATCAAGAGAATCAAAAAGGGAATCGACCGGGTGATATTAACCACAATATTAAGGACTTTATTGAGAAATTTCATGGGCACAATTCCCTGGGCATCACTAGTCACCAGCAAAACCCCCATGGGTAACCCAATAATGTAAGCAATCAAGGTTGAAGTCAGTGTCATATACAAGGTTTCAAATGTCCCCTGTACAATCAGGGTTGTCATTGAACTATCCCACATCGCCTTCCACCTCCTCAACGGTAATTTGATTGGCTCTGAGATAATTAATGGCCCGGGAAGCACTTAACTCATCCTCGGGCAACTGAATCACCATTTGTCCAAAGGTGATGCCATCAATATTTTTCATATCCGCATGCAGAATATTCACCATACATTTTGTTTCCAGGATCATTTTTGCCATCACCGAATCACTGGAAGATTTATTATCAAAAACAATCCGATAAAAGTTTTCGCCCATAACAACCGGGGTATTTTCACCTTGGGAAAAAATCATTTTTTTAGCAATTTCGGTTTTTGGATTTCTGAAAATATCCGCCACTCTGCCGAACTCGGCAATCTTGCTATTGTCAATAATCGCCACATGACTGCAGATTTCTTCCACCACACTCATCTCATGGGTAATAATAACAATGGTGATCCCCAGTTTCTGGTTAATTTCTTTGAGTAGTTTTAGAATTGCCTGGGTCGTTGACGGATCCAGTGCCGAAGTCGCTTCATCGCACAAAAGAATCTTAGGGTTGTTGGCAAGCGCTCGGGCGATTCCAATGCGCTGCATTTGCCCTCCGGACAGCTGTGAAGGATAGGCTTTGGCCTTATCCGGCAAGCCGACTAATTCCAAAAGTTCCGTCGTTCTTTTCCTGGCCGTGTTTTTTTCAACTCCGGCTATCTCCAGCGGAAAAAGAATGTTTTTTTCCGCTGTGCGCTGCATCAGTAAATTGAATTGCTGGAATATCATACCCACTGAATACCGCGTGGTTCGCAATTCTTTTTCTGTTAACGTCGAAATATCCTGTCCATCTATAAATACACTGCCTTCGGTTGGCTTTTCAAGAAGATTGATACAACGGACCAGGGTACTTTTCCCGGCACCGCTCATGCCAATAATCCCATATATTTCGCCTTGATTAACCGTCAGGTTAATACCATCTAAAGCCTTGACCTCGCCACTTTTGGGATAAAATGTTTTTACCAGGTCTTTTATTTCAATGATCGGTTTTTGGAACGTCTTATTATCGATGTTTCTCACTCTCCTCATAAAATCCAATTAAAAAACAGTGGGTTCGGTTTCGCCCACTGTATAATTATATTCTTGATATTGTTTTATTGTCAAGCTTATTAACGCGGTTCTACTTTGGAATATTAATGATTTCCGCTCCAAAAGGCAGCAGTGCCAATTTGGCAAACTTAAACCACTGAATACCAAAGGGAATTCCAATAACGGTTATGCAATAAAGCATTCCTAAAATAGCCGATCCGATGGCCAATTCCCAGCCAAAGAAAATAATCCAGAAGATATTCAATATCAAGGATCCTGCTCCCATTCTGGAAAAATCGACAGTTCTGCCAAAAGGCCAAAGTACCAACTGACCCATTTTAAACGCCTGGATTCCCAGCGGTATGCCAATAATGGTAATGCAGCAGATTAAACCGGCGATAAACCAGCCCAAAGCCATTACAAAGCCACCCAAAATAATCCAGATTATGTTTCCAAAGGTGCTCATTTTTCACCTCGAACCGTATCGTCCACAGCCTGGGCTGCTTTTTTAAAAGCACTGGTTCCAATATGGCAGTAACCCCCAGGGTTTTTATCCAGATACTTCTGATGATAGTCCTCGGCCGAACTGTAATTTTCCAGGGGCAGCACTTCAATGGCCAATTTTTTTTCGAAGTGGGTTTGCAATTCTTTTAAGGATTCCAAAATCACCGGCTTATCTTGTGGATCAGCATAGTAAATTCCGGTACGATACTGTGTTCCCACATCATTCCCCTGACGATTCAAGGCTACCGGATCAATAACCTGGTAATACATGTCCAGTAAAAAAGGCAAGGACACAACGCTGGCATCATAAACCAGCTTCACCGCTTCGGCATGTCCGGTTTTCCCACTGCATACTTCCTTGTAAGTTGGGTTCGGGGTTTTGCCATTGGCATAGCCCACCTCGGTTTTGATAACTCCTTTTATGGCTTGAAAATATTTTTCCGTTCCCCAGAAACAACCGCCTGCCAGGATAATTTCCTTGTTATTTTCCTGTTTCATCAATTTTTCCTCCCATAATATCTTTAATTTTTTCAACCGTAATAGCCTGCTGCTCCGGTGCTGAAATTAATGCGATTCCATCACCTTCCTGTTCCCCGTAATTTCCGAAATTCCCGTGATTTCCTCCAGTAATTTCCTGATATGAAACATCTGTTGGCATTTTTTCTTTTGCCTGCTCAAACGCTTCGCGGTTAAGCACACCATCTTCGCTGCCATAAAGGCTGAGCACAGTGATATCAGTTTGGGCTAATGTTGTATTAGGATAGGCTCCCATTAAAACCAGTCCCGCAAGCTTCTCTGGGTTCCCGGCCACATAATCCGATGCCATGGCCCCTCCCAAAGAGTGACCTCCGATGAACCAGGTTGTTATTTCAGGCAATGCCTCCATCGCCTCATTGGCACCATCGGCATTAAATACCGCCAGATTAAAGGGCATTCCGACTATGACAGTTGTGAATCCTTCCTGGGCCAAAGACCGCATTAAGGGTGCATAGGCGATGGCTTCAACCTTTCCTCCGGGATAAAAAACAAACCCCTGGTCGATCTCCTTGTCAGCCGGTGAAAAAATAGTGAGATTGCCCTGCTCTTCAACGGTCACGAGATTATCCGATATGAGCGCCTCATGGGCGACTGTGTCGGCATGATAATAATCTCCCAGATAGGTGAGGAGCCCAATAACAATGGCAACTAGAATGATTCCCATAATTTTAAAAAAGGTTTTTAGCGATTTTTTCTTTTCCATAAATCTCCCCCTTTTTTTAATATTGAATTCGTGCTTTGATTATACCCTATTCCCGGATAATCTACCATAGAATCCTTTATTCAAATGATGCCATTCTTCAGCATCGCTTAGCACTCTGGCTTTGTTCAAAAAAAGAAAAAAACCACAACGGTGTGCGGTTATAGTTATTAAAATGGTCCGATAACAAGGATCCTTTTAAGGCGGATCCTTGTTCCTGGATAACGTTTCGTAATGAGTCGCCTATCGGCTCTTTAAAACGAAACAGTTAATGATCCATGGGCTAAAAATAGTTCTTTCTGATTATCGGCTTTTCCCTTCGCGTTGCTCAGCGTTCGAGCCGATGGCGTTGTTCAAAAAAATAAAAAACCACAACGGTGTGCGGTTATAGTTATTAAAATGGTGACCCATGGGCGGCTCGAACGCCCGACACCCTGATTAAAAGTCAGATGCTCTACCAACTGAGCTAATGGGTCAGATAAAATATTAAATTGTAATGTGTCTTCATATAATTGCGTAATACTCAAGTTTGCCTAACTAAGTGATTCACACCAAATCAAAGATTTGGGTTCTCTACTTATACCAACTGAGCTAATGGGTCAGATAAAATATTAAATTGTGTGATCAATTTTTTGCCTGTCTTTCAAATTAATGAAAATGGCAGGGGTAGCAGGACTCGAACCTACGCATGCAAGAATCAAAATCTTGTGCCTTACCAACTTGGCCATACCCCTAAGACAAACAGAATAAAATGGGGTGGATAATGGGACTCGAACCCACAACATCCGGAATCACAATCCGACGCTCTAACCGATTGAACTATACCCACCACAATAAAACTACTTTGTTTGAAATGGTGCGCCTGAGAGGATTCGAACCTCTGGCACACGGCTTAGAAGGCCGTTGCTCTATCCTACTGAGCTACAGGCGCTCAATGCATTTGTACAAAAAAAAATGGAGCGGGTGAAGGGAATCGGACCCTCGCGACAAGCTTGGAAGGCTAGGGCTCTACCACTGAGCTACACCCGCATTGCCTCACTTAGAGACAAGTGTTAGTATACTTTAAATGACAAATATTGTCAAGAAGTTTTTTGTTTATTGTCCATTTTATTTTGCTTTATTCTTTGCTTTTTTCGTCTTTCCCGGTTATCTCAATAGAAAACGGGCCTATTAAAAGCCGGTTACACTGTTTTAATCCCAATACCTTTCTTAAATATGTGCGCTGCGATTAAATACGAACTGATGACCAAAACCGTCGTCACCAGGACATGGGTGTAGATATTACCTTCACAAACACCGATGTAAGCATATCTGGTAATATTCACCAGCGGATAGATTGGGTTAATGTATTTAATACTGGACAATATCCCGGGCAGTTTTGAAACCTCAAAAAACACCCCGCCTAAATAAGTTAGTGGCGTAATAACAATTGCCAGTGCAAAATTCATTTTCTCGAAATTATCTAATACGAGCCCGGCGATTAAACCAACTGATGCAAAAACAAAGGATGTTGCCGTCAGTCCCAAAACGAAAAATAAAGGATATTCAATTTCATAACCGACAAAGAAAATAGTTGCCGCATAGGTCAGCACCCCGACTAATACACCGCGGAACATTCCGCCAAAAATAAATGCCAGAATTTTTTCGGTAACAGATATGGGATAACTATTCAAATCCTGAATCGTATTCTGAAATTTTTGCGAGATAATTGAAAACGCCGGATTTTGAAATGCGGCAAAAATTGCTCCCATGGTCGCCAGACCAGGCACCAGAAAATGCAAATAGCTTACCCCATCAATGCCAACCGACCGCGTTTGCAGCATTCCGCCGAAAATAGCCATATACAGAATATTTGAAATAAGCGGAGCCAGAACCGTCTGGACCGGCACCTTCATGAATCGGTGAATTTCCCTGTTTAAAAGGGTTAAAAAGCCTGTTCTGTTGTAAAATATAAAGCCTCTCTTCATATGTATCTCCTAATGATTAATAAGATTTAAATAAATATCTTCCAGTTTTGGTTTTTCCACAATAAGATCGGTAAATTCCATGTTTTTTCCTGCCAGCTTTTGAAATACCTTTGAAAAATCTTTTCTTAACACCTTAAGTTTCAGATTTGTTTTTTCCTCTATTTGCGGTTGGTACTCTTTCAGAAAATCAAAATCATCAAGCTTCAGTTCATTATCAAAATGAATTTCAACCACAATTTCCCTGGAAAAAGTTTCCATCAGTTCTTCCTTGGGCTTATCGGCCACAATCTCACCACCATCGATGATAACAATTCGCTTGCACAATTTTTCTGCTTCCTCAATATAATGGGTTGTCAGTATGATTGTCGTTCCCGATTCATGCAGTTTAATTAAAAAATCATATAAGGTATGGCGCATTTCGACATCGACGCCGGCAGTGGGCTCATCCAGAATGAGGATTTTTGGTTTATGAACCAGCGCTTTGGCAATTAAAAATCGTCTGCGCATCCCACCTGAAAGGTCTCTCAGCCGGGCGCTTCTTTTTTCAGTTAAATAGAGCGCTTCCAGTAGTTCATCAATATATTCTTTGTTATCCTTGATCCCAAAATAACCTGATTGCTTTTTCAGCGCTTCATCAACGGTAAATATAAAATCATAGCCGGTATCCTGGGGCACAATCCCAATGATTTTTTTTGTATCAAGCTCATTGCTATCGATATCGTACCCACCGATTTTTACAGTACCCTTGGTCTTTTTTACATTGCCCGCCATGATATTGATTAAGGTGCTTTTTCCGGCACCATTTTGTCCCAGCAAGGCTGTAAATTCGCCTTCCATAATATCTAAATTTATATTTTTTAAAGCCTCTTTATTTCCTTGCTTATAGGTCTTTGATACGTTGCTAATACTCAGCATACGTTGTCTCCTTTTCCAATATTTGTTTTATTGTTCCATAATAATCGAACTTTAACGCCAAACTTCCGGACTACTCCAAAAATTCCCTGATCGCCTTCACGGCGTCCATATTAACCTTACATACTGAGCTTTGCCCAATACGAGTACATGTAATTAAACCTGCATTTTCAAGTTCTTTGAAATGATGCGAGATTGTCGACCGGGATAGATCCATACAGTCACATGCTTTAGTAAAACATTTCTCCACGCCTTCCTCTGAGCAGAAGCAATCTGCTGTTGCATCCGAGGTCGTCTGGTTCCAATTATAGAGCATGATAAAAATATTCAATCTCTGTTCACTTGAAAGGGCCTTGAAAATTTTTACTAATTCAATTTTTTTCATAGTTTCATGATAATCGAACAATCCTGTTTTGTCAATCATAATCCTTAACTAATTACTTATCCAGATTTATATCATGACCGGATATCGTCCCAGAGAGGAAAAATTTTTGCGTCGATATCCCCATTTTCAATGAAAATTATTCCATAACTCTCTGGATCTCCCATTCGGGGTGCTCCGATGGATCCGGGATTCATGATCAACGTTTGGCCATCATCCTGGAGAAAGGCCTTATGAGAATGTCCGAAAAGAATCACATCGGCGTTTTTTTCGAGACCGGCATGATAAATATTGTTAAGATCATTTTTAACCCCATATTGATGCCCATGACAGGCAAAAAAGTTAAATCCACCAATGGTCGTGATGATAATCGAACTCCCATCTTCGGCATGCTGATCCATATTTCCTTTAACGATATGAACGGCCGCACTAGTCAGGGTTCGCAGGTGCAATCCATCTTCAACGTAATCGCCAAGATGAAAGATCACATCCACCGCTCCCATTTGAGCCACCGCTTTTTCCAGAGCCTGCAAATTTCCATGGCTGTCACTAACCACTCCAATTTTCATGATTCTCTCCTTATTCTTTATTCTTATCGGTAATTGCTAACGTTTGGCGTTCCTTACTGTCCGTTTATATGAAACAATTTTTCCACTCTACATCGGACACTCTACGAGATGTCCGCCTCGACGTTACAAAATTGTTTATATAAACCAACACCAAGGTATAAAGGTCTTATTTTTTTTTAATTTTTTGCGAATATCTATTTATTATTTAAAAGCAAAGGTTTTGCCTTTGCAATGGCTGCGGCGCGGTGGCTGAGCCGGTTTTTTTCATTGTCGGACATTTGGGCGTAGGCGCGTCCGGTATCCTGGTGAATGAAAATCGGATCGTAGCCAAAACCGCCTGTGCCGGTATAATCAAAGGCGATGGTGCCCCGGACTTCACCCCGAAAGGTGAGCTCCCGGCCATCAGGAAAAAGAATGGCGATCACACAAATAAACGCGGCGCCCCGTTTTTCCGCGGGTACATCTTTCATGACCGCCAACAGCTTCTTATTGTTGGCGGCGTAGTCAACGTCTTCGCCGGCATAACGGGCTGAATAAATTCCCGGTGCTCCGTTTAGATAATCCACTGATAATCCGGAGTCATCACCCATCAGAATAATGTCTTTTCCCAGAACATAAGGCTTAAGAGCCCGGACCTTAATCAGGGCATTTTCCTCATAGGTCAAACCATCCTCAATAATATCGATGGCGATTCCATAATCTTTCATGGTCACAACCTCAAAGACGTTATCCAGCAAGTTTTTGATTTCCCGGGCCTTATTTTGGTTCCCTGTTGCCAGTAAAATTGTTTTCATCAAAACAACCTCCTATATTGACAGTTTTTCTTTTTGAAAAGCAATGAGTTCTTTGATGCCCGCTTCGCCAAGGATTAAGAGCTTTTGGAGTTCTTCTTTTTTAAATGGCCGTTCTTCGCCTGTGCCTTGAATTTCAATGATTTCACCATCTTCAGTCATGACCATATTCATATCGACCTCGGCACTGGAATCTTCTTCATAACACAGATCCATGATGATTTCACCCTGATGAATACCAACGCTGGTGGCTGCCACAAAATTGGTAATGGGCATTTCTTTGATCACACCCTTCTCAAGCAATCCTGACAGCGCATCGTGGAGTGCTATAAAGGCGCCGGTAATCGCCGCAGTCCGGGTGCCGCCATCGGCCTGAATGACGTCGCAGTCAATCCAGAGGGTGCGTTCCCCGAGTTTTTTAAGATCCATAACCGACCGCAGGCTGCGGCCGATTAAGCGCTGTATTTCCATGGTGCGTCCATCAATTTTGCCGCGGTTTCGGTCCCGGCTTTTTCGGGTATTGGTGGATCCTGGCAGCATTTCATACTCCGCGGTAATCCAACCCTGTTTTTGTCCCTTTAAAAAGTGGGGCACCTTTTCTTCAACCATGGCGGTACAGATAACCTTGGTGTTGCCCATTTCAATGAGGACTGAGCCCTCGGCGTTTCTGATAAAATTTCGGGTAATCGTAATTGGGCGAAGCTCATCTTTTTTTCGGCCATCAATGCGTTCATATTCAACCGCTGTTTCGGGTAATTTTTGCATAAAGTGTTTTCCTTTTCTTGATTCGATTATAAAAAGTGTTGCAACCATGCGTGCAGTTGCAACACTCTGATTAAGTGTCTGATGGTTCTGTCTGGAATTATCCTAAATGTTTTGCTACCACAGCACGGATAATTTCGTTAGCAACCTGTGGATTTGCCTGGCCTTTGGTAGCTTTCATGACCTGTCCGGTAAGGAAGCCATAGGCCTTATCGCTTCCGGCGCCAATGTCTTCAACGGATTTCGGATTGGCCGCCACAATTTTTTCAATGATGGCTTCCAATTCGGTGGTATCACTCATTTGAGCAAGACCCTTATCTTTGACAATATCACCGGGGTTTTTGCCGGTACTAAACATTTCTTTTAATACTTCTTTCCCGCTGGTTCCACTGATGGTGTCATCTTTAACCAATTTCAACAGTTCTGTCAGCATCAGCGGGGTGATGGAAATATTTTCCATGCATAATTCTTTTTCTTTCAGCAACGGCGGAATTTCAACCATTAACCAGTTGGAAATTTGCTTGGGCTCGTTATAGAGTCCCACCGCCTCTTCAAAGAAATTTGCCAGAATACCGGTGGCGGTCAATACTCCGGCATCGTATTCCGGAAGCTTGTATTCGTCCATGTAACGTTGCTTTTTGGCTTCCGGGAGTTCCGGCAAAGCAGCCTTTATTTTCGCAATATAATCCGCTTCAATCACAATCGGCACCAGGTCAGGTTCTGGAAAATAGCGGTAATCATGGGCTTCTTCTTTACTTCGAAGCGATGAAGAGGTGCCCTTGGTATCATCCCATTTTCGGGTTTCCTGGGTAATGACATGGCCTTTTTTAAGCTCGATGATTTGTCGCTTACTTTCGTAATGAACCGCCCGGATTAAGGCCCGAAAGGAGTTCAGGTTTTTCATTTCCGTACGTGTGCCTAAAACTGTGGCACCTTTTTCCCGCATTGAAAGGTTCACATCAAAGCGCATTGAACCTTCCTGCATTTTACAATCTGAAACGCCGGTATATTCTAAAATATTGCGGACCTTTTCCCCGAATGCCCGGGCTTCTTCAGCGCTGCTCATGTCAGGTTCCGAAACGATTTCGATCAGTGGTACCCCACAGCGATTCACATCAACCAGAGTCCCATCAACGGATTCATGGAGCAGTTTTCCGGCATCCTCTTCGATATGGATCCGGGTAATGCCGACATCTTTTTTAATGCCATCCACTTCAATTTCGATGACCCCGCCGTTACAAATCGGAAGGTCAAACTGGGAGGTTTGATAGGCCTTTGGTAAATCCGGATAAAAATAGTTTTTTCGATCCATCTTGCTGTAGTGGGCAATTTCACAACCCAGGGCTAATCCGGCCCGGGTGGCATATTCCACCACTTTTTCATTTAACACCGGGAGTACTCCCGGCATGCCCAGACAAACAGGACAGGTATGAGTGTTTTCTTCGGCCCCAAACTCGGTCGGGCAGGAGCAGAATATTTTGGATTTCGTTCCCAGTTCAACATGGATTTCCATGCCAATGACAATTTCATATTCCATGGTTTAAACCTCCTTTCCCAGTGGTGCTTTTAAATTTTTAATGTTCGTTTCATTTTCAAAGGCCCAGGCGGCTTTTAAAAGCGCTTTTTCGCTTAAGGCCGGACCCAATAGCTGCATCCCAATGGGCATGCCAGCTTGATCCAAACCGCAGGGAATGGAAATTCCGGGGATTCCGGCAATGTTCACCGGAACAGTGTAAATATCCGTGAGGTACATTTCTAAGGGGTTGTTGGTTTTTTCACCAATCCCGAAGGCAGTGGTTGGCGATGTGGGTGTCAGCAGCACATCACAGCTCTTAAATACCTGGTCAAAATCTTCTTTGATCAGGGTTCGCACCTGCATGGCTTTTTTATAATAGGCGTCATAGTAACCAGAACTCAGGGCATGGGTGCCCAGCATGATCCGCCGTTTGACCTCTTCGCCAAAACCCTGGCTCCGGGTTTTGCGGTAAAGATCCACCAAACCGTCATACTCCTCGGCCCGAAAACCGTAGCGAATGCCATCGTAACGAGCCAGGTTGGAGCTGGCTTCGGCAGATGAAATCAGGTAATAGGCCGAAAGAGCATAATCCAGATATTGGAAGGATACATCCACAATTTCCGCCCCCAGTATTTTATAAACCGCAATGGCATCTTCGAGGCTTTTGCGAACCTCGGGCTGGAGACCTTCACCAAAGAAAGCCTGGGCTACGCCAATACGCAGGCCTTTAACGCCCTGTTTGAGGTTTTTGGTATAATCTTTTTTCTCAAGCTTTAACGAGGTTGAGTCTTTTTCGTCATGTCCCACAATGGCATTTAACACCAGGGCGCAATCTTCCACGTCCTTGGTGAATGGTCCGATTTGATCCAGCGAGGATGCAAAGGCTACTAAACCGTAACGGGATACCAAGCCATAGGTTGGCTTCATACCAACCACACCGCAAAAGGATGCCGGTTGACGAATGGAGCCGCCGGTGTCGGAGCCAAGGCTGTAATAGGCAGTATCCGATGCCACGGCAACCGCTGAACCGCCGCTGGAACCGCCGGGAACCTTGTTTAAGTCCCAGGGGTTTTTGGTTACTTTATAGGCCGAGTTTTCCGTAGAGGAGCCCATGGCAAACTCGTCCATATTGGTTTTTCCCAACAGAATCCCGCCTTCTTCAATGAGAAGATTATAAACATGGGCATTGTATGGAGGAACAAAATTATAAAGCATTTTTGAGGCACAGGTGGTTAAAATTCCCTTGGTACACAGATTATCTTTCAAGCCATAGGGAATCCCTTCCAGGGGGCTTATTTTCTTGCGCGCTTTGAGCTTATCATCCACAATCTTGGCCATAGCCAGAGCCTGTTCGGGTTGTACCCTTAAATACGCATCGGTTGATCCTTCAACAGCATCGATCCGATTAATCACCGACTGGGTTACTTCGGTGACGGTAACCTCTTTTTTCTTAAGGAGCTCATTGATTTCATGTATTGTTTTTTGACTTAATTCCATTTTGGCCTCCTATTCCATAACCCGGGGAACTTTAAAGCACCCGGCTTCGCTTTCCGGTGCATTGGCCAGTGCCTCTTCATTGGTTAGACATGGTTTAACCACGTCCTCCCTAAAAACATTTTTCATCGCCAATACATGTTCGGTGGCCTTTACCTGGGAGGTATCAAGCTCGCTGAGGGTCTGGGCATAATCAAGTACCGCACCCAATTGGTCAGCCAGGGCGGTTACTTCATCATCCGAAAATTCTAAACGGGCAAGATTTGCCACATAGGTCACATCTTCTCGTGTTAAACTCATATCAATTTCCCTTCTTAACGGTATTCTTTTCTAAATGCAGGTGCTTATTGACTGACTATTATTAATCCGTTGTCAGTGCAATAGTTTGTCAACAATCCCAGCCGGAATTTTTGTTAATTTAATTCTAAAAATCATCCTTTATTATAAATCAAAGACACCATTGGTGACAAGGGCTAAAAACTGACTTTCATCAATAATTGCAATTCCCAGTTCCTGGGCCTTGGTTTGTTTGGACCCGGATTTTTCTCCGGCTAATAAATAATCGGTTTTTTTACTGACGCTGCCGGACACTTTTCCACCGTTGGCTTCGATGAGAGCTTTGGCTTCCCGGCGGTCCAGGGTTGGCAGTGTGCCGGTGAGCACAAAGGTTTTCCCTTGAAGACTCTGGGACACCGTCGTGCTTTCCTGGTACATATTAAGCCCGGCTTCCTGAAGCCCTCTAATAATATCCAGATTTTTCGGTGTTTTAAAAAAGTCCACAATTTCAATGGCCATTTTATTGCCAATGTCAAAAATTTCCTGGAGTTCCTCAGCCTCGGCATGACTCAGGGCCGCCATGGATTTAAAGTGCTCGGCCAGAACCCGGGCGCCCCGGGCCCCAACCAGCGGAATGCCCAGACCAAAAATGATCCGCGACAATTCCCTGGTTTTGGAATCTTCGATGGCCGCCAGCAGCTTTTCCACAGATTTTTCTCCCAGTTTTTCCAGGGTGATCAAGATCTCTTTCTGTTCAAAGAGATGGTAGATATCCACGGGATTGGCCACCAGATTATTATCAATCACCAGCCGCAGCACCCCGGGTCCCAAGCCTTCAATGTTCATGGCATCCCGGGAGGTGAAATGGACCAGCTTGCGAAATACCTGGGCGGGACAGGCCATATTGACGCATTTTGTAACCGCTTCCCCATCAATGCGAAAGGTCGGTTCGCCACAGACCGGACAGTTTTTCGGCATCTTAAAAACCACTTCACTGCCGGTGCGTTTTTCAAAAATAACGTGATCCACTTCGGGAATGACGTCGCCGGCCTTTTGAATTACCACCTGGTCGCCGATGCGAATGTCCTTGTCCCTGATATTATCTTCATTATGAAGGGTAGCCCGGGCGATCACCGACCCGGCCAGCGTGACCGGGCCCAGCTCTGCCACTGGGGTTAAGGCCCCGGTTCGGCCCACCTGCACGGTAATCCCATTAACTGTGGTGATGGCCTGATCCGGCGAAAATTTATAGGCAATGGCCCAACGGGGGCTTTTGGTAGTGTTTCCTAAAATCTCTCGGTCTTCCAGATTATTGACCTTAATCACCAACCCATCAATTTCATAGGCCAGGTTTTTTCGCTCGACTTCCATAACCACTGAATAATTTATAACCTCTTCAATATCGCTAAACTCTTTTACCGCACTGGTTTTAAATCCCAGCTCCTTTAAAAAAGCCAGCGCCTGGGTATGGGTTTTGAGGCCAAAATCATCCAGAGTTTCAAGATTAAATACAAATATATCCAACGGCCGGGACGCCGCCAGCTTCGGATCAAGCTGGCGAATGGAACCCGCCGCGGCATTTCGGGGATTGGCGAAGCTGTTTGCTTCTGCCAATACCCGTCGCTGATTCAGCTTTTCGAAATCTTTTTTCCCCATAAAAACTTCACCCCGAACTTCCAGGCTAAGGGCCTCTTTCAAGCGCAGCGGAATAGTTCGAATGGTTTTGAGATTAGTGGTGACATTCTCACCAACCATACCATCACCGCGGGTGGCGCCCTGAACAAAAATGCCATCCTCATAATTAAGCACCACCGTTAAACCGTCAAACTTATACTCCACCCCATAGGTTGCTCCGGGGCAGGTTTGCCGAACCCGGCGGTCGAAATCCCGGAGATCCCCCTCATTAAAGGCGTTGCTCAAACTGAGTTTCGGACTCTGATAGGTCACCTTCTCAAATCCTTCAGAAGGGGTACCGCCGACCCGTTGGGTGGGGGAATCCTTGGTTATCAGTTCCGGATACAATGTTTCCAGTTCAATGAGTTGCTGCATCAGCCGGTCATAATCATAATCCGCTATTTTGGGACTGTCTTCAATATAATAGGCACGATTGTGAGCCTCAATTTCTTCTCTCAACTGATTTATCTGATTACTATCCATTTGCTGTTTCCCATCTTTTTAAAACGCTTTTTAAGCTTTTTCTACAAATCCCGGATCCATTTTTTTAATGCCGACCCCGGGGAAGGCCACCGAAATCATATCACTTTTCACTTCGACCACGGTGCCGACACCAAATTTCTTATGACGAACCTTGTCGCTGAGCCCAAAGCTGTTTTCGGTTGTTTGTTTAATGGCATGGGAGGACCGTCTTCTGATGGCAACCTTTGACTGAATAACCCGTTCCGAAAATGTTTTTTTCTTGCGGGATTCTTGGCTGTCAATTTCCGGTTTTCGTTCGTACCGCTGTTTATTCTCAACACAGACCTCGACGGGAATTTCTTTGAGAAAACGTGACGGTGACTGCAGCTGTTTGCGGCCGTACATCGTTCGTTCCGCCGCCCAGGAAATATAAAGACGCTTCATGGCCCGGGTGATCCCGACATAGCAGATTCGGCGTTCTTCTTCAATGGCATCCGGTGAGTCCATGGAACGGCCATGAGGAAAAATGCCCTCTTCAAGGCCCGGTAAAAAGACAATCGGGAATTCCAGGCCCTTGGCATTATGCAGGGTCATCAACAGAACCTTACCTTCACTGTCGTCGTACTTATCGGTTTCCGAGGATAAGGCCACGGTTTCTAAATAAGCACTGAGGCTTTGATCGTCGCTGTTTTTTTCGAAATCTGAGGCCGACGAAACCAATTCCTGGAGATTTTCCAAACGGCTTTCGCCCTTGTCCATTTTGCCCAGCTCCAGCATTTCAATGTAACCGGATTTTTCGATAACCCCGGTGATCAAGCCGCTTAAACCCGAATTTTCCTTGATTTCTGATAGCTCCTTCATCAGCTCACTGAAGGCGCGGACCTTATTTTTCACACTGGGACTGAGTTCTGGAATTTCTTCCACATGATGAAAGGCTTCCATCATACTGAAGTCTTTAAACGTTGCATATTCGCCGATTTTTTCAATGGTCGCCGAACCAATGCCCCGTTTTGGAACATTCACAATCCGTAAAAAGCCCATGTTATCTTTGGGGTTACTTAAAACGTTAAGGTAGGCAATAACATCCTTAATTTCCAGTCGTGAATAAAAGCCGGTGCCGCCAATCAGCTGAAAAGGTATGTCCTCACGCATGAGCGCTTCCTCAAACAAACGGGACTGGGCATTGGTCCGATATAAAATGGCGAAATCGCCATAGATCCCATTGCCTTCGGCGATCGTGGTTTTAATTTCATCAACAATGAAACGGGCCTCATCATACCCCTGGTTAAAAGAGGAAATCATGATTTTTTCATCGCCCTCATTGTTCGTCCACAGCGCTTTTTCCTTGCGACCGGTGTTCTTGGAGATAACACAGTTGGCACCATCTAAAATCACCTGGGTTGATCGGTAGTTTTCTTCCAGTTTGACGATTTTAGCGCCATTATAATCCTTTTCGAAATCAAGGATATTGTTAATGTCCGCGCCTCGCCAACCGTAAATACTTTGATCATCATCCCCGCAAACACAGAGATTGTGATTTTTGGCAGCCAATAAATTCACCAACTCATATTGGCTGTGGTTGGTATCCTGGTATTCATCCACCAGGATATATTTAAATTTATTCTGATACTGTTCCAATATTTCCGGAAATCCTTTAAATAATACCAGAGTATTATAAATCAGATCATCAAAATCCATGGCGTTGTTTTTCTTGAGACTTTCCTGGTAACGCTTGTAATAACGCCCGACGCTTTCTTTTCGGAAATCGCCGGCATTTTCTTTGATGTAGGCATCCGGACTGACAAAATTATTTTTGGCGTTTGAAACCTCGCCCCCTACAAATTGATAGGTATAGTATTTATCATTCAACTCCAGTTCTTTAACCAAAACCTTGTACAAGCGTTTTTGATCATCCATGTCGTAAATCACGAAATTGTCGTCATAGCCCAGCCACTGGCTATGGGTTCGCATAATTCTGGCGCACATGGCATGGAAGGTGGACATCCAAATCCGTTTGCTGTCCTGAATATCCATTTTCGCAATCCGTTCCCGCATTTCACCGGCTGCTTTATTGGTAAAGGTAATGGCTAATATTTGTGATGGCCATGCCTGACCGGTTTCAATGATATGAGCAATACGGTGAATAATGGTCCGTGTTTTTCCCGATCCAGCCCCCGCTAATATAAGTAAAGGTCCGTTAATGGTTTCTGCGGCTTCCCGTTGTCGACTGTTTAATCCGTCTAATAAACTCATGAATCCTCCTGGTTTCTGATTTTTAAAGTAAATCCCCTACTATTGCTGTTAATATAAAATTTTTCCGTAATATGTCCTTTTTAAAACCCTGTCCATTTTTACCGGGTACCTTTGGGTAGATCCCTTAAGTGAATTTTCCGGTAATAATGAAAATCCGGTTTCCGGCACACTCCCCGATGGCATTCATTGCACCGGGACCGTCAATGATAAGATCGCCATAATACTTTAGTTCATTCATCTATTTCCCACCTCTTCATTAAAATGCAATATAATTTTTGTTCCCTTATTTTCTTCGCTTTCAATAAGGATGCCGCCGTGGTGCTCATCTACAATCCATTTTGCAATGGCCAAGCCCAGACCGGTACCGCCTTCGGTTTTTGAACGGGCCTTGTCCACCCGGTAAAACCGCTGAAAGACCCGATCAATCTCGTCAGGGGCAATACCAATGCCCTGGTCCATGACTTCCACTGTTATGCCCAGGTGATCCTGTTTTCCCAGGATTTGGATTGAGGTATTTTCATTGCTGTATTTAATGGCATTATCCAAAAGAATGACCAATAGCTGGGTGATCTGCTTTTCGTCCCCGGCCATGATTAAGTCATCGTCCAGGGTGTTAATAAAGTAGATGCCTCGTTTCCCAGCCAATGGCGCCATTTTTTCGGTCACATTCTTGATCAGATAGGTGAGATCAATGGATTCTTTCTGGATAACCACATCCCCGGAATCCGCCCTCGCCAAAAACATCAGATCCTCGACAATCCGACCCATTCGCGTGACCTCATCATAGGCGTTATCCACCCAGGTCATTTGACTATCCACGGTTTCATCCCCTGAGGTCTTCACAACCTCAAGATTGGTTTGTATCACGGCAATGGGTGTGCGCAGCTCATGGGAGGCATCGGCTAAAAACTCCTGCTGTCGCTGAACACCTTTTTTAATGGGAATCAGGGAACGCCCGGATAAAAAATAGCCTCCTAAAAAAGACAGGGAAGCTCCAACCAGTACAGCAATACTGATCATTCTAAGGGCATTATCCAATAGCGTTCGTTCCGGCTTCATGTTTTTCATGGCCTGTACAATTTTCAACTCGCCATTTTTATTAACGACCATATAGGTGCAAATTTTGTAATCTGTTCCGCCGCTTTCGTAATTGCTGATGAAATATTTCTCGTTATTGTTGAAATAGTGGGTTGCAATCTCAATGAGCTGGGTCTCTTCCAAAGGAATCGTAGGTGATTGATCTAAACTCTTATAGTTTTGATTGAAAATAGCATAGGAGATATTATTTTGAATGAGGCTCCGGGTATATTCGGAGTAACCCTGTCGCTCTTCTTCGGTAGTGACCTGTCCTTCTTGTTCCCTTTCAAGATATTCAATATTGTTGGCCAGCTGGGAAGAATATATTTTAAGATTATTATTCACATTTGTTTCTATGTCCACACTGAGCACCACATAGAGGAAAATTGAAATAAATAAGAGGAGTCCAATCAGGACTCCTGTGTTCATGAGCGTCAAGTTGATTCTAAGCTTATTGAGGCTCAGCATTCTCCTTCTCCTTTAGAACATAACCTAATCCCCGAATTGTTTTAATATAGGTCTTGGATTTATCCAACTTTTTTCTTAAATAATGGACGTAAATTTCAACGCTGTTTTCCATGGCCTGACTTTCGATTCCCCAGATCCGATCTAAAATCTGTTCCTTTGAAATCGTCATCCCCGGATTTCTGATAAACATTTCCAGCAGCTGTGCTTCTTTTGCGGTTAGCTTATTCAATTTGCCATCCACAAAAAGTTCCCCAGTATTAATATTCAACGCTATATTTGAAAAAGGGATCACATTATCCTGATACACTTCCCATGGACGCCGTCCCAAGGCTCGGACCCTGGCCACCAATTCATCGGTGACAAAAGGCTTCACCAGATAATCATCCGCGCCCATATTGAGACCATTGACCTTATCCTGGGTATCATCCATAGCTGTTAAGAGTAGAATCGGTACGTTTTTTCCTGATGCTCTGATGGACCGAAGAATTTCCAGTCCCGTCATTCCCGGCAGCATAATATCCAGAATAATCACATCATAAACGTCATTGTCACTTAAAAGTTTTCCTTCGATGCCATCATTGACCACATCCACTAATATTTTATTTTTTTCAAAGATTTTTCCAAGAGCTGCTGCCAGGGGTTTTTCATCTTCAACCAAGAGAATACGCATCGATTTTCAACTCCTTATTTAATATTCGTTATTCTGCTGTTTCCGGGAAGACCTCTTCGAGCAATTCATCAATAGGAACAATCGTACCCTCGTATTTTGGTTCTTCCACAACCCGACGACATTCCAGAAAGATTCTCACTGCGCCTTCGTAATTATCCAGAAAATTATCTGAAGGTAAGATGCTCCGATCCATCAGATGATAAATGAACAGTCCCATATAATAAACTTTATCCGGCTCGATCTTTTTAAGGTTAACGTATCTGAAAAAAGCCGATAAGGCATTGTCCCCTTCTTCTAAAATATTTCCGGCGATACGCACCCATTCTTCAGACAGGGTTTCTGTCACCGCATCTTTTAAACTAACCCATAAAATCGCCTTGGCCACAGACTCTTCTTTAATATCAAGGGATTCCTGCAGATCAATTGAAGCCTGATTAAAAGCTTCAATGATTTTGGGAGCATAGTTTATTTTCCCCAGGGTATAATTTTTTCGCAAACCGCCACCGGTTTCGATAATTTTACCTAATAAAAGATCACTTTCCTGAAGTTCCTTTTGAATCACATACCATTCATCATAAATACAATAGGGCAGATATCCGAAATCAGCAAAAATATGATTTACAATTCGCCTGACTTCCAGGTGCTTTTCCCGTTTCCCCTGAATCTCTTTTTGCTTTTTCAAAAAACGTTCCATTTGATAATAAAGGTTGTGTCGTTCAAAAAAACGTTCCATTTGAGCAATGGTTTCCGGTTCATCACTATAAAAAATCAATTCATCAAGGTCATGGTATTCATCCCCTGAGGTATGACCGTTATTCATAATCAATTGGAGATACTGTTTGTTATCGTAGGTCACCCGGTTACAGGGATGGTAAAGGGCATTTGGGAAGGTTTCCGTATAAATAAAGAAAATTTGTCGGCTCCGTCTAAAATAAATAATATAACCCTTGGTGGTGAAAAATCCCCAGCCCTTATCACTGGGCTTATTGCCATGTTTAATGCTGAATCCTTCGGTGTAAAGACAGTTTTTCAACAGATAGGTTACAATTTTGTCGTTGTTGTCAATGCCCATGTTGCGAAGATTTTGTCGGTAGTATGCCCAAAGCAGCTCAATGGTTGTTCCCTTTGGATCGAACAGAGCTTCCATGGAAAACATTTTTTGGCTTTTCAGATTTTTCACAATACATAAAAGCAGACAATCTAAATGAATGGCTTCAATTAATTCATCCGGTTTCAGTTTTTTAATATCTTCCATCACCCGATCGTTAAAATATTCCAAACCATCCTTCTTCACCTTGTCCTGGAGCTTTCCGGTTTTCTGATTAAATCGGTCCAGAGCATTGGCCACCGACAGCATCGCTTTTTCAGACATCAGGGTAATGACCACACTTTTCATTGCATCCCAGGGATAGCACACATTTTTTAAAGTAATCTCATTAATAATTTCAGAAGCGGCCACTTGATAATCAATCAAGGTTTCTTTGGGAATAGGAATGTAAACAAGCTTACGTACTTCAATGGTTTCAATAATCAAACCCCTGCGGCTGATAAACAGATTGGCTTTTATGGGTTCATCAGATTCCCCACAATTCATTTCCACTTCTTCAAGATAAATTTCATTCTGAATCATGTATGCCATAAAATTTCGAGTCGTCTGCAAACCAAGAACGGTTAGGTTCTGTTCAAAACCATAAAGCAGGAGTTTATAAATAGTCCGCACAATATCCTTTTGCTTGTCGATGCCCCGATTTTCGTCGCCGCGAATAATCGTTTGATTTAAAGTTGTTTTCGGCTCAAAATAATTCGGTTCCACCGAAAAAAGTGCCTCTACGGCCAGTAGAATAAGAAGATCAATATCCACTGATGTAACGCCATTCTTCTGGACATCTTTGTTTTTGTTAAGGTTTGACATCATCCACTGGTACATGTCATCTATTTTACCAATCCCATTTTTGATGATTCCATTACAGTCGTTACAAAGAGATTCATATTTAATATTCAACTTTTCATTCTCTATTTTATGCGTTCGTTCTAAAAAGCCAATTGGCTTTTTGCATTTTTCACAGGGTTTTTTCATATCTTTTCAATCCTTCCACATAAGTTGTGCTTATTAATTCTATAAAAAAAGTTTAACTTGATTACTTCTTCACAGTTTCCGCCCATTATAATAAATGTTCTGTCTATAGTTTACCATAAAGCCCGGGTTTTATGCAAAAAAAATACAAAAGAGCAAACTAAATTTAGCCTGCTCCTTTGTCTTTAAGAATATTAATTAAATCATTTCCACACAATCAATGGTTGCTCCACCAAGGCAGATATTTCCCTGATACAGGACAACCTCCTGTCCCGGTGTCACCGCCTTTTGTGGTTGGTCAAACGTAACAAAAATGCGGTCTTCGGTCACCCGAACCGAAACCCCCTGATCTGACTGACGATATCGGAATTTTGCACTACATTTAAATTCCGTTGCCGGAGGAGTGCCGCCTACCCAGCTCATTTCCGTGGCTTCCAGGGATTTTGAATATAGGGCGGGATGGGCATCACCCTGCACCACCACCAATTCGTTTGTATCCAAATCCTTATGGACAACAAACCAGGGTTCTCCGGTTCCCTGACCGCCAATTCCCAGGCCTTTACGCTGGCCCAAGGTATAGTACATCAGTCCCTGATGGGTCCCTTTTACGCTTCCGGCAAGATCCACAATATTTCCCGGCTGTGCGGGTATATATTGGCTCAGGAATTTAGTGAAATTCCGTTCACCAATAAAGCAGATGCCCGTGGAATCTTTTTTCTGTGCGGTTGCCAGATTATTTTCAACTGCAATCCGACGCACCTCATCTTTGGAAAGATGCCCGATGGGGAAAATTACATCGGCAAGCTCCTTTTGCCCGAGTTGACAAAGAAAGTATGTTTGATCCTTATTATGATCAAACGCCCGTTTCAAACGGTATTGCTCATTCACAAAATCAATTTGAGCATAATGCCCGGTGGCAAGATAGTCCCCACCAACCACATTCATGGCATAATCCAAAAAACGTTTGAATTTAATTTCACGGTTACATAATACATCCGGATTGGGCGTTCGCCCTTTCTTATATTCTTCAAGAAAATAAGAAAAAACAGAATCATAGTATTCCTTGGCAAAATTCACAGTATAATAGGGAATATCAATGGTATCACACACCCGTCTGACATCATCGTAATCCTCGGTGGCGGTACACAAACCTGTTTCATCCGTCTCTTCCCAGTTTTTCATAAAGACGCCGATGACGTCGTAGCCACGTTCTTTTAAAAGCAGAGCCGCAACCGAGGAATCAACCCCCCCTGACATTCCTACAACGATTTTCATGTTCGGTTCTCCTCCTCTGTTTTCGCTTTTTCTTCGCTAATTAGCCATTTCTTCTGCCATCTTTTTGGCTAATTCGTTCAGGGCTAAAACATCATTTTCATCTGGCCGTCCTTTTACCATGACCATGTCACTGATCACATCAACCTTTGCTTCTTCAATAAAAGCATTGAAATTCTTTTCCGCGCCGCCACTCCAGCTGAAGTCGGTAAAAAATCCCACCTTATGATTATCCACTTTTATTTCTGTTAATTTATACAAAAGATTTGCCATTTTAGGGAAAATTTTGCCATAGTAAGCTGGTGCTCCCATTAGCAAGCCCTTATATTTCCAGATATCTGAAACAATAAACGAAATATCGGTTTTTGATACATCATACAATACAACTTCTTTAACGCCGTTATCCTTTAAGGCAATGGCCAGAGTTTCCGCTGATTTCTGAGTACATCCGTACATTGAACCGTAGGCTATGACGACTCCCGGAACCGTTTCTTTTCTACTCATTTTAACGTATCGATCAAGGATGTGCCCGGGATTTGAACGCCAAACCAACCCGTGCGATGGACATATTGTGCCAATCTCTATTCCACAAAGCTTGTCTAACGCTTTCATTGCCTGTCCGGCCACTTTCCCGACGATCGTTGCATAATAACGTCTGATTGGGTCTTCAAAAGAGGCCAGATCATTTTCATCATCGAAGATACTGCCAACGGGCGCCTTATAACTCCCAAAAATATCCATTGAGAACAGAATTTTATCGGTTGTATCATAGGTTACCATGGACTCTGGCCAATGAACCATCGGTGTCATGAAAAACTGAAGGGTATGTTTTCCCAGACTAAGGGTATCCCCTTCCCCAACTTCGAGAACATTTCCTTCAATGTTATAAAAATTTTTCAGCATGGGAAATGTTTTTTTATTCCCGACGATAATCATATCCGGATATACGGATAATAATTCTTCAATTCCGCTGGAATGATCGGGTTCCATATGATTCATCACCAGATAATCAACCTTTTTATCCCCAATGATCGATTTGATTTTCTCTATATATTCATCCTGTTTAATTGATTTAACGGTATCAATAATAGCCACTTTTTCATCATTGATTAAGTATGCATTATAGGAAATGCCTTCCTGATCTATGGGCCATAACCCTTCAAACAATGTGGTTTGATAATCATTGACCCCAACCCAGAAAACATCATCTTTAATTTTTACTGCATTCATTTCATCACCACTTTCAATAGTTTTGTTACAGTTAAATATAACCTTTTTCATGAAATTTTTCAAGAGTAAAAAATAAGATAATCAAGAATCACTATTATTATGATGATATGCAAACGTAAAAAAGAGGTACCGAGGTACCTCTTTTTTAGAAAATTAAGAAAGGAAATTAAAACGTTTTCACACCATGGGCTCATTATAACCGATTACATTTAAAAAATCCAGTACTTTTTTCAAATCTTAGACAATAAAAAATAACGGACATTTTCGCAGAATTTTACCCTGTAATTTGGTAACCCTTCCTAAAAGCCTGTGCTATAATAATTTTGATACCTATCTTGTACCGAAGGGAGCTGGTTGAATGATTGAAAAAGATGATGTTACGACAACGGAGAATTTAGATGCAAGCTCAACTTGGAGTGAAAAAGAAATCAAGGCCGAATTACGCCGCATGTTTTTAGGCGGCGATGACTGGACCAAAGAGGCCTGTATGGGTTATTTTCTTAAGGCCTGCCAAATGACAAACCTTGATAAAGAGACAATTCAAAACCTAGCACTAAACCTTTATGGGCTTTTTGACGAGTTTTCCATTAATGACGCTAAAAATTTATACTACAATGAATGTCATGCTATTTTATCCGGCCGCAAAAACAACGGCTAAGCATCACATTTAAAAATGGCTGTCTCATTGCGAGGCAGCCATTTTTTATTTGCAAATCGTCCTGGGGACAATGGTAAATCGTTGTCGGCTGCATGATCGGACAGGCTCTGGCCTGTTCGCCATGATGCCGACAACTGATGTTACGATTGTCCCCAGGACTTACTTTTTTTATTTTTAAACACTAACGCAGTACCGACAATTGTTACATCGTGTTGTGTGCATCAAGGCGAACAGTCCTTAGACTGTACGAATTGAAGCATACAACTGATTAACATTTGTCGGTACGGGAGGCTTGTTTTTAAGGGTGGCCCACATGGACCATATTGGGGTAAATCTGTTGCAAAAAGCTGTCCGGATAGACCGAATCCAAAATTTCCTGAACCGTTCCGGTTGCCGGGATATTATTAATTCTTTCGTTCCAGCGGTTGACTGCCAAGGCTGATACACTCATGTTTAGCACCATAAAAACAACCAGCACCCAGGTCAGCGGAACTCCGACTTTTTTAGGGATTTTTTCAATCAGTTTTGATATAAATGGGTAGATTTCCTGTACCCAAAGAAGCCCTAAAAAGCCCCAGTAAAATGAATATTGCAAACTGGTTCGCCCGGCCAGATTAAATGGCGACTCATGATATTGCCAGGAAATCGTTCCGGTTGTAAACTGCTGAACATAACTGCTGATGAACTCAAAACCGCCGCCCAGGATCATACTCAGAATAAAAATAATATACCATCGCTTCTTTTCCAGAGGATGGAGCACCAGCGTCAACGCCACCGCACCAAATCCATAAACCGGATTAAAAGGCCCATAAATGACTCCTTGCCGACTTTGAATGTAACCATGGGTAACTAAACAAAATAAACTTTCAACCACCACCCCTAAAACGCAACCGATCATAAAAACCCAAAACAATTTGTAGAAATCAATGCCTGCAGCAAATGATTTTCCGTTTTTTTTCGCCATCTTTTCTCCTCTTAAATGAAAACACTGTCTATACCGGATGCCAACGATTGATCCTCTCCTGTTTTAATCCTGTTTCCCTTACATCCCTGAGTATGCTGTATAGATATCAAACACCGGCAGCATGATGGCCGCCAGAATAAAGAGCACGGCTCCGCCTAAAATCAGTAGAATCAAAGGTTCTACAGCGGTACTTATGAATTTTATGCTGTTTTTTACCTCATCATCATAAATCAAGGCAATTTTTCCTAAAACTTCAGGCAACGATCCAGAGGTCTCGCCAATGCTGACCAACTGGGAATAAAAAATTGGGAATACCAGGCTTTCTTCCATGGCCTGGGTCAAGCTTGAACCGCTTGAAACTTTTTTCACAAGCTTTCTTACCTCTCTTTTGATAAATTGATTTTCTGTAATCCCATCCAGACGATCCAGCACTGATAAAAGATCCATCCCACTTTTTAGAAGCAGGGCCATGGTTTTTGATAGAATCACCAAACAGCACTTTTTATTTAAACCACCTATCCCCGGCAGTTTAATCTTTAGAAAATCTTTAAATAAAGCAACCCTGGGGATCTCCAATACAAACCTAAGAAGCAAAAGAAAAGCGACCATTAACAACAGCATCATCGGCCAATCGGCAATAAGTGTTTGGCTCATTCCCAAAAGAATCCGGGTTGGCTCCGGAAGCGGAGCATCCATGGCCTTAAACATTCCCACAAAGGTTGGTAAAACGTTAGTAAGCAGAAAAACAACCACTAATACTGACACCAATACCAGAATGATTGGATAGAAAAAAACCTGCTGCATCTGACGATGATTTTTCTCCTGATTTTCATAATGATCGGCCATTTCCATGAGAATTTCACACAGATTCCCGCTTCTTTCACCGGCTTCCACCATAAAAAGAAATAGGGTTGGAAATGATTTTGGATAAGCAGCCATGGCCTGGGAAAGACCTTCTCCAGCGCGAATCCCCTGACACACCGCTGATAGATCCCGAGCAAATCCGGTGTCCCGAGTTTGATCCTTGAGCAACTCCAAACACCGGGCAATCGGGACCCCGGCACTGAGAATAATATGAAATTTTCTACAGAATCGGCTAAATTCTTTTGTTTTCACATGTCCCAGACGAAAATTCAGGTTTTTGTTCAAAAACAGCTTCACCCTATTTTCTTCTGTGATTTCCAAAACCACCAGGTTACGATTGTGCAAAACTACCGCCGCCTCTTGCTGTGTTGAGGCCTGAAGAACACCATTGGTGTTTTCTCCTTTGGCATTCTTGGCCTTATATGCAAATGTCTTAATCATCAGGACCTCTACTGATGCCATTCATTTTCAAATACCAAAATTTCGAAACCCTCCGCCAGAGAAGTTTTTCCTTCCAGAATAATCTGTTTAAGGGATTCCTCAATGGGAATAAGACCTTCTACTAAAGCAATTTTTCGAATGGCATCATAATTCATTCCCTGACCAATGGCTTCCCGGATGCCTCTTGTCATCTTTAACACTTCCTGAACGGCCATACGCCCCTGATATCCAGTGCCACTGCAAAATGAACACCCGACCGGATAATAAAGCATCAGGTTTTCATCCAAAACGCCCAGAATGTTTTTTTCTTCCATGGTGGCTAACCCTTCCTTTCGACAGTTTGGGCAAAGCTTTTTAATCAATTTTTGTGAAATCACCCCTCTAATGGCCGAGGACAATAGATATAAAGGAACCTTCATGTCCATGAGTCGGGTAATGGTGGAGATGGCATTATTCGTATGAATGGTTGATAAAACCAGGTGCCCGGTAATGGCCGCACGTACAGCAATCCCTGCGGTTTCTTCATCACGGATTTCTCCGACCATAATAACATTGGGGTCCTGTCGTAAAATAGAACGCAATCCCAGGGCAAAGGTGAGCCCTGTTTTTTCATTCACCTGAACCTGATTAATCCCCCCCAATTGAAATTCCACGGGGTCTTCAATCGTAACAATATTTTGTGTTTCAGAATTAATGGTATTAAGCAGGCTATAGAGGGTGGTAGTTTTTCCACTTCCGGTAGGTCCTGAACCCAGAATCATCCCATGAGGGGACGCCATGATTTCATTTATTAAAGACTTTTGCTCTTTTGAAAACCCCAAATCTTCAATCCGCATCAGAAACTTTTGTTGATCCAGCAATCTGAGCACCATTTTTTCGCCGTGAATAGTTGGCAAAATAGATAGTCGGACATCAATCTGGCGCCCTTCAAAATGAGTTGTAAAGGCACCATCCTGGGGCACTCGGTGTTCGGCAATATCGCACTCTGCCAAAATTTTAAGCCGGGTGATCAGACCGTGAAAAGTGTCTTCGTCAAGATGCATCATGGGGTGCAACACCCCATCAATCCGCAATCGAATTTGAATTCTTTCGGAATACGCCTCAATATGGATATCACTGGCACCCCTGGAAACGCCCTCATCTATAATTTTGTTCACCAAGGTTACAATTAAAGGTTCTTCACTAAAACCATGGTCTTTTGCAATCCTGTAAACCTCTTGTTTATCGGCAATTTGATTCTCAGTGTAATATTTATGGATAAGCTTCTGGATGCACTGCTTTTCCGCCACCAGTATTTTGAATCGCTTTTTTACCAGTTGCTGCAAACTCCGAATGGCTTCTTCATCGGTTGGATCCGCCATGAGCAGAACCAAAATTCCGTTATCCGATTCATTTAATGGAAAAATTATTAGCTCCTGAGCCTGTTTCCGGGTAAATAACGAAAGTAATTTTGGATCCATCCGATCTCTGCTGGGATCATAGACTTCAAATCCCCATTCATTATGGAAAACCAATAGCAGTTTTTCAGGGGTGATTACCTGATCCTTCAATAATAGATCCAGCACAGAAACCCCTGTTTTTTCGGCTTTTGGGATTCTGCTGCTGATATGCTGATGGGTGATTTCCTGATTTTTTAAAAGCATTTCCAAAACAGATTTATTTTCTTTCATCACGTCTCCATACGCCTCCACTAAGTAAAGCTAATTGAAGTATAACTGATTTAATAAGAAATTTCTATAAAAAAATGCCTTACTTGTATTGATTTTTCAAGTGATCATGAAATTTTTGATGACGAAAACGTAAAGGTGGCCTAAAATCGCCACCTCTATACTTAGTTATTTATTTTTCTTTAAAAGCCCCATCAATAGACCCAGGAGCTGGAGCGCCTTTTTCGACTATCTTAATCTCAATACCTTGTTGAACAATAAACTCATTACTCCGGCTTTTCAATTTCTGAAAAAACCGTCGATATAATTTCGTCCAGCAAATCTTGTGGTATACGTTCGACATAGTTGTAGGATCGTGCTTCTAAATCAATCGATTTAATATGTTCACACAGTACAAAACCTGTTGTCTTTGTTCGATTATCAAGCAGGATGTGCAACGGAAATGAACGGTTGGCATTAGTAATCGGACAAACGATAGTCATATTCACTTTTTCATTAAAAAAATCATTACTGATAACCACTGCTGGACGAAAGCCAGCCTGTTCATGGACACTCTGCAGATTAAAGTTCAATTTGATGCTGTCGCCTTGCTTTACCATATTTCTTTGCCCTCGGGTTTTCCCCAATCTATTTCAGTCGGTTCATATTCGTCTTTAAACCCAGCGAAGCGTTCTTCGATGGTCTTATGTTTTCCGTCTTTGCAGCATTTTTTTATAATAATATTATCTCCATCGACATATACTTCGACTTCATCCCGATCTGACAAATTTACACGATTCAAGATATGTTTCGGCAGCCGAATACCTTGTGAATTGCCCCATTTTACAATTGTTGTTTGCATTTTTATCACTCCTTAGCTTTGTATATCCATAGTACATCCCATTCGTAGAAATAAATCAATACCCTTATTATATCGAATGGGTCAGTTCAACCGCAACAGTGGGTTGAACATGAGGACAAAAATTGTAGAATATGAAGCAGATCCCGATCCCGAAAAAATCGATACCCTGCACAGTGAATTATTATGCAATGCATGAAAAATCTATACAGGGTAAAAAAGGGGGCAAAACAAGAAATCCAGAATAAAAAAGCCCCCGAGACCGTTGGTGTTAAACGGTCTCAGGGGCTGTGATTAATTACATATCAAATTTTTTGTGAATATGGACCATGGCTTCTTTGCCACGTTCTTTATCAATCAGACAGGAAATCTTAATTTCCGAGGTACTGATGGTCTGGATGTTGATGCCCAATTCAAATAGGGCTTCAAAGAATTTAGAGGCAATCTCGGCATTGGCAACAATCCCGGTGCCGATAACTGAAAGCTTTGCCACTCCCTGGTCATATTCAACCTTTTGGGCATTCACCTCAAAGGCAAATTTTTGAGCAACGGTTACGGCTTCCTGAAGCTCTTCCACATCAACGGTAAATGAAATATCATTGACCGCGGTGCGGTTCACATTTTGCACAATCATATCCACATGGATATTGGCCTTGGCCAGGGCGCTGAATAAACGAAACGCAATCCCCGGTTGATCCGGCACTTCAAAAATCGAAATTTTAGCAATATTTTCATCCAGGGATACCCCTCGAACTAATACTTTTTCCATAATAACATCCTCCTTAATAATGGTTCCTTCGTTATGATTATAGCTTGATCGCACCACTAAAGGCACTTTGAATTTTTCCGCCATTTCAACCGACCGGGGGTGTAAAACCTTAGCTCCGGTACTGGCCATTTCCAAAATCTCTTCATAGGAGATTTCGTCAATCTTTGAGGCATTTGTGACAATCCGGGGGTCAGCGGTGTATACACCATCCACATCCGTGTAGATTTCGCAAAGCTCGGCTTCTAAAGCAACTGCCAAAGCCACGGCTGAGGTGTCGGAGCCCCCTCGCCCCAGGGTGGTAATATCATTATTTTCATTGATACCCTGAAAACCCGCAACAATGATAATTCTTCCTGCCGCCAGTTCCTTTTCCATGCGATTGGTATCAATATCATTAATCCGGGCCCGTTTATGGACATTAGAGGTGTTGATCCCGCATTGTGCTCCAGTGAGACTCACCACGTCGTGTCCCATCGACTGAATGGCCATGGCCAGCAACGATATCGATATCTGTTCTCCAGTAGCAAGGAGCATATCCATTTCCCGGTGGGGAGGGTGTTCATTAATCCGTTTGGCTAGACTGACTAAGTCGTCAGTGGTATCGCCCATGGCGGAAACCACCACCACTACTTTTTTTCCTTTTTCCTTTGTCTCAATAATCCGGCCGGCTACCCGCCTTATTCTTTCTACATCGGCGACACTGCTGCCGCCATATTTCTGTACAATTAGATCTTGCATATACCCTCGTCACTCTTTCCTATTCGTAGATACGGGCATAAAAAATTTCCGGGACACTTTCCCTGAGTTTTTCTGCCATTTCGTTAAAATCACTGGCTGCAATGGGGCTGGTGACTACATAAACACTATTGCCGTTAACAATCACGGTTTTTCGTGATGCCACGGTTTCCACAGCGGTTAGCACCTGATCCAGATTTTCCTCAGCGTCAATATTAGCCCGGAGATAATATTTCCCCTTGAAAAGACCTGTTCCCATCTTATTAAGATTTCGGTTCAGCCGAAGCGGTCTGGGCAGGTTCTCTTCCCCAACAATATTGAGAATATAAAGCGCATCCCCGACCACAGCATTGGCAGTGGCATCTTTTCCAGCGCCCTTACCGTAAAATTGAAGTTCCCCAATAATATCCCCGGTAATAGAAATAATATTAAATTCACTGTTGACATTGCTCATCATTGACACTTCTTTAAACAATACCGGTTCCACGGTAGTATAAACATCACATTTGCCATCAAGAATGGAGTGGCCCAGATATTTAACCACATAACCCAGACTGCTGGTCATTTCGATGTCAACTGCACGGATATCGGTGATGCCCCGTTTATAGACATCTTCATCACGGATGATGCCTTCATAAGCCATGGATGACAAAATCGACAGCTTCCGGGAAACATCATAGCCTTCAACATCTGCGGTGGGATCGGCTTCTGCAAAACCGATGGATTGAGCCAGTGCCAGTGTTTCTGCGAAACCGGCGCCTTCTTCAGTCATTTTTGACAGGATGAAGTTAGTGGTCCCGTTTAGAATCCCCTTAATCTCAGTGACGCGATTAATTTTCATTTCTTCTTTTAGGCTGCCAATGATGGGAATCCCACCACCAACGGATGCCTCGTAGCGAAGAACCACCCCGTTTTCCTCGGCCAAAGTCAGCAGCTCAGCAAAATATTCGGAAATAACTGCCTTGTTGGCAGTGACCACATGCTTTCCAGCCTTGAGGCAAGCCTTAATCATTTCGTATTCAAAGTCCATGCCGCCCATCAGGGCAATGACCAGACCGATACTGTCATCTTCCAATATTTCTTTGGGATCTGTGACAACGACTCCTACCGAATCGCCGAGATCCTTGGTAATATCACGTTCCAAAACCTTAGTGATCACCGGTGATGATTTCCGGGATTCCAGGTCAGTAAAATTACTGCCAAATTTTCCCTTATTGAGATTTATGAGTTCATAAACCCCGGAACCAATGGTTCCGAAGCCTAAAAGTGCTATATTCACTAAAAAGTCACCTCGCATATGTATTTATTTTAAAAACACTTGTGTTTTCCTGGAAAACATTTTATCATAGACTTATGGGATATTCAATACCCAGTTTGGAAGAAATTTTCCAACACCAACCAAATTTGGAGGAAATCATGAAAAAAGGCTACAACAGCACACGATCCAAAGACATCACTGTTACTGCATCCCAGGGAATCCTACGAGGATTAGCTCCTGACGGCGGACTTTTCGTCCCTAATTTTATTCACAACATCCAACTGGATCAAACCAAACTCAGCAAAAAAAACTACGGCGAATTGGCCCAGGTGATCTTCACTGCTTTCCTGGATGATTTCAGCGAAAAGCAAATCGCCGATGCCATTCAAAATGCCTACTATTCGGGGAAATTTGAAGAAAAGGAACCCGTTAACCTAAAAAAAGTCGAGGATCGCTATTTTCTCGAGCTTTTCCACGGTCCTACCTGTGCTTTCAAGGATATGGCTTTGACCATTTTACCATATTTTATGGTGGAGTCCATCAAAAATGTCAACAGCCACAACAAAATTCTCATTCTCACCGCCACTTCCGGAGATACCGGGAAAGCGGCGCTGGAGGGCTTTGCCAATGTTGATGATATCAGTATCATCGTCTTTTATCCCAAGGATGGGGTCAGCACCATCCAGGAGAAACAGATGCTCACCCAGATCGGTGACAATACCTGTGTGGTTGGGATTTCGGGAAATTTCGACGATACCCAAAACGGGGTCAAGGAAATCCTCAACGATGTGGAATTAGGCCAGAAATTAGCCAAATCCAACGTGCTTTTTTCATCTGCTAATTCCATTAATATCGGCCGCTTGCTGCCCCAGGTGGTTTATTATTTTTACAGTTATTACGAGCTCTTAAACCGCGGCGAAATTGTCGATGGCGAAGAAATTAATTTTGTGGTACCCACCGGGAATTTCGGAAATATCCTGGCCGGTTATTATGCCAAACAACTGGGCCTTCCCATTCACAAGCTCATTTGTGCATCCAATGCCAACAAGGTTCTGACCGACTTTTTTGAAACCGGCACCTATGACCGCAACCGGGAATTTTATAAAACCTCGTCACCCTCCATGGATATCTTAATTTCCAGTAATCTGGAACGCCTGTTGTACGATCTTTCCAATGAAGATTCCGAAGCCGTCAGCAGTTTAATGAAACAGCTTAATACCCAGGGCAGCTACCAGGCTTCCAAGACACTGATGGAAAAAACCCAGCTCTTTTATGCCGGTGCTGCAGATGAGCTTGAAACCGCCGAGTCCATAAAAGATATTTTTGAGAAAACCCATTATCTGATGGATCCCCACACCGGTGTTGCCAATAAGGTCTATAACGATTACCTAAAGGAAACCGGCGATATCACTAAAACCGTCATCGTTTCCACCGCCAGTCCCTATAAATTCGGGCGTGCGGTTTACGAAAGCATTTTCGGAGCTTCAGACCTGGATGATTACTCCCTATTAGACTGTCTGGCTCAGAAAACAAATACCCAGATTCCCGCCCCTCTGAGAGATTTGGATAAAAAGGAAAATCGGCACAGTGTCCAATGCCATAAAACCGATATGTCCAAGGCGGTTGTCGATTTTCTGAAAGATCAGGAGAAAAACCATGCTTAGGGTTCAAGTCCCCGGTACCAGCGCCAATATCGGCCCGGGTTTTGATGCCTTTGGTCTGGCCCTGAACATCTACAACACCTTCAGCTTTGAGGAAAAATCTGATGGCAAGCTCACCATCCGCGGCGTTGAGCATAAATACCAAAGCGAAACCAACCTGGTTTACCGTTCCATGCAAATGGTTTTTAAGGCCATCCATTATCATCCCAAAGGCCTGTATATCCACAGTGCGGTGAATATCCCCATTAGTCGGGGCCTGGGCAGCTCGGCGACCTGTATCGTTGGAGGTCTGGTGGGCGCCAACGCCCTGTCCGGGTACCAACTGACCACCGAAGCGCTTTTTGATATGGCTGTGATCATGGAAGGCCATCCGGACAATGTCGCTCCGGCCCTTTTTGGTGGGCTGGTGGTGTCCATGAAGGATCATGACAAGAATATTTACATCAAAAACCCAGTTCACCCCTGTTATGAATTTTACGCGCTGGTACCGGATTTCAACCTGTCCACTGCGGATGCCCGGCAGGTCCTGCCCAAGAAAGTCAGTTTCAGCGATGCCGTCCATAACCTGCCCCGGGCAACCATGACCTATTTGGCCCTGACCAATGGCTCTGAAGAGGTTTTAAAGGCTTCAATGCGGGACCGTCTGCATCAGCCCTATCGAAAAAAACTCATTGCCCATTACGACAGCATCACCCGCAAAGCTAGGGATCTGGGGTGCCTCAATACCTGTATCAGCGGTGCCGGCCCCACTATTCTGGCCATCAATTCGGTTAACAATCCCGAATTCAAACATGAAATGGCCCACTACCTAACACAAAAAATGCCGGGATGGCAGCTATTAACATTGACCCCCGATAATAAGGGCGTCCAAATTTTGGGAGGTTAGTTTATTGATTAAGGATTATCTGATTGTAAACAAAAAAATTTTACCGGACTATTACACCAAGGTGGTGGAAGCCCGGACCCTGATGGAATCTTCCCAATGCAAATCCGTCAGTGATGCCGTCAAAAAAGTCGGCATCAGTCGAAGCACCTACTACAAATATAAGGATTATATTTTCACCCCCTCGGAAAATTACGGGCGCAAATTCACGCTTTCCTTTAAGCTCGACGACCGCCAGGGAATCCTGTCAAAGATTCTGAATATTTTCAGAGAACACCAGACCTCGATTATCACCATCCACCAGGACATTCCCATTAACCATGCCGCCATTGTCATTGTGACCCTGGACAGCAAAGATCTTCTGATCAGCATTGATGAACTCATTGCCATGCTCGATAATCTCGAAGGGGTTCACAGCGTCCACCTCATTGCCATGGAATAAAAAAAGGGCCTCCGCCCTGTCAAAAGCTACCGTACCGACCAATTGTTAATCTCCAATCAAAAGTAAGTCCTGGGGACAATCGTAACATCAGTTGTCGGCATCATGGCGAACAGGCTAGCCTGTCCGATCATGCCGCCGACAACGATTTACCATTGTCCCCGGGACGTTTTTATCGACAAAGTAATTTAATAAAGAACAACTGTATTTGATAATTTATTTTCTCCCTGATACCAGCTAAATGAACCCAGCTCGTCGCCAATCAAACCGGCGGCGGTTTCAAGGGTTTCGGGATCAGCAAGCTTGAAATGGTAATATTTCTCTTGGTTATTAATAGCCGTTCTAAGGTCTGCAGTCAGCCGGTCCCGGTCGGCTCGGGTATTGAGGTCAAATATCTTATTCTCTTTCACAAAATAGTTGGCCTTGGTGGCGGTGAATGCCGGATACTGAACAATGGACTCATCGATGGTATGGGTCTTTAATAAATCCTCGGTTGTCACACAAAAGAAATCATAGGTAATATTTTTTTCAGGTTCTGAACTGCTTTCGTTATCAAGTTCACCCCAGGTGGTGTCTAAATAATAGTATTCCCCATCAATCCGCACGATGTTCCATGCATGAGCTTCCTGTCCTGCCACCACACCGGTGACATAGGAAGCATCCATCCCCATCCGCTTTAAGAGATACTGGGTCGACTTGGCATACCCTGCGCATACTGACTCGTTTTTTCCAAAAACGCTGTATATATTCTGGTCATCCAGGGGATCTGATGCATACCGGGTATTTTTAATGACATATTCATAAACATATTTAACCTTTTGATATTCATCCATACCAGGGGTAAGATTCATTGTAAAATTTTCATATTCAGCATCAATTTCTGCCTGTCTCTGTTTTTTTTCTGCTTCATCATAGGGATATTTCACTCTCACTTCATTAACGCTGTTTGTTTTCTCACTGCCAAAGTAGGAAAAATCCCCTACCCAAAAATATTCAGGATGATCATTTTGAACCGCAATGAGAACATGGTCCATTTCTTCCTGGGAAATATCAGCAACATCAGCCTTGGTTTTAAAATTATCGAGCATCTCACTGACCTGATCATAAGCCTTTTTTTCATTGTCATTTAAGGCGAAGTAATAGTCGAAGTTTCCCATGCTGCTTTCCGGCGGGACCTCTTGTTGGTCTGACTCTTTGGGCGCCATGTGAAAATCTATTTTGTTTAAGCCATTGTAATATTCAATAACCGTAACACTGCCGATCACAAGCAAACCAAAAACAAGGACAAAGCCGATGATTGCCAAAATGATATTGATTGCTTTTTTATCGCCACGCATGCTAAAACCTCACCCCCTTTATTTTTGTGGATTGTCTATCTTTTAAAAGATTACCATCATTGCTTCCTTAATGCAAGAAAACAATGGCAGAAGCCTTTTGAAACCTAATTTAGTGGACAAAGCCTATCTTAATAAATTATACTAAAGAAAATCAAGCTGAAATTACAAAGCTACCCTTGTTCGATTTTTTAACATTTCGTAATTACCTGGAAGAAAATTAAGGTTTAAAGGAGATTCTAATGACTCAGTATCATCCCATCACCTGCACCGCTGCCCTCAATCAATTAAAACGAAAAATTCCCTATGGCTGGGACCTAAATATTTTTCGCGGTTGCAGCCACGGCTGTCAATACTGTTATGCCATGGGCACCCATGGTTACACCGGTCTTGCTGATTTTTCAAATGACATTTATATAAAAACCAATATTGTCGAAGCCCTTGAAAAACAGCTTCGTTCACCGGACTGGAAGGGTGATATCATTAATATCGGCGGCGTCACCGATAGCTATCAGCCTGCCGAAGCTCACTATCAGCTAATGCCGGAAATCTTAAAACTGCTGATTAAGTATAAAACCCCGGCCATCATTTCCACCAAGTCGGATTTGATTCTGAGGGATTATGATCTCATTGATACGTTATCCCGAATCACCTATATTAATGTTGCCGCCACGGTGACCACCATGGATGAGAAAATCCGTAAAAAAATAGAACCGGGGGCGGCAACCAGCCAGGCCCGCTTTAATATGCTCAGAGCTTTTAGTAAAACCAATGCCTCGATCGGCCATCACCTCATGCCTATTATCCCCTACCTGACCGACGATTCCGCCACTCTTGGAGATTTATTTGAAGCCGCAAAAGAGGCAAATGTCCACTATGTGCTTCCCGGCGCCCTTTATTTAAGAGGTGCCACCCGGTCGGCCTTCTTTGATTTTATCAAAACGGCCTTCCCTGAAAAATACGATGCCCTGCGTGCGCTATACCAAAAGGGCGGGGCATCCAAAGACTATAAGGATGAACTTTATGGACGATTGAACCCCTTGCGAAAGTCATTTGGTTTGTCCAACAGCTATAGCAAACCGATGAAGGAACGCTTAACACCATGGGTAGCACCCGAAGAACAGATTTCATTTGTCTGAACCAAAAACCATATTATCCTTAACCTAGTTTTACCCGCTGACTATTTCATCACATGAACTCCCAAAGTATGTTACAATTTAATTAACGAAAAACCAAGAAATAAAAGGAGCATCATTACCATGCACATACGATCTAAGCCCTGGGCCCGGCCGGAATTGGAAGCCTGTGGATTTTTCCAGGCTAATCCTTTAGAACACCGGGGACAGTGGCAACAGGTATTTAAAAACAACCATCCCCTTCATATGGAGGTTGGCTGCGGAAAAGGCACCTTTATGGCTGAGCTGGGCAGTCAGAATCCCTGCATCAATTACCTCACCATCGACTTAATTGACGGCGTTCTGGGCTGGGCCAACCGAAATATTCAGACCGTCTACGCTAAAAAGGATCAACCCATTGACAACATTCAGCTCATGTCCTGGGATATTGAACGCATTGATATGCTGCTGGCCCCTGAAGATGGGGTCGAACGCATTTACATCAATTTCTGCAACCCCTGGCCATTGCGAAAGCATCAAAAAAAACGCCTGACCCATCCGAAGCAGCTTCGAAAATATCAGGCGCTATTAAGCAAAAATGGGGAAATTCATTTTAAAACCGACAGCGATGCTTTGTTTGAAGATTCCATTGCTTATTTTAAAGAATCCGGTTTCACCATTAAAACCCTGATTCCTGATCTCCACGCTTCGGATTATCCCGGAAATATCGAAACCGAACACGAAAAAATGTATGCCGCCCAGGGCATTAAGATTAAGTTTTTAATCGCTGCCTTATAAAAATGCTTCATTATCCAGTCTTATCCCGAGAATAATGCCGTGCCTTTATTCTCGACCCGGTATTCATGAAGACTATGTCTTGCCTTTTTTATCCTTCTGTTTTAATCTTTAGAAGTTAAACTCATTTTCCCAGTTAAAGGTCCCGGATTTTTCAACGCTTTTGGGCCAATGATCGCACCAATCCGGCACAATAGGGTTTTCAACCCGATCCAGACTGGGGGTATAGGGTTTAAGGTCAATGACTGGGGTGCCATCGTTGGCATCAATGTATGGAATTTGGATGATGCCCTTTTGATAATCGATGTCAATCACCGCAACCACTGTTAAGGCAACAGGGTTTGGCCGAAGCGGAGATCGGGTGGCAAATACCCCCATCACTTCCGGGGCCTGCTTGTAGGGTTGGAGTCCAGAGAGAACCTTCCTTGCCTCTTCGTTATCAAACTCACTGAACCACCAGAAAACATTGATGTGAGAAAATCCATCCAGTCCTTCAAGCCCTTCACGATAGGCTTCTTCCAGTTCAATAAAGATATTCTCACCCTGAACATGAATGGTGCCAATTGGTTTTATGTAACCTTGTTTCATTTGTTTACCTCCATAATTGTATCATCAATTTTTTTACACCTTTATCATAGACCCTGACACCATGTGAGAGTCAACTAAAAAACATAACCGGATCGCGCTATTGGTTTCAATTTTTTTTTATGGAGGCATACTTATGGCTACAAATGATATATGGGCTCTCTTTTGTCTTGTCTCGGCAATCATTTATGTATTGTTGGCACTTATTTTTACACTATTAAAAGAAAAAGCTGCTATCCTTATTAGTGGCTTCAACACATTACCCAAAGAACTCCGTGCAAAATATGACACCCAGCAGATGAGCAAAGATATGCGCAATCAATTTTTTTTATGGACAATCATCTTATTAGCCGGGGCAATTCTTTCTCATTTCATCAGTTTCTATTTTGCTATCGCTGCTTCAGTCCTTTGGTTGTTTCTCTTTTTAAAAGAAGTCCATTTCGATATTGACAAAGCTTTTGATCGTTATCTGAAATAACACCACTTTGATTTATATTAATTTCATATTTTTTCACTCACACTTTTTCCAGTTCAATCTGAATTTCGGTCAGGTAGTGAGCCGGATTTTCTTCATTCCAGGGGCCCCGATGGCAAATTTGTCGGTTTTTTCCCGACATTTTAAACCCGGAGTGTTCGGTGAGCCAGTAGGCGAAAGAGCGAAAGACTCCGGATATATTTTCATAAGGCCCATAAACCATGGTGCAGGCCATCATTTCAACCGCCTCTGTTTCTCTGAAACAAAGTGTTCCTTCAGTTTTTTTCTTAACATTTACAACTATGCAGACTTCCACATCCACATCTTTTTCTTTAAACTCATTGTCATGGTAAATTGCAAAGCATTGACCGTTTGAAGGCAACGCGATGTTTTCCTTTTGAGACCATTGGCCAAGCTCTCTCCAGAGCATCTCTTCACAAAAATAATTTGGAAGCACCCGCCGCAGAGAAATCACGGAATAAGTGGGAATCTGTTTGATGATAAAATCATAGCGAATGGCAATCTCATCTTTTTTGATATTTTCCAACGCCGCTTCGATTTTTCTCAGCTTTTCCGTCTCCTGTTCAATGGAATGCTGCACTTCTGTTCGCTTGCTTTTTAACTGATCGGCAATAAAATCCCCGGTCCAATGATCCAGCGCGATTTTGATCTCTGACACCGTATAGCCGAGATCCCTTAAAAAAATAATTTTATGAAGCATCGGAATTTGCGTAACCGAATAGAGCCGATATCCAGTGAAGCAGTCTGTAGTGGCTGGCTTAAACAGACCGGTTTCATCATAATAGCGAAGCATCCGGATGGAAACCTGGGTCAATTTTGAAAACTCACCTATCTTAAACATAGCAAACCCCTTTCATGCCTAAAATCCATTGGAGCTTAACTTATACAAATACCATTTGCACCAGCAGCATATAGGCAACGGTGCCGCCGCCGATGCTCAGGAGGTTGTTGCGTTTCCAGATATGCAGAAAGGCCACGATGCCGATGGCAATAAATTCCGGAAAACCATTGGGAGGTATCATAAAATTAACACCCTTAAGACAGTAAACCACTAAAATGGCAATCACCGCCGGTGGCAGCAGCACACCCAATGATTTGACAATGGCAGGAACTTCCTTGCCGCCGCCAAAAAGGGCAAAGGGCAGAAAGCGGGTGGCAAAGGTACACAATGCAACAATCAAAACAACCAGCAGTGGGGTTGAAAATTCCGGATTCATTGGCAGACCTCCTGACTTTCGCCTTGTTTGATACTGTTTTTAAAAACCAATAATAAACACACCGATGCAATCAGGGCCGGTAAAATAAAAGCGTTGGCCCCAAAGATAATCAGGGCCGCCAAACCACAAGCTATACCCACCATTGCCGGGATATGGGATTGAAAGCCATACCATTGCTCGATAAAAATCACCACAAACAAGGCAGTCATGGCAAAATCAATTCCGGTGGTATCAAAGCCGATGAAACCGCCCAGAATGGCCCCCAGTGTGCAACCCGCAATCCAGTAGCTCTGATCCAGAGCAGCCACCGTGAAAAAAACTTTTTTCTCGTTTAATTCTTTTGGAATTTTCATGCCGCATAACAGCGAATAGGTTTCATCGGTTAATGAAAAGATCATATACCAGCCGGCTTTCCCCATGACCTTAAATTTTTCAATGAAGGAAAGACCGTAAAAAATATGTCGGCTTTGAACAGATAGAGTTAATAAAATCATCGAGAATAGGCCCATTCCCCCGCCCAAAAGTCCAATCAGCACAAATTGCATGGAGCCGGCATAGACAATACTGCTAATAAAAAATGCCCATATAAAATTATACCCGGCCCGCTCCAGCAGAATCCCAAAGGCGATTCCCATAAAAAGGTATCCAAATAAAACCGGTAAGGTTTGAAGAAATGCATATTTGAGTGTTTCTTTTGTCATGATCCTAATTTTTCTCCGTTTCCTTAATTTTTCTTAATATACCCGGATATTATAACATATTTTTTTATGCTAAACCTTTTCATTGTAAATTTTCTCTTGCAACCTCTTTAAAATAGGGTATACTGGTAATGCTTAAGTTGGCTTAACTATTATTCCACTTAAATATTAATCTGCGAAAGGAGATTCATTTGAGTACTTATGGACAGCAATTATTTAAAGCCTTCGGGCAAATAAAAAAATCAAGTATGACCCGGCTTCATAAAGCGGGCGTCGGCAAACTCAAACCCCATGAATATTTCATGCTGGTGACCATTAAACACCGCTACCAAGAGCTTGCCTTGCAATCAGACAAGCTTGGCACCACTTCCCCACCCGGCGTGAAAATATCGGAAATCAGCCGGTGTTCCTCAATATCAATGCCGGGGGTTTCCCAAACCATTTCTTCGTTAGTCAAACAAGGTTATGTGAAACGGATCACCACCGATTCTGATCGCCGCCTGGTTTATGTTAACCTCACCCCTAAGGGCAAAGCCCTGGAAACACAGATTTCTGAGTCAAGCTTCCAGCTCTATGATGAAGCTGCAGACATTTTAGGCCCGGAAGATACCCAAACGCTGATCTGTTTATTGGAAAAGCTGGCGGTGACTTTTGACACCATTGAAGAAAAACAAAATGAAAATCCTGAAAGGAAAACACCATGATTAAACTCGCACGCTATTTAAAGCCCTATGCCCTTTTGCTGACAATGGCCATTGCCCTGCTTTTTGTCCAGGCCATTTCGGATCTTAGTCTTCCAAATTACATGTCCGACATCGTCAATGTGGGGATCCAGCAAAGCGGTATTCAAAATGCCACACCTGAGGCCATCAGCGAAGATGGCTACACCCTGATGACGACCTTTATGACCGAGGATGAACAATTAATCGCAGCCGAAAATTACACCCTGTTAAATCCCGGCGATACCACCGCTCCCGGTTATGAGGATGCCGTGAAAACCTATCCGCTGCTGGAAACCGAAAGCATTTATGTTCTGAATAATACTGATCCGGTAACCTTTGAAACCCTGGATCCCATTTTCGGCCAGGCCACCTGGACCTTCATTAATTATTTCCAGTCCCTGACTCCCGCCGAAACTACTGATTCATCGTCGACTGCAAGCATGACCGATGTTGACTTTACCGAAGTTTATGCCGCATTGCCGATGCTCACCCGACTGCCGCCCGCAACCTTTGACGAGGCCCGGCTGCAGGCTTCCCAAACCCCGGAATCGATGCAGATCCAGACTGCCATCCAGTTTACAAAGCAATTTTACATCGAACTGGGTGCTGACATTGGTGCTATGCAAACGGCCTATATTCTTCAAATTGGGGGCATGATGCTGCTGTTGTCATTTGTCAGCATTGCCGCCGCCATTGGCGTGGGCTTTTTCTCAGCCAGGGTTGCCGCCGGGGTATCCCAAACCCTGCGTCGGGATATTTTTAGAAAGGTTCAATGGTTTTCAAATACCGAGTTTGATAAATTTTCAACCGCATCCCTGATTACCAGAACCACCAACGACATTACCCAGATCCAAACCGTCCTGATCATGGGGATCCGAATCCTCTGTTATTCGCCGATCCTGGCCATTGGCGGGATTATTATGGCCTTAAGACGAACAACCTCCATGGGTTGGATCATCGTTCTGGCAGTGGTTTTAGTCATCCTTATTATTGGGATTGTCTTTGCTCTGGCCATGCCGCGGTTTAAGAAAATTCAAAAACTTGTGGATAAACTTAATCTGGTCACCCGGGAAAATCTCACCGGACTGATGGTGGTTCGCGCCTTCGGCACCCAGAAATTCGAAGAAAAACGTTTTGACGGCGTGAACGTTGAAACCACCCAAAACAATCTCTTCGTGAACCGTATTATGGTCTTTATGATGCCCACCATGATGTTTATTATGAATGGCATTACCTTACTGGTGATCTGGGTTGGAGCCCATCAAATTGCCCAATCCGCCATGCAGGTCGGTGATATGATGGCCTTTATGCAATATACCATGCAGATCATTTTCTCCTTCCTGATGATTTCGATGATGTTTATCATGATCCCGCGTGCTGCGGTTTCCGGCGATCGAATCCAGGAAGTTTTAGCAATCGAGCCCAGCATCACAGATCCAGTTGCCCCTCAAAACCTGCCCATGAATAATCAAACTACCATAACCTTCGACCATGTATCTTTTCGCTATGAAGGCGCCGAAGAGGATGTCCTTCACGATATCAATTTCGTTGCCAATCCCGGAGAAACCACAGCCTTCATCGGCTCCACCGGTTCTGGAAAATCGACCCTGATTAATCTGATCCCACGGTTTTTTGATGTGACCGATGGCGAGGTCCGCATCGATGACATCGATATCCGGAAAGTTACCCAGCATGATCTCCGTGAAAAAATTGGCTACGTACCACAAAAGGGTGTCTTGTTCTCCGGCACCATTGCCTCAAACCTGTATTATGGCGATCAAAATGCCAGCGAAGCCGACCTGGAGATTGCCGCTCAAGTCGCCCAGGCCACTTCCTTTGTTCAGTCATGTCCGGAAGGATTTGAACGGGAAATCTCCCAGGGCGGCAGCAATGTTTCCGGCGGCCAGAAGCAAAGGCTTTCCATTGCCCGGGCCTTGGTCCGAAAACCGGACATTTATATTTTTGATGACAGCTTCTCGGCCCTGGATTACAAAACCGATGTAACCCTCAGAAAAGCCCTAAAAGAATATACCAGCAACAGCACGGTACTTATCGTGGCCCAACGGATCAATACCATTATGAACGCCGAACAGATCATCGTTCTGGAACACGGACATGTGGTGGGCAAGGGTACCCATGGTGAATTATTAAAAACCTGTGACACCTACCGAGAAATTGCATCCTCACAACTTTCAGAGGAGGAATTGGCACTATGAGCAATCAAAAACAAGTAAAAAAAGCACCACCGGCCGGCGGAATGGGACGAGGCCCCGGCGGCATCTCCATGATGCCCGGTGAAAAGCCCAAGGATTTTAAGGGCAGCATTAAAAAACTGGCTGCCTATTTAGCCGTTTATAAAATAAGGCTTTTCCTGGTGGCAATCTTTGCCATTGCCTCCACCATCTTTATGATTGTCGGCCCAAAGATATTGGGAAACGCCACCACTGCCATTTTTGAAGGCAGCATGAACATCATCGCTGATAACGGCAAAGGCATGGACTTTGCTTACATTGCTCAGATTCTGCTTTTCCTTTTGGCACTTTATCTGATTTCAGCTGTCTTTTCGTATATTCAGGGATACATTATGACCGGCGTCTCCATGAAGGTCACCTATGACCTGAGACGAAATATTTTTGCGAAAATCAACCGTCTGCCCTTGAAATATTTTGATAAAACCAGCTATGGCGAGGTGCTGTCATTCCTCACCAATGACATTGAAACCGTGAACCAAACCCTCAACCAAAGCATCACCCAGATCATCACCTCGGCTGCCACCATCATCGGTATTCTGATAATGATGTTATCGATCAGCTGGCAAATGACCCTGGTCGCATTGATTTCTGTGCCACTCTCCTTTATTGTGGTAATTCTCGTTGTCAAAAAATCCCAGAAATATTTTGGTGAACAGCAAACCTATTTGGGCCATATTAACGGCCATGTTGAAGAGATGTACAGCGGCCACAATGTGGTCAAGGCGTTTAACGGTGAACAGGCTTCTTTTGATACCTTTGATCATTACAACACCACTCTGTTCAGCTCGGCCTGGAAATCTCAATTTTTATCCGGACTGATGATGCCGCTGATGACCTTTATCGGAAATGTCGGTTATGTTGCCATCTGTATCCTCGGCGGCTACCTGGCAGCCAACGGCCGTTTAAGCGTCGGGGACATTCAGGCGTTTATCCAATATGTGCGCCAGTTCACCCAGCCCATTGTTCAACTTGCCAATGTATCCAATATTTTACAGCAAACCACCGCTGCTTCGGAACGGGTTTTCTCGTTCCTTGAAGAGTCCGAAGAGATTGTCGAAAATACCACCGACTTCGACCTCAAAAAGGTATCCGGCCAAGTGGACTTTGATCATGTGAGCTTTGGCTATAATCCGGATAAAATCATCATTAAAGATTTTTCCACCCATATTAAGGATGGCCAGAAAGTCGCCATTGTCGGCCCAACCGGGGCCGGAAAAACCACCATTGTTAAACTGCTGATGCGTTTTTACGACATCGACTCCGGAGCGATCCTGGTGGATGGCCACAATATCCAGGATTTCACAAGAAGTGACCTGAGAAGCCTTTTCGGCATGGTCCTCCAGGATACCTGGCTGTATAATGCCAGTATCCGCAACAACATCAAATACGGACGACTGGATGCCACCGATGCAGAAGTTGAAGCCGCCGCCGTCGCTGCCCAGGTGGATTGTTTTGTCCACACCCTTCCGGATGGTTACAACATGGTTTTAAATGAAGAAGCCAGTAATGTCTCCCAGGGTCAGAAACAGCTCCTCACCATTGCCCGGGCGATTTTGGCAGATCCCAAGATTTTAATTCTGGATGAAGCCACCAGCTCAGTGGATACCCGAACCGAAGTCCTCATCCAAAAGGCCATGGATAACCTGATGGAAGGCCGCACCAGCTTTGTCATCGCCCATCGTTTGTCCACCATTAAAAATGCCGATCTTATTCTGGTCATGGATAATGGCGATATTGTCGAACAGGGCACCCATGATGCCTTGCTTGCCGCCGACGGTTTCTACGCCAAGCTTTACAATTCGCAATTTGAAAAAAATGAAGAATTGGAAGAAACCATCGAAGAATCGCTTTTCTAAAACTGCTATCAAACAAGTCGCAAAAAAGTCCAGAAACCTTCTTGGTTTCTGGACTTTTTTATATACAAGGGCGATTATCAACGCCCGTGACGTTGAGGGTTTATGCAACCGCAAGGTCATTGCCGTTACGTCTCGGGCGGCTACTAGCCGCCCCTACGGAATTTAACTGACTTTTGCTTAAACACATACTGTTTGCCCGGTTCGTACAAGGGGCGATTATCAATCGCCCGCAACGTCGAGGTGAGGCAGGCGTTTGGTTATTACCGCTACGTTACGGGCGGCTAATACCCGCCGCTACAGGATTGAATTTGCATTTGCTTAATACATATTTAAGATCGCGGCAGTTTGACGCGGAAGCGGCTGCCCTGGCCAACGACACTTGCCACGGTGATGGTTCCGCCATGAAGGGTCACAATCCGCTGGCAGATGGTGAGGCCCAGGCCGGTGCCCGGGGTACTCCGGGACTGGTCGCCCTTGTAAAAACGATCGAATATTTTTTCCTGATCTTCCTTGGGAATGCCTGCACCGGTATCGATTATTTCAAACATTATGTCCGTTGGCGTAGCTGTTAATTTGATGGTAATGGTGCCCTTTTCCGGGGTATGGTTGATAGCATTGGTAAAGAGATTGATGATCACCTGGGCCATCAGCTCCTGGTCGCCCCAATAGGAGACCTCATCCATTTGAATATCCAGGTCGATGTTTTTGCTTTCCCATTTTTCCTGGAGCAGCAAGACCACCCGCCGAATTCCTTCATCCAGCGAAAAGCGTTCCTTTTTCAATCCAATGATCCCATTCTCAAGTTCCGACAGTTTGAGTAAATTCGAGGAAAGCTTCCAGAGCCGATCGCTTTCATAGACAATAATATCCACATACTCCTGGCGCTGCACTTCATCGATGTCGGGGTCTTTTAATAAATTTCCAAAACCTTTAATGGAGGCAATGGGGGTTTTAAACTCGTGGGAAACATTGCTCACAAAATCCCGGTGAATATAGTCGTTTTTGGAAAGGGCTTCGGTCATAATATTGAAGTTTCTGGCCAAAACCGCCAGTTCATCCCGGCCTTTGACCTTAAGCCGCAAATCAAAATCCCCATCCGCTACTTTTTTTGTGGCTTCGGAAACCGCTTTAATGGGTTTGACGATCATCGCCACCGCAATCAGCATCAGGATTGTTCCGATCATCAGCGATAACAGCAGGGTTGTCTTTTGAAGGTTCATAAAATCGCCGCCTTGGTCCCTTTCCATATTGGGGCTGGTGATCACATAGCCGTCAGAAATTTTACCAATGGCAACCGGAAGCCGGGTTGAATGTTGCTGCTCACTGTAATAGATCTCCCCGCTTTGTATTTTCTCAATGGCTTCCCCGGACAATGCAAAGCCGGTTTCTTCAAGCGCTGGAACCACCCGGGAGATGACGATTCCCTTGGTAAATAAGCCGGTGATTTCCTCATTACTGAGGTCTTCCTGACTGAGAGTCTGAACCGCCTGGGCCTGGTTCACCAATTCCAATTGCAGCTGTTCAAATATCTTGTCGAATTGGGTATAATAAACAACCCCGAAGGTCAATGTCGCCGCAAATAATAACACCCCAAAGAATATAAAGGTGAATTTTATGTAGATGGAATTAAAAAATCCTTTTTTCATGCAGCTCCCTTATTTAACGATGGCTTTGTAGCCAAGGCCCTTAACCGTAACGATTTCGAAGTCCCGGTTTTCACCGATTTTTTCCCGGAGCCGCTTAATGTGGACATCCACGGTGCGATGATCACTTTCGCTTTCATATCCCCATATCTCATCCATAATCTGAGCCCGGGTGAAAATCCGATTGGGCGAGGCCAGCAGCTTAAACAATACCTGGAACTCTTTTTTGGGGAAAGTCATGATTTCATTGCCATTATCCAAAGTCAGCGCTTCATAATCCAGGGTAGTCCGGCCAAAAACCAGTCGTTGTTCGCTGGCAATTTTAGCCCGGCGCAACAGGGCAAAAACCCGCAGCAACATTTCATCCATGTCGACGGGTTTTACCATGTAATCATCGGTCCCGGCATTAAAACCGGTTCGTTTGTCAGCTAAGCTTTCCCTGGCGGTGATCATCAGGATGGGGAGCTCAAAGCCCCCTTCCCGCAGTGTCCGGGTTAATGCATTGCCATCCATATTGGGCATCATCACATCGGTTATCAGCAGATCAATCTGATGTTTTTCCAAAAGATCAAGGGCCTTTGAGCCATCGGCGGCTTCAAAAATCGTATATCCTTCTTTTTCCAGCGTATCCCGAAACAATCGCCGAATGTGGCGGTCATCTTCGCAAATCAAAATATTCAACATTTATTTCTCCTATATGCTCCTTAGTGCATCAATGGGATTAAGCCTGGATGCCTTTCGGGCTGGGGTAAAGCCAAAAACAATGCCAATCCCCGCTGAAAAACCAACTGCCAGAATCACCGAAGATGCTTTCAAGGTAAAGCCCGTTCCGATGATCATTGCAACCACATAGGCCAGTACCACCCCGATAATGAAGCCGATGATCCCACCGATGATCGACAACACCACGGATTCAATCAGAAACTGCATCTGAATCTGTTTGGGCTCGGCACCCAAGGCCTTTCTCAGGCCGATTTCACTGGTCCGTTCGGTTACCGAAACCAGCATCATGTTCATAATGCCAATCCCCCCAACGACCAGTGAAATGGAGGCAATCCCGCCCAGCATCATGGACAGAATACTGGTCATGCTGTCAATGGTGTCTAAAATGCTCTGCATGTTCACAATGTTGTAGCCGTCAGTATTCCCATTAAAGGCCTTTTTTAAATTTGCTTCAATTTCCTGGGTTGTGGCAACCGCCATGGCTTCATCGTCAATGAATACCGTCATACTGTTAATGTATTTTGCGCCCACAACCCCCATGGCGGTGGTGTAGGGAATCATCACCGAGCTATTGGTATCCGAGGAAGCAAAGCTGTCAGATTCGGCTAAAACACCGATGACCGTGTAGGTGATCCCGCCAATTTTAATTTCCTGACCAAGGGGACTTTTGCCGGCATACAGTTCATCAACAATATCCGTACCGATCAGCGCCACCCGGCTCTTGTTTTCAAGATCAATGGGACTGATGATTCTGCCTGAGGATATGACATCCTCAGTATTTTTGAAATAAACATCATTTTTTCCCTGGAGGGAAATTTCTTCCATGGAATTATCATTGGAAGCCACCGCAGTTATTCCTGAAATAGTCGGGGATACCCCGGTGATATTTTTAATTTCTGATATCTTATTAACATCGCCCTGAGTCAAACCCTGTTTCAGGGGGGTTCCCTGTATTTGGATGGTCACCGTATTGGCGCCCATGGAGGCGACCTGATCGGTGACCGTGCTGGTTGCTCCGGATACAATGGTAATCAATGCAATAACCGAACCGACCCCAATGATAATGCCCAGCATCGTCAGAAAGGATCGCATTTTATTACTGACCAGATTCTCTAGTGCCATTTTAATACTTTCTTTAAACATTGTATACCCCCTCGCTGAGATTCCCATCGATGATCCGCACAATCCGACTGCCGTTTTTAGCCACATCTTCGTCATGGGTAATCATAATAATGGTCTTCCCTTCCAGATACAGCTCATGAAACAGATCCATGATCTGATGTCCGGTTTTTTGATCCAGGGCCCCGGTTGGCTCATCCGCCAGCAGGATAGTAGGTTCTGTAACCAGCGCCCGGGCGATGGCAACCCGTTGCTGCTGGCCGCCGGATAACTGGTTGGGACGGTTTTTCATCTTTTCCCCAAGCCCCACCCGTTCTAAAATTGCCGCACTCCGTTCATGCCGTTCTTTTTCCGGGACGCCGGCATAGATCAGCGGAAGTTCCACATTTTTTTGAGCAGACAGCCTTGGCAGCAATTGAAATTGCTGAAAAATAAATCCGATTTCACGGTTTCTGATGTGCGACAATGCCGATTCCGGTAAATCCCGGATCAGCTCGCCAGATAAATGATAAGCGCCGCTGGTGGGAACATCCAGACAGCCGATGATATTCATCAGAGTGGTTTTGCCCGAGCCCGAAGGCCCCAGGACTGAAACGAAATCCCCACGGTTTATTTCAAGATTTATGCCCTTCAGCACCACCTGCTCCTCATCTCCCATAATATAGGTTTTTACCAGGTCTTTCATGTCCAGAATTTTTTCAGGCATTAGACTGCACCGTCGGTGGCAGGCCGCTGGAATGAGGTTGTTTCAGGCGCTATGGTAACCGGAATCAGCACCGTATCGCCCTCGCTCAGGCCTTCGCTGATCTGGATTTTCACACCATCCGTGATGCCTGTTTTAACCACCCGATTTTCCGTTTCCCCGGAGTCATTTTTCACCATCACATAGGATTCATTGTCTGCGTTAAACAAAATCGCATCTACCGGCAGGGCCAAGGCCTTTTCGGCGGTCTCCTTTATGATGATCACTTCAGCGTTCATCCCAATCCGAATCTGGGCATCGCCCTGAAAATCTACGATGGCCGTAAAATAGGCAACATCATTTTCGTTTTTGGCTTCCCGGCTGATTTCGCTGACGGTCCCCTGAACACTGCGGCCAATGCTGTCAATGCTAATGGTCACCGGTGAACCCACTGCGATGCTGGAAAGCTGATACTCATCAACTTTAATACTGACCTGTAAGTTGGTATAATCCACAATATCCATGACTTTTGCCCCAGCTGGCACTGTATCATCTTCTTCAAAATAAATCTCTGCTACTTCACCGCTCACCGTGGCACTTATAACTTCGCCTGCTGAGGTTTCATAAAGATCTGTATCTTCTTCAACCAGATCACCTTCACTCACATAAAACTCATAAATTTCCTGTGATCCCGCTGCCATGATTTCTTCACGGGATTGACTTTCAATAACTCCCGTAAACCGATTATCATTCACAATATTCTCGATTGCCGGCTGGTAGGCAGAAAATTGATCATCGGGTTGATTTCCCAATAACTGGAATCCCAGTAACCCTCCGATCACAATAACCACTCCAATAACACTACCAATAACAATTTTCTTTTTTCCTTTTTTCACTGTCGTCCTCCAAGATTTATTTCTTTTGCTATGGATATCTTATTAGAGCGGTATGAATTTAAAATGAACTCTTTATTGAATTAAGGTTTCCCTCTTATTATAGGGCTATTCATAAAAATTTGTTGATTTCCTATGAATTGGGGTATTAAACAAATATACTAAAATCGAAAATCGATTATTATATTAAGGGGGAATAATAATGCTGGAAGAAAATAATTATGATACTGTTTTACAAAGTGATCACAGTGAATCCGAAAAAACCCCATTTTATTATAGAAAATGGTGGCTGCTTCTTTGGTCTCTGTTACTATGGCCAATTGGACTCTTTATGTTATGGGCTTACTTTGCCAACATGAAAAAAAATGAGCTTCCGCGAACAAATATCGTTAAAGATGATTTTGAAGATATTTTAAAGGTTTAATGTTCGCATAAACCTTTAAACCACCTTAAGATTCTCTTGACGACGTTTTCAGTAACAGCCTCGTATTCTTGATAATTGTTGTATTTCATGATATAATATTGAAAATTTGAGCAGTCAATAGTTCAGGCATACAACCACCATGAATTGTCCATTCATGGTGGTTGTGCCATGCTGAAGTTGTATTCGATTAGTTGAAAGAAGAGGATAGAAATGGTTTCACAAATCTTTACCTTATTATTTATCTTGGGTATTCCGTTTTTTATTTACGGAACCTACTATTTTGTTGTTGGCTTATTTGGTTATACCAAACATAATACTTATGTTCAATCACCACCAAAGAACCGGATGGTTGCCATTATTGCGGCCCGAAACGAAGCCGCCGTCATTGGCAATCTAATAGAAAGCCTGCATCAGCAGGATTATCCCCAAGAGCTTATGGATATTTATGTGATCCCCAATAACTGTACTGATGATACCGAAGGTGTTGCCCTGGCCCATGGTGCAAAGATCATGAAGTGCCCCGCTGAGGTTAAATCAAAGGGTGCTGCCCTTTCCCAATTTTTCGATTATATTTTCAGAGAAAATGATGTCTATGATGCCTTTTGCGTTTTCGATGCCGATAACGTTGTGGATCGGCACTTTTTCACTTCAATGAATAACGCACTTGTTTCCGGAGAAAAAATTGCCCAGGGCTATCGTGACAGTAAGAACCCGGATGATTCCTGGATTTCCGGCTGTCAGTCCGTATTTTATTGGACCCTGAATCGTTTTCTAAACCTGGCACGTCACAAGCTGGGCTGGTCGGCAACTTTAAACGGTACCGGCTTCATGATGCATGCTGATGTTGTCCGTAAAGAAGGTTTTAACACCTTTAGCCTCACCGAAGATATTGAATTCACTACCCAATGTGTGATCAAAGGCTACCGCGTGGCCTGGGTTCCCGAAGCAATTACCTTCGACGAACATCCCCTGACCTTTGAACAGTCGTGGTCCCAGCGCAAACGCTGGTCAACCGGTACCATTCAATGTTTTGGTCAGTATTCACAGCAACTGCTTGATTGTGTTATAAAGGATAAAAATCGTTCTGCCATGGACATGCTGATGTTCCTGGTGGCACCGTTTGTCCAGGTGTTAACCTGTATCTACACCGTTTGCTCCTTTATAATTTTGGGCATGCTGTTAATTAACACCAGTATCTGGTCAAACGCCTTAACCTTCTCCCTTGCTTTTTCCATCGGCGGCGTTTTATGCAGTGTGTTCTTTACCGCCATGGTGCTCTGGTTAGAGGGTAAAAAAATTAAACAGGTCAATAACATTTCGATGTTTTCCTTTTGGTTTTACCTGGCCTCCTGGATTCCCATAAACATTTTATGCTTCATCAAACCGATTCAAATCTGGGAACCCATCGAACATACCCAAAGCGTCAAGATCTCACAAATGGTTAAATAAAAAAAGGGCTGATGCCCTTTTTTTATTTACTTTATCTGTCAAACCCGTCCTGGGGACAATGGTAAATCGTTGTCTGCTGCATGATCGTACAAGCTATGCTTGTTCGCTATGATGCAGACAACTGATGTTACGATTGTCCCCAGGACTTACTTTGCTACTTTGTCTAAACTTAAAAAGGGCTGTTGCCCTTTTTTTATTTCAATTCTGTAGTATCCTGAACTTCTTCCGGTTCTTCAATGGTTTCAATAACATCGTCCAGTTCATTTAGCATTGGATCTGTCATCGGTATGGCTTCTATTGCCATGGCCTTATTTATTTTTCTGTTTTGACGGGCAAGGAGAATGGTTAAAATCACCGTTATGAACAATCCCAATAAAATGAGCCAATAGCCAACGTCCAATTGAATATAAAAAGCCATGTATAAAAAATCTCCCCGGGTTCCGATGAAATTGGCGATAAAGGTGCCAACGTCCCCAAGACTTGAAATCAGAACGCTTCTTAATCCTTCAACAATCCCATTATTGACTTGTGTGGTGAGCTCCAAAAGCTCGGCATTGATCTGGCTATTGGCAGTGGATACGCCAATGCCGACTCCCACGAATAGAATAAAAAGAACACTGGAAATTCCAATGGAAATACCCACCGGGGCACGCTTATATAAAAGGAGTAAAATCAACGCGATGCCACTGGCAAAAATAAATAACATGATGCCATTGGCCATATCCTTATACCCATCGATGGTTGCCATGGTTTGATTGACTTGATCCATGGATTCCCGAGCATTGGCAACCACATTATTTGCTGCATTGACAACATTTTTTGCACTTTGAATGATATTCCAGGCATCCTCCAGGATAATATTAATCTGATCACCTCTGGCAAACCTTGTGGCAATCACTTCCTGAACCCTGGGATCAATGAGAAAATTCAAGGCCGAACTGGATAAAGCCTGATCAACATTGGCAATGATCCCTTTATCGGGAAGAGGACTCCTGAGTATATCCAGAACCGACTGGTCCATGACTTTAACATCTCCCAGAGGGATGCTAAAGACTTCAATGTCATCAATGGGCTTCTGCAGAACAAAGTCGCCAAGGTTAAATGAAACCACATCATTTTCAGGCGTTATGATTTGGATAGTATTATCCATTAACCCAGTGACAGAGATATCGGCTTTTGCACTCATAAATGGAAGAAAAAAACTAAACAATACCAGAACCATACAAAAAATAGCCCCTGTTCTTAACTTATTTTCCAGAACTTTTCTTTTTGTGAAATCCCAGCCTCGAACAACCTTATTTTTCAAATCCATCATTTTATTTTCCTCCTTGTATATTTAATTTTGTAATACCCATATTTTACGACAGTTACCATATCGTTATTTTTTAGAAAAAAAGCCGTCTCTGGGAGGAGACGGCTGAGCTTATGGCCAATAGATAAAGCACACAACTGATTAACAATTGGTCAGTACGGTAGTTTGTCCACAAGTAAAATTTTGATTTATAAAACCTTATTTAAAAAATTGATGGTCCGTTCGTTTTTAGGATTGCCAAAAATTTCACTGGGTGGTCCCTGTTCGACAATATACCCCTCATCAATAAAAATAACGCGATCAGCCACTTCTTTGGCAAAACCCATTTCGTGGGTAACCACAATCATGGTCATACCCTCATTGGCAAGCTTTTTCATAACCGCCAGAACCTCGCCCACCATTTCAGGATCCAAAGCCGAGGTCGGCTCATCAAAAAGCATGACATCGGGTTCCATTGCCAAAGCTCTGGCAATGGCCACACGCTGCTGCTGTCCGCCGGAAAGCTGTTCAGGGTAGACATTTGCTTTTTCTTCGAGATCCACACGCTTTAGAAGCTCATGGGCTTTGGCCTGGGCTTCTTCTTTGGTTTTAAGTTTAAGTGATATCGGCGCAAACGAAATGTTTTGCAGCACCGTCATGTGTGGAAAAAGATTGAATTGCTGGAAAACCATGCCAATGTCCTGGCGATATTTATTAATATCCGCATGGGCTCCGGTTATATCATGGCCATCAACCTCTACGGTTCCGCTGCTGGCATCTTCCAGAGCATTGATACAGCGCAGGAGTGTACTTTTTCCGGAGCCCGAAGCTCCGATTATGCAAATCACTTCCCTTTCACACACTTCCAGGTTAATGTCCTTCAGGACTTCCAAATCGCCAAAACTTTTTTTCAAGTTCTTAATTACTACTTTTCCCATAAGACATTCTCCTTTCGATACGTTTTGATATTTTGGAAAGAATCATAATGATAATAAAGTACATTGCCGCAATGATAGTCCACATTTGAAAAGCCTGATAGTTATTGGCAATAATCAGTCGTCCGGTCTGGGTCAGTTCCTGAATACCAATAACCGAAAGAATGGATGTATCTTTAAGAGTAATAATACACTGGTTAATCAGCGCCGGGGTCATGGTCCGAACGGCCTGGGGCAAAATAACCTTGCGCATGGCCATGCCATAGGGCAAGCCAAGACTTCGGGCTGCTTCCATCTGACCCTTGCTAATGGATTCAATCCCACCTCTGAAAATTTCTGCCAAATATCCTCCGGCATTAAGACTCAAGGCAATTATCCCAGCTAAATTTGGATCCAATCGAATTCCCGTCGCAGCCGGGATTCCAAAGTAAATAAAAAACGCCTGAACAATCAGTGGTGTACCTCTAACAATATCGACGTAGACAACGGCAATGGCACGCATTGCTTTTTTCTTCGATACCGATAAAAGACCAAAGACCAGGCCTAATATTCCGCCAATAATAAGGGATATAATAGTCAGTTGAATCGTTAATCCAAGGCCTGCTAAAAGCCGGGGCCATGTTTGTATAATCAGTTCTGGTATACTCACGTAAAACTCCTTCTTAATGTGTCTATTTATCCAACAGTCTTTACTCACGATGAATAAACACTGTCAGATAACTCATAGAAATCATCTGCCGGTAGAACATTCTACGAGCAGATGATTTAAGTAAACACTATGTTAAATTATAACTGTCAGATTATTTTTGAATGTAGGTATCCAGAATTTCCTGGTATTTACCGCTAGCTTTTACGTTAGCTAATCCGGCGTTGAACATTTTTATAAGTTCAGCATTTTGTCCTTTTTTAACTGCAAATCCATAAGAACTGCCTTTTTCCATTTCGCCAATTATTTTAAGTGGCACACCACTGGCAATAGCATCCCCAACAACTGGGTAATCTTCGAATAATGCAGCTGAATTTCCAGCTTTTACATCTTCATACATATTAGATGAATCCGGGAAAGAAACCGTTTCAAATCCGTACTGAGCCTTAATCGATTCAGCAAAGGTTGCCCCTTCAGTTCCGTTTTTAACCGCTACTTTTTTACCGGCAAGATCAGAGTAAGCTTTAATGGTATTATCATTTGCCGAAACTGCCATCACAACCCCTGAATCAAAGTATGGATCAGAGAAATCAAATGTTTCTTTTCTTACATCCGTAATACTCATTCCGGCGATCATTCCGTCAGATTGTCCGGAAGTTACTTCTCCGAGAGCTGCATCAAATCCAACTGCTTTTAACTCATATTCAAAACCTTGATCTGCTGCAATTGCTGCTAATAAATCAATATCAATACCAACACGTTCACCCTTATCGTTTTCAAACTCAAACGGTTTAAAGGTGGTATCTGTTGCAATAACATATTTTTTTGTATCGCTGGTTGATGTGGTTCCGCTGGAACATCCAACGAGTGAAAAAATCATTAATACAGCCATTGCCAAAACACCAATCTTTGTCGCTTTTTTCATTTCTTTTCCTCCTAAATATAATATTTTTGGTGTATCTCTTACTTGATACACCCGCCCTAATACAGTATGAAGTATATCATTTTTTTTTTATTTTCGCAATAAAAAAAATAATAAACCGAAGACATTTTGGGCCCAACTTTCATAATTAAATTGAATCAGATGCAAAACCTATGCTTGGTGCATGATATTCCGATAACTCCTGCATTTCCGGTCTAAAAAGCCATATATAATAATGAGCATCAAAAAAAGCAGCTATCATTTTTTTTTTAAAATGGCTGCTTTCTTGACTTAATTTTCGGAAGTTTGGGTCAGGTATTTTCGAATACTTTCGTAATCGCCTTCGGCAATAATAAATTCAGAATCCAGATTTTCAAGCATGACTTCCTGGGGCATTATTTCAATGTCATCATCCACCATACTGTTGTAGCTTTCGACCATTAAAACTTCTTTTTGATCCAAAGCCATTTTTCGCTGATTGAGTCCCGCTTCAATAACATCAAGATCATCAATGCGGTTATTAATCAATTTTGATAAACGAATCAGATCATCCAGTACTTCATCCACCACAAATTGCTTATCTATGATATCCTTAAGCTTTTCCCGAATCAAATTCCCGGTGGCAATAATTTTTTCATCTCCGGTAATCGGTGTATAGGTTTCCACTGCATCATGAAACTCTGATACCGCATCCTGGAGAAAATGTGTTTCTTTCATGGATTTCTCAATCTCATAAAAAAGGTAGCCTAATCGTTTTTCGATGGCCAGAAAATCTTCTTCTTTCTCCACAACCGCTTCTCCCGGCAATAGCACCTTTTTGTTCAGACTTTCATCAAGAGACACCGATTTAACTTGTTCAAGGTTATTTGGACTGATCAGATCGCTTCTTTCTGCACTGGGCAGATCTTTAAATAAGTCATTTAATCCTTTTGATTTTTTTTTTTGTTGATTTTCCAGCTCTACCTCTTCAGTTAAGAGGGGTGCTTCCCGGAAAGTACTGTCCATGATTTTTTTTTCGGTGCCTGACAGTTCAGCAGCTTTTGTCGGTGGCATTTTAGTTGTTGGCAGAACCTTTGTCCCGGAAATTTCTTCTCCGGGTTTATTAGCCAGACTTTGTTTGATATCCTTTAAAAAATCGCTGGTTTGATAGCGTTTTTCTTCCTCATAGATGCCCGGTTTTGAAGGTTCATAAGCCTTTTGTTGACCCTGTTTTTCATTTTCTAAAAGAGTCGTGAAGATGCTGTCGTATTCCGAATCCTCTTCATCTGCATGGGACAACCATGTTTTTCGCTCTTCAGTGCTATTGGTAACTTCAACGATCGCTTCATCTTTTCCGATAAGGCTCCACCACAGAAAATGGCAAAGCGTTACCACCAGAAAATCACTGATTGTCAATCCGATAAAAAAGGACAGTGGCACCTCTGGTATCAGAAACCAGCATATCCCAAAAACCATCGCATTACCGATCAGTGAAATAAGTCCACCGATAAATGGAATGTTTTTCAGCAGTAAATTTCGATTCAGATCATATAATGATAGTACCACAACCTTGATGCCAACAAAAATAGCCATTAGAATAATAAATGCATTCGCACTTGGCAGTGTCGCCAGCACCTGGAACACCAATAAAAAGGCATAACCTGAAAGTGCTAAACCGATGGTATCAAAAATCAGTAAACCCCAACATTTTCCCAAACTTAATTTCATCAAATCACTCCTTGCTATTTTTTCTCTGGGAAGTTTTTCGCTTGTCTTTAGAACTTCCTTCACCCAACGAAAAATTACCAAAGGATGACTCCAAATTATCAATTTCCCCTGTATTCCGGTATAATTCTTCGATTTCCTGAAGTTTTTTATATTCACGGTTCAAGGTTTCTTCCTTACGATTAACTTCCTCATGTCTTTGTTTTAAAATTAAAAGCGCTGTTCCAAGAGAATCCAACATTTCCTGAACCATTTTTTCCCGTTTTTCAATATTCGTTAACTGTTCATTCAGCTCTTCCGCTTTATACTCAGGAACTTCGCCTTCCTTCTTCAGAAATCGCGCTTCTTCTTCCTTAATATCTTTAAACACCGTTTCAAAGTTCCCCTTGCCCTGAATCAGGACCTTATTCTGACGTGATTCATCATCATTTCGCGACGCGCCATTATTGACCGTCTTGAGGATCAGGGATTTTAACTCATCATCCTTTTTCAATATTAATTTTTCTAAATCTTCAATACGTGACTCAACATATTCAAAGTACTCATTCTTACCACTGAGTTCCGATTCTTTTCCCATATTTAATCCGCTCCTGTTATTTCAGTTTGAATATTTTCTCTAATTTCTATTATAACAAAGATTTTCCAAAATGTATAATAAGATTTATTATTCCCTTAAATTTTTCCATATGTAAATGTTTTTTTACATATTGTTTACAAATATGGTATAATAGTAAACTGAAACCGAAGATTTATTGAATTGCGGACTCATTTCCAAATATAATTGCATCTGTGTTCTATCCCAATCCTTTGAATACACAAATCTGCACAGCTTTAAAAGAATTGTTATTTTTTTAAAAGCATTTCCAAATGAGGTATAAATATTGAATAAACGACGAAAAAATGTTATTGAAAACAGGCGAACGACTCCTAAAAAAAGACAGCCCAGGGAAAGCCTAAGGCAGGAAAACTCACCACAACGCATAACAGCTCCGGTGAGTCGCAAAAACAGGAAAAACAAAAGGCGTCAGGGTGGTTTTAAAAAATTCTTTAAAACCCTTATTATGCTTGTCATTGTCTTAGCGCTGACCGGTTTTGCCGTAAATGCATTTTTCCTTGGAAATGTCAATAGTGACCTCCACGGCAATATGAGTGCCTATGGCATCAGCAGCGAGGCGGCTGCCATGGCCAAACAGCACAAAATCGTTAATGTGGCTGTTTTTGGTGTTGACGGCCGGGATGATGTTGAAGGTGATCGAACCGATACCATTATGATTGCCAGTGCCGACTATGAGCATAGCAAGATTAAAGTAACCTCCCTGATGCGTGACACCTATGTTTATGTCAATAAAAAATACGGGTACGACAAACTCAATGCCGCTTATGCCTTTGGGGGTCCTGATCTGGCGCTTCAAACCATTAATCAGAATTTTGATACCGCCATCACCGATTATGTGACCGTTGACTTTGATGCCATGGTCACCATGGTTAATGCAGTTGACGGCGTCACCATCGACATTAAAACCGAAGAAGAACTTGACTGGGTGAATGAGTACATCAATGATGTCAATGAAAAAGTAAACACCGGCTCTCCGCATCTGGAAGAAACCGGATCCCAATTGGTGGATGGTTCACAGGCTCTGGCCTATTGTCGGGTGCGTTATGCCGGCGATGGCGACTTTGAGCGCACCCAGCGGCAACGGGCGGTGTTTGAGCAGGTTCTATCCAAGGCCCTTGACCTTGATTTGATGGCTCAATACAAGCTGCTGATGGACACCCTTCCCTATGTGGAAACATCCCTAAGCACCCTTGAAATCATGAAGTATGCCGCAAATCTTGCCTTTATGCCATCAAAAGACATCGAACAAACCCGGCTGCCGGCGGATGAATTAATTTCCCTGGACATGCTTGACGGCGTTTCCTATGTTATTCCCGACACGCTGACCGAGAACATCAAGGAACTATATACATTTATCTATGAAGAAAGCTATACGCCCTCAACCACTGCCACTGAGATCAGCGACGAAATCCAAGATACCCTGAATGGTACTTCTGACGATGAGTATTCCTATTTGGAAGAAGCCACGAATAATTATAAATAACTTCTTTCCGACCCAATAAAAATATATAAAACAAAGCGGCCCTTTATCGATTTGATAAGGGACCGCTTTGTTTTTTTAATATTAATAAATTTGCACTGTTTTTTAACTCGCCAATTGAAGAACTCTTAAAAAGGATTCCAGATATCCGGCGATGGCAAAAAAACAAAGGGCTTGAATCAGCAGTCGCTGTGTTTTTCCTGAAAGTTCCGGCTTAAACTCCTGATAAAGCAGTAAGCCGTAAATTGCAAAACTAACATATTCAAATAAAAAGGTTCGTGCCCCCGATTCGTATACGGTGGCTGAAAAACCCATGACAACCCTGGACATAATCCCGGCACCCATTACCATAACTGCAATCCACATTTTTTTCGAATTTTTAAAAAGCAAAAAAGTCAGCCCCATCAAAAATAATGAAGAAATCATCATTCCCACTAAAATAATATAATGATATAACCCTGGGACAACATTCATTAATTTATTGTAGTCAATCCAGTCCGTAATATTCACACCTTCTATTTTCGATAATAAGCCGTTGAATTTTGGACTCATTAAGATAACCCGGGCTAAGTTAACCAGCAAGCCAAAAATAAAGGTAATCACACCGACGATTCGAGTCATCTTGTCTTTATGCCATGAAAATACCAAAGCCATCCCGGTTATGACCAGTAAAATAAAATTTTGATCAATACAGATTAGCGAAGCTGTAAATGACAATGAAATTTTTTGGATAACACCCAGATCAATATAATCAGGAAAGCGGGTTGCGATTTCGGCCAATTCTCTGACTGAATTTCCCGGACAAATGAGAATAAATACTAGGTTTCCAATCGAGATGATTGTTCCGAGAATCAGAAACCAAGAAAGCTTTTTTTTACAAATAAGAAAAAGCGAAAAAGCAATGTAGAAAGTCATAATAATCGCGGCCATAATTTCCATATTGATTCCGAAAATCAAAGCCGCAAAATAGATAATATACTCGTACCACTTTATGGACTCTTCAAGTAAAATCTTTTTTAGGGGGTACAAGGCCACCAGTCCGATTGTTAACGGCCATAAATAATGAATACTCGTAACAACCCAGCCGGCGGTTGACATCATTGTGGCAAAGGGAACACATGCCAGTAAAAAAACAATGATCCAGTTATGTTCCCATTTATGGTCAGAAACAAATATCTTTGAAATTATAAACGGTAATAAAAAATAAACAACCGCATCGGCCATCGAAAACAAACCAAAGCCTTGGCCTGCAAAAAAAACTGCCACCGGCATAATTATAATCCGGGAACTCCACTGTTCATAGGCATTAGTAATATACATCCATAATGATTGGTTTCTAAGCACTTCTCTATAAACAAGATCATCCCCATAAGACTTCATTCCCAAATGCAACATTAACATTAAAAATGCGAATACTATAAAAGGAAAATACTCCCAGTGGAACAGCTTATTTATACTATCTTTGATTGCGTTCAATTGCACACCTCATTTTCCTTGTTGTAAAATGATATTGGATACGCCATAGTAATCAGCTAACGCACGATTCACCCAATGATTAGGGTCAGCCTGAACATCCCGGAGTCCGTATAAACCGTTATAACTTGTCAACGGAACAATGGCCGGTACCGCAATATAATCGGCCCCTCGTTGCTCTTCGATAATAGCAACCCGTGCTTCATAGTGTCTCATAACGATAACGGCATCGACTCCCGCATATCCCAGCGACATTCCATAATAGAGCAGCATAAAACAGGCTGGAATGAATACTCTGGCTGTTGTTATTTTTCGAGAAAATTCCAGCTGATCTAAAGCATAAATCACGGCGATAATCATAAATGACACCAAACCAAACATCGCCCGTGGCGGGAACTTTGGCGGTGCCAGCATCACCAGCATTGATGCCGCCGCTGCAATGGTAAATATCCCAAAAATCACTGCACCCTTTTTCCCTTTAGCCCGATACAGGAATAAAAAAGCGATAACAGCAATAATAATCAGCGGCATCAGTGCATATAAATTATAGGCAAAATAGGAAAACCGTGTAATCATGGGATTGGATCCAACCAAAGCCGTAACCTCGGCCACCGCCGATTCATTATCCGCCCGCAGCCCATTGCCGGGAGCAAAAATCATACACAAAAATCCGAGTACTGAAAAAGCCAGCCCGGTATATGCAAAAACAGGTATTTTTATTTTTCTTTTATAATAGACAAAGCAAAGTAGCAACATGATTAAAATCATACCGCCGGCAGTGTTTTCGTTGGTAATGCCGCTGAGAAAAAACAGGGGGATCATCACAATCCCAAACCAAATGCTTTTTAATGCCCTAGTCTGTTTTTCTTCATAAAGCCGAAAAGGCAAAATAGCCAGAAGAATGATGGTGCCGCACCATAAATAGTTACAGGAACCGGTAATCCACATCACGGTTTGGCCAAACATCGGAGTAAAGAACCAAACCATAATCGTCACTGTCAAAAGCATGACCGGCCGAATCTTGCGACCAACGGCATTAAAATAAATTGCCAGGATAAAAACAGTATAACACAGACTGTTGGCCACATTAAAGACCGATTTACCCCAAAACACAAACAACTGGGTTAAGGATTCCGCCACCACCCGGCCGCCCCAGCTCATATAGTAGGTTATCTGGGATTTTACAATGTCTTCTATGGACCCCACCGGAATAGGCGTCCCAAAGATAAAAGTATACACATAATCATCTGCAATCAGGGGGGTTTTAATATTCAAAAACACCATGTACACAAAAGTGAAAATTAAGACTGCAAAAAAAAGATATCCTTTTGTTTTTGAGTTTGAATTAATGCTGAGTGAAATAGCGTGTATTCTTTTTTTTAAATTCATATCTTATCGCACCTATTCTCTTTTTGAATTTAAAGCTTCAATCCATTTTTTCTTAGACATAATACAAATTAAATACATATAGAACTGAACTGAATAAAAGCGTTCCAGAAAAAGCAACAACGATAATGTTAATTATTTTTGTATTAAAACTAACCACCCATTTCTTTCGTTGAAACAAAAACAGAAACGGAAAAATCAGAGGGATCAAATAACGCCCCTGAAAGCCCAAAACAATTTGATTTCTTACCGGTGTAAATGTCGCATATAATGCAGTCATTGTGAGTATTAACGTGATTAAGCAGGTGAAAAGAATAATACCTCTATCTCTCATTACCAGAAGGGAACTCTTATCATCGACGTCAAACAAAGCAATTCCAAATAACATCAGCCATATGATAATTTGAGTATTTCTCCCTAAGTCTCCCATATAAGCTAAATACACCGTTGATCCGCCAAGTAAAACATCACGTTGTGAAATAAAAGTTTGAAATATTACCTTAATATATTCTAGTGGGGTGAATATAATAAAAAGAAGTTGTTCTCTCACACTGATTCCAGGAACTTCCCATTGGGTAAGGCCTAATTTTTGCCCATAGAGAAATACCGCCACAAAAGTTAAGCCACCCAGGGCTAACACGCTCAATTTAATAATCCATTCGCCTTTTTTACTACTAAAGTTATTTTTTTTGAAAAGCAGTACCATGAGAAATATCGGGGCATAGGTAACCTTACTTGCAGTAATCAAAATAAAGCAACCAGTCATAATCAATAAATCAGGAATTGATAACTTTTTCTCATCAATAAGCCATTTTATGACGAATGCAAATGCTAAAAAACTAAAGCCATTAAGCACGACATCCGCTGAAAAAGACGTTGCCTGAAACATAACCGTTGCCAATAAGGCACAAACGAATAAAAGTTTTTTGCCCATTGGAATTATCTTAATTGCATAAAAAACCGTTAATGCATATATGATCAAATTAAAAAATCGCCCCAAATAATAAGATCCAATAAATGGAAAATTCAATATTTTACTGACTAAAATCCCAAAAGCGCTAAATATATAAGGAACTGCTGTGTAGGTTAAAGCCATACTTGGATAATATGCCGATTCTGTGATTGAATATTTCTGTGCCAATAGTGAATCCGTTTCTACCTCAAATTCTTCATATGTTCGATAATTTGGATTTGATGTCTGAAATTTCTTTTCTAAAAAATCACCCATACCAATTGGGTACTCAATCGCTTCACCTTCTCGCATAATTATATTTCCACTTGCAAGATTATATGATTTCACAAAATGTTCGGCATCATCCCAACCATAAAGTACCGGTATCATAATCGTATTGGCCAATCCAAAACTTAAAACAAAAATCAAAAATATAACTTCAAGTCGAATATTCCCCTTTTTATATAGAGTAAATCCAATAACACCCATTAACATCATAACCAGTAAAATCATCATTACTCTAATAAGATTGATTTGAAAATAATTCATATTCCGAAAATTATTAACCGATATTTCCTGATCGGTTGCATTGACAAATGATATCGTAATACTATCTACTTTTTCACCAATATTAATACTTTTCTCATTAATAAAATCAATATTATTATTAACTGTTTTACCATTGTAAGAAATCCGGATATTTACATTCTTTCCAAAAGAATCCGTATTGAACTGTAATTTATTCACAAATTCATCGATATTATTAAGTTTAATCGAAGCATTATTGTCAAGAATTCTGTATTTTCCACTTTCCAATATTTCAAGATTATTTGTTGTGATTTCTGTAATATCCTGGTTTTTACTGCCATGGGTGATGAAATTCCAGTTAAATACGAAAACCTCTATTAGCAGAGTTAGTATTAGGACGATCAAACCAATTGCTATAATTCCTATTATCCGATTCTTTTTCACATTCCACCCTAACTATAATACTTATAGTCTTATCCCCTGTATTATTTTTCCAGTAAATTCATTTTTCATTTACAAACTATTTGCTTTTTCACTTTTTTTATAAAAATAAAAAATAATCTGAGCAATACTTGAGGGCCAAAATTTTTTCAACATCAACAAATCTTCTTCTGATCTTTTGTTATTGTTAATTGTATTTGATGTTTCACTCTCGGCATGGATGCGATGGTACATCAAAGTTTCCGACAAATATATAAATCTTCCCTTATATTGTGATATCTGCTCCCAAGCCGCCCAATCTAAATTAGTGCTAAATTCCATATGAAATCTAAAATTCTCAAGCAGACTCTTATTATAGGTCACTGTTGGACAACAAATAGGATTGCCCATAGAAAGCGCTCTTCTTCGAATCATTTTATTTTTATTTGAAATTCTAAATATTGATAACAAGAACTCTTTAATCTTTAAATTTTTATTTTTTGAAACTATCTCATTATTTCTAATTTCTTCATAATTCGAAAAAGAGATAAGAGTGTCCTTGTTTTTATCCATTGCCGCTAACATCTTTTCAAGATATTTTTCATGATAGATATCATCCTGATGAACCAAAGTTACATACTTAGAATTAGCACACTCATAACCAAAGTTCCAGTCTTTACCAATACTACCACCACTATGAGGCAAAATCTCAATATTGTATTTCTTCCCAATTCCCAGAATATGATCGTTGATTGTTGATGTTGCAATAACGATTTTTTCTTTAACCGACTGTTTAACTATTGAAAGAACACAGGCTTCTAAATACTGAGATTCTCCATAGGCACAAATTACAAAAGTATGATTATCCATTCTATTCCTCAGATATTCTTGTTTTTTCCAATTTTCTAACTCTATTATCCAGTAACCCAAAATTCTGAATCAACTCTTTATTTTTCTCAGACAGAACACTTAATTGCTGACTGTTGCGAAATAACAAGATCAATAAAAATGCCGATGTTAAAAAGAACAGTAATGACGGTGGATAGCTGATTCCCACTATTTTCGAAAGAAAAATAATGATATTTGGAAATATCGCCAGGATTAAAATAATGCAGGCACCAATCATCCACAAAATGCTTTCACCCTGTGACATCATATGTTTTCGAACATTATTGTAAATATAACCAATTAGCAAGATGCCAATAACAATAAAAAATATATTTGTAATCATTTCTTTTTACCCTTCCCCAATAAATTGTTAAAATAAACCATCACAATATAATAAAACATTTTTAGCATATATTTTATTGGCTTAATGACGCCGCCATGCATACTCTCTCCGAACTCACGATTTTTCATTTTGACTGAAATCTCATCAATGGTTACCCCTTGGTAAATAAGCTGAATCAATAAATTAGCATCTGGAAATTCAGGATAAGCATAAATTTTTGACAATGGTACGAAAACGCTGCGTTTAATTACCTGAAGCCCCGAAGTTGGATCAGATACATGTTTCCCTGTAAGCCTTTTAATAATTTTTTGAAATAACGTTGTTCCAATTTTCCTGAAGAAAGAATGCTGATAATCTGTTTCCGATAAAAAACGTGATCCTATAACAATATCAACATCCTTTTCCAACGAATACTCATACATTTTTTTAGCCTCGGAAGCCAGATGCTGCCCATCACCATCAAATTGAATAAGATAATCATAATTTTCCTGGACGGCATATTTAAGTCCGGTTTGAACAGCATAGGAGTAACCTAAATTAATTGGTAAATCAATATAATTGATTCCTTCTATTTTTTTCATTACTTCTAACGTATTATCCTTGGAACAATCATTTACAATCAATATGTCTGCTTCAGCGAAATTGTCTTTAATATCATCAACTACCGATGCCAAATTCATGGCCTCATTATAGGCTGGTATAATCATTAATACTTTCATATATTTTATCTATCCCCTAATATTCATTAAAATTACGCCGCCAAGAATACAACCAATCCCCAACCACTGAAACAATCCAATTGTCTCTCCTAAAATAAAGATTGAAGCCGCAATAATTAAAATATTGGAGAGGCCAAGAGCAATCGGCTGAATATAACTTAAGTCATACTTTTGAACAATTACTATCCACATAATAAAGCTAACAACATATAACGCCAATCCAATGATTGTTGTGTATGATAATGATAGGTCAAAATAGCTGCTATTTAAAGCAAAGGCATTGTTATTGGCACCTACTTTAACAAGGGTTAGCCCCCCTACAGTACAAAATAAATAAACAAAAAATAATACAATCATAAAAATCCTTTCTAAATCAAATATCTAATAGCCACTTTTAAAAATCGCTTTGAAAGTCATAAAGAATATTTTCACATCAAACCAGGGTGTCCATTTCTCAATGTATTCAATATCACAGGCAATCCGCTCTTTAATGGACGTATCACCCCGCCAGCCCTTAACCTGAGCCCAGCCCGTAATCCCAGGCCGCACATGATGTTTAATCATATACTTGGGAATCTCATCTTTAAACTGACTCACATAGTGGGGCCGTTCGGGTCTTGGCCCGACAATGCTCATATCTCCTTTTAAAACATTGAAAAACTGCGGCAGCTCATCAATACTCGTTTTTCTGATAAAAGCCCCGAATTTTGTTTTTCGGGGATCATTTGCGGTGGTCCAGCCATTATCATCGCTCTTGGGTGCATCGCTGCGCATGGACCGAAATTTGTAAATCCAAAATTCTTTGCGACCCATGCCAACACGAATCTGCTTGTAAATGATAGGCCCCGGTGATGTTATTTTCACAAGGAAGGCAGTCACAATCATAATCGGAGAAACAATAATTAAAATTATCAGAGATAATAGAATATCTAAAGATCGTTTCAGCGATTTGTAAAAGGCTTTATCTAGAGGAATATATCGGGTATTAATCAGCGGAATGCCATCGAGTTCATCGAAATATGGCTGGGTTCCCTGGATCAGGTGAAAATAATCCGGGATAATCTGGGTTTTAATGCCCTGGTACTCACACACATCAATGACTTCATCAATCCGTTTATAACTGGTATTTGGGAGTGCGATAATAACCTCATCGACCTGATAATCTTCAAGTATTTCATTCATTTCCCGGGTGGTGCCTAAAATCGGAATGCCATCTTTGTCGCTTTTATGATAGTAATCATCCACATATCCGGTAATCTTATAACCCAGCTGCCGGTCCTCGGCAATTTTATTTGCAAAGGTTTGACCGATACTGCCTGCTCCCACAATAATAATATATTTTAAGTTAAATCCCCGTTTGCGTGCGGTTCTCAATATCTTTCTCGCCGAACCCCGCTCAATGGTCATTAGAAGTGTGGCTATCAGAAAAAATGTTCCTAACATGATTCGCGAGAAGTTAATGCTTTTTCCCGTAAAAAGAATAGCCATAATAAGAGCGATTCCCACAATATTGGAAAAAATAATTTCCTGGCACTCTTTAAAAAAACGCTGTTTTCGGTACGGTCGATAGAGCCCGAAAATTGCAAAAATAACGAGGTAAACTGGAATAATTATAAACAGCAACCCCATATATGCGCCAAGATCCATGGTCCGTACTCCATCATCAAAAAGAGGGGAGACAAACCGAATATACCACGCCACAAAAAGAGAGGCTGTCACAACCGTAACATCGGCCAGCACCAATAAAAAATTAAAAAATCGTTGATTGCTTTTGATCATTCACGTTCCTCCTTTCGCTCAATTAAACGTTCTTCCGATGCTTGTTTTTAAAGAGGGCTTTCTTTTTCATCATAGAGGTTCCTGTAATCACACACCAACGTGTCAGCTTACTGTATTTGTTCTGATAGTGTTTGTTATAAAAAATGATCATAGAATCATAAAATGCCTCAATAACTTTGGGGTTTCGCTTGCCGATGCCACTGGCTTTTTTATGATGGAAAATACGAACTTTGGGATAATACATGACCTGATACCCGGCATTTTTTATGCGGTAACACCAGTCCACATCCTCACCATACATAAAATAATCCTCGTCCAGCATACCCACCGCATCAATGACTTTCCTGGGAACCATCATAAAGGCGCCCATAATACAATCGATGGAACAGATTTTGTCTTCATCCACATAGGTGAGGTTGTATGCCCCAAAGCGTGTACTGTCAGGAAAGGCATCATCCAAATGCAGGCTATGATATATCCCATTAAGCGGCGTTGGAAAACTCCGTTTACAGGCAACATCAAGCTTGCCTGAGGGCAGCAGGATTTTACACCCCAAAGCTCCGGTATGTTTATGGTTTTTAATAAACTCATGGGCTTCCTTAAGGGTGTTTGCTTCGACAATGGTGTCAGAATTCAATAAAAGAATATAGTCGCCACCGGCGGCTTTCATACCCAGGTTATTAGCCTTGGAAAAGCCCTGATTTTCATGATTAAGAATGGTTTTTACACTGGGAAACTGTTTTTGAATGCCTTCAATGCTGCCATCTTCCGAGGCATTATCCACTACAATGATTTCATAAGCCAGACTATTCATATTGCTCTTGAGAATGGAGTCAATGCAGTTTGACGTCAGTTCCTGTGTTTTATAATTAACGATAATAATTGATAAATCCATAACATGCCTTTCTTATGCATTTTTTCCATGCAAACGACATTTTATTTTACCATGCACCCCATAAATAGGGAAGCAAATAAAACAAAATTAAAGGTTACTTCCTGAGTTTATTGCCCACAAACCGAAACAGATTGAGGATCAACTGGACTTCAATCAACACATAATGACCTAAATTTTTTGATTGCACCGGGATTTTCTCAATCTTTTTCAGGGTTTTCAGGCCCTCTTTGATGCCGGCCCGGTAGTCCTTGCCATAACCGCGTTTGCGAAAGAGCAGATATTTAATTGAGAACCCCATCATCAGAAAGGGACTGTTTAAAAGCAGCTGCATGAAGGGCATGTTTTTATAAGCCACATAGATGTTGTTTCGGGCTGAAATATTCACCTTAAAGGGACTGTATTTTTCGCCGTCAGCCGTTGTGGCACTGCCAATATGGTAACACAGGGCACCGGGTTCATAATGATTTAAATACCCGAAAATTTTTCCCCGGTAAGAAAGATCCACATCTTCCATATAAGCAAAAAAAGCCTCATCAAATAAACCGATTTCGTCTAGTATCGACCGCCGGTAGATTCCCGCACCGGCGCAGGTACTGAAAATTGCTGTGGGTTTGTCATAGCGGCTGCGCTTGGCCCCATCGCCCCGTTTGTAAGCCCAGCCCAGTATGTTGTAAAAATCCCCGGCATCATCAAGCTTCTCCCGTTCAAAATAGCGGATCATTTTTGAACTTACCGAAAAAACCCGGGGATTTGCATTAATGTGATTATACAGCTTTTTCACAAAATTCTCATCAACCACTACATCGTTGTTCAACAGCAGACAATAACTTCCGTTACTGGCCCGGATCCCCTGATTCACCGATCGCGCGAAACCGGAATTAACTGGATTTTCAATTAGTTTCACTTGCTGGTAATCTTTGATAATGGCAACACTGTGATCACCGGAACAATCATCGACCACAATAATTTCCATGGTGCCCCGGGCTTCAAAACTCTGACCCATTAAACTGTCAAGGCAATTGCCAATATATTTTTCTCCATTATAGTTGGGAATGATAATTGAAACGTCACTCTTCATAAATACTTCCTTTATCGGCTTAATAACTTCGCTTTATTATAACACAGAGTAGGGATTTTTCTAAATAAAAAGAGGCTGAGTGATTTCACTCAGCCTCGAGGGTTATCCGTAACCTCGTCCTGAGGACAATGGTAAATAAATGTCCGTGAAGAGGTTTGCCGGCATACAGCCTTTTTGCGGCATTACTTTTTATTTCAAATTACTGTAAGGATTATGAAAATCAATCCATATTTCGGGATCCACACAGGCGAAATCCGCATTGGCGATGGCCCCAAAGTGGAGATGCGGTCCGTAGGCATCATCAATGTATCTTCCATTAGCATCATAACCGGACCCGCCAACCTTGCCCACTAATTGTCCTTTCGTCACCGTTTGTCCCACACTGACATTTATTTCCTGAAGGTGACCATAGAAGAAAGATACGCTTTCACCATAGCGATCCGTCATTCGGATCCGAACATACCGCCCATAACCCATAAAATAACCGGCCTTTTCAATAACCCCATCTCCTGGAGAATAACAATTGGCGTAATAAGGTGCCGGAATATCGATGCCCTCATGAATGCTTCCCCATCGTGGTCCAAACCAGTCGGTTGGATCACTTGGATTGGGCTTGTAGCCTTTATCCAGCGGATAATTAAAGTAACCATAAATGGTTGAAGTATTCTGTAAAATAGTTTTGACTGAGCTTTGAGCCATAACCATTTTTCCGTTTTTATCCGCTAAATAAGCATGGGTTACGAAATCATCCACAATAATATTGTAATTTCTTAAATTAATGCTGGCTTCCCAGGTGTGGTTGCCAATATAGGTACCCTGCTCCCAGCTGATATCGTCCTGTCCATTGGTTTTACTCCAGGTTGGAAAAACAATACTCCCCACGCCATTTTCATTACCCACATTTTTTATTCTTATTTTAAAGGTATTATTTAAAACGGCTTTGTCATATTCAATGGTTGGGGTTATTTTTTCCATGGTGTAAGTGTTGTTGGCAAATGCGATATTCTCACCCCCATTTCCATACAAATAGGCATGGATAATGTATGGGCCGGTTTCAAAACCATGGCTGTCAATATCTATCAATGCGGTATACTCGCCAATGGTTCCCAAGGTTCCTGGAAACCATTGCACATCATCCTGTCCATTTCGGTTTGTCCACACTGCAAAAGATACCTTTTTTACACCTGTTTGATTACTACAATTATTTGTGCTAATTTTGAATTTTGATACGTCACTATCCTTTATCCCTCCTATTTGCGCCGGCGTTTTTACAAATGGATTGGTTATAATCTTTTCAGTTGATCCAACATAATTGTATTTTTCACTCTTATCAATCACATATGCATGACTTACAAAAGTATCATAGCTCGCATTGTAATTCTTCAGATTAACGGTGGCTTCCCAGGTATCGTTGCCAACATAGGTACCCATTTCCCAATGAATGTCATCCTGACCGTTGGTGTTACTCCAGGTCGGGAAGCTCACCCCGGTAACCCCCTGGGCATTGCTTGCCCCGGTAAGCGTTATTTTGTAGCTATTGTTTGCTACCTCACTAACCTTAATGCCAGGGCTTGGGGCAGCTTGATTGAATGTGTTGGTGTAAAAATTCAGCACTTCACCTCGCAGCCCATAAATATAGGTGTGCACATTATAACTCCCGGTTTCGAAGCCATGATCCTTATTATCAATGGTTACACTGTATTCTCCATTACTGCCAAGAATTCCCTGGGACCATTGAATGTCATCCTGGCCATTTTTTTCACTCCAGGTCGGAAATAACACATTGCCGATGCCAGTTTTCCCGACACAGCCCACCGTGCTAACGGTAAATTGCGTTGGATTTCCCGGAACTTGAGCAACGGCTATCGCGATCTCTGTTAACGGGCTTTTTATGGTTTTTTCCACGGCACTGATATAATTCATTTTGCCTGTTGTATCGATCACATATGCATGGCTGGTGAAGGTATCATAGGTTTGTTTGTAATCTTTAAGATTAACGGTGGCTTCCCAGGTATCGTTACCAACATAGGTCCCGGTTTCCCAGCGAATATCATCCTGACCGTTGGTGTTGCTCCAGGTCGGGAAGCTCACCCCGGTAACTCCCTGGGCATTGCTTGCCCCGGTAAGCGTTATTTTGTAGCTATTGTTTACTATCTCACTAACCTTAATGCCGGGGCTTGGGGCAGCTTGATTGAATGTGTTGGTGTAAAAATTCAGTACTTCACCTCGCAGCCCATAAATATAGGTGTGCACATTATAACTCCCGGTTTCGAAACCATGGTCTTTAATATCGACCGAAACACTAAATTCTCCATTGCTTCCTAAAGTTCCCTGGTACCATCGAATATCGTCCTGGCCGTTATGTTCACTCCAGGTGGGGAATAACACGTTGCCAATGCCGGTTTTACCGGCATAGCCAACCGTACTTAAAATAATTTGTGTTGGGTTGCTTACGTCTCGATTAATCTTCACGGTTATACTGTCCAATGCTACCATTGCCGCTACACTATCTATAGCTCTGGTCTCAATTGATTCCTCACTAGCTTCATGAATGCTTGCATCGGATTCTGGCTTATTTTCATCTGTAATTAGTGGTTCCTCGGCCTTTGCTGCCCCTTCCTGGGTTTCCGGAATTATTTCCGGTTCTGACAAAGCAAGGCCATTGATCACAGTTTCTTCACGAATAGGATTTTGGGTCTTAATTTCAATGGGTTGTTCTCTGATAACCACATATCCTTGTTGGGTTTTTACCTGTACAAGCTGGTAAATTCCGTCCTCTGCCTGGAAAATTTCTGCCCGGCCATTTTCATCGCTGATGCAGGTCTCCATGATTTCTTTTTTCTGATTTTGAATTTCAAAAACTGCACCTTCAATAGGTTCGCTCATTTCATTTTTTACCACAATTACCTGTTTCGGAATTTCAAGGCTTTCCTGGGCAACTATTTGCCAGGGGAAAAAGCTTGAAAGTAAGACTAATACTAAAAATAATGCCATCATTTTCATGCCGGGTTTTTCTCTAATTGTTTGAATCATTTCTGTCTCCTAGAATTCTTTATTGTTAAACGTTACCATATTCCGCCACTTTTATTATCGGCGGGTTCACTCTAATCATAAGTACTAATTGCAGACTATCACTAAACTGTTCCCCATGTCAAATAAAAGCCTGGACTGATTGTTTCTCAGTCCAGGCTTTCAGTTCTAAAATCGATTCATGATTGTTTTAACTTTTGCCGCATAATTTGTATCCGCTGCCCAGGTTCCGGCTAATTCTTCAACTGAGATTGCCCGTAATCTTAATGTATCGTTCCATCTCGGATCAACTTTCGTTTGGTATAACGGTTCAGAGCAGGCATAACATTTCAAATGCTGAACATGTCCTCTAATTCCCATTTGCAGTCCGGTAGCATTGTCTCCGTATTTCGCAGCAAAATCAAATCCCGGTACTCCGCCGGTAGCACCTAAGCCGGCAAAATTAAATTGCCCGACTTTGACATCACCCCCAAATTGAAGGTTACCGGTTTCCAACATTGCCTGAGCAAAAGCGACCTCTGCCCGAACACCTTCTTCGTTACTCTCCTGGATATATAAATCGACAAAGGTTTCTAGATTAACCCCTTTATCGATATACGATTGAGGGTAAACACTTCCCGTCCCCTTGTAATAAGCCACCAATTCTGAGGCTGTCACCGTGGTGCCCCCCATAATAGGCGTTTCAATATATCTGACATTGACGGATGTGTTCCCAAGGAATACATTTCGGCCATTCGCTTCCACTCCATAAATATGAATGGAATAAGACCCGCTATTGCCATTGTGATTTTTGGCATCAATGACCATCTTATAGCTTCCATCACTTTGTTTGGCAGCGGTATACCATTTGATATCATCCTGGCCATTAAGATCACTCCAGGTTGGTACTAGAATACTGCTGATCCCATTGGGTGCCGTAATGCCATCAATGGTCACCGTAATGATATTTTCCGCTACCGAAGCCGCAATATCCTCTGCTGTCATTGGTGAAGTACTCACGTTGATCGCGGTCTCTCCTAAAATTGTCATCTTATTATTATTGTCCGTGCCATAACCATGAACATGATAGGTTCCGCCGTCGTAATTATGATCTTTGATGTCCGCAGTCACACTGTAGCTGCCATCGCTTTGAGCTGTAGCCGTGTACCATTTCAAGTCATCCTGGCCATTAGTTTCACTCCAAAGGGGGATTAGTATTTCTTTAATCCCATTAGGAGCGGCAATGCCTTTGATGGTTGCCGTAATTTCACTTCCAGATACCGTTGCTTCCAGGCTGGCTGCCGTCATATTGGCAGTGGTTGTGGTGGTAATGGAAGCTGTTGCCTCGCCCAATATAACCATCTTATCGGCGTTGTCTGTTCCATAACAATGAATGTTGTAAACACCCATATCATTGTTATGATCCTTGGTATCGATGGTCACGCTGTAGCTGCCATCGCTTTGCCTACTTGCAAGATGCCATTTGAGATCGTCCTGGCCATTAAGCTCACTCCAAACGGGGACTAATATTTGTCTAATCCCGTTGGGGGCGCTGATCCCTTTCACCGTGGCCGTGATCGTAGACCCGGATACACTGGCGGTCAGGCTTGTGGCTGACATGGATGCCGTCATTGTTACCGTGGTATTCCCTAACATTGTCAACTTATTGGCATTGTCCGTTCCATAACAATGAACGCTATAAACACCCGTATCATTATTATGATCCTTGGTATCGATGGTCACACTGTAACTCCCGTCGCTTTGAGCGCTGGCCGTATACCATTTCAAATCGTCCTGGCCATTAAGCTCGCTCCATACCGGCACTTGTATCTGTTTAATGCCATTGGGGGCGGTGATCCCTTTCACTGTGGCCGTGATCTTAGTTCCGGATGCACTGGCAGTCAGGCTTGTGGCCGTCATATTCGCAGTGGTAGTGGTAATGGTAGCGGTTGTTACCCCTAACTCCACCATATAATCGCTGTTGTCAATTCCATAACAGTGGACATTGTAGACTCCGGTATTATAATTATGATCTTTGGTGTCGATGGTTACACTGTAGCTCCCGTCGCTTTGAGCGCTGGCAATGTACCATTTCAGATCATCCTGGCCATTAAGTTCACTCCATACCGGCACTTGAATCTGTTTAATACCATTGGGCGCGGTGATCCCCTTCACCGTGGCGGTGATCTTAGTTCCGGATACACTGGCGGCCAGGTTTGTGGCTGTCATGGGTTTAGTCACGACTACGGTAGTATTCCCTAACATCGTCAAATTATTAGCGTTGTCCGTTCCATAACAATGAACGCTATAAACACCAATCTCATTATTGTGATCCTTGGTGTCGATGGTTACACTGTAGCTCCCGTCGCTTTGGGCACTGGCCGTGTACCATTTGATATCGTCCTGGCCGCCGGTCTCACTCCACACCGGAAACTGAATCTGCTTGATGCCATTGGGTGCGGTGATTCCTTTGACGGTTAACGTGATTTTACTTCCGGATGCACTGGCGGTCACACCGGTTGCGGTCATCGGTCCGAGTTGTGATCCGAAAAGGCCGTTGACTGTCACCAGAATCTGATCCGCCATCTTTTGCTGATTGGCATCATTAGCCATTCTAACGGATTCTGCATTATTTGATACAAAACCGGCCTCAATTAATACCGAGGGCATGCTGGTTCGACGGGTAATGCTGTCATCTCTTTCGACGACTTTGTTTCTGGTGGGAACGTAACCCAAACTTTTAAAGTTTTCATTTAAACTGTAAGCCAGTTCCTTTGATTTAAGGGCGATGGCTGATGGCGATATATCCAAATCCGCCGACGATCCATCCGACCATAACCCAAATGCCTGATAAATGCCGTCGTTATCGACGCTGGGATGATAACTGCTCCAATAGAGCTCATAACCGCTGGCATTACCGCCGGAGTTGTGATGAATACTTAGCAAAAGATCAGCACCTCTGGCATTTGCCGTCTCGCAGATTGTTTTTGAATAAACATCATAATTGGGCTTTGTTGCCAACAACGTTGGTAAACCTGGGTTTCCGGGAATCGGATGACTCAGCATGGCATTGTAGCCGTTGGCCCTCAGCGTTGCAACGGTTTTTATTGCCACCGCATTGTTAAGGTCGACCTCCCGAATCCCATTGCTGCTGTTGACTGCCCCGGGATCCACCCCATCCATATGTCCCGGATTAACCACAACCATTGTTCCTGCGGCCTCAACCGAAAGACTTTCATACGAAAAAAGAACCAGACACATAAAGAGCAGGATTGCCCCCAAGAGTGCGAACTTTCTTTTGTTTTTTATACTTTCCAATTATTTTCCTCCTTCCAATTGAATTTTATATATTCAAAATATTTAAAATATTTTTAAAATTCTATTTGTCACAATATTATCACAATTACCCGGTTATCGTCAATTTTATTGTGACATTTTATACATATTCTTACCCGAAATCACTGTAAAAAAAGAACAATGCAAAATAAATTTATGCATTGTTCCTCAGGCTAATCTTATTCTGTTTTATTTCGCTTTTATTTCGCTTTGTTTCTTGGCATTCATTAATTCATCCCGCTTTTTAGAAGCCACCATTTCATGGTATTTCCGGGGATCCAATAATTCATCATCTCTATTGTTCTCCGACTGCTTAGCATTGATGTCTTTTCCAATGATAAACCCGTTGATATCAACGCAGATGGCATAGTTTCCATCAACCCGGGTTAAATTTCTATTATAAAAAGGATCATCCTTGATATATTTTAACCAGTGGTCCTTCATGTACTTGATTTCGCTGTTAAAGCGCTTGTATTTTGAATAAGTATCCTCGGCGCCGCGTGATTTGGATTCATAATGATATAGTTCCACATTGTGGAGCCAGATATTATATTTTCCTTTTTCATAAAGCTTTAGACAGAAATCCACATCGTTAAAGGCAATGGTCAGCTTTTCTTCAAAACCGCCTACCATATCAAAATCGGAACGCTTAACCATCAGACAAGCCGCGGTAACCGATGTGTAGTTGTTGTTAATAACCAGTTTTCCGAAATAGCCATAATCACCCCGAGGATATCCGCAGTGTCCATGTCCGGCCACCCCGCCCATGCCCAGAAGCACTCCGGCATGCTGGATGGTATTATCGGGATAGTACAGTTTTGCGCCAACCGCACCAATATGTTCCTGTTGGGCAAAGCTGACCATGCGGGTCATCCAGCCCTTGGTAATGACGGTGATATCATTGTTTAAAAACAAAAGATACTCGCCGTTGGCTTCTTCAACCGCCAGATTATTGATTTTTGAAAAATTAAAGGGAATATCGATCCGGATCACCTTAAACTGATCCGGGTATTTTTTTGAGTAATAGTCAAAAAGCATAAAGGTCTCATCTTTTTCACTGCCATTGTCAGCCACAATGATTTCAAATTTTTCATAGACCGTTTTTTCGAAAATAGAATCGATACAGGCTTTCAAATCAAGGGGGTTGTCCCTGGTGGGAATAATTACGGACACCAAACCCGGATTGAATACTTCATACTCAATGTCATAAACTCCCGGAAAAGCCCCATGGCTAACGGTTCCTTTAATGCCTCTTCGTGTCAGGGCATCTTCCAGAGATTTTAATCCGGCTTCAAAGGCATAACCCTTGGACTCGGGATTCACCGCCGTGGAGTTCTGAATCATCCGCCAATGGTACAAAACTTTCTGGATATGATGTATCTTATCGGTTTTTTCGGTGAACCGCAGCACCAGGTCATAGTCCTGGGCGCCTTCGTAACCTTTTCGAAAGCCGCCGATTTCGTCGATGATGCGCTTTCGGTAGACCCCAAAATGGCAGACGTAGTTTGTTGCCAGTAAGATATCCGGGGCCCAATCGGTTTTAAAGAAGGGTTGACTCCGTTTATTGTCTTCGCTTAACTTATCTTCATCACTATAAATCAGATCTGCTTCAGGGTTTTCATTCAAGACTTTAACCACTTCAAATAAGGCAAAATCCGCCAGGGTATCATCATTATCCAAAAGTCCGATGAATTCCCCGGTGGCCAATGCCAAGGCTGAATTCGACGCCTCGGAAATATGCCCGTTTTCGGTCCGATAAACAATTTTTATGCGGGGATCAAGTTCCCGGCAGGATTCCAGCAAGGGCTTAATATGGGCATCCGAGGAATTGTCGTCGGCGATACAAAGCTCCCAATTTTTATAAGACTGGTTTAAAACAGAATCGATACACGCCCGCAACCACTGCTCTTCGACATTATAGACCGGCATAATAATGGAAATTTTCGGATTATACGCAAAGTGCTTAATCTCTTCAAGGACTTTTTTGCTGTCAAAATCTTCATGCACATCGATCCAGAAATCATAGTTTTCCTGATTTTTATATTTTAATTCAAATTTTACTTTTCGGATGGTATTTTTTAAGCCATTACGACCGAGATAACCAATGGTTCTGGTCGCGATATTCGTAATTCGCACCGCATTAAAAAGATTGGGTTTCTTTAAATAGTCATAATTTTTTTTCAAATTGATTTTGACTATTTTCATGACGGTGTTGTCTTTTAATTTGAGTCTGAGCTTCTTCCCATAGCTTTTTTCGTCAAACTCAATGATAAATCCGACCTTGGCATCATCAGACAAAACATACTTATTGTTCACATCGATCCTAAAATCCCGTTTAAAATTAACGCCCTCGGCCTCTTGGCCCAGCACAAACAACTCCACCGGTTCCTTTGTTTTTGTGTTAAACGCCCAACCCTGAACAATGGCTCGTCGATTTTCCTCATCTTTAACAATTTTATCAATGAAATATTTTATTTCTTCCTGCTCTTTAACAGATTTTTTAGCCATTCCAATAACCTTTCCATTCTTTTCTATTCAATTTCCCAATTGTGATCGATATGAACCAGTCCTTCTGTGAAATAATCCGCCACAACCTCAATAATAAAGGCTGATGTTTTATAGTCCAGATTCACAATGCTCTTATTTGCAAAAAGACCAATGTCGACTTCATACTTCCCGCCCAATAATGGCAACCGCGGCACCACATAGCGGACATGGTGAAGCCCTTTTGTATTTGGTATTTTAAGTCCATCCAAATAGGTATTGGGCCCAAAGATGTATTGCCGGTCGATGGTGTAAAATGCCACCCCCACCAAGGGATCAGCGATATAATCATCAAATAATTCATAGTCGATGTCCACTGTAAAATCTTCAAAGGTGTTGATTTTCTCACTGCTGCATGTGACCGTTCTGATTTTGCCGAGATGGATGTCCAATTCCTGTACTTCCAGCAACGAGTTACCTTCTTCAAGGGCCTTTTGGGCCATTGATTCTTTAAGCATTTCACTTTCATACATATCGATGACATGGGTGACATCATCAAACATCCGCATCTCGCCCTGATCGATCCAGACCCCCTTGGTACAAAAACGTTTGATCTGTTCCAAGGTGTGGGAAACAAACAGCACGGTTTTTCCCGAAGCTTTAAATTCCTCCATTTTATTGATGCATTTAATCTGAAACTTCGCATCACCAACTGCCAGAACTTCATCCACAATCAGAATTTCCGGATCCACATTGATGGCTGTGGCAAAGGCCAGTCGGGCAAACATCCCACTGGAATAGGTTTTAACCGGTTGATCAATGTATTCCCCTATTTGAGCGAAATTAACAATATCATCCAATTTTGTGTCCATTTCTTCCTTACTGTAGCCCATAATCAATCCATTGGCATAAATATTTTCAATGCCGGTGTACTCCGGATTAAAGCCGGTTCCCAGCTCCAACAGTGCCGACACTTTTCCATCAACCATAACCTGGCCTTCGGTTTGGGTCAGAACCCCGGCAATAATTTTCAACAGGGTTGACTTACCGGATCCATTTTTACCAACAATCCCAATGGAATCGCCCTTTTTAATTTCTAAATTAATATTATTCAGAGCGTAGAATTTATGATGATATTCTTTTTTTCTGAAAAAACTCATAGACTCTTTTAACCGATCCATCGGCTTTTTATATAATCGATATATTTTTGTTACGTTCTCTATTTTAATTGCTAAATCCGACATTTTTTCCTCCAATGATACGTTAATCAGCATTTTCTATAAAACATCAGCAAAATGCGGTCTCAATCTTCGATAAATCCAAATCCCGACAAATAGGAGGATAAACGAAAAGCCCCAAAAATAAGCGGTCATCACCGGATGTTCCCAAAACCAACCCTGTCCGAAAAAGGATTCCCGATACCCCTGAACAATATAATACAGAGGATTTAATTTTAAGATCCACAATAGCTCCGGAGGAAAAATGTTCACATCCCAAAGAATCGGAGTCCCCCAAAAAAGCACCTGCATCCCCACATTAATAAATTGGAGAATATCCGTAAAAAAAGGTTGTAGCGAAGCTGATATCCAGGTCAGTCCCGTTAAAAAAACAATTAAGCAGAATAGATAATAGAAAATCTGCAAAAAATAGGGGGTTAACGGTTTCCCATAAAGTAATACCATCACCAATGCAAAAATAATAAAGAAAATATGCGTGTACAACGATGATATTATTTTTACGGTTGGTAGAATCTTAATGTTAAACGTCACCTTTTTAACCAGATAATTGTATTCCCGAAAACAATTCGTGCCGTTGACAAGGGACTCTGAAAAGAAAAACCAGACAATAATTCCCGTTAATAGAAATAGAAAAAATGGGATATTTCCAGTGGGCGTCGATTTTAAACCAACTTCAAAAACGAACCAATATACTAGTATTGTCACCGTGGGCTGAATAAAGGCCCACAGTATCCCTAAAAACGATCCCGCATACCTTGCTTTAAAATCATTTACGGAAAATTTCTCAATGAGCTTTCGACTGCCATATAAATCCTTAATATAATTGAATAAATCTTTAATCAAATACAAAGTAACACCTCTTTATCAATCTTAAATGAAAAAGCACAACAAATGTGCTTTGAGACTATCGACAAACATATAAAACAGTACCGACAGTTGTTAATCAGTTGATCGGTACGGTAGTTTATCGACAAGTTGAAAGCACAATAAATGTGCATTTTTTTGACTTTATTCTATTTTTTTGAATACATGGTCTCGTAATACTGCTGATAGCCCCCGGACTTCACCTGTTCCAACCATTCCTGATTGTTCAGATACCACTCGATGGTTTCCACAATGCCCTCTTCAAAGGTATAGGATGGCTCCCAACCCAGTTCGGTGGTAATCTTGGTATTATCAATGGCATAGCGACGGTCATGTCCCAAACGGTCTTCTACATAGGTGATTAACTCCGTGCAGATCTTGGTGCCGTCATTGTCGATGTCATAGTCTCCTGAGCGAAGTTTTTCGCCAACGTTTTCGATAATCAAATTGACAATTTCGATATTGGCTTTTTCATTGTTGCCGCCAATATTATAAACCTCACCTTCAACGCCCTTTTGAAGGATCGCATCGATCCCGCTGCAATGATCTTTCACATGCAGCCAATCTCTGATCTGCATGCCATCCCCATATACCGGCAGGTTTTTTAATGCACAGACATTTGAGATCATCAAGGGAATCAGTTTTTCCGGAAAATGATAAGGCCCGTAATTATTGGAGCAGCGGCTGATGGTTACCGGAAACTTAAAGGTTTGGCCATAGGACCGCACGATTAAATCCGCACTGGCCTTGGACGCCGAGTAAGGACTATTGGCCGTAATAGGGGTGGTTTCGGTAAACATACCGGTTTTTCCCAGCGCACCGTATACTTCATCTGTGGATACCTGGTGAAAGCGCACGCCGTCACGAAAAGTTGGACAGCCACAGGCATCTTTTCCGGTTTGCCAATGATTTTTAGCCTCATCTAAAAGCACCAGGGTTCCCATTACATTGGTCCGAATGAAAATCTCAGGATCTTCAATGCTGCGATCCACATGGGATTCCGCCGCAAAGTTTACCACTGTATCGAAATCATAGGTCTCAAAAAGATTTTTGACCAAAGGCCGATCCGCAATGTCCCCTTTTTCAAAAGCATAATTGGGATGATCTTCAATATCCCTTAAATTTTCAAGGTTCCCGGCATAGGTCAGGGCATCCAGATTGACAATCTTATCATTCGGATGCTCGGCCAGCATATATTTTACAAAGTTCGAACCAATAAAACCGGCACCGCCGGTTACTAATACTGTTTTCATTATTACTCCATTCTCTCTATTCAAATCTTAAAGTATCCCGAATCTCACTTAAAAAAGGCAATTGTTTGTCCTTTTCTGAAAGCAGAGGCTCATTGATACCTTCCAGCGGCCACTTCACACCAATTGTAGGGTCATTCCAGCGTACTCCGCCGTCGTATTCCGGGGCATAAAGGTTGGTGCACTTATAATTAAACACCGCTTCATCGGAGACGACCAGAAAACCGTGGGCAAAGCCCTCCGGCACATAAAACATGGTTTTGTTTTCCGCGGTTAAAAGCACTCCGGCCCATTGTCCATAGGTTGGCGAACCTTCCCGAAGATCAACCCCCACATCAAACACTTCGCCCTGAGTAACCCGTACCAGCTTACCCTGGGAAAACTTGCGTTGAAAGTGGAGGCCGCGCAGAACCCCTTTACTTGATTTCGATTCATTGTCCTGGACAAATTTCATCGTCAGTCCAGCCTCATGAAATTCCTCTTCATTATAAGTTTCCATGAAATAGCCGCGCTCATCCCCAAAAACTGAGGGTTTAACAATCACCAGGCCTTCTATTTCCGTTTTAATTACATTTATTTTTGACATATTGTCTCCTATTTTTCCTTGGAACACTGGATCAGGTACTGTCCATACGCTGTTTTCTTCAATGGTTCCGCCAGCTTTAATAACTGGTCTCGGTTAATGAAACCACGTAGGAAGGCGATTTCCTCAATACAGGCCACATAAAGCCCCTGCCGTTTTTGAATGGTCTCCACAAAATTCGAAGCTTCAATCATACTATCATGGGTTCCGGTATCCAGCCATGCCATCCCCCGACCAAACAGTTCAACTTTCAGGTTGCCCTGTTTTAAGTAGGCTTCATTCACCGTGGTGATTTCCAGTTCACCCCGGGCCGAAGGTTTAATACCTTTGGCGATTTCAACAACGGTGTTGTCGTAAAAATATAATCCGGGAACTGCAAAATTGGATTTTGGCTCAGTGGGTTTTTCTTCAATGGAAAGCACGGTTCCGTCTTTTGCAAATTCGACCACACCGTAGCGCTCGGGATCCGTCACCGGATAACCAAAGATTACTGCGCCGTCGGTGAGCTCAGCCGCTTTTCTGATGGCTCCGGTAAAGCCATGACCGTAGAAGATGTTATCCCCTAAAACCAGGGCAACCTTGTCGTCACCGATGAATTTTTCGCCAATAATAAAGGCCTCTGCCAGTCCGTTGGGAGCATCCTGAACTTCATAGGAAAAGTTAAGTCCTAACTCTTCTCCTGAGCCAAAAAGCCGTTCGAACATGGGAAGGTCATGGGGCGTTGAAATGATTAAGATATCCTGAATCCCTGCCAGCATCAGCGTAGCTAAAGGGTAATAAATCATGGGTTTGTCGTAAATGGGCAATAATTGTTTGGATACCACCCGGGTAATGGGATAAAGTCGTGTGCCGGATCCTCCGGCTAAAATAATACCTTTCATGGTTGCCTCTTTCCTGCTTCCTATTGTAATTTTTCCAGATACTCTGCCAGGGATACCTGCCAGGGTCTGAAATGATTCATCTTTAAATCGTTGAGTGCTTTATTTTCCAGAACCGAATATTTGGGCCGTGGCGCCGGGCGCACAAACTGCTCTGAAGTCACCGGTTCCACCGGGATTTCAATTCCCGACAGTCTGAAAATTTCCAAAGCAAAATCATACCAGCTGCACTGGCCTTCACAGGTGCCGTGGTAAAGTCCATAATGCTCGGTCCCGATTAAATCGATGATGGCAGTGGCTAAATCAACGGTGCTGGTCGGGGATCCGACCTGGTCGTCAACCACGGTAAGTTTGGGATGTTTACCGGCCAGATCCAGCATGGTTTTGACAAAATTATTACCATCGCCGTAGAGCCAGGCGGTGCGGACAATAAAATATTTAGGTGCAATTTTCGATACCGCCTTTTCACCGACGGCTTTACTTTCGCCGTAAACCGTTTTCGGATCAACCGGATCGGTTTCGACATAGGGACGCAATACGCCATTTTCAACAATGCCGGCACCGTCAAAGACGTAATCCGTGGAAACCTGAACCAATACAATATCCAGATCCCGAGCAATTTCCGCTAGCTTTTCAGGGCCGGAGCCATTAATATTCATGGCCAGATCTCTTTGGGTTTCGCAGCCGTCCACATTGGTCAGAGCACCGCAATTGATGATCACCGTCGGCTGTTCTTTTTCGATGATTTCTGTAATCTTTTCTTTATTTGTGATATCAAATTCCGGAATGTCATATCCAACATGAAAAATCTTTTTTTCACTCAGTTGTTGGGTAAGTTCTCTGCCGAGTTGCCCATTACATCCTGTTAATAAAACTTTCATATTTCACCTTATTTCATTGTTATTTTTTCTTTTTCTGGTCATAAAAATTCAGTGTCATTATACTTCAAATTCGAGAATAAGTCTATTTTTTTCTTGGTTCTGAAGATTTCCTATGTTTTTTTAAGGAATATTATGATATTATATCAAAGCATGATTTATTACCATAAAGTGAAAGGAATCTTTATGAAGAAAAAAATAATCCTGGTAGTCCTAGTTCTGTTGGTTTCACTGATTGGCACTGGATTGGTTTATGGTTTCAACACCCTTAGCCAACTCAATGAAATTGTTGCCGAACCGAAACTGGATAAAACCGATTTAAAAGTAAATAACGATTTAGATATTGACACCGTCAATATCGCTGTCTTTGGCATTGATGGCCGAAGTGATGTAGACGGGGATCGCGCTGACACCATTATGGTTTTAAGCATGGATTTTAGAAATGGCACCGTCAAAGTAACCTCAATCATGAGGGATTTAATGGTTCAAATCCCGGCAACTGACGATACCTATGAAAGCTTTGACAAAATCAATGCTTCCTATGCCTATGGCGGACCTGAGCTGACAGTAAAAACCTTAAACGAAAACTTCGATCTCAATATTACCGACTATGTAGTAGTTAATTTTGATGCCATGGTGGATACTGTGGATGCCCTTGGCGGGGTCGAAATCGATGTTAAAAATGAAGACGTACTTGAATGGACCAATAAATACATTGATGACGTGAACGACAAAGTGGGAAAATCGGATCCCAAGCTTGAAGCCATTGGCCCCCAAACCGTAACCGGTGTCCAGGCCCTGGCCTATGCCCGAAATCGCTTTAGTGATGACGACTTTGGACGTACCGAGCGACAGCGGGAAGTAGTGGGACAGATTGCCAAAAAGGGATTCCAGATCGATGCATTGACCGGGGTTAATCTTTTAAGCAAAGTGTATCCCTATGTGAAAACCACCCTTTCCATAAAAGAGCTTACCACCTACGCCAAAGCCTTTTTAGAGTCGACCGATAAGGAGTTTTTGGAATTCCGGGTTCCGACCGATAAATTTGTTACTGATGCGATGATTAACAATGTCTCCTATGTGATCCCAAATTCCCTGGCTGATAATGTGATTGCACTCCATGCCTTTATTTACGGACCCAAACAAACTCAAGTCGCCGCTGACGATACCAGTACCAGCACAAGTGGGACAAGCAGCTCCAGCAGCACAGGCACTACCAACAGCTCCAGCAGCAGTTCCTACACCCCTTATGTACCAACAGACCGGGTAATGGAAATCAGTGATGCCATTGCCTATTATGCCGGCTCATCGCCCAGTGTGACAACCAATACCAATAATTCTGAAAGTACCTATTCGGAAACATACTCTGAAACAACCAATGATACCACTTATAATAACAACACCACCGAAACCAAAACCAAAGAACCGATCAATTACGATAACACATCCAATGATCCCATTGTTTCGGATCCCATCGTTTCAGATCCCATCACCAACAGTCCGACCACAACCGAGCCGGTCACGGCTAATCCTGATTCTGAAACCACCGCCAATTAACCTATTTTGCTAAAAGTCAACAGGCGTCACCTCACAATGAGGTGACGCCTGTTTTGTTTGCAAACCCGTCCTGAGGACAATGGTAAATCGTTGTGTGCTGCAAGATCGTACAGGCTAGGGCCTGTTCGCCTTGATGCACACAACTGATGTTACGATTGCCCTCAGAACTCACTTTTCTGCTTTTTCAACAGAGGGAATGACCTTGCAATGAGGTGACGCCGATTGTATTTCTGACTCGTTTAGCCGTTAATCAGCTCAGTGACCAGTTGCTTAAGAATGGCCTTCTTTTCTTCAGCTTCTTCAGCGGTTTTCCCGGTGACTGAAAAATAGATTTTAAGCTTGGGTTCTGTTCCTGACGGCCGCAGGGCAAACCAGGAATAATCATCAAAAATAAATTTTAATACATTGGATTCGGGCAGTTCAATTTCAGTTTTCCGGGCATTAACCAAATCATCACTAACCCGGGTTTGATAGTCGTTAAACTTAACCAGTTTTGCATTGGCAAAGCCGGGGAAATTCAAGGTTCTGAATTTTTCCATAATCTCAATGATTTTGGCCTTCCCGGTAATGCCTTCAAGAGTCAGTGCCATAACGTCCTCTACAAAATAGCCATGCTTTTCATAGAGCGCAATCAGCGCGTCCTGGAGCGTGAGGCCCTGCTTCTTATAATAATCGGTCATTTCGCAAACCAGTGCCGACGCCACCACCGCATCTTTATCACGGGCATGGTTCCCGGCCAAATAGCCATAACTTTCTTCGTAGCCGAACACAAAGGTATATTCTTTGGTGTTTTCTAATTCAGTGGCTAATTCGCCGATATATTTAAAACCAGTGAGCACATCCATTACCGCAGCACCATGGCTTTTGGCTACAATTCCCCCTAACTCGCTGGTGACGATGGTTTTAACCACCAATTTATTTTCCGGTAAATCTGTTCGGGTTTTTAAATAGTAGTCCACCAACAAGGCGCCGGTTTGATTTCCGGTAAAAAACACGTATTCCCCTTTGGCATCTTTTGCGATGACACCAACACGGTCCCCATCGGGATCCGTTCCGATAATCAGATCTGCATCTTTCTCCTGCGCCAATTTTATGGCCAGCGTAAACACCGCCGGATCCTCGGGGTTGGGATAGGGTGCCGTGGTAAAATCGCCATCAGGCAGCTCCTGCTCTTTTACCACAAACACATCTTGATAGCCCAGATCCGAAAGAACCCGCCTCACGGGTTTGTTTCCGGCACCATGAAGAGGTGTAAACACCACTTTCAGCTGACTATCGGGGTTTGGCAAACACACCGATTCAACAGCTTTCGAAAAAGCCAGATCCATTTTTTCCCCCACCATAGCAATGATCCCCTGGTTTAAACCTTCTTTTAAGGTCATGGTTGGAATGTCAAAGCTGTCCTTTACTGTCGCAATTTCCGCAATGAGGGCGTCTGCTGATTCAGTGACCATTTGGCCGCCATCAGGACCATAAACCTTGTAGCCATTATATTCCTTCGGATTATGGGATGCGGTAATGACAATCCCCCCGGCGGCATTAAGCTGTCGCACAGCAAAGGAAAGCTCTGGAGTTGGTCGGAGCTCTTCAAAAAGGTAGGCCATCAAACCCATTTTACCCAAAACCCCGGCGGCGGTTTCTGCAAACTCACGCGACTTATGCCGTGAATCATAGGCAATAACTACACCTTTTTCACAGTTTTGGATGTTCTTCTTTAAAAGATATTGTCCAAAACCCCGGGTTGCTTTGGCCACAGTATAAATATTCATCCGATTGGTACCGGGGCCGATTTTTCCACGCATGCCCCCAGTGCCAAATTCCAGGTCTGTATAAAAACAATCTTCAATTTCTTTTTCATCGGTCAGGTTTTCCAGTTCCTGCCTTAGTCCCTGGTCCAGATTCGATTGACTGAGCCAAAGCTCACGTATTTTTTTATAATCCATTATGTTCCCTCCCTATGCTTTTCTTTAGCTTCATTATAACCCCTAACCCTTTTAGGATTCAAGAGTAAATAACGCCTTCAACTTTAATAAATTGCAATCCAATCATGATCTGAGACGACTTAAAAAAGGAAGCGAATTTCTCCGCTTCCTTTTTCTTAGTTAATTAAATGTTATTTTTACTTTAAACAGCTGGTACATCAAATCCGCGAATAACTGCTCCGGCATTGGAAGGATCAGCAATTTCAGTTACATGGAACTTCACATCTGCATAACCGCCTGCTCTAACGAGACCATCATTGTTAATTACAGCACGGTTCTGGCTTTCAATAGTAACAACGAAACCGTCTCCGTATGCCTGATCAACAATATTTTGTGCGATCGTTAATACATTGGAACCAACAAATACAGGTCCGATGCTATCTTTCGTAATTGATTGAACCACAACAACCGCATTGACAACTAAGTTATCCTGTGCAGCTAGAAGATTGGCTGTTGCTGTGTCATAATCAGCCTGGTCAGATCTTTTATTGTTATCTACCGCAACACCAGCATCAAATGCCGCTTGGTATGCACACCAGGTATTAGAACTGTAGTTATCTGCGTTAGGTTCTAATACTAAATAAGCTTCCATAGCTGCATCAAATAGGGTTCTGTCGATTGCTACTAAATCACTTTGTAAGCCAAGAATCATACCTGTTGCAAAGTCTACATCACTTTGAAGTTTTGTAGTTTCAGCAAGATTTCGGTAAACTTCAGTAGCTCTTACAAAATGATAGAAAGATTGTTCTGTGTAAACTCTTCTTCCGGTTATTGGGTCTGAATTATCATTTGTAATTGGTAAAATAGCTTCATGATAAGCTGTGTAATCCAAGGTCATTACCAATTTTGCTTTCTTATCAGCAATTTGCGCTGCGGCGAAATCAACCGTTACTTGAGCGCTGTCTTTGGTTATGCTAGATACCCATACGCCATCGTGATTAAAGCATGCCCACTTGTTTACTGCCCAAGCATAATCATCCCAAGTTCTATTGGTATAAACGCCACTTGAATTGTCTCCACCCATTGCCACATAAATTGAAACAGCGTCATTAAATGCGGTGAGATCAGCAGCCGCCACTAAATTCTTTTGTGCCGCCAGAATATTAGCGGTTGCTGTGTCAACTTGTGCTTGGGTATTGTCTCTTGTCACTACATTTGTTAACACAACCACTTGATAGAGTTTCCATGAGTCGGTTGTAAAATTGTCTTCAGTAGCAGCTGCCAATGCGGCATTGTAAGCATCCATATTGGCAAATAAAACTAATTTTGCCTGAGCATTTACAATATTCATTGTTGCTAAATCAACTTCTGCCTGAGTATTATTTACAGTTACAACATTTGCGTTTACAACTGCCTGATACTCAGCCCAACCTGATTTCACCTGATCTTCTGTTACTGCTGCAAGTGCGGCATTGTAAGCCGTTAAATCAGCCAGTTTTACAATTTTAATTTCAAGACCTTCTAATCTTAAACTTTGACCTGTAGTACCTGCGATTGCTCCGTCAGATACCCATTCCTGCCAGCCAATGTCTTGAACATGAACCCGATACATTACGGAATAGCCCGGCATGTTTTCAAGAGTAATGTGGATTGCTTCCAAACGTAAGCTCATTCCCTCGGTTCCGGCCAGCTGTCCATTGAATCGATCCGGTTTTTGGTCGCCAATGTTCTGTACATGTACAAAATAATTGATTTTTGCATTTGTTGGTGCATTGACAAGATTAATTTCCGTTGCCTCTAATCGAAGACTTTGACCCGATGTGCCTGCCATTGTTCCATTAGACACCCAACCCTGGGACCAGCCAATGTTTTGAATGTGTGCTCGATAAGTAACTCCGACATCAGAATTAGCTGCAAATGCACTTCCTGAGAAAAACAGTGCAACCATCATAATCACTGTGAATAAGCTAATCGTAAATTTTTTCATTTTAAATCTCCTTTTTTTTATTTTTTTACGTTGTGGTGCAATTCTAAAAAGTAAGCAACGGAAACTATTTTTTTCTTTTTCTTTCCTCTAATATTGCTACCCCCTCCTTAGTTCTTCTTTGGGTCACTGTTATCCTCCTTCCTTACCAACGAATCACGTCAAATAACTCTATAGCGAATTGTTACCCGAAATAAATATAAACTAACGAATTACCATAAAAAAATATGTTTTTTTTCAATATTTTAAAAATCTATTTTTTTACGATATTCCACCTTGTTGCTTTTATCGGCTTTTATTTTTTCATTGAATTTTTTGAAAAAAAAAAACAGCCTCAGTAAGTCTGAGACTGTTTCGAAATAGCGGTAATATATTCATATTTTTATCTAGTCAATCTTATACCCCATTGCTTGTAAATGCATTGATCGTTGCTCCCGGTGCCGGGGAACCTGCGGGGACGATCTGAATTTCAATGGCTTCCAATCGGTAAGCAAAACCGGTGGTGCCTGAGCTGGCACCATTTTTGGCCCAATCCTGCCAGCCGATATTCTGAGTATGAACCCGATAGTAAATATCAAATCGACCCGCATCTTTTCCGGTAAGTTTGATATTTATGGCTTCCAGACGCAGGCTCGCACCAGACGTACCGCTTATATTTCCATTATCGGCCCAATAATCCTGCCAGCCGATATTTTCAACGTGGGTCTGATATGCTATTCCCAGGTCATACCCTTTATTATCAACCTGAATTTCAATGGCTTCCAGACGTTTCGAAAGACCATATGTTCCGCTGATCTCCCCTGCCTGTTTCCATCCCTGCCAGCCAATGTCCTGAATATGGGTTTGATACGAACAGCCGATCTTTTTTTCGACCACTGCACCTAAACCAGTACACGCAGCATTTCCAAACTGATCATAAGCATAGATATGAATTGTATATGTGCCTCTTTCATTATTGTGATCGCTGTATAAGACCCGATATGTGGCTGTATTACCATTGACTGTTCCGGTATACCAAATCAGGTCATTTTGTCCACCTTCATCTGTCCATGTCGGGAACATGACTCGATTGATGCCGGACCCTACATCAGATACCTGACAGCTTACCGTAAAACCTTCATCGTCAATATCCGTAATTTGTGGGTTGGAAATGGCCGGCGGTGTCGTATCGCCGGTATCCTCCGAAAATTCCCCGATATAAATATAACCCTGGAATCCGCCCACCGATATTTCATCTTCAGACCCGATGGTATAGGTCGTGGTGTAAAATAACGCCCCGCTCCAGGCGGACTCCGAAATAGTCACCGTATTTCCTGAGATTGCCTCGACAACGGCAACATGGCCGCAGGAACTGCCATCCCAGCATACAATGGCGCCCAGTTTAGGCGTCGACCCATAGGAATAGATATTTCTACTTAAATTATAATCCCAGAACTGATTGGCATTGCCATTGCTTAAACTGGGTTTAGACCCCAGTATTTCATAGGCTCTTCCCCAGGCATAGGCGGTACAATTGGGCATGCCGTATCCCGACTGATAGAAAATATTTTTTTCATAGTAATAATCATTATCTGTACTCGGCGCAGAAAGCCTTGAAGTAAAGACAGATGCTGTTTTGAGAGAATTGCTCTCGATATTCTGCTCCTGACTCCCGTCATCGGTTGCAAAATCCCCTGGCAGCATCTCCCGACTTTCCACAACTGCTTCGACATTTGCCGTGTTTATTGCCACATCGCTTCCACTGTTATCGTTTTCTTCGGCCAATACACTACCCGGCAAAATCCCCATAACCAGAATCAAAACAAAACATAACCATGCCCTATTATCAGCCCCTCTTTTCATTGATCCTCCCTCATTCTTATTAGTAGTTTTTAACCTTAATCCATAATATGTTATCGGCTCAATTCGGTCAAAATTGTTCGGCTTTGATAACCAAATCAATCTTTTTTTAATTTCGCCTAACTTAGACTTTATTATCATTTTGTTGTAATTTGTTACATAAATTTTACACTTTATTCGTAACTTTTGCAATGATTTATTTTAATATTTTGAAAGTAAATTGGAAGCTGTGAAAGCCATGGGAACGTCTCCAGGATTGATCTTACTGAGACGAAAGCGCTACTGAATGGCGTCTCATAATTAGCCGGATAAAAAACAGCGTTGAAAGTTATTAATCTTTCAACGCTGTCTTTCGCTGTTTTAAGCCCTTCGGATTTTCATATTATCCTGTTACACTGTGACTATAATATCGGCGATTGTAATGATATAGCTGCTTTGAGTGCTTTCCACCCTCAAAGTAATTGTTACCTTGTCACCATTTACTACTCCAGTTTGATCCACACCAACATTAGCGGGTGCAGGTGGCGCGGTAACAATTTCTACTGAAAATGCGGTCCCGTGTTCTGGCGTAAGCAACGCCTGTGCTCGTTCGACTAAATTAGTATTTTTAGTAACGCCGGCTGCTTCCAGTGTTTCTTTAGTGATCAACCGACTTGCATATTCTGCTGTTGTTTTGAAATCCTCTGTTGGTACCAGTGTTTCTCTCAACGCTTGTAAAGCAATTGTCGCGTCATTATATTCTTTCTGCGTATTGTTTTCAGGCTTTAATTTCGTTGTAGGCCTTTCATAACAATCAATGTATTTATTTTTGTAGAGCGTCCATGAAGCAACAGTATAATTAGCGGATTTTGGTTTCAGAGCTTCATAACGCTGTATTTCTGCATTAAAGACGGCCGTGTCTGTTGCTCTTTTTAGTAATGCTAACTTCATCGTATCGATCCGTTTTGTTGCCGCATCAACCAGATCTTTGGCCGCTTTGATGCGAACTGGAAATTGATTATAAGCATAATTCCGTTCAGCATTATAAGATGCATAGGATAACACTGTAAAACTAGTTTCTACTGTTCCCGTCGAAAGCTGGATGGCTTCATCATATGCCGCAAAACTTGCAGTTAAGCTTGCACTGCTTGAGATCAGTTTATTTTTCGCATTATTAATAACCAATGTTGCATCATCAACAGATTTTTGATCGCTTGCCGCGGTAATTGCTTTGGGTATCCATTCCCCGGAAACAGCTTCAAAGTCAGCAAAATGGCTTACCCAATTCGCATATTCGTCCCAGGTCACTGGCGTGGCCAGGCTGGCAATTGATCCGCTTAACTGGATATTTTCCTGATAAAGTTTAATCGCATCTTTAAAAGCAGTGATATCGGTTGAATAAACAAGATTTTTCTGAGCATTCTCAATATTTACCGTCGCAGTATCAACATCTTCCTGAGTATTATCCTTGGTCTTTAAATTCTTGGTGATAACCCCCAGATAGGTTTTCCATGAGTCGACGGTAAAATCAGCCTGCTTTCCTTTTGTTTCTTTTCCCTGATAATTGTCCAGAACCTCATTATAATAGGTCATCCTCGCTGCGGGATTCATCAGCAGGCTAACCTGCGCTTGTTTTATTCGTGCAACTGCCATATCGATCTCAGCCTTCTTGTTTTCAGTAGTCATAATATTTGCGCTGAGAGCTATCTGATACGTTGACCAAGCCAAGGTTTTGTAATCATTCTGTTTGCCATTATAAAGATTGAACACGGTATTATATTCTGCCGTATCCCCCTTAGGCACCAAATCGCCTTGAGCAATTTTTATATTATTGACGGCCTTATCCAGTTCATCCCTGGATTTTTCTTTGGTCAGCTGATTTGCCGCCAATATCTTTTTATAAATCGTCCAGGAAGCGACTGTTTTCTCATCTTCTTTCACAATATCAAGCACTTTAAGTGCATCGGCAAGCTCTGCCGCGGTGGCTCTTTTTTCCAGTTTTTCCTGAGCTATTTTTATATTCTCAACGGCCGCATTAATCTGCTCCTGGGATTTATCAGTTGTCATCGCATTTGTATCCAGAATCTTTTGATAGACCGCCCAGGTTGCTGGCGTATAGTCTTCTTTCTTAGCAAGCAGCAAGGCTGCCCGATAACCATCAGCCAGATCAAGACTTCCTTTTTTGACCAATAATCCCTGGGCATCTCTGATTTTCTCGGTGGCCGGATCAATCGCGGTCTGGCCTTTATCTCCAGTCATAACATTTGCTTTGACGATATTTTGGTAAGCAGTCCAGGATGCCGAAGTATTATCTCCAGCTTTTACAAGTGCTAACACGGCTAAATAATTTGTCAAATCGCCAGCCTTTACAAGCTTTTTCTGAGCAGGCTCAATTTTCTCGGTGGCCGCATCAATGGCGGGCTGACCATCAGCTGGAATCACCACATTAGCATCCACAATCTGCTGATAAGCTGCCCAGGAAGCTGTGGTATAATCTGTTCTGAGCATTGGCTTGCCTAAAATCTTATTATATGCCAGAGCCTTGTTATAATTGTCCATAATCCCAATTCCAACCAGACTTTGCTGCGCTTCCAAAATTTTTGCCGTCGCCGCTTCAACCACTTCTGCTTTACTGGTTTGGGTGACCACATTGGCCTGTACAACCTTTTGGTAAACGGACCAGGATGCTGTGGTATAATCGTCTTTATTGACCCCATCAACAGCGGCATTATAATAGGTTAAATCTGCCTTTATAACCAGTTTTTTCTGAGCCGTTTCAATTTTTTTAATGGCTTCTTCGACGTCTGTTTGATTGCCATCTTCGCTAACCTTATTGGCATTTACAATTTTTTGATACGCGGTCCATGATGATTTAACATAATCTTCCTCTTTAACAGCAGCTAGCAGGGCATCGTAGGCACTAAAGTCAAATTTACGAACCATTCTTTTCTGGGCTTCGTCTATATTTTTAGTGGCGGCATTAACCTCAGTTTGCGTATTATCTTCTGATACTACCGTTGTCGTTAATAATTTTTGATATGCTCCCCAGGAAGAAGCTGAATAATCAGCATTTCTTACCGCTGCCAGGGTTTTATTATATGCCGTTAAATTTACTTTTCGCTGCAAACTCTTTTGCGCTTCAACAATATTTTTTGTCGCCGTAACAATCTGATCCTCAGTATTATTGAGATCAACCGCATTCTGACTTAGCACAGCTTCATAGACAGCCCATGTTGCCGGAGTATAATCCACTTCATTAACCGCCGCTAAGGCAGCTTTATAAGCTGTCAGATTTCTACCTCTGACAAGATTTTCCTGAGCGGCTAAGATATTTTTTGTTGCCCCTAGAATATCAGCCTTTGGATTATCTTCCGTCATCTTATTGGCATCAGCCACTTTTTTATAAGTTGCCCAGGATTCAGCCGTATAGTTTGATTCCGTAACTGCTGCTAATGCCTTTTGATAAGCTTCATATTCCTCATTTATTTCGACCAGTTTAATTTTAAGGCCTTCCAGACGAAGACTCTCATTTTTAGTACCGGCTGCTTCACCACCACTAAACCAGGCATTAACATCATTTTCATTTCTAAGCCAGCCTCTATCTTCAACCTGAACATTATATTTTAAACGATATTCTGGTAGATTATTTAAAGTAAGCGTGACACTTTCCATCCTTAAAGCCCTACCCTCGGTTCCGGCCTTTTGACCCATTGCAATTGGTTTTAAGTCTCCAAGGTCTTGAACATGGGTAACCGTTGTAATAGTAGCGCCTTTCGGTAAACTACCTGTGAGCTGAACAATGATGGCTTCCAGACGTTTTGACTGATTAACCGTTCCTGAAAGTTCCCCATTACTTTTCCAATTCATTTCCCAACCAATATCCTGAATATGGGTTTTGTACTGCACTCCTGGACTCGTTGCTACCTTAGCCTCTATGCCTGATGCAAAGGCACTGGATGGGCAAATGACCGACATCAACAGCACCGTTGATAATATTGACTTCGTTATTTTTTTCAAATTTTTTACCTCCGTTTTCTCGTTATCGTCAAGCCCTGATCGTTAGGGCTTAAAATCGCTTGCTGAATCTTTATTTTACACTCTATCAGCCAATTTTGCACTGAATAAAAAATATTTTTGAATCATTTGTTCATTATTTCGCCCATCCATTTAGCACAACTATAGAACAATCGATCTCTTTACTATGTTTATCGTCAAAATACTTTGTTTCTTTAGTTGAAAAATTTTACATTTCAATTGAAATACCAATTGAAATACAACTTGACAAGCTAGCGTTCATTAGCTACAATAAAGCTAACGAACGCTAGCTTGCTGTTTCTTGCAAGCATATTGAAAGGAGATCCCATGACAAAACGCAATACCAAAGAAATAATATTAGAGGAAGCCCTGAATCTGTTTTCGGTAAAAGGCTATCAGAGTGTGACGGTTAAAGAAATCGCCCATGCGGTGGGGATCAAGGACAGCTCACTCTATAAGCATTTTGCCAGTAAGCAGGCAATTTATGATACCTTGCTGGAACGGATGAATCAGAAATTTGAAGCGACCATAGCCTATTACCAGTTGCCCCAGGGCGAAATGGAAAGTGTTGCCCGGCAATATGGGAGCAATGATCTGGTCTGGCTTAAAAAAGCCTGTGAAGCGGTGTTTCTGTTTTTCCTGAAAGATCCTCAGGCATCGAAGTTTCGCCGGATGTTGACCATTGAGCAGTATCGAAATGATGATGCAGCCAAAACCTTGAGCAGCTGGTTTTTCGCTGATGCCATTCAGTTTCAGACCGATTTGTTTGGCGAAATGATCAGGCAGGGAACTTTCAGAGAAGGCCCAGCCCAGATCATCGCTTTGCAGTTTTACGGTCCGTTCTATACACTTTTATGTCAATATGACAATATGTCGGAAAAAGAAGCTGAAGCACTGGCCCTTCTAATGGCGCATATCGAACAGTTTGCGTCGATTTATCAAATAAGAAATGAGGAAAGCTGATGAATTTAAACAAAATGATGGATCAGGGAATCGCCCAAATCATGACAACTGCCCGACGATTCTATCTAAATAATGCAAAAGGACGGGCTTTTTTAATGGGCATTCTGCCGGAGATGGTAAAAAGCACCACCAGAAGAAAGCTACAGGAAAAAGAAGGCCTGCACGTGCCGCCATTTCTGATTGCCAGTATCACCTCCCAATGTAATCTGCATTGTGCCGGATGTTATGCCCGGGCTGGCGGAGGCTGCGGCACAACCATCAGCAAAGCGAATATGGAGGCCGATCAATGGGGAAATATTTTTGACCAGGCGTCAAGACTTGGTGTCGCATTTATTCTGCTGGCCGGAGGCGAGCCCTTTTTACGCCGGGATATTCTGGAGCTGGCCGGGGAGTACCCAAATGTGATCTTTCCGATTTTTACCAATGGGACGATGCTGGATGAGGAGACCATTGAGTTGCTTAACACCCATCGCAACCTGATCCCAATTCTCAGTATTGAAGGCAATGCCAGAGAAACCGATGCCCGCCGAGGGACGGGTACCCATGAGCAGATTGAAGCGGTTATGGCAGCCTTAAAAAAGCGAAAAATTCTGTTCGGGACATCCATTACGGTCACAAAAGAAAACATGGCCCTGGTTACGGAAAATGAATTTCTCAGCGCTCTGGAGGATAAAGGTTGTGGCGTGACCCTGTATGTGGAATATGTACCCGCAGAAGCAGGAACCGACTATCTTGTCCTGGAACAAGCTGAAATAAAACAACTTCAGGCGATTTGTCTTAAGCTGCGAAAATCCTTCCGTCGAATGGTGATCCTGTCCTTCCCCGGCGACGAGGAGGAAATGGGTGGTTGTCTGGCTTCCGGGCGGGGATTTTTTCATATCAATCCCTATGGCGATGCCGAGCCTTGCCCCTTTTCACCCCATGCCAAACAGAACCTGACCAGTGATTCGATGGAAGCCATTCTCCGATCCCAGTATTTTGCTGATCTCCGGGAGATTGCCGTAAGGGCCGGAAACCATGGCGGATGCACCTTGTTTGAGGTGAGCGATCAGGTGGAAAGCTTGTTCGCTTAAGCGATGGTTTAAAAACGCAACAGTTGTTAAATTAAAACAGCCCTAACTGTTTACTATATCAAAGCAATCAGTTAGGGCTGTTTTGTGTTTTTTGGGATCATGGGAACGTTTGTGTAGTATACGATGTGTAGCTTTTCCAATAATGCCTTTTGTAGTAAGCCAGTTGGGACGTCTTTTCCATGATTAAATGCGTCAGTAATCGTATTCTTTTATCGCTTTTTCGATAATGCGTTTCCCGATTCCTAATACCCTACTCAATTGTCGAATGCTCCCCCCGGTTGCCTGATGTATTGACTGGATACATTCGTTTCTTTCTGCCTTGGTTAAGTCCATTATTCCGGCATATCGCTGATTCTCTTTAATTAAAGCCTTGATATCGTCATCACTACATTTTACAAAAGTACTTACCTCAAGACAATGATCCTGATTATCTTCACATGAGAACTTTTCAAAATCGGAAAGCTGATTAAAATAACTTTGCATTAACTCAGCATCAATAGGAGTGATAATCCCATGATAGGCATCAAGATAGTTTCGATAACTACTCCATCTATACTCAGCCTGTGATGCTGCCATATGTGCCTTTAAGGGATTATTATGAATATAACGGCTAACGGTCAATAAATAGCGATCATCTTCCACTGGTTCACTATGATAACGGTTTTGAAATAAATGACCCTCTCTTCCATATTTTTGGTTGTGATATCGGACATAGCCAACCGTTATTCGTTTCATGCTGACTCCAATCTCTTCGCCTTCTTTCAGGAGCAAGTGGACATGATTATCCATCAAACAAAACGCATACAGTTTAAATTCTCCTGTTTCTTTAGCGCGTTTTAGTTTTTCCATAAAGAACATTTTGTCCTCGTCGTCCATAAATATGTTTCGGCTGTCGATCCCTTTCAACATCACATGATATATCCCCGTGGTACTTTTTATTCTTGCCTGCCTCGCCATTTTACACCTCCATTTCTTTTCATTATATCATCTTTCAAATAAGGTGACAAGTGAAACGTCCCCCATGTCTCACATAAAGAACATTTTGTCCTCGTCATCCATAAATATGTTTCGACTGTCGATCCCTTTCAGCATCACATGATATATTCCCGTGGTACTTTTTATTCTTGCCTGCCTCGCCATTTTACACCTCCATTTCTTTTCATTATATCATCTTTTAGATAGTGTGACAATTGAAACGTCCCCATGTCTCAAACGTCCCCACGTCTCAATAAAAAAGCCACACAAGGATTGCTCCCAGTGTGGCTCTTCCGGTTTCCTTCTAGTTTTACCTATTCAGGTGAATTAGAAAGGAATCACTTATTTCTTTTGTTCAGTATTAAACAACTAATACTTGAATTTCTGCGACTGTTAAATAAGAACCTTTAACTTCTGCCGCTGCTACTACTGCTGCGTTCGTAGCAACAAGATTAGTAGCGGTTACGCCTGTAATCTCTGCAGTTGTATAATCTGCAACTACTGCAGTTCCGTTATTAATAGCTTCAATCGCTGTATCAACACGTGTTGGTACAGTTTTCATTCCATCGATTGCTCCAGTTTTAGCAGTATTTACAGCTGCTATAGTTGTTGCTGCATCAATGTTTGTATCACCAATAGTTTTAATACCGGTTAAGCCTGTCCAGTTTTCTGCTGAGTACTCAGCTTGAGTATAAGTTGCTAATTCAGCTGTAAGTTCATCTTTAGCTGCTTTTTTAGCTGCTGCTAAATCAGCAAATGTCGTTACATCAACTTCAAATTGAAAGTCAACTGTTACAGTTTTACCATTGACTACAATTTCATCAACATAAACTGTGGCAGTACCATCAGCTTTAACTACGGTTATGGCATTTGCATTAGTTAATTCAAATATCGAATCAGTACCGTTTCCAATTACAGTGGTATTTGCAGATACTACTGAGAATGTATCACCTGCTGTAACATTTACAGCTTCGCCATCTTGAGTAACTTCAATCGCATTCTGCATTGCTGCAAATAAGGTGGTATAACCATCAATGGTTAATTCATCATCTATTTGATTGATTTCATAAGCTGCTTCAGTGTCAACAACCTGGAATGTTGTATTAACTACTTCTAATGTACCAACTTTTGCTGTTAATGTGTATGTACCCGTTTCAGTTACAACTAATTCAGTAGCTGCTTGTGTATTCTGGATACCTAAATTAACAGCAGCACCAGTTGCAGTTTCATCATTAGCACCGTCTTGGTCTTCGATTGCCCATGTAGCTGCTACGGCAGGACCTGTTTTAACGCCATTTGCATCTACTGGGAATACATTTAGTGAAGTGTTGTTAATGATCGTATCATCTTCAGCATTTACAAACAAGTCAATATTATCCAAACCTTCAAGTTTGTAGTTTTCAACGTCGCCAGATTCTACAATAGAAACTACAAGTGATTTAACAATAGTTCCATCTTCGCTTTCAACCTTTATGGTTGTTGTTCCGGTTTCGCCATCAACTGCTGTTAATTCTAATGCTAGAACACCAGCGGTAGTATCTTCGTCACCTGTTACATTAGATTCAACAGAATCGCCTGTTACGGTAACTGTTAATGTTTCTTCAGTTGCAGGGTCAATTGCTTCTTCATATTGATCAAGTAATTGAACATTCACGTCAGCTGAAACATCTACTGCTGGATTAATATTAAGAGCAGTAATTGCTGCATCATCTTGAGTTGGATCCTGGAATTCAAATCCGTCAAATTCAGGTGCTGCAACTACTTCGATGGTTACAACTTGTGTGATATCACCATTTTCTACTTTGATATCTGCAGTACCCACTTTACGTGGTGTTAACTTGCCTGTTGTTACATCAACAATGAGTAATTCAGGATCAAGTGATTCATATGTTATTTCGTTTAAATTTGCAACTTGTGCGCCATACTGATCTAAGAATAAGGCATCAAGCATTAAACCGTTTTGGCCTATTGCAATATCAGTATCTGCTTCAAAATCGTCAGCATTCCAAGCATCTAAATCTCCAACTGCTGCAGCTGTAACTGTGTATGCTGAAAATTCAGTTGCTTCTCCACTATTTGCAGTAATTTTAATTCTGTCGCTTTTAATGTCGCCAGCGACGATTTCAACAAATACTGAATGTCCGTTGGCAAGAGCGCCAATAGGGATTACACCAGCAGCATTAACGATATTATTAGTACTTTGTTGGAATACAACTGCTGTTGTATCTGTTACGTCAATACCTGTATCAGTTAATACTGTGTATTCAAGTTCATAAGCTTCAGCAGGGTTAATTGTTGCGCTTGAAGCTTTTATAACTGCAACTTCACCAACTACATAATCAAAGCTTCCTGTTGCTTTATTGGTAAGGAATGCGATTGACATATTATAAGTAGTTTCATCAACAAATGCATTGTAGAATGTTACTGCTGCAGATAAACCATCTTTAGCTAATTCTACCGATTTGATGTATTGTTTGTTACCATCTTCATTTGTAACAGTAATTGCGGATTTGTCTAAACCAACAACCTGATTGCTAAATTGTACGGTAGCAGTTGTAGGGTTAATAGCAGTTACTGCTGTTACGTTTGTTACTTTTACTAACTGAGCTTGAGCGTCAGTAATAGCTTTTGTTGCTGCGTCAACTTCTGCTTGCGTATCTGCTGCAGTTACAACATTATCATTGACAGCTTTTTCAAGAGCTGCATATGAAGCTGCTGTATAATCTGCTGCAACAACTTCTTCTGCTGCGCCTAAAGCTACATTGTAAGCAGTTAAATCAGTTGTTTTTACAATCTTAATGCTGATTGCTTCAATACGTTTGAATTCTCCTTGTGTTCCACATCTTGCTCCATCGGATACCCAAGCGGAATTACCGTAATCTTGAATATGTCCCATGTAAGACACTGAGTAACCTGGTAATGCATTACCATCAGCATCTACAAGTTTGATATAGATTGCTTCAATTTGTCTGCTTAATCCAACTGTTCCTGCAAAGTTAGGACCAGTAATCCAAGCTGAATCGCCTTGATCTTGAATATGCACTTTATATTGAATGGTTGCGCCTGCAGGAACATTTCCTGTCAGTTCGATGTTTAAACCTTCAATACGTTTGCTTTCGCCGGTTGTACCAAATTGATCAGCACCGGTTACCCAAGTACCTACTGGTTGAGGCATATTGCCGTAATCTTGAATGTGGCCCTTGTATTGAACCCCGATGTCAGTCGTTGCCGCTTGTGCGAACAATCCGGTGAATGAATCCCATGCTGATGTTTTGGTTTCGTCAGTTGCTGCAAGAGCACTTGATGTAAAAACCATCGAAAGCATCATCATGATTGCTAATAATTTTACTGTAATTTTTTTCACGTGAATTTTCTCCTCTTTGTTTTTTTTGATTTGATGTTCAAATTCCAGAAAAAAGCACTTTGCTCATTTCTAGCCGTTTCTTTTCCCTATTTTAACATTCCCCTCCTTCACTATGCTCAATTCCTCAATGATCCACCCTCCTTATACACAAGTTACCGCTTTTAAGGAGTTACCTACCTATTACTGGTATTAAAAATTTATTCTACCTAATATTACACCCAAATGCGTTTATTTGCAAACACTTTCGACTGTTTTTTTAATATTGTAACAGTTATAAACGCAACTTTTATTTATGTTGTAATTTATATACACATTAATGATAATTCAACTAATATTATTAGTTTTACTGTAGATAACATGCAAAAAGAACCGACTTCAACTTGCGTTGTTGCCGGTCCTTCTTTTTTGGTTAGTTATGAATCGGTTCATTTTTCTATTTGCTCATCAATTGTTCAAGGTACGCTCTAAAATCCGGTCCCAGCTGTTCATTTCTCAGGCCGAATTCCACGGTGGCCTGTAAAAAACCCAGCTTATCCCCGACATCGAAGCGTTTTCCGAGGAAATCATAGGCCAGCATTTTTTCCTGGGTGGCCAGCGTTTTCAGGCCGTCGGTGAGTTGAATTTCACCGCCGGCGCCGGTGCCGGTATGCTCGAGGATATCAAAAATGGCCGGGGTGATGATGTAGCGGCCGAGGATTGCCATGGTCGATGGGGCTTCGCCAACGGCCGGTTTTTCAACCAGATCATTGACTGTAAAAATCCGATCTGCCAGCCTTGTTCCCGACACAATGCCGTATTTATTCACCTGATCTTCCGGTACCTGCTGTACGCCGATGACGGACGCGCCATAGTTGTCGTAGACTTCAATCATCTGTTTCAGGGCCGGTTTGCCGTCATTGTAGACAATATCATCCCCCAGCACCACCGCAAAGGGTTCATTGCCGACGAATTCTCTGGCGCAAAGCACCGCATGACCCAGGCCTTTGGCTTCTTTCTGACGGACCGAGAAGATTTTGCCCATGTTGGTAATGGCTTCCACTTCTTCCAGCGCTTCCAGTTTCCCGCCGGCTTTTAACAAGGCTTCCAGTTCCGGAACCTTATCGAAGTGGTTGATGATGATTTCCTTATTGCGTCCGGTGATAATCAGGATTTCCTCAATCCCCGAGGCGATAATCTCTTCGATGATATATTGGATGGTTGGTTTGTCGACAATGGGCAGCATTTCCTTGGGCACTGACTTGGTTACCGGCAAAAACCGGGTACCCAGACCGGCTGCCGGAATAACGGCCTTTCTTACTTTTGTCAATGTTATATCTCCTTTTCTGGAATTCCCAGGCCTGCATAAATAAAGCCTTTGGGTGGATCCTCGCCGAATAAGTTTCGCAGATCAAATAAATAGCGGTCCTTCATCACCGTCTTCAACCGCTCGGGATCCAATCCCTTGAATTCCCGCCAGCTGGTAATGATCACCACCGCATCGGCATCATTGGCCGCGTCGTAAAGATCCTCGCACAGGGTGATGGCTTCCATTTCGTTATGCAGCCGCCATTTAGCTTCCTGGTTGCCCTCGGGGCTGTAGATTCGAATCAACGCACCTTCGCTGACCAGGCCTTTGATAATATTAATGGATGGGGCTTCGCGCATATCAGCGGTATCGGACTTGTAGGAAAGCCCCAGGATACCGATGGTTTTTCCCTTTAAATCGCCGATGGTACGCTTTATTTTTTCAACCATTTTCGTTTTTTGTTTTTCGTTGGCATCAATCGCGCCCTTGAGGACTTTGAATTCCTCGCCGTAAACCCTGGCAATTTCCACCAGCGCCTTGGAATCCTTAGGCAGATCGCTGCCGCCAAAACCCGGGCCGGCATCGAGATAATCCGGTCCAATCCGACGGTCCCGGCCAATCCCCCGGGCGACATCCAAAATGTTGGCATTGGCATTTTCGCAGAGCAAAGCCATTTCGTTAATGAAGGACAGCTTAATGGCCAGAAAGCCGTTAACGCCGTATTTAATCATTTCAGCACTTTGGGGATTGGTGATGATGTAGTTGCGATCCTGGAAATGGATGCTGTCGTAAAGGGATTTGAGGACTTCCACGGCGGTGGGATTATCGGCGCCGATGACCACCATTTCCGGTACCAGACAATCCCTAATCATGGAGCCTTTGCGGGCAAAATCGGGATTGCTGACGACATCGAATAAATAGTCGACCTGGCGATCATCGAGCACTTTCTGAATGGTATGCTTGATGATCTTGTTTGAACCCGGGGCTACCGTCGATTTAATGACCACGGTGAGGTACCCTTCCATGTGGTTGCCGATACTCTGGGCAATGGCGTTCATAAACCGCAGATCCGGCAGGCCCTCATTATCGCTGGGGACTTCGCAGGTGATAACGACAATGTCACTGGTTTTGATGGCCCGTTGCATATTTGAGCTGAAGCGCAGGCGTCCCGAGGCTTCCGAGGTTGCCACCAGGGCCTTGAGGCCGGGTTCGTAAAACGGTATTTCGCCGTCTTTGAGCATGTTGATGGTTTCGTCATCGGTGTCCACACAAATGACGTTAACGTCGGAATCGGATAAAATGGAACCGTAGGTAATGCCTAAAATGCCCATGCCGATGATACAAATATTCATATTTTTTTCTCCTTACTCAATAAAGTCTTCACTCGAAGTTTCGGTGTCGTAGTGATCTTTTAAAATATGTTCAAAACGGGAAGCCGGCCGGGCCGCCAACCCGGGATTATCCAAAATAAGACCGGTGCCCAGAGCCACGCATTCTTCGGCGTTCTCAGTAATATGAACCGGCACATCCGGGAGTTTCTCATTGATGAGCTGCTCCAGACCTCTCATTTTCGCACCACCGCCGGTGATGTAGATCCCGGCGTCGCAAATATCCGATACCAGCTCCGGCGGGGTTTTTTCCATCACCGCCAGGATGGCTGTCATGATTGCTTCGATGTATTTGGCATAGGTGATCCGGATTTCTTCGGAATCAACCACCACTGTTTTAGGTAATCCGGTATCCAGATCGCGTCCCCGCACTTCGGCTTCGAGAACTTCAACCCCGGGATGGGCTGAGCCAATTTTGCGCTTAAGATCCTCGGCGGTGCGCATGCCGATGAGCATATGGTGTTTGCTGTGCATATGGCGGACAATGGCCTCGTCAATACGGTCTCCGGCGATTTTAATGGAGTGGCTGGTGACGATGCCCCCCAGGGAAATCACCGCAATATCGGTGGTGCCGCCGCCAATATCGACCACCAGATTCCCGGTCGGTTTCATGACGTCGATGCCGGCGCCGATGGCGGCGGCCATCGGTTCCTCCACCACAATCGGGGCGCTGCCGCCGGCGGCGATGACGGCCTGGTACACGGCGCGGCGTTCAACCTCGGTGGCCCCGCTGGGAATGCCCACCACCACCTTGGGCCGAAATAAGCCGGATCGGCCAATAACTTTGCCGATGAAATAGCGGAGCATCTGTTCAGTAATATCGAATTCCGCAATGACTCCGTCCTTCAGCGGGCGAATGGCGACGATATTGCGGGGGGTTCTGCCCAGCATAATCTTGGCTTCTTCCCCTACCGCCAGAAGCTTGCCGTTATTTTTATCCACGGCGACCACCGAGGGTTCCTGCAGGACAATGCCTTTCCCTTTGACATAAACCAAAACATTTGCTGTGCCCAAATCGATTCCAATCTGTTTTCTTAGCGCCATTTTTCCTCCAGCGTGACCTTATTATCATTGATTCTGCGTTGTTTTACGATCACATTTGAAACCAAATTATATCATAAAACCGGTTTTTTTTAAATACTTCCACTGGATAAATCCATAAGAAAAGCCGGGATCCCTAAGGAATCCCGGCTTTTCTTATTTATTGTTTGTTTTATTTTTCTTTTGTACTGATACGAGCAATGGCTCTTTCTAAAGCTGCCTGTGCACGGGCGGCATCGAATTTATCATCCTTAAGCCGTTGTTCCGCACGTTCTTTAGCTTCTCTGGCGCGATTGAGATCAATATCTTCCGGCCATTCTGCTGCATCGGTTAAAACAATGGTTTCTCTGGGCGTAACCGTGACAAGTCCTCCAAGGAGGGTGCCGCTTTTATGTTGATTATCCCCGAGGATCATGTTGAAGGTACCCACTGCAAGAATGGTTGTCAAAGGTGTGTGTTCTGCCAGCACGGCAAACTCTCCTTCGCATCCTCTGAGCACAATGCGTTCCACCTGACCGTCATAAAAAACACCAGTTGGCGCAATGATTTTTAATCTGAAAGTTTCAGCCATTAAAACTCACCTCTACTAACCTTGTATTTTTTTTGCTTTTGCAACGGCATCTTCAATGGTTCCGACCATTAGAAATGCACTTTCTGGTAAATCATCATGTTTTCCTTCAAGGATTTCTTTGAAGCCCTTGATGGTATCGCCAATCTGGACATAGAGTCCCGGTGTACCGGTGAACTGTTCTGCCACGTTGAAAGGCTGGGATAAGAAACGCTCGATTTTACGGGCCCGGGATACTGTGATTTTATCGGCATCGGACAATTCGTCCATCCCTAAAATCGCAATGATATCCTGTAATTCCTTGTAACGCTGTAACATTTCCTGTACTTCACGGGCGGTATCGTAATGTTCCTGGCCAACAACCTTAGGATCAAGAATACGCGAGGTGGAATCCAGCGGATCCACGGCCGGGTAAATACCTTTTTCGGTGATGGCACGGCTAAGAACCGTGGTGGCATCGAGATGGGCAAATGTTGTGGCTGGGGCTGGATCTGTCAAGTCATCGGCAGGTACGTAAACGGCCTGAACCGATGTGATGGAGCCTTTGCTGGTGGACGTAATCCGTTCCTGCAGGGCACCCATTTCGGTTGCCAGTGTTGGCTGGTAACCAACCGCACTTGGCATCCGCCCCAACAGGGCTGATACTTCAGAACCGGCCTGGGTGAATCGGAAAATATTATCGATGAACAGAAGCACATCCTGGCCTTCATCATCACGGAAATATTCGGCCATGGTCAGTCCGGCTAAAGCGATCCGCATTCTGGCGCCTGGGGGCTCATTCATCTGACCGAAACACAGGGCTGTTTTATCAATAACTCCGGATTCCATCATTTCGTAGTAAAGGTCATTTCCTTCACGGGTACGTTCGCCAACGCCGGCAAAAACAGATAAACCACCATGCTGGGTTGCGATATTGTTAATTAATTCCTGAATCAGTACGGTTTTACCAACGCCGGCACCGCCGAAGAGACCAATCTTACCACCACGAACGTAGGGGCAGATCAAGTCAACAACTTTTATCCCAGTTTCAAACATTTCCGGCTGGGTTTGTTGTTCTTCAAAAGATGGTGGATGACGATGAATCGGGTGCATGACTACCCCTGTTTTATCAAAAGGTTTCCCATCAATGGGTTCCCCTAAAACATTAAACATTCTGCCAAGGGTTGCTTTCCCTACTGGCACCTGGATTGATGCTCCGGTATCCACTGCTTCCTGGCTTCTTACGAGACCATCAGTGGAATCCATAGCAATACATCTGACAATGTCATCCCCGAGTTGCTGAGCTACCTCAACAACCAGAATGTGTCCATTGAGTTCTATATTTATTGCATTGTTCAATTTTGGCAGTTGGTCTTTTTGGAATTTAACATCGACAACCGGTCCAATAACCTGAACAACCTTCCCTATATTATGGGCCATTCTTTATAACCTCCTTGTGCAAAGTAATTCACACTCATTATTAATCTATTATTACTGCGTTGGCTGATGCCAACGGTTTTAAATCTTTTTTACTTTAATGCCTCAGCACCGCTGACAATTTCAGAAATTTCCTGGGTAATTGCCGCTTGACGTACCCGGTTATATTTGAGAGTTAGCCCATCAATCATTTCGTTGGCATTGGTTGTTGCCGATTCCATTGCTGTCCGGCGCGCGCCTTGTTCACTGGCGGCACTTTCAATCATGGCACCATACACCGTGCTTGTAACAAAATTGGGAATCAGGTATTCCAGCAGTTCATCGGGTTCAGGCTCATATTGCATGACCGAATGTTCTACCTTAGTTTCCTCCGCTTCCCCATCCTTTTGCGCCGGTTTCAGATCGTTCACATCGAGTGGAAGGACCTTTAACAAGTAGGGATGTTGGGAAATGGTTGATACAAATTTGGTATAGACGAGGTAAACTTCGTCGTACTCGCCATTTTTATATCCTTCCATTACAATTCGGGTTACTTCTTTGGCATTGAAAAAGTTGGGACGTTCTGAGTTACCGAGATATTCACCCTGGATATTGTAATCGCGATTTCTAAAATAATCCCGGCCACGTGATCCGACGGTATATAAAACAGCATCTTCCTTGTTCGCTACGTGTTCCTCAACCAGTTTAGCAATATTTACATTGTAGCCCCCAGCCAGACCTTTATCCCCAGTTATGACGATATAGGCTGTTTTTTTAACTTCACGCTGGTTCATAAAAACACTTTTGGTGCTTCCGCTTTTTCCTACAAAGATTCCCATACTTTCAATCATGGCCTCAAAATAAGGGCGGCGACCCTCTGCGTACTCACGGGTTTTCCGGAGTTTTGCAGAAGCTACCAGCTCCATGGCATGAGTAATTTGCTTAGTACTGTTGACACTTTTTATCCGACGTTTTATATCTTGTACATTTTCTGCCACTCGAAAATCACCTCCGCTGACAATCTATACAGATTTAAAGAAAACTTTTTTATAAGCTTCTAAACATTCACCAAAAGCAGCGACAACCTCATCTGAAAGGCCGTCTTTTCCCTTAACCTTAGTCATGATTTCCGGGTAATTTTTCTTGGCGTAAACCATCAGACCTTTTTCAAAGGCCCGAATGTCCTTAACTTCAACATCAAGCAGGAAGTTATTCGTGGCCGCAAAAAGAATCAGGACCTGGTCTGCTACATCCATGGGGTCATATTGATCCTGTTTCAGGATTTCTACAATACGTTCACCTTTGGCCAGCTGAGCCTTCGTCACATCATCAAGGTCGGATCCAAACTGGGCAAATGAAGCCAACTCGCGATATTGAGCGTACTCAATACGAAGTGGTCCGGCAACCTTTTTCATGGATTTAATCTGGGCGGACCCACCAACACGTGATACTGAAATCCCGGGGTTAACGGCTGGACGAATACCGGAACGGAATAATTCCGCTTCCAGGAAGATCTGGCCATCAGTAATCGAGATAACATTGGTTGGGATATAGGCGGCAACATCACCGGCCTGGGTTTCGATAATTGGTAAAGCGGTGATGGAACCACCGGCTTTTAACTTCGCGGCACGCTCTAAGAGACGTGAATGCAGGTAGAAAACATCCCCCGGATAAGCTTCACGACCTGGTGGACGACGAAGAATCAGGGACATGGCACGGTATGCAACCGCATGTTTTGATAAATCATCATAAATGATCAGAACATCTTTTTGTTGTTCATTCATGAAGTATTCAGCCATGGTAACACCGGCGTAAGGTGCTAAATACTGGAGTGGTGCCAACTGGGCAGCTCCGGCTGAAAGGATGATGGTATAGTCCATGGCGTTGTTTTCTTCTAATTGTCCCACGATCTGGGCAACCGTTGATTCTTTCTGGCCAATGGCAACATAGATACATATAACATCTTCACCCTTTTGGTTGATGATGGTATCAATGGCCAAAGCCGTTTTCCCGGTTTGTCTGTCACCGATGATTAACTCACGCTGACCACGACCGATGGGGATCATGGAATCGATGGCTTTATAGCCAGTCTGAATCGGTTGATTTACAGATTCACGCTCAATAACACCGGGCGCTTTAACTTCAACCGGACGATGATGGTCGGTAACAATTGGGCCTTTTCCATCAATTGGAAATCCCAATGCGTTTACAACACGACCAATCATTGCCTCACCAACCGGTACTTCAACAATACGACCGGTACAACGAACGATATCACCTTCAACTATGTCATCGTCATAACCTAACAGAACACAACCAACGTTGTCCTCTTCAAGGTTCAATACCATTCCGTAAACATCATTAGGAAAGGCTAACAGTTCTCCTGCCATGGCATTTTCCAGGCCATGAACACGAGCAACCCCATCCCCAACTTGAATAACAGTTCCGATATCGACGACTTCAAGCTTATCTTCATACCGCTCAATTTCACGTTTTATTATTTGACTTATTTCCTCTGGTCGGAGATTCAACTTTACTCACCTCGTTTATTGTAGTCTTGAATTATTCATATTCGTTTTCATTTGATTTAATTGATTTCTGATGCTGCCATCAATGATCTGATCGCCTACGTAAACCACAGCTCCACCAATGATGGATTCATCAATTTGGTTATTGAGAATGACCTTTTTACTAAAGCGTTTTGCGAGTTTTTCTTCAAGAGTCATGCGCTGGGCTTCATCTAAAGGCACCACGGTTAATACGGTGGCTTCAACCATGTTCTTGTAAGGGAACACAAGCTGTCTGAAACTTTCTTCAATTTCCACAAGATACTCAAACCGATTTTTATCGATGAGGATGTTGAGAAAATTTCTTAAATATTGATTAAATTCGGCTCCAAAAACCCGGCCCAATATTTCTTTCTTTTCAGAAATATTCATTGAGGGGGTCAGTAAGAGTCTCATAAAATCCGAATCAGACTTGAAAAGATCAATGACCGTAGAAAACTCATCAAACATTCCATCAACAATATTTTTATCAACGGCAGTGTCAAATAAAGCCTGGGCATATCTTTTCGCTACTAGACTCATTTAGCTTCTCCTACCTTATCGATAAAATCCAAAATCATGGCTTCATGCTGTTTCTGATCCATTGATTTGTGGATAATCTTTTCAGCTGCAAAGAGTGAAAGATCAACGATATTGGATTTAACTTCGTTCATCGCTTTACGTTTTTCGAGTTCAATTTCTGCCATGGCTTTGGCCAAAATTACTTTTGCTTCGCCATGTGCTTTTTCAACGATATCATGTCGCTGAGCCTGTCCCTCGGTATTAGCTTCCCGGATAATTTCATTCTCTTTAGCTCTGATATCCGCTAATAAGCCTTCATATTCCAGTTTCAGTTTACCGGCAGTAGCATTCTTTTCAGTGGCACCGACAATTTCCGCCGAAACATCATCTTGTCTTTTTGCTATAATAACCTTAACTTTTTCATAAAAGAAATGTTTTATGATCAAAACAAAAATTATAAAGTTGATGATTGTTGCCAATAAGATTTTTAAATCTATACCAACTAAGTTTGCGTATTCAAACACTGTTATAGCCCCCTTTCTAATTCATAAGCATTGAAGTTTTTCATATCAGATCTACTCCAGTTTTAAAAAAAAGGATTAGCAAATAGTAAGATCAGTGCAACAATCAAACCATAAATACCAGTGGTTTCAGCTACAGCTGCTCCCAAAAGCATTGTTCTTACGATATCACTTTGTGCTTCCGGCTGTCGCCCAACGGCTTCGGCCCCTTTACCAGCCGCAAAACCCTGGCCAATTCCAGGTCCAACCCCGGCGATCATGGCAATCCCAGCACCAATTGCTGAACATGCTTTAATAAAATCTAAACCATCCATATGTATACGTACCTCCTCGTTTTATCAGATAACTTATTAACTATCCGTTACTGTTTTTAAAAAAATGGGTTTGCAAATAATAAAATCAATGCAACAATCAAACCATAGATACCAGTGGTTTCAGCTACAGCTGCTCCCAAAAGCATGGTTCTTACGATATCACTTTGTGCTTCCGGCTGACGCCCAACGGCTTCTGCCCCTTTACCAGCGGCAAAACCCTGGCCAATTCCAGGTCCTACTCCGGCGATCATAGCAATGCCGGCACCAATAGCTGAACATGCTTTAATAAAATCTAAACCTTCCATAATTAAACGTTCCTCCTAAATAATTTCCCTTTTTAAAAAAAAGGATTCGCAAACAGTAAAATTAATGCGACAATCAATCCATAAATCCCAGTTGTTTCTGCTACAGCTGCTCCGAGAAGCATCGTTCTGACAATATCACTTTGGGAATCAGGTCTAATTCCTACTGCTTCGGCGCCTTTACCAGCTGCAAATCCCTGGCCAATCCCAGGTCCTACCCCGGCGATCATCGCAGTACCTGCTCCAATGGCTGAAAATGCTTTAATCACATCGATGCCATCAAACTGACTTAAAAACTGCAACAAGAAGTCTACCATATTCAAATCACCGATCATACAAATTTCCTCCTATTCTCTCTCATTAATCCATAGCCCCTGAAATAAACACCATGGATAGCATTGTAAAGATAAAACTCTGCAATAATCCTGAGAAAATATCAAAGTAAAAATGAAAAGGAATCGGTATCAGCACAGGAAAAAATATTAATCCTGCCAAAGCTGAATACAACAGTGCCATGATGATTCCCCCTCCCAGTAAGTTTCCGAAAAGACGGAAAGACAACGAAACTGGGTTTGCAAGTTCTCCGATAATGTTAATCGGAAGCAGGAAAGGCATTGGCTCAAGAAAACTCTTAAGATATCCGCCCACCCCTTTTGATTTGAAACCAAAAAACTGGGTCATAAAAAACGTCATCAAAGCCAGGGCTATCGTACAATTTAAATCAGCTGTTGGAGATCTCAGACCATAGATTCCAGCAGTATTCGAAACCGCGAGAAACAGAATAAGCGAAAGCATATATGGTGCAAACTTCATCTTATCTTTTCCCATTGTTTGTGCGACTAAATTGTCCATAACCGTGACAAGAGTTTCAGCAATGACTTGGGCTTTCCCCGGAATTTTTTTCATATTCCTTGTTAACAAGTAGCACAAAATAATAGCTATTGCCATACATATCCACGTATTGACTACTGTTTGTGTAATCGTCAGTCCGAAGATTTCCCCGTAAATTTTTGGGCCTTCCATTGTTTTTTCACCTCATTGTCCAGGCTGGTTTGAAACGATATCTTTCAAACTGCCTTTTGTGTTTTTTTAATTTTGTTCACGCCTTATTTTCAAAAACGCTTTTTTTTTCTAAAAAACTGTTTACTAAAACTGAAATTTTCACAGCAACCAAACCCAGCAGAACGCCAATGATATTTAGCCAGGGATTAATAATTGCCACATATATAACAACACCGGTAATCAGGTATCTCAAAAAGTATCTGGTCTGAATATATTTTTGAGCCTGGGCCGATGGCATTTTCATTGCTTTTTCAAAGCTTAACTGCATTAACCTGAAGTTGAGAATACTATAGAGTCCTCCGAATAGAACCCCTAACATAAACTTTAACGGATCCGCTGTCACAAAACCAAACAGCATCAGCACCAGACTGACACATCCACCGCCAATCATGATTTTCGTCTCCAAAGAAAGATTATTTATTTTCATCTTTTTTATCCTCTTCATCCTCATTGTTTTTCTGAGTATTTTTTTGAGCTTTTTCATTTAATCTCAGTGGAATCACGTACAAATTTCTGAGTCCTGCCATCACACCCAAAATAGCGCAAATGATGACACCGATATTCCCGGTGTGAAAAAAATAATCCAACCCTTTTCCCAGTAAAAACATCAGTCCAATCGGAACAATCACTGAAATTCCCAGTTGCGAAATCATCACCAGATATTGATACGACGAATTCTTTTTGGTCGCCATTGATTACTCCATTCTTATAAAACGCAGCTACTTTTTTGTTCATAAACTGGTTTTTTTCATTATTAAATATCTTTCGAGTTCAATCAACTGCAACTATTTTTGCAGAGATTCCCAATTTTTATCTTTTCCATGAAATCTTTTACATATCGTACCACAATTTCAAAGACATGTATATACAGCAGCACAAATTTTTTGAACTTTTAGGCTTTCATATACTTGTTTTCAATTTCGCTGATCAGGTCAAGCCGTCGCTGATGACGCCCGCCTGAAAATTCGGTTTCAAGCCAAACCTTGAGGATGCGCATGGCTAAATCCACGCCCAATACCCGCCCCCCCAATACCAGAACATTGGCATTGTTATGTTCCCGGGACATGGCTGCCATAAACTCATTGGTGCACAATGCACCGCGAATTCCCGGGACCTTGTTGACGGCCATGGAAATGCCCAGCCCGGTGCCGCAAATGGCAATCCCTCGGTCACAGTCACCAAAGCTCACGGCTTCGCCAACCTTCTGGCCATAAATAGGATAATCACAGGAATCTTTGGTATAGGTACCGAAATCTGCAATCTCCCAGCCGGCTTCAAGCAGATAGGCTTTCACCTGTTCTTTTAATTCCAGACCGCCATGGTCTGCGCCTAATGCGATTTTCATATAGTTTTCCTTCCTTATATAAATGTATATCCGGCAGCTTTATACAGCCGGTTCAAAAGTGCCAGGGTTTCATTATTTAACGGGATATCTTCAGCATAGATCTTTTCCACGCCCAGCTCGTCAAAGGTTCGCAGCCGTGAAAAAAGATTTTTTGCCATTTCCTTGGGATCATCCCGGCTGCCCAAGGAAATAATGACGCCGGTGTGATAGGATTCCATGGTTTCATCACTGGCCAGAATCCCGATGGTCATGGGCTTGCCATGGTAATGGGCGACTGCCTGGGTGATTTTTTCACGGATTTGGTCGGGGTTTCCCTTAACCACCACCAGTTCGCCTTTGGGGGAATAGTGGGTGTATTTCATCCCCGGGGACTTGACCTTATCGGTGCTGGTATTCTTGGTGATGCTGGCAGCAACCAGCACTTCGCCTAAAACTTCCCGCAGCTCGGCAACGGTTACATCCCCGGGGCGTAGCACCACCGGGGGATCCAGAGTCATATCAATCACCGTGGATTCCAGCCCCAATTCCCCATCCGCGGACAGGATAATGGCGGCTACCCGGCCATCCAAGTCCTCGAGCACATGCTTTCCTTCGGTGGGACTCGGTCGCCCTGACAGATTGGCACTGGGTGCCGCCACCGGACAGCCGGCCAGTTTAATAAAGGCCCGGGCGATATCATGGCTGGGAAAGCGCACCGCCACGGTGTTCAGGCCGGCAGTGACCGCCTCCGGGACCACCGCGGATTTCTCCATGATGATGGTCAGGGGACCGGGCCAGAAAGCATCCATGAGTTTTTTGGCTTTTTCCGGGATAACCGCCACCAGAGCATCCACCTGGGACAGCTCCGATACATGAATGATCAGCGGATTATCCTCCGGGCGTCCCTTGGCAACAAAGATCTTTTTGACGGCTTCCGGGTCCAGGGCATTAGCCCCTAAGCCATACACCGTTTCGGTTGGGAAAACCACGTTTTCCCCTTTGCGGATGAGTGCCGCCGGGATTTCCAGTAATTTCAGTCCCTTGGCATCCAGGTTTTGAATATCAAATATCTGTGTTTTCATTGTTTTATTTCCGTTTTTTCCTTATTGCGGTTGCTTGGCCATGCTTATTCAACCTCGCTCAATAACCGTTGTTTAAGTGACCAAAGCTCCTGGGATAAATCCACATGATACACATGGGGATTTATCATCCGTTTAAAGGCCGGCCACAAGCCTTCTTTTTCATCCCGGAGATGGGCTTGAATTTCCAGAATACTGGGGGTATCGTACACACATTTACCGGCTTCAAAAATCGGCACCATGATCTCCCGGACATAGTAGTTGGTGATGGTGCGTTTTTTCCAGGTGTACACCGGATGAAAAATAACCAGGGGTTCGTTGACGTCAATGGTTTCATGTTCCAAGGTCATCAAATCCGCCAGGGCCATATCGTTGCTTTTGCCGTAAATACGGAATACCTTTTTGCAGCCCGGATTGGTAATTTTCCCGGGATCGTTGGAAACCTTGAGTTTGGGCTTGCCGTCAATGGAAGCCAGTTTGTACACCCCACCCAAAGCCGGGCAGTCATAGGCGGTGATCAGTTTGGTCCCGACACCCCAGGAATTGATTTTCGCCCCCTGGCTTTTCAAATCCTTAATCAGGTATTCGTCGAGATCCGAGGAGGCCACAATGCCGGCGTCCTCCAAACCCGCATCATCGAGAAGCTTGCGGGCTTCACCACTGAGGTAGGCAAGATCTCCGGAATCAATCCGAATCCCGTAGTGTCCGGTAATTCCGCCTTCGGCCAGGGCCTTGTGAAAAACTGCAATGGCATTGGGAACCCCTTGTTCCAGGGTGTTGTAGGTGTCCACCAACAGAATGGCGTTGTCGGGATTATACTTGACAAATTTTTCGAAGGCTTCGATTTCGGTGTCGTAGCTTAAAATAAAGCTATGACTCATGGTTCCCATGGACGGCCGCTGCAGCATCGCTTCGGTTTCCACCACACTGGTACCGGCACAGCCGCCGATAACCGCTGCCCGGGCGCCAAAATAACCGGCTTCGGTACCATGGGCGCGACGCAGGCCAAATTCCATGACCAGGTCGCCCCGGGCCTCTTCGATGATCCGTGCGGCCTTGGTGGCAATCAGGGTCTGATGATTGATAATGCTCAGAATGGTTGTCTCCACCAGCTGGGCCTGGATCAGCGGTCCTTTCACCCGAATAATCGGTTCAAAGGGAAAAATAATGCTGCCTTCGGGCACTGCGTAAATCTCGCCTTCAAATTTAAAATTTTCTAAATAGGTTAAAAATTCTTCTGAGAACTCCGGATGGTTTTTTTTGAGTAAAACCGTATCCGCTTTGGTGAATCGGAGACCCTTAATATAATCAATGACCTGCTCCAAACCTGCTACCACTGTGTATCCACCCCCGAAGGGATTTTCCCGTATAAAAGCATCAAAAACAGCCTCTTCCGCAGCTTTACCATCTTGAAGATAGACATTCCCCATGGTAAATTGGTACAAATCAGTTGCCAGCTGAAGCTTTCGATCAAATTGCATAATAAAATCTCCTTCTTTTACGTCGAGACCTATTCTATCACTTTACCATGATAAAATACAAATCTTTTTAATAATAAATATTTGCTTGTTTTTATCTTATTTTTATCCATTGCCTGGGCTTTTCAGTGTTAATCTTTACCTATATATATATATATAAGTTTTCAGCCCCTAAAATTTCGCAGTTAAAACCACGTAAAAAAGAAATGCTTTCGCATTTCTTTAGTTTTAGCACCCAATTTTTCACCGATCAGCCGCATTTGCCGCAACCGCTTTCAGTGCCCTCAACGGCTAAAGCATTTGCGCGTTTTTCAATGTTGGCATAGTTTGCCAGATCACTCCAGGGAAGACCGGCCCATTTGGCAAATTCAAGGTCTGTGGGATATTCGCCTTTAGATTCAAGCTTACCTTCAACCACAATAAACGGCAACGCTTCGACGCCGTCTTCCACCAAGGCTGTCTTAACCGCCTCATTGGCTAAAAACGCCGGACCATCGTCAATAATATTGTAACGGGATATGGAAACCCCGCGTTCTCGTAAATCCTGGACCAGGTGCTCCATCCGAAGCAAATCTTTTTCAATGGCTGGATCGCAAAAACCGCTGGCACAACCCGCCGGTTCGTATATTTCAATTTTTCGCATATTTTTTTCCTCCTGAATCTGGTTTATATGGCTATAGTAACACAGGTATGATGGTTTGTGAATGGAAATTTGAAAGTTGCTCGCCCGAACGGGAATTAAATTTACGTTTGCTTAAAATTGATACTATTTACTGGCTCAAGGGGCGATTATTAATCGCCCGCAACCCGGGGGATTCGCAAAATGCTGGCATTTGTTGAAATGTACCTACTATCACTGAACCGCTCTCCATTTCGACGTGTCACTAAACTGTGATTTTAAATCTGCCCAGGTAACTGTTTGGGTTGTGGGTCCCATGCTGGCCATTCCAAAATTTTCTCTTCCATTATTATCAATATATTCATACCACGTGCCTTCTTCATGATTGAAAACTAACTTTGTCCCCCAACTTCCCTGAGCCGCATTAACGGAATTGGCAAACATCACTACATCCCCATCGAGTGTAAAATAAGGCTGTATCATATAATCGGTTTCATCTTTTAAGTACCGGGATTTTTTGATAAGATCCACAGGAAATGCATTCCAAGTATTCCCATTATCTCTAAATATTTTAGCCCGATAGGTATCATTTGAAAAATTACTGTCTTCAATTTTCAAATATGCCCGTTTCTCCGCAGGAGTCATATTTTTAATATCATCCCACAAAGCTTTTGATTTCACAAAAAGCTTGCCATCCGGAGACGTGGTATGAACTGAACAATAAACTACAGCAACCGCGGTTTGGGGATCTTCATAATAAGAATATCCATAATATTTTCCGCCACTGGGACAAATTCCATCCATTGGACCGTAGTTATCCTCAATAAATGCAGCAATTTCCAACTCTGGATGGATCCTGGCATTCACTTTAAAGAGATTTACCATTTCCTTTCGCTGGGTGTCACAAAGCGATTCCTGAGAATTCCCAACAAACCCCAGCATGGTTGGAATAGCAAAGGCGGCTAAAATAGCCAGAATAACCAGGACAACAATAATTTCGGTTAGGGTAAAACCTTCATTATTTTTCATCACATACCTCTCCTTTTTTGAAAACCATCTTTTTTGAATGATATCTTGAAAGAGCCAATATACGTCCTAAAAAACTGACAATACTCATTAATTTACCTGTGTAATCACAAAATATTTTTCTTCGTCCGCATTTAGGGTAGGCGTACTTAAAGATGCAATTTTTATGTTATTCCTACAATTTCACCGTTCAAATTGGTCATCTATTTTTTAGGCACAATTACATAATTCATCGTATTTCCATTGGTAGTACTCAACCTGTTTTTCGTGATCTGGTCCACTTTATATGCAACACTGTTAATGACTTCCACATCGTCTCTCTCATGGTTGAATCCCATCCCGTAAACTGCTCCGGAAATCATAGGTATCGCAACACAAGTATAGTGGTTGGTGAACACCATAAGGCTGTTTCGAAAATTTATTTTCTACAGACCCTAATTACATATACGGTTTCTCTTATTTTTTAACAATTTTCACCCAGTAATTATTTGTTGTGGTTACGGTTGGATTAATAGGCGGCGTAATAGTTGTGCTATCACTCGACCAAATATATACAAAATCGCCATATTCATATAAGTTTCCAAATGTTGGCTGCGATGTTAACCACGCGGTTTCATTAACATTATCCGAATTATACACCGGGGTAGTGCTTGTTATTTCAATGAACTTTTTCTGATCTGCTGGGCTTAGCCATCCATAAAAGTTATCCGTCGTCGTATAAAAAAACCAGGGATCTTGCTCCAAATCATCGATTGACACATATGTACCGCATTCTCTACCAAATAAAAATGTAGTACTTCTGTAAACTGCACCACTTTCTGTTGTAATAAACCAATCATATGGATACCAATCTGAATAAAGATCTTCAAAATACTTTTTCACATTACCAACAGTATCTACATTTGCAAGTTCAATAAAATTCGCTGTATAAATCATTGTGATATATGGAGTGCTTTCTGGCGGAAAAAAAGTTAAATTTGTTCCCACCCGGATTCCGGCACTGTCAACCCATTGCAAGAATTGGTACCCCTCTTGCGGTGTTGCTGTTGAACCTGCTGGGTTTCCAGTTATTGCTCCGATCGTTTCACTGGTAGGATTGACACTACCATTAGGACCTGCTGTATAGGTGATGGTAACTTCATTTTCACTGAAATTGGCAGTATATGTTGCCGATTCGTATTTCCCCTCATTTTTGGTTGGCGAGAATGTTGCGACTGGACCGACCTCCGCACCATTTTTTGTCCAGTTAACGAAGGTGTACCCCAAATTGGCAGTAGCCGTTGATCCACTTACGGGTCCATTACTCGCATCTACGGTTTCACTCGTTTTGGATACAGAACCGCCATTACTTGCTGTATATTGGATGGTCACATTGTTAACTACAGGAGGAGCAACATTAGGGTTTACATCCGCAATCATCCCATCATGTTTGTCGCAGTAAATATTGATGCTGCCATTGTCTGTCTGCGTGTAATAATTCCCGCCATCCTGGCAAATTCCCGCAACCATTTTTTTCCCATCTTTATCAATTACCTTTATAACGGATTCTTCGCCAGACGCAAGATCCACATTGAATTCGTCATAAATCGCTTGAAAGAAAATTTTGTTTCTTAACGCCACTTGATCAGGATTATTTCCATCAATTTTCACTATCTTGGTTGGTGAGTCGGTTAAATCTTTTTGTGCCTGCTGGCAATCACGTGTAAGCATTGCCGTATAGGCGGCACATTCTTTTGCCTGAGAATCCTTCACAAATCCCAGATAGGTGGGTATGGCAAACGCCGCTAAAACTGCCAGGATTACTAAAGTCACAATAACTTCAATCATCGTAAAACCATCTCTGTTTTTATCAACGTCCACTTTTACAAACATCAGCAACCACCAACTCTTTCCTTATAACTTGATAACCCCTTAGCAGTATAATCTCGTAAATACCTACTTTTAATGCCTTTAACGTACCCTATTATCGAATCTACTCCATATCGACCAATGTCAACACCAGATATTGTTTGACCGGACCATTGAGCGCTCCCTGGATGAATGCCGGAAAATTATTGTTACTTTGTCTAATATTGTTCATGACAACCCCACCACTCAAGGTTGTCATGGTTGCATCTATCGGTATAAGCCCATAATTCAGGGTTACCGCTTCATTACTCCCGGTTACCTGGACTGTTATATTTGATATCTGGGGAATGGCGTGGTCAATCCGTGAATACTGTTTTCCCCCAGATGCATCAAGCACAGGATTGCCAGCACTGTCAACAATTAAGGTCATGATGACTTCTTCGCAGGTACCATCCGCTTTAAACCCAATACTGTAACTCTCCTTTAATGCCGTTTGCGGCGTGCTGGATATTGCTACGCCTGTTGCCACTGCCAATACCTTTTGCAGATTCGTTTCTACATTCGTAATCGAGCCCTCTTTATTGCTGATAGCTTCGCTATGCACATAAGTTTTCTGGGACATTAGAAAAACCGAAGAGATGGTCGCCAACAAAATCCCCGTGATCAGCAGTGCTACCAACAATTCAATTAGCGTAAAACCCTTATCTCTGGAGATTTTCACCATTCGTTTCATACGCCGACGCCATCCTTCTTCGTATAGGCTTTCAATTCTACATAAGATTCACTATTATTATAATAAACCCGAACCCAAACATTATAGATGGTGTATTTCTTAATCCTCAATGGATCACTTGTTAATCTATTCTCATCGATCACTTTTTCAACTGTGTTTGGTTTAATAACAAACTGTTTTGATGTATCAATTTTTGATGTATCGATCAATGCCAGCTTCTCGGGAGTTATCAACTTTGGATCAATAAAATTGGCAACTGTACCAACATTGTAAGCCCCGGTGTTTTCATTTGTGGGAAGCGTCCCTTTCGAAATCATGGTCATAATCTCATCAATCAGATCTTGAGCCTGGGCTGCTCCATTGTTTTTTACGTCTGAAAAAACAACCATTTTCTGTCCGTAAAGCAAGGCTCCCAAAACCGTAACTAAAAGAATGGCGATAATTGCCGTGGCCACCACCGTTTCAACCAGAGTTACACCATTTTGATCATTGATTATCTTCTTCATGACGCCCCCCTTAGTAATAAATTTCTGAACCAGTTGAACCTGCCCCTTCAGTTACTGTCACAGTAACCGACCCAGCACCTACTGGCAATTTAATCTTATCCCATTCTGGCCCCTGATAAGGATCTGGTGTCATATTATAAAGCCAGTTTGAGGGGTCGACTTCAGGGAACTGACCTTTTATCGTATTGTAAACACCAGAATTAACTTGAAACTTGTAATAGTGCCAATCTCCTGAATCCCAAATTACCGATTTTTTTAAATGAAAATTAGTGACGTTATTATTTTTTCCTGTGTAATAAAACATACTTCGATCCGCACCATAGAATTGGTCAATATTAATTGAAACATTATCTAGATAAATATCATCAGCTGCAACTTTCAATACTGCCTGTGACTCTTTATTATCTCCGTCTAAAACAAAACTAGTGCCACCAAATATCACTAAATCCGCCCCATTAATATTGACTGTAGAAACAAGTTGAGAATAAGATCCGGCAAAGCGGATATTTAATGACTGTCCATCAAAAGTCTTAATATTTAAGGGACTAGATAACCTTGTAATTTTAACTTCGCCTGTACAATCTAAATACTGCGTTGTTATAACTACTGATCCAGCCCAAGAAAATTCAGTTTTACCCTCTATCCTCACAATCTTTGAGGTAAGTTGTACTGTTGAATTATTATTTACTGAAAAATCCTGGCATCTAAAAGAGGCGAAATTTGCAACATTAATATTATATGTATTTCCACCTTCATTTGGCTGGATTGAGTTCACTATCATTTGGCTTCCATTTATACTCGAACCAGTAACTATAAACTGAGTAGCCTGCCCTAACTTGATATTATTTTTTACATTTAAATAATTCACATTTTTAAGTTCTACGCTAACATCAGATGATTTTGTTTCTATATCTTTACCAATCCAAATGTTAGGACAATTTGTTGAAAGCGATGTTCCACGATTTAAAGAAATACCCTTCTCAACAACAATGTTTTCCGCGGTAATATTAAGTTTTGAATTACTTGAATCTAAATAAATATCGCCGGTAACAAATAGATTTTTACACGTGATATTTACCGTGCTATTTACCGCTAATTCAAGATCCCCATTAATTACAATATTGCCGCCTGTTGCAGTCAGGGTGTTAACCCCTTGATTATCCGGTGTATAACCATGTTTAAAATAAATATCACCTGGCAACAACTTATTGGTTGTTGGATCTAGTTTTTCCACCGCTGTCATATTAAAATTTGAAACCCTACCACCATCTTCCGCACTGCTACTACAATCACTCGGGTCAAATTCATGCTTAATAAAAATACTATGAGCAGTTAACTCTAATGACCTTCCTATTGCCCAGTCAATTTTATTATCAACTTGCAAATTTGCGGTTGGATAATTAAGGGTCAGCACCTGATTAGCATTCTCATACCTTGGTTGATCTCCAGGCAATCCCGGGAAGTCACCGTAAACTTTATAATTGCCATTACAGTCTATTTCACCCACGATCCACGGACTAAAATTCGTAGAAATATTACCATCATACGTTGGCTTAGTCGGTGTAACAAGCGGACCACCCGTAGTCGTTTCCGTTTTGGTGGAAGCTACATAATTAAAACCAATCTTATAATCCAGTTTACGACTGATATTTTTACTATCGGTTTCGATTCTAAATTGATTTTTGGTAGAATCAAATTTTAATTCCCCTAATTTTACAAGATTTCCTTCATTTGCTGCCGTGGGCTCTACGGACGTTAATGTCTCCGTTGCATTTTTCACATTTCCATAAATCACAAATTCTGAACTCAATGCATTTATCAATTCAGTTCTTCGGATCTCAGCCGCATCAATTTTAGTTTTTAAAGGATTTATTATGCTAGGATTCGGAGTAGGCTTTTCCATTTCCGTCTTATACTCCATATACAAACCGGTCAATTGAGTATTTATATTATTTAACGCGGTCATCCTGCTATTTATCTCTATCTTCCCAAATTCAATCACCGACTTGGCGTCAATATAAGCCTGCCGACTCTCAACCGTTTCCTGGGTAAAGGTAAAATCACTGTTAGCTATTGCAAGCAGCGAGGTCGTCATGAGCAATATAATAAAACTGATAATCAGCACAAAGGGCAAGGCGTTGCCTTTGTTGTTTTTTATTCCCTGCTTTATTTTTTCATTCATGGCATTTCCTCCTATAACGTATGGTTTATTTTAAAACTTAAGCCAGTCTGAACAACTGGCTATGCTTTTTATCATTATCTATTCTATTTATCGACCATATAAACCGTGAACATTACATTAATGGTCGCATCGCCGCCATCCAATTCGGGTGCCCATCCTGAACTTGTGGTGGTGGTTGTGGTTGTCCCGGATGTACTTGTTCCATCAGTGGACTGGCCCACCGGCAGAAGTTCATAGCTCGAAATAATCATGTCTGACCGGGCCGCCACTCCGTCCACCAGACGTTGAAAATTAAACTGGGTTCCGGTGAGTTCCATTGACACTGTACCGGTCCAGGTTTCTGCACTTCCGGAACTTACAGAAGCTGTTTCGGTGCTGCTTTCCGTCGTGGTTTCAGCACCTGTAGCTGTGGTAGTTGGGGCGGCTGCGCCTTCCGCCTGGCCTGGGGTGGTTTGATAAACCAGCGGTGCTTCCGTAAAGGTTGCGACTCCTGTCCAGGCATTGGAGGTTACATTCAACACCTTTGCTTTCAGACTGTAATCCAAACACAGTTTCGTAAGAAGGGCATCCAACCCTTCGTTTGGCAGATGAGCGGAGAAAGGGCTTTTTAACGCACTCAGTACGAAACTGGCATCATCCCGGGCTGTCATGACCACCGGCACATTTTCAATGGCGGCTGACATGGTATTTTGCTGATATTCAGCCTCGGACAGCTGATTTCGCAGATTCTGGTATTGATTGTAACTAGGAAACAGCACCAAATAGAAGCCGCCCATTACTATCACAAAACAGGCCAGGGCATAAAGAAGTATTATTTCGCGTTTTGACAATTTTTTCATTATTGGCCTCCCGCTTTCAGATAAGCGTCCACAGTAAAACCATAGCCTTCAGCTGTGGTAGTAGTAGTTCGGGTGGCAGCGTTGGCTTGGCTGGTGCTGGTGGTACTGCTGGTAGCGGTATTGGAAATGGTTTGGGTTCTGGTCATCTCCAGTTGGGAATAGCCGCCATAAACAATCTGAGTGAAATAGCCGGTTGCTTTTAACCGTTCAATATACAAGGCCGCTTCCTGTTCGTTATTAGCGATGGCGGTCATATTTAGGGCGCCGGTGGTGCCGTCATAGGTCATGGTGTTAAGGGCAATAACCCCATTGGTAAGCGTCTGGACCCGATTGAGTTTTTCCGACACCAGCTGGGGATTACTGGCAATGGCCTGATTAATGCTTTCCATACTGGCTATTTGCTCATTGATGATGGCGATCTGGGCATCCAGGGTCTGGGCCTGGGTGTATTCCGCCTGGACCTGTTCATCATTGATATACTGATTGATCCACTCCAGATTCTTTTCCATTCTAAGGTTTAGAATAAAAAAGGTCAGAAAAGCTCCCAAAAAGAATACCGCCAAACCAATGGGCAGATATAGGGCCTTATATTTAACATTGCTTTCTTTTTTAACCAGATTGCTTTCCCGATAGGCCCGCATCAGATTGATATCGGACTTCCCGGCAAAAAAACCGCTTATGGGATAAAGGTACCCGCCAAAATCGAAGGTATCCTCAACGTTGAAGGTTACCAGGATGTTCGGGGTTTGGGGGATGATGAAAAGTTTTAGATCCGGGTCAAAAACCAGGGTTTTAAGTGAATTGAGTTCGTATTCATCCAAACCGGCATAGAGGCTCATGACCAGGGTATGCTCGGATTTTTCGGACTTGTTAAATTGAATTAACGACGACAGCCGGGTTGATAATTCGGACGCAAAGGCTTCGGTGCCGCGGTCGGCCATTAACCGGGAACGGGTCGAAAAAATATAACGGCCGTTTTCAAAAAGCAGGGATAACAGATTGTTCCCGTCCACTAAATTCAAGGCAAAGGTCATCCCATGGTAGTCGCGGGTTCCCGACACATATTTGATGATGGCGTTGAGACCCACATCTATGCTTTTAATTTTTACTTTCAAGCTTTCAAATAAAGCCACATAGGGGTCCAGCACATTTTTTTCAACCGCACAGCAGAACATGTTCTGGCCGTTGACTCCAGGAATGCTGGAGTAATCGACAATCAGGTTTTCATAATTCCCGGCGGCATCTTCAAATTCACTGGCCGCCAACGCCAGAAGGGCCTTTTTATTGAGCTTGGGCACCTCGATATTTTTCGTCATAATCAGACTGCTGTCAATCAGGAGGCTGATGTTTTTAAACAAGTCCCCATTCTCTTCCATGGCGGCTGCAATGGTTGTCCGGAGGGCTTCCTCATTGGTGATAACGCCATTGATGAGGGCCCCTTCCTCGATCGGCAGGCTTTTAAAATTGCGAATGGTGAGCTTGCCGCTTTTTATCCCACCCTGGAGGACTTGAATGCCATTGTTTGAAAAGTATACGATTGTCTGCAAATGTCTGTCCTCCTATCCGATATTTTGGTATAAAGTCATAATTGGAAGCATCACCGACAGCATAATCCCGCCGACAATCACTGCCATAATAATAATCATAATCGGTTCAATAAAGGTGACCAGCCGGGTGGTGGCCATTTCCGCCTCATAGTCAAAAGCGTCGGCCACGGTTTCCAGCATTTCATCCAGGTTCCCGGATTCTTCACCGATGTAAATGGTGGATACGAGCTTAGGATCAAACCCCTTAATAGTGCCGATGGATGCCGATAATGGCTCGCCGTTACGGACCTGGGCAATGGCCTGGGGAAACTGGGACTGTAAGTAGGTATTGCCGATAATGGAACCGCTGATATTAAGGGCATTGATCATGGCCAAACCGCTGGAATACAGAGAACTCAGGGTTCTGGCAAACCGTGCGGTGTAGATGATTTTCAGGAGCTTTCCAATCTGGGGTATCTTTAATTTAAACTGATCCAGCCCCTGTTTTACGCTGGGAATGGTCAACAAAAAGGTGGTGAGGACCATCAGGATCAGCGTTCCGATAATATAAAACAACCAGTAATGGGTCAGTGAGCTGCTGATATTGATCATCAGCTGGGTAATTGCCGGTAGTTCGATGCCCTCAAACAGGGTAAAGAACTGGGGCAATATCAAGGTGAAGATCAAAATGACGACCATGATTGTGACCACAAAGAGGATCGCCGGGTAGGTCATGGCGCTTTTTATCTTACCGTTCAGCTTATGCTCTTTTTCATAGTGATCCGCCATTTTTCGGGCGGTGCCTTCCATTTGGCCACTGGCTTCCCCGGCCTTGTACATGTTGATGAGCAGTTCCGGAAAAGAGCCCCCGGTGGCTTCCATGGCAAAGGACAGGGTGTTCCCCCGCTGGATCTCCTTATATAAGGTGCTGTATACTTTTTTAAGGGGCAGCTTAATGTCCCGTTCTTCCATAATGCGGATGGCCCGGATCACCGTGATTCCCGAAGCCATCATACTGGCAACCTGTCTGGAAAAATCCGAAAGTTCCATGGGCTTTAATTTGTACTGTTTTTTATTTTCCTCGACTTCGCTAATTTTAATGGCAAATTCATTTTTTTGCCGCAGGGTACGGCGCACCACCTCGGCACTGGATGCCTCCATGGTTCCGCGGACGATTTTAGATTGCAGATTCTTTGCTGTATATTTATAAGTAGGCATTGCCCCTCCGTTGTCGGCATTAATTACCAGATCATTACGAAACTAACCTGAGCTTTGCTATCTATCTGTTTGTCTGTTTATATAAACAATTTTTCCACTTGACCGTACAACATTTTACTGTACTGTTCGCCTCGGTTACAAAGCTGTTTATATAAACAGACATCAAATTAAATAAGCCCCTCTTTTTAATTTGCTTTAAGTATCCATGCTTTTGGGCACTGAAAATCACAGCCCAAAAATACCCAGATACCACCCAATTATTATATCACCAAAAACCAGTGCTGTCATGATTCCAAAACATAAATATGGGCCAAAGGGCATATGTTTTTCTTTGGTTTTTTTGACCAGGATCACCGCTGCCACAATCCCTCCGGTGATCAGCCCTAAAAAAGCTGCCAACAGAGTATTTGGCCACCCCAGCATGAATCCGGCTACCGCCATCAGCTTAATATCGCCGCCCCCAAAAGCATCGGGAACGGCCATGGTTAACAGCAGCATCGGCAGGCTGACTGCCACAATGCCAATCACCCGGGACAGGAGGCCCACTTCCGGAAAAACGAAAAAGCAGATCAGAGTGGGAACCATCAGCGCGATGACCAAACCGTTGGGAATGGTCATGGTATCAAAGTCGATCATGGCGATACAGGTGAGAATGGCACCAATACTGAAAACCACGATTGCCTGAACGGTAAAGCCGTAAAATAAAAATAACAACACTGCCAATATGCCGGTAAACAGTTCAACCAACGGGTATCGCAGAGATATTTTCCCTCCGCAGTAGGCGCATTTCCCCCTAAGCCAAAGATAACTGAAAATGGGAATATTATGATAAGCCCGAACGGGAGCCGTACAGCGGGGACAAAAAGAACGGCCCTGGGCCACTGAGATCTGCCGGGGCACCCGATAGATAACCACGTTGAGGAAGCTGCCAATGACGGCGCCGAAGACAAACACAAAGGTAAAAAGAAGGATATAAATAAGTGCAATCATGTTATGCGCTGTCCTTTCCTGGGCTATTTTTCTGCCGTGACCACAACGTCTCCGGGGATATACTTGGTCACCAGACCGTTTCTGGTATAGACGATATAATCAATGAAGGCATCCTGATTTTCATCCACCACCGAGATCGTGGCATCGGCATTGATTTCCTCACCGATGAGCGGCAATAAATCATTTTGAACCGGTACCGCATAGCTGCCGGATGATGTAAACTCAATGGCTTTGGCGGTAGCCGCCAGATACACCACCCGGGCACTGGCATAGTCAGCGGTTTGATTGAAACCCTGAACCAGACCGGTAATAATGATAACCACCGCCCCAAGGATAATTACCACCGCCAGGGCAAAACCTCGGCTGAAGCCTGGGATTTCCTTTTCGACTGGAGCATATTCATAATTTTTGATAGGGTTCATAGGATCCCTCCATGGGTGTTTTTGAAAATGCGATGGCCAGAAAGATTAGGAAATAGGGGTAAGTATAATACATGGTATTTCCAAATAAAGCGGAAATGAGATAACCGGTACAGGCACCACAAGCGATGATTGTGGCTGGCGAAAGCTCTTTTAAATGCCTCAATGCTTTCCAAAAGCCAAAACCGAGGGCTAGACTATAAAAAATCAAGGCGGGAATCCCCATACTTGCACCGATTTGGAGAAATTCATTATGCGGACGATCCCAGGCTATTCCCATTTCTTCGTAAGCCGTTGCCAGATTGTCCGGTCCGGTGCCAAATAACGGATTTTCTTTGATAATCTGTACAGCCCCCACCCAGAGTCGCCATCGGCCGGAGCCGGCGCGATTAGCTAAATCATTGCTCTTTTTCTCATCTTCAGTCAGTGTCAACGCCTCAGCTTGTTGCTGGTCCCCATTCGTTTCGCCTGCAACTTGAACGATATTTTTAACATCCACTGCAAGAACTGCGAAATTCTTTGCCACAGATCCCATTGCGCTATTTACCAGCAGACTGACGCCCAAAAACAAGACCAACAACAGAAATATACGTTTCACCTTTTCTTTTCGATAAATATACACCACCGTCAGAATGAACAAAGCAGCCAAAACCCCTAAATATGATCCAAACGTATTGTTGGCCACCAGTACACCGGCTAAAAGCACAAACCAAAAGCCACTGATAAAAATTCCGATTTTCCGGGTTTCAAAAATAAACAATCCCCCGGCTGCCATTACCGCTATGGAAAGATAGTATCCGTAATGATTGATGTTGTGAAAAATACCAGCCCAGAGAATAAAGGGTTTGTCGTCATTGACGCCAAACTGATACACAACGCTTTTAATGGGAAACCCCAAATATTGAAGGGTCACCACCGCACCCAAAACTACGGCGCTAAAAACAAAGACCCTTATGATTCTGTGCTTAAGCTGCTCACTATGAATGCTTAGCATACCGGTGAAAATTCCGGCATAAGCCCCCATGGTCAAAAGCCCTTCTTTGCGGTAATAATCTCCGAAAAAAGATAATTGCATATCCGATGAAAAAAGGGTGGAAAGGATTGCCCAAAACAGCAGGGTTCCTAGAAAAATAAAGTGCAGGTTATTTATTAAACATTCTCTTTTTGATTCCTTTTGTGATTTTTCACAGGAGCGTTTGTAGGCTAAAAGCATGGTGAAAATAGTAGCAACATACCCAATCTGGAGCACCAATAAGTAAGGATTAAAAAAAGTGATTTCCAAGTTGAGAAGCAGCAGCATTACCAATGGTGAAACGCAGAAAAAAGCCAACAGATAAAAAAGAATTCCTTCAAAAATGGATTCTGGGACTTGAGCCAATACCTCGGCTAAGCTTTTGGCATTTCTAAGTTTTTCATAATTGATTACCGGATTTTTCACCTGATGCTCCTTTATAAGTAAGTTTAAAAAAATCTCCCTGTCCGAGCAAACCCAGGGACGGGTTTGCGCCATGGATAGGGAGATTTGAGGTTCACCCTATGGCGCATAGGGTGTAAAATTAATTTTTATAAACTAGCTAATAACTTCTACTGTACCGCCAGCATTAAGTTTTAACTGATGACCTTCTTTAATGAATGTTAAAGAATCTACTTTTCCATCAGTTATTTTAACCGTCCAAAAAGCATTATCAGCACCTGTTGCGGCAGCACCTGTTGCGGCAGCACCCGTGCTAACAGCAGTCAAATCATTTTTTAAATACTTTCGCATTTGCTTTGTTGCAACGTCAACATTTGCAGCTGTTGCTAGTGTAGCTGAGTTTATTAACTCTGAATTTGTACCCAAAGAAAATTCAGTACCCGCAGCTTGCGCCGCTACATATACCTCACGCGCTTGCGCAATTAAAGCTTTTGATTTTGCATCGCTCACAAATCCCAACATCGTAGGAATAGTAAACGCTGCTAAAATAGCTAAAATAACAAGAACTACAATAATTTCTACTAACGTAAAACCTTTTGTTTTTTTACGCATTTTGTTAATAAATTTCATAAATTTCTCCTCTTTCTTTATTTTTGTCTCTATATCATCACCTGCGCCACAAGGTGAAGCATAAACCATTCTTTAGCTTTTTTAAGCTTTTACAATTGTTTTTGCATTCATTTCAACCTTATTTCTTAACAATGCAGCTTTTTCATTAAAAAAAGCCACACCTTATTGTGTGGCAACTGGCTGTCTTATCCCGGTTTCCACCTTGAACTTAGACCCTGTAGTTTTGCGTCACAGGTTTTCGCCTGATTTGCTATTTGCTCCTTAATTTTAATTGTTTCTCAATTAAAAGTCAAGTTAATAATCAGATAACTTTATGGGCAATTCCTGATAATTTGAATTTATATGAGACGCCATTTTAATGTTTCGATTATTTTTCAACTATTGATATCAATACACCTCTTTGTTTTTTGCAAACCTATATTACTCCTTCGATTTGTAATAATCATTCCGCAGAAAATATATGCGTCCCAACGAACCGGAAATAACGTCCGTTTTAATCAGACGTAGGTTCAATACAAGGGGCGGGTAGTACCCGCCCGAGGCGTTAAGGTCACATTGTACGTGTGCGTAGCAACACCGACGTCCATGGCGGTGGCATGGGTTGGGTTGGGTTATTTCCCGTAAACGGTGGGTGTATTGCCCTGGGGTGCGGGTGATTTGCATGCGTTCGATGGTTACCCGGGGACGGTTAGGTGTGTTACCCGAGGTTGCGGGCGATTAATAATCGCCCCTACGGGCAGTCCCATAAGTTGCTATTTATGCAATTTGTAGGAAAAGTTTTTAGCGTTCGAAGTATTGACCAAACTCCTGGCGGTCGCTGGCCCATTCCAGGGCGGTGTCGTAGGCGATTTTATGGTCTCTGACGAGCTGGGCGAGGTGGGCGTTGAGGGTGTTCATGCCATCTCGGCCGCCGGTTTGCATGACTGAGGCCAGCTGGTGGGTTTTGCTTTCGCGGATGAGGTTAAGCACGGCATCGGTGCCGATGAGGACTTCCAGGGCGGCCATGCGGCCGCTGCCGTCGGCCAGGGGGACGAGCTGCTGGGTGACGACACCTTTTAAAATACTGGCGAGCTGGGTGCGGATCTGCTGCTGGCCGTGGGGTGGGAATACGTCGATGATGCGGTCGATGGTGTTGGCGGCGCCAATGGTGTGGAGGGTGGACAGGACCAAATGCCCGGTTTCGGCGGCGGTTACCGCGGCGGAAATGGTTTCGTAGTCGCGCATTTCCCCAACCAGGATCACATCCGGATCCTCCCGGAGTGAGGACCGCAGGGCCGAGGCAAAAGAGGCCACATCGACGCCCACTTCCCGCTGATGAACGATCCCTTTTTTGTGCTCGTGCTTATACTCGACAGGATCTTCGATGGTGAGGATATGGGAAGCGCGGTTGGTATTAATGTAGTCGATCATCGAGGCCAGGGTAGTGGACTTGCCGCTGCCGGTGGGGCCGGTGATGAGGATCAGGCCCCGGGGTTCGTCGGCCAGCTTTCTAATCACCGGCGGCAATTTTAAATCCGCAAAGCTGGGAATGGTATCATTGAGGAGCCGGATGGCGGCGGCGTAGCTGCCCTGCTGGCGGTAGACATTGACCCGCTGGCGTAAACCTTCGGGGGTGACGTGACAGAAATCCACGTCTTCATTGGCCAGGAGTTTTTCCTTTTGAGGGAGATCCAGCATCCCTAGAATCCAGGCTTCGGTTTCTTGGGGGTTGTGTTCAAAATTACTTTGAAACAGTTTTCCATTTTTTCTGAACACCGGCGGCAATTCTCTTGTCAGGTGTATGTCCGAGCAGTCGTTCTGTCTGCCGTAATTGACTAAATCCAGTAAGCTTGTCATGTTTGCCTCCCTAATCCACGTAATATGATAGTTTCAAAAATTCTTCCATGGAGGTAACCCCATCCCTTGTCAGGTTGGCCACGCTGATTCGCAGCGGGATCACCCGCTGGGTTTCTTCCACATAGGTATAGATGTCTTCCACCGGTTCTTTTCTAGAAATCATGGTTCTGATTTTCTTGTCGATAGCGAGGATTTCATGAATGGCAATTCGGCCTTTGTAACCGGTATTATTGCACATATGACAGCCTCTGCCCCGGTAAAGGGTATGGATCCCTTCACCCAGAAGCTGCTTTTCAACCTCGCTGGGTTCGTAGGATTCTTTGCAGTTGGTGCATATTTTTTTGACCAGCCGCTGGGCCACCACCCCGGTCAGGGAGTTGGCCACCATATAGGGTTCCACCTCCATATCCTCTAAACGGACAATGGCGGATACCGCATCATTGGTATGAAGGGTGGATAGCACCAGATGGCCGGTGATGGCGGAACGCACCACAATCGAGGCAGTTTCCCGGTCTCTGGTTTCGCCAACCATGATAACATCGGGATCCTGGCGCAGAATCGACCGGAGTCCGGATTCAAAGCTCAGCCCGGCCAGATTATTCACCTGGGTCTGGTTGATGCCTGAGAGATTACGTTCCACCGGATCCTCAATGGTGGCAATGTTGACGGCTTTTTTGGCCAGCATTTCCAGCACCATGTATAGGGTCGTGGTTTTGCCGCTGCCGGTGGGGCCGGTGATATAAACCACGCCATGGGGACTCTGGAGGATATTCATCATTTTAGTGTAATCGTCCGTGTTCATCCCAAATTGTCCGGCATGATCCAGGGCGGTGTTCATGCTCAGGAACCGCAGCACCATTTTTTCGCCGTAAACGGTGGGAATGCTGGAACTTCGGACGTTCATTTCGACGCCGTCGATGCGAACCCGGAAATGGCCATCCTGGGGCACCCGACGCTCGGCAATATCGAGATTGGACAGTATCTTAATCCGGGCGATCAGGGATTGATGAAGGGTTGGCGACAGGGCCAGATAATCCACAATCAGCCCGTCAATACGCATGCGCACCGTGGTTTCTTTCTCGAAAGGTTCAATATGGATGTCGCTGGCACCGGCACTGTGGCCTTTTAACAGCACTGAGTTCACCAGATTTACAATCGGAGCATCGCCTTCGTTGGTGATGATGTCTTCCACAAAGGAAATGCTGCTGCCGTGGACCGCCTCATTAGCCAGGGACGCGGCTTTGCGGGCTTCAATTTCGGTGTAAGCTTCATGGATTGCCGCCATGATATCTTCTTTTCCGGCCAGCACGATATCGATGGGCATGTTGGTAATCAGCCGGATGTCCTCGATGGCATAGAAATCCAGGGGATCATTAACCGCCACCAATAAGCGATCGTTTTCCTGGCTGATGGGAATGAGGTTGTATTTTACAGCGATGCTCTGGGGAATTTTCCCGGCGGCGTCAAAATCTACAACCGTATCCCGCAGATCGATGACCGCCACATTCAGGCGTTTGGACAGCGCCTCAAGCAGCTGAGGTTCTGAAACGTAACCGTAATCAACCAGGATCGCACCAAGACGTTTTCGCTTATCGATTTTTTGATAGGCCAACGCCTCCTGCAGATGCTCTTCGGTTATAAAGCCTGCCGCTTTGAGGATATCGCCGATTCGAATGTTTTTTGTTTCCATTATTTCCCTCTTTCACAGATCCAAAGTATTTATACTTATCAAAATTTCTTTTCAAACTCATCTAGGGGCACAGGTTTTCCAAAGTAGTAGCCTTGGATCACATCACAGTTCAGCGCTCTTAAAATATCGACCTCTTCTTTTTTTTCAATGCCCTCGGCGACAACGGTCATGCCCAATTTTTTAATGAGATCAATGATGGCTTTTACCACCACGTAATCCCGTTTATTTTCGAGACTATCGCGAAAGAAGCCTTTATCCATTTTAATGGTGTCCAGGGGCAGGGTTCCCAATAAATTAATGGAGGAGTAGCCTGAGCCAAAGTCATCCATGGACATTTTAAAACCATAATCCCGAAAGGCTTTCCCCACTTCGATGATGCGTTCGATATCTTCAAAGATACTGGATTCGGTTAATTCAAACTCCAGGTTTTTCCGGTTAATTTGGTAGCGGTCAGTTATTTTAAGGACATCGGGGATAAAGCTGGCCTGTTTGAGATTCTTTCGGGAAATATTCACCGAGATCACCCTTTCCGGAAAATCTTTTTCTTCCCAGCGTTTAAGCACCTTGCATACTTCTTCGATCATAAACATATCCAGCTTTTTGATAAATCCACTTTGTTCGAAGATCGGAATAAAATCGTCAGGCTTGATCAACCCTTTTTGAGGATCATTCCAGCGAACCAGTGCTTCCGCACCGCAATATTGATTTAAATGCAGGTTGTATTTGGGCTGGAGATACATTTCAAATTCATTCTTTACCAGAGCGTATTCCATCCGGTTAACGATTTCTTTTTCCTGGAAAATAGTTTTTCGGAATTCTTCTGAATAAATGAACCAGGACATACCCTCTTCATTTTTAGCGGCAATTCTGGCCAGGTTTGCTTTTTCACGCATTTTTTCCAGTTTTTCGGATTTATCCTTTATTTTGTAAATTCCAAAACAGCACTTAAGCTTTACTTTAATCCCCAGCTCGGATTTATCCACATCCAGGATTCGATTAAATCCTCTGATCCGTTTGATTATTCCTTGATCTCCTGTGGTTTTGGTTAATATCACAAAATTATCCCCGGATACCCGGCCACAGGTTTCGTCCTTTCCCATATTGGTTTTAAGAATTTTCATGATGTGACGCAGTACTGTATCGCCTACCTCATGGCCATAATCTTCATTAATAAATCGAAAGCTGGCGATATCTAAAAGGATGATGGCATAGTCTTTTTCCGGTGCGGCATTTAATATTTTATGGGTATCCATCGTGAATTTCCGCCAGTTGTTGCCACCGGTTACCTCGTCGGTATAGGCGATTTTTTCCAGTTCTCTTTTGGAACGGTTGAGAAAAAAGAAAATACTGAGGAATAACAGGCTAATCACAGTTAAAGCAATGGCGATGAGTAATAACGAATACCGGGAAATCTTTGTGGCCTGATCGCTGATAACCCCGGAGGGCACAACGGTCATCATATACCAATCATTGATGCCCAGAGGCCGGTAGATGGTATAACGGTCCAAATTGTTGTAGAAACTGGCAAAGCTGCCACTTTCCCCAAGATTCATTTTATGGGCAATGGTTTCCAGGTCGTCACCCTGAAAGAATGTAGCATCTTTTAAAACATCAAACATATTATCAAAGGCACCGACACTGTTGGAATGAAGCGATGCAATCACCGCATCGCCGTTGGCTTTGACAATATAGGAATAGCCCTGATCATCAAAAGTGTTGACTTCCAGATATTCTTTTAGACTTTCGGTTTCCACTGATGCCAGTAGCACGGCCGTCAATTCATTGCCATTATAGATCGGTGTTGCATAGATATTTATTGTTAGACCTGCATAGTCATCGATGGTATCCGAAACCACTGATTTCCCGGTTAAAGCCTCCTTAAAATAGGATCGTTCTCTTATATCAAGGATGGATCCATCTGAGGTGAGCAAGTTTCCATTAAGCATTGCAATGCCCATGTGGATATCGTCGTCGCTTTCTACCCGGTTTTGAATGAACGCCAGCATCTCTTTTTGATCAAAATTGCCATGGATTTCAATGAGTTTGGCCACGGCCTCCAGACTCTCCAGTTTATTACCCACCTTTGTTTCAACCAGCTTCGCTCCCTGTTCGGAGACTTCGGAAAGGTACAAAAGAGTTGCCGTCTTTAGTTCATGGTTGATCATGGTGATGTACTGGTAACTCAAAGCAAAGAATAGCATAACAATAAAAATTACGATCATGCCGGGTTTTATGAATTTGAGCTTTGCTTTCATCTGTTATCCTTTCTAATGCCGGGTCTTTTTCGGGGAATTGCTTTGTCTTGCTGCCAGTCCGTATTATTCTACCAAAACAAAAGAACTTATTCAATGTAAATTGAATAAGTTCTTTGATTTTATCGACATAACCGTCCTGGGGACAATGGTAAATCGCTGTCGGCTGCATGATCGGACAGACTACCGCCTGTTCGCCATGATGCCGACAGCTGATGTTACGATTGTCCTCAGGACTTACTTTTTGTTTATTGGCAAACCCGTCCGGGGGACGATGGTAAATCGTTGTCGGCAGCATGATCACACAAGCGATGCCTGTTCGCCTTGATGCCGACAACTGATGTTACGATTGTCCCCAGGACTTGCTTTTCCAGTTTGTCTGGTTTAACGAATTTCTTTGATGTCAACCAACTCAATTTTGGCCATGGTCCGATTGGACTTCAGGCAGTCAAGCAGCGCCTGGGCAGTATCCAGAGAGGTCAGCAGGCTGATTGAGGATTCCACGGACTTGCGGCGCATGCGCACATCGTCAGCTTCGGGCAGGCGCCCTTTGCTTGAGGTGGAAATCACATAGGTCACCTTGCCGCTTTCCAACAAATCGCCGATGTTGGGCTGATTTTCGGACATGCGGCGGACCACCTTGGTGGGAATGTTGTTTTCATTGAGGATCAGGGCGGTGCCCACGGTTCCGTAAATGGCAAAACCCATTTCGTGGAACTGACGGCCAATCTCCACAATGGCTTCCTTGTCGCGATCCCGCACGGTCAGGATGACGCCGCCGGAGCGTTCCATTTTTTTGCCCGAGGCCACCAGTCCCTTATACAAGGCATCGGCAAAGGTTTTGGCCACGCCGAGAACTTCGCCGGTGGATTTCATTTCCGGTCCCAGCTGGGTGTCCATGTCCTGGATCTTGGAAAAGCTGAACACCGGCACCTTAACCGCAACGTATTCGCCTTCAGGATGAAGACCCGGAGCATAGCCCAGATCCGCCAGTTTGTCACCCAGCATCATTTTAGTGGCCAGGTTAACCATGGGAATATCGGTGACCTTGGAAATATAGGGTACGGTCCGCGAGGATCGGGGGTTGACTTCAATGACGTATACCTCTTCTTCGTAGATGACGTACTGAATGTTTACCAGTCCGACAATATCCAGGGCCTTGACCAGCCGGCCGGTATAGTCGATGATGGTTTCCTTGGTGCGGTCATCCAGGGTTTGGGGCGGATAAACGGAAATGGAATCGCCGGAGTGCACCCCGGCCCGTTCGATGTGTTCCATAATCCCGGGAATCAGGTAATTCTCGCCGTCGCAGATGGCATCCACTTCGACTTCTTTACCCATTAAATATTTATCGATGAGGACCGGATTTTCCAGGGCCACGGTGGTGATGATGTCCATGTATTCCACCACGTCTTCCTGTTCGTAGGCGATGATCATGTTCTGACCACCTAACACGTAGGAGGGCCGCAGCAGGACCGGGAAGCCCAGGCGATCGGCCACATCCACAGCCTCAGCGGTGGTATAGACGGTTTCGCCCTGGGGTCGCCGGATATCACAGCTTTCCAGCAGCTGGTCAAAGACCTCGCGGTCTTCGGCGGCATCAATGTTTTTAGGCGAGGTGCCGAGCACCGGCACGCCCATTTCTTCTAAATAGCGGGTCAGCTTAATGGCGGTTTGGCCGCCGAACTGGACAATCGCGCCGATTGGTTTTTCGGTTTCCACCACCGAACGGACGTCTTCCTGGGTTAATGGTTCGAAATAAAGTCGGTCCGAGGTATCAAAATCGGTGGAGACGGTTTCCGGGTTGTTGTTGATTAAAATGGCTTCGTAGCCTTTTTCCCGTAACGCCCAGGCGCAATGCACCGAACAATAATCAAACTCGATCCCCTGGCCGATCCGGATCGGGCCGGAACCCAGGACCAGAATCCGGTCTTTGCCGCTGGGATGGGCTTCGATAAACAGCGCCGCTTCATTTTCCTTATCCCGGGTGGAATAAAAATAGGGGGTCTGGGCGGCAAACTCGCCGGCACAGGTATCCACCATTTTAAAGGAGGCGTAGGTTTTGATTTCTTCATTGATTTTCTCGCCGGATAATTCTTCGATGGTTTTATCCAGGAAGCCGATTTCCCGGGCAACCCGGATGCGTTCTTCGGTGAGACCCAGGGTTTCTAAGTCTTTTTCCATCACTGCCAGATGACGGAGCTTGTCCAAAAACCATTTATCAATTTTGGTAATGGCGAAAATAGTGTCCAGAGGTACTTTACGCTTAATTGCTTCGTACACCACAAAGGCCCGTTCGTCATCGGACTCGGCCAGCATGGTCATGATTTCATCATCGCTGGCGTCAACCAGGCGTTCGATGGTCAGGGTTTCCATACCCAGCTCGATGGAGCGAATGGCTTTCATCATGGCATGTTCAAAGCTTGAGCCAATCGACATGATTTCGCCGGTGGCTTTCATCTGGGTGCCCAGGGTTCGTTTGGCATAGACAAATTTATCAAAGGGCCAGCGCGGGAATTTCACAACGATGTAATCCAGAGCCGGTTCGAAACAGGCGGTGGTATCACCGGTGACTTCGTTGATGATTTCATCCAGGGAAAAACCGACGGCAATCTGGGACGCCACCTTGGCAATCGGATAGCCGGTGGCCTTGGAGGCCAGGGCCGACGATCGGGAAACCCGGGGGTTGACTTCAATGACGGCATAGTTAAAGTTTTCCGGATTCAGGGCAAACTGAACATTACAGCCGCCTTCGACCTTCAGTTCCGAAATGATTTTCAGCGCCGAGGTCCGCAGCATCTGGAATTCCTTATCGCTAAGGGTCTGACAGGGAGCAACCACAATGGAATCCCCGGTATGAATCCCGACCGGGTCAAAGTTTTCCATACTGCACACGGTGATGACGTTACCTTTGGAATCCCGCATGACTTCAAATTCAATTTCTTTCCAGCCGGAAATGCATTTTTCCACCAGGATCTGGGTAATCGGCGACAGCCGCAGACCATGGGTCCCGATTTCCACCAGTTCTTTGCGGTTCTGAACAATGCCGCCGCCGGTGCCGCCCATGGTAAAGGCCGGTCGGATAATCACCGGATAACCGATGGTTTCGGCAAAAGCAATGGCCGCAGCGATATCAGTAACTACTTCCGAGGGAATACAGGGCTCACCAATGTCCCGCATCATGTCCTTAAAGGCTTGACGGTCTTCGGCTTTTTCAATGGTTTCGAGGTTGGCTCCCAATAGCTTGACGCCGTGGGCTTCCAGGAAACCTTCTTTGGCCAGCTGCATCGACAGGGTCAATCCGGTTTGGCCGCCCAGGGTTGACAGCACGCTGTCGGGTTTTTCCAACAGAATGACCCGTTTGACTACTTCCAGAGTCAACGGTTCAATATATATTTTATCCGCCATCGATTTATCGGTCATAATCGTGGCCGGATTCGAGTTAATCAGGACCACTTCCAAACCGGCGTTGCGCAAGGCTTTACAGGCCTGGGTTCCGGCATAATCAAATTCAGCGGCCTGGCCGATAATAATCGGACCCGATCCGATGACCAGTACGCGTTTTACATCGCTTCTTAAAGGCATCCCAGTTGCCCCCTTTCCATAAGGTTCGTGAATTTTTCAAACAGATAGCCGGTGTCATTGGGTCCGGCACTGGCTTCCGGATGAAACTGAACGGTATAGGCACAGCAATTTTTATACTCGATGCCTTCACAGGTACCGTCGTTGAGATTAAAATGGGTAATCGTGCCGATGTCTTCTTTAATGCTTTCGGGCACCACGGCATAACCATGATTCTGGCTGGTAATAAAGACCCGGTCCCGGGCGACGTCCTTGACCGGCTGATTCATGCCCCGATGACCGTATTTGAGCTTAATGGTTTCCCCGCCCATGGCTAGCGCCATCAGCTGATGACCCAAACAGATGCCAAAGATCGGTTTACCGTAGGCAATGAAATCTTTGATGTTTTCAATAATTTGCACGTTTTCGGCCGGGTCCCCGGGTCCGTTGGACAGCATGATCCCGTCGGGATTGAGCATCCGAATTTCATCCACGGTGGTGTTGGCCGGCATCACGGTGACGTTGCAGCCCAAGCGCAATAACATCCGCAGAATATTGTGCTTAAAACCGTAATCAATCAGCGCCACGTGGTTGGCCCGGTTATCCTGGCTGTAATACCAGCCCTTATTTTTCCGGGTCACCGCCTGGACCGGTTGAACCACTTTAAAGTCCCTGATCTGTTCCATTAGGGCTTCCTTGGTGGTGTCAATATCCTCGGTGGTGATGGCGGCGTTCATGGTCCCGTGTTCTCTGATGATCCGGGTAATGGCCCGGGTATCGACATCCCAGATCCCTATTTTATCCTGTTCGATCATAAATTCGTTAATGGTTTTGGTGTTTCTGAAATTGGATGGTTCTTCACACCATTCTTTGGTGATATAGCCGTTGACCCAGCTTCGTTCGGATTCCATATCATCCATATTAATCCCATAGTTGCCGATGAGAGGATAGGTTTGCAGGACAATCTGGCCAAAATAAGATGGATCGGTCAGCACTTCCTGATAACCGGTCATGCCGGTGTTAAATACAATTTCTCCAATGGTGGTGCCTTCGCACCCAAAGTTATAGCCTTCAAAAACGGTGCCGTCCGACAGTACCAGCCAGGCCCGTTTATCTCTTTTATAATAAGACATTTTTCCCTCCGCTTTGTTTTATATTTCTAAAAAATACCTGATTGCATGCAATCAGGTATTTTGTATTAGTGTGTCAGTCGAATTGCCAGGTCTTCTCGGTCCGGTCCAACCCCTACATAAGCAACGGTGGTTCCGACCAGGTCTTCAATTGTTTTGATGTATATTTTGGCGTTTTCCGGCAGATCGCCAATCCGGCGAATCTGGGTGGTGTCGCTCATCCAACCCTGCAGGGTGATATAAACCGGTTCAACCCGTTCTAAATCTTCGGTGGTCGGAAAACCCTTAACCAGTTCGCCATCGAGCATATAGTCAACGCAAATCTTGATTTCCGGCAAATTGTCAAGCTTGTCAATTTTACATAAAGCCAGTTCATCATAACCGTTAATTGAATGGGTGTATCTTACCACCGGAATGTCAAACCAACCCAATCGACGGGATCGACCGGTTCTAGCCCCGAATTCATCATCCGGTTTTTCGCCGGTGCCGCGCAGCATGTCAATGGTACCGCCAACCTCTTCGGTTGGGAAGGGGCCGCCGCCAACAGCACTGGAAAAGGCCTTAGCCACGCCAATGACCTTATTGATTTTCTTGGCCGGAAAACCGCCGCTGACTGCAGCATAGGCAGCCAGGGGATTGGAGGATGTCACATAGGGGAAAATCCCCAAGTCAATGTCCTTCATGGCGCCCAATTGGCCTTCAAAAAGTATTTCTTTATCCGCATCAATCATATCGTGAAGATAAACCATGGGATCAACAATCATATGCCCATATGTTTTTGCCCAAAATTCGCATTTGGCATAAAGTTCTTCAACCGTATAAGGCTCAATCTTATACGAAGCCATCTGATCGTTCACAACCGGAACAATGGTTTCAAGCTTGGCTCGGGCATTTTCCAGTTTGAGTAAATCTTCGAAACGCAGGCTTTTGCGCAGGGCTTTGTAGGCATACGCCTGACCAATCCCGCGTTTGGTGGTCCCGATACCGCCGCTGGCTTCCATCAGCTCATCCAGTTTTTGATGGTATGGCATCAGAATGTGTGCCTTGGCCGAAATTTTCATTCGGTCCACGCCCAGGCCGACATCTGTGATTTGCTGCATTTCTTCGATGAGAACGTCGGGATTCACAACCATGCCGGTGCCAATCAGGCATTGGCATTCTTTATTAAAAATGCCACAGGGAATTAAGTGAAGCTTAAAAACACCGTAATCATTTATTACAGTATGACCTGCATTGTCCCCTCCCTGAAATCGCACAATTAAGTCCGATTGCATAGCGAAGTAATCCACCATTTTTCCTTTACCTTCATCGCCCCACTGGGCGCCAACTAATACAGAAATCGACATATATTTTTTTCCTTCCTTATACCTCAGATCCGAATTCACAATCAGGATGATTGCCGTTCTTCTCTCTAAAGCCTTGAAATAATTATTTTTATTTAATACGATGGGATCAATTTTTCCCAGAATATTATAACATAAAGCAGTGACAATTGATTCACATATTTTCAAAAAATATGATGATATTGTTTACATATTTCTATTGTTATTATACCACAACATACTAAAGGGTTCCATAATAAGACTCAGTCTTATTATGGAACCCTTTTCTATTTCTTTTTCCCATAGGTTTTGATGATTTGTTCGGCCACTTTTCGTGGTGACTGGCGAGTGTCCATGGCCTTCTTTTGAATGTAGCGATGAGCCTCTGCCTCGGACATATCGAGGTAACCCATTAAGCAGAGCTTGCCCCGGTAGACTGCCGCCATATCGTCAATTTTTTCTTTGAGCTCGGTATTTTTGTTTTCCAGTCGCTGGATTTTCTCCCGTGACGCAAGCACAAACCGGACGTTTTGGACCAGGAGCTGACGGTTTAGGGGCTTTGCCACCACAAAGGCCGTTGTATCCACAAGTTTTTCCTCCACATGATCGACAAGCTCGCTTTTGACAATCAGTATCATTCCGACAGTCATTTTTTCAAGGGTATCAATGGCAAAATCGACGCCAAATTCATCACCCAGCGGGGTATTTACAATGACCAGATCATACTCAACTTCCAGGAGCCTGCGGCGGCCTTCGGCGGCTGAGGTAGCCGAATCGATTAATTGAAAATTCATGGGGCGCACTATTTCAGCCAGCCCCTTAATCACATCATTTTGTTTGCAAACCAACAATACGCTACTCATCCCCTTCACCTCCTACCCTATTTTTGTTTTTATTGGTGTTGGGTTTAATAAATAGAAAGGTAACGGTCAATTTCCCAGGGATGAACCGTTTTGATGTAATCCATCCATTCCTGTTTTTTAAGCTCGATGTATTTTTGCTTCAGGTCGTTTCCCAAAACACTTGCGATCAGAGCATCGGCTTCCATAGCGCAAATGGCTTCGGCCAGGGTTACCGGAAGGGATTCTGCTTCAAGGTTCACCTCTTCCATCAGGGGCATTTTTTTCGCCAGCCCCTCAAGTCCGGCGGCTAAAATAACCGCAAAGGTTAAATAGGGATTACAGGTGGGATCCGGGCTGCGCAGCTCCATGCGGGAATATTGCCCGACGGCCACCGGAATCCGAATCAGCGAGGCATGGTTGCTGATCCCCCAGCCAATGGTTTTTGGTGCTTCATGGCTGCCCATAAAACGCTTGTAACTGTTGATCAGCGGATTGGCAATGGCAGTGATGCCCTTGATATGGGCTAATACCCCGGCAATGAAATACCGGGCTTGTTCGGAGAGTTCACCATCAATGGTTTCGAAAATATTTTTTCCGTCGATGATTAAGGACGCATTGACATGCATGCCGCTACCGGGCTCATCCATCAGCGGTTTTGGCAAAAAGGATGCATGGAGACCATTTCGCTGAGCCACGGTTTTCACCACGGTCTTAAAGGTCATCATATTATCCGCGGACAACAGGGCATTATCGTATTTAAAATCAATCCCGTGCTGGCCCTTGCCGGCTTCATGGCGGGAGCTTTCAATTTCAAAGCCCATGTCCTCCAATGTCAGGCAAATTTCTCTGCGGGTGTTTTCGCCGCGATCAAAGGGCGCCAGATCAAAATATCCGGCCTGATCGCTGGGCGTAGTGGTTGGTTCCCCATCTTCGTCCTGTTTGAACAGATAAAATTCACACTCGGTCCCGGTATTAAAAAGGTAACCCAACGCTTCTGCCTGTTTCATGGTTTCCCTTAAAATATTGCGGCTATCACCTCTGAAAATACTGCCGTCAGGGTATCTGATATCACATAGAATCCGGGCCACCTTGCCCTGCTGAGGACGCCAGGGTAAAATCTGAATCGTACTCATGTCCGGGAATAAAACCAGATCCGCATTTTTCGATTCGGAAAATCCCGCCACTGACGAGGAATCAAAAGGGATCCCACAGGCCAAAGCGCGTTCCATCTGGTTCGCTAAAATAGCGATGTTACGGTTTTGACCATCAAGATCACAAAACTGAAGCCGAATGAATTTAACGTCATTTTCTTCGATAAATTCCATGGCTTCGATGGTTTTTCTAGTTAGGCTCATTTTATACCTCCATTAATATTAATTGTGTGCATAGATTGTGTTGTAGTGATTGCCACCACCGGGGGTTATTTTATAGAAGGGCTTGTTGAAAATATCAGCCTCCAATATATTAAAATAGCTGCAGTAGTTCTTGATAAAAGGTTGGATCTCCGTAAGATCTTCCCGGGCGCATTCCCTGATCAGTAAATGGGGCAGCGGATTTTGGGGCGGCACATCACTTCTAATATACATCACCCCGCCGTGCATGCCGGTGCCACAATAATTGCCGGTGGGGAAGGAGTTATCCACACCCAGTCCCAATACCACCAGGATTCCGCCGGCCTGGTATTCACCTAAAAAAGAACCGACCCGCCCCCCGACAACGAGGACCGGTTTGTTTTCCTGATATTCTTTCATATGAATCCCGACCCGGTAGCCGCCATTACCTTTGACGTAAATAACGCCGCCGCGCATGGCATAACCCAGGGTATCGCCGCCATTGCCGTGAACAATGATTTCGCCGTTATTCATGGTATCGCCCACGGCATCCTGAACGTTGCCGTAAACCGTGATATTGCAGTTATCCAGGTAGGCGCCCAGGGCATTGCCCGGGGTGCCGTGCAGGATCAGATTTTTGCCCTGTACCCCGCTGCCGATATAACGCTGGCCAATGATATTGTTGACGGTCACTTCACTGGCATCCGCCTGTTTAATGGCTTTATTCAAATCTGCAAAATAGATATCTTTTCCTTCTATAATCATCTTTTCCTCCTTCGACTTAATGACTTTGGGCCAATTTTTCTTTGCGGGTGTTCTGATTAAAGATCATAATCTGCGGCGAACTTATCAACATTTCCAGGTCAATTGTGGATAAGTCTGTTTGTTCCCGGATCAGATCGGTGTAAATGCCACCCCGCATGCAGTCGCCGATAATGATAAACCCTTTTAACACATTGTCTTTAATGAATAGTTTTTTATACTCTTCGGGACTTTCCGATTCATAGACGACCCCTTCATAGGTTCCGGCACTGAAAATATAAAGCCCCATGAAACCCACTGAATTCAGCGGAAAAGCCTGATCATAATAGGTTTCTTCTCCCGCCATGTTCATGCCAGCAACTTCACCCTGCAAGAAAGCGTTGGGCAGGATGGCCAGATTTTTCTGAGTATCCGAGGTCATGTCCAGGCTCTGGGTACAATCCCCGGCGGCATAGACTTTCTTCAGGCTGGTTTGCTGCCGGTCATCGGTAACAATGCCGCGGCCAATCTCACCGCCGGCTTCCCGGACCAGATCGCACTGGGGTTTGGTGCCCACAGCCAGAATCAGGATATCATAGGGAATTTTTTCCCCGTCACTGAGCAGTACGTCTTTTTTCAAAATTTCAGTGATACTGGTTTCCAAAATGAAGCTCACGGATTGGGCTTCCAAATGTTTTTTTACAATATCGCTGCTTTTTTCCTGGAGTACACTGGGCAGCACCCGGTTTGCCAAATCCACTACGATGACGCTCTGGCTTTGGCTCACCATGGCTTCAGCGGCTTTTAAGCCAATCAAACCAGCTCCCAGAATCACGACCTTTGACTTTGGTGTCAGGATTTCTCTGATGCCGATGGCATCTTCCAGGGTGGTAAAGGTGAATATATTGGTGGTATTATTCAAGTTTTCGGGCAAGCCTATCATTGGCGGTACAAAAGGAACCGATCCCGTGGCCACCAGCAGGTTTTTATATCCGATGATTTCGCCATCGGCCAGGTTAATGGTTTTTTCTTTGGGATTTATTTTTTCGACCGGAATAGCATAACGCACCTGACAGTTGTTTTCTGTAAAAAACGAGGGCTCGCGGTAATACATTTTTTCCCGTTTTACCTTGCCCTGGAGCCAGTAGGAAATTAGCGGCCGTGAATAGGTCTGCCAGGGTTCGGCGGTTAAAATTAAAATCTCATTTTCCAGATCACCTTTGCGGATGCCCTGAACACCGCCGATGGCAGCTGCGGAATTTCCGATAATCACATATTTATACTTTTTCATTATAATACCCCATCCCGGTCTTCGAAAACAATGGCATTGTTGGGACAACGCTGCACGCAGCTCGGTTCTCCCCCAGCATTTTCAACACATAACTCGCATTTTAACAGGGTTTTATTGTGTCCCACGGTTAAGCAGCCATAGGGGCACATCAGAATACAGGTCCGACACCCCACGCAACGGGTCTCGTCAATTTGCACCACGCCGTTATCGTTAACGGTCAAAGCCCCGGTAATACAGCCTTTGACACACCAGGGGGTGTCACAGTGCCGGCAGGACACGGCAAAATGAATATCATCTGCACCGTCTTCGACGGTGATTCTTGAAATTGGTTTTTTTTCACTATTATTAAAGGCTTTGACCATATCCGTTTCACCGGAATTGGCAAAGGCGCATTGAATTTCGCATAGATGGCAGCCAAGGCACCACTCTTCGTTCACATAGACACGCTTCATATTTACTCCATTTCTTATTAAACTGTTTATTATTCGCCGGCGTGGGCAATGCCGAAAATTTCTAATTCTTTTGCTGACATACCAATGCCTCTGAGCATCAGGCGGTTACCCTTGAGGGCTTCGATGGAGTTGATCCCCATGCCGCCCATCATTTCCATAATCTCATGGTTCCAGGCACTGACAAGGTTCACCAACCGCCTGGAGCCGATATCGGGATTCAGGCGTTTGACCAGATCCTCCCGCTGGGTGGCGATGCCCCAGTTGCATTTTCCGGTGTGACAGGTGCGACAGAGGTGACAACCCAATGCCAGCAACGCGGCGGTGCCAATATAAACCGCATCAGCACCCAGGGCAATGGCTTTCACCACATCCGCACTGTTTCTAATACTTCCACCGACGACGATGGATACATCATTGCGGATTTTTTCATCCCGGAGCCGCTGATCCACGGCGGCCAAAGCTAATTCAATGGGGATTCCCACATTATCCCGGATCCGGGTAGGGGCAGCACCGGTGCCGCCGCGGAAGCCATCAATGGAAATAATATCGGCGCCGGAACGGGCAATTCCGGAGGCAATGGCTGCCACATTGTGAACCGCGGCAATTTTTACAATCACCGGCTTTTTATAGTTGGTAGCCTCTTTCAGGGAAAAAATCAACTGCCTTAAATCTTCAATGGAATATATATCATGGTGTGGTGCCGGCGAAATCGCATCGACGCCCACCGGTATCATCCGGGTTCGGGACACCTTTTCCTGAATTTTTTTACCAGGGAGATGACCGCCAATACCGGGTTTAGCCCCTTGACCCATTTTGATTTCAATGGCTGCGCCGGCGTTCAGGTAGTCTCTGTGAACCCCAAAACGTCCGGAAGCAACCTGGACAATGGTGTTGGCCCCGTACTGGTATAAATCCTGATTCAGTCCGCCTTCTCCGGTATTATAACAGATTCCCAGCTCGGTGGCTGCCCGGGCCAAGGATTTATGGGCATTTTCACTGATGGACCCGTAGGACATTGCCGAAAACATAATCGGCATTTCCAATTCAATCTGTGGGGGTATTTCAGACAAAAGTTCGTCGTTTTCGTCAAACTCCAGCTTATTCAGCTTTTTTCCCAGAAAAACCTTGGATTCCATGGGTTCCCGCAGAGGGTCGATGGGCGGGTTGGTTACCTGGCTGGCATTGATCAGAATCTTGTCAAAGTAATTGGGATAATCCTTTGGTGTGCCCATGCTTGACAGCAGCACCCCGCCGGTGTCGGCCTGGCGAAAGATCTCTTCCATGGTTTGCTGCTGCCAGTTGGCATTTTCCCGGTAGCGATTATTGGTTTTCACTATTTTAAGGGCATTGGTCGGGCACAGAGTCACACAGCGCTGGCAATCCACACATTGGGATTCCTGGGCTTCCATGCAGTCAAATTCCTGATCGTAGCTATGCACCTCATTGGCACACTGCCGTTCACAAGCCCGGCATTTAATACAGCGTTTTTCATTTCGGACTACTTCGTACTCCGGATATATAAAATTAATGGACATTTATTTCCTCCTAGTTATTGATTCTTCAGGTAATTACTTAATTTAAAAAGCTAAACGTAAATTGCTTTGATGTCAGTTTTCATATACAATTTTGTAACGTATAGGCGAACAATACAAGAAAATGTTGTCCGACCTAGTGGAAAAATTGTTTATGTAAACTAGGCAGCGAAGCTCCGAATCGTTTCGCAATTACCTGTTTACTCTTACAATGATGGGTTCGCCGCCCTGGGGGGCCCAGATGTTTTCAATGTCGGGGCAAATGGCGCGGATCGCGCATTCTTCGCTGGCGATATAAACAATATTGTCTTTTTCTCCGGTCACCATGGAGCGTAGCTTGAGGCGATCGTTAAGGGCCATGAAACCACCATTAAAACCAAGGATAATGGAAAAAGGTCCGGTAATCAGAAGACTGGCAAAGGTATTTCGAAATAGCGTGATCCGTTTGGCTTCAGCCTCTGGCATGCGCTTTATTTCCTCCCAGAAAGGGGCGGCAATAATTTTTGCGATGTTCTCATAATTAAGTCCCTGCTTCCGATTGAGGTAATCGATAATATAGGTAATGACCTCGGTGTCGGTTTGGAGGTTGCATTTATAATCAAACATTTCAATGAAACGTCGGTTGGCGTCATAGGAAGAAATTTCGCCGTTATGAACAATGGAATAATCCAGCAGTGCAAAGGGATGGGCACCGCCCCACCAGCCTGGGGTATTGGTGGGATAACGGCCATGGGCGGTCCATGAATAGGCATCGTATTCTTCTAAGCGATAAAATTCCCCAACATCTTCAGGAAAGCCGACGGCTTTGAATACTCCCATATTTTTTCCGCTGGAAAAAATATAGGCGCCTTTTATAAAGGTATTAATATGGAAAACAGTTTCCACAATAAATTGTTTTTCGTCGATTTCTTCCTGTTCTTCCTGGAGCAAGGTGAAAATCGGATTTACAAAGTACCGCCAAATCTGCGGTTCGTCTTTAATTCTCGGATGTTTTCTGGTGGGTATGCGACTTAGATTGACCATCTCAAAATAGCGATCTAAATACCGTTCGGTTTCTTCTCTGGCCGTCATGTCTTCATAGAAAACATGAAAGGCGTATTGATCCGCATATTCCGGGTAAATGCCGTAACCGGCAAAGCCTCCTCCGAGACCGTTGGAGCGGTCGTGCATATGAGCAATGGATTTTACAATACTGCTCCCATTAATCGAGCATTCGCCGGTTTTATTAATGATTCCTGAAATAGCACACCCTGATGGTATTCTGATCTCGCCTTCTTTTTTTAACATATAGTTCCTCCGTGTTTTTCATGTAGTGCTTCATAACGTTATTAGAATACAACTAAAAAAGAACATACAGAACCAACCCCTCTGATAAAATCAGGAGAATAGAACCCCATTGTTCTTAGTTGCTGCGTCCATATTTTATTTTATGTATACAATATACTTTGTTTGACTTACTATTAAATCATATTTTTGGTCAGGATTCAATTTATTTTTTATTAATCTAAACTGATAAGGATTTCAGATTATTATTTTACGCCATTTAATAACATCAATTGGTTCTGACTGAATAAAAAGCAAAAAAGTAAGTCCTGGGGACAATCGTAACATCAGTTGTCTGCATCATGACAAACAGGCATCGCCTGTACGATCATGCAGCAGACAACGATTTACCATTGTGCCCAGGACATTTTTATCAATAAACGCTGCTATTTGAAGCCGTTTAACGGGTACCCTCTTCGAGTTGTTCTAAAATTTCACTGATATCATTGGCAATTTCCTTATTTAAAAACCATGGCGCTAAACAGTCATAGGCTTTCTCTTTAAAAAGGATGATGCTTTTAATGGCTTCGGCTCTCATAATGGCATCGCTCATGCTTTCTTTTTCAAACCCCAGCGGCAGTAATAAACAAGCGATCAGGGCATTATTCTCCAGGTCATTGTTCCCAATGTCCACATTTTCAATGATATATCTTTCGCCGATGAGGAGTTTTTGGCAAACTGACTTTGCCTGGCAATCCTCCAAATGAAACCATTCGCTAAGGGCATTCTGATGAATGCTTTTAGGCAGTTCATATAAACTGATGAAAAACGGAGCATCGCCCACAAGAATTCGCAGATTTTCCAATGATTTCAGAGCCGTCACCCGATATTTTCCCGGAGAATACTTAAAAACCCGGGTGAGTGGTTCGATCATGGCAACATCATTCATTTTTCCCATGACTTCCAATAAAAAGAATGCACTTTCCATATAATAGTTTCGGTCAAGAACTTCAATCACCTGATTAAAATAAGTAATCAGGATCGGAGTTGCCAGAGGATTTCCAATTCTGCCTAAAGCCACAAGAATTTCATCTTTCCAGGGTGTTTTGCTCATTAATGCGTTACACAATGGCAGGGTCGCTTCCGGATCTTTTATTTTACCCAGAGCCTCGGCGATCTTGGGGATCTCATATTCATCGCTTTTTTCCAGACATTCGCATAATGTTGGGGTTGCTGCCGGATCGCCGATTTCCCCTAATGCCTGAATCGCATGAAGAGCACAGACGCCTGGTTTTTCATTAACAATTCTGATCAGCTCCGGCACTGCTGCGGGACCAATATCCACCAATAAGGCTACGCAGGCAATTTTTAGCTCCCGATAATAATCCGAATCAGCAATTACATCAAAAATCATCGGAATCATATCTTTATCAACAAAGGGTTGCAGTCCGGGAACCGCATCCATTGCCAGCCATTTATCGTTTCCGGAGAAAATCACCTTAAGAAATTCAACGGCTGATTCCGCCTGAAGCTGCCCCAGGATCTGGATGGCCTTTTTTTGCTGTTCATCATTGAGTCGATGATAATGTTTGCAGAGTACTCTTGCCGCCTTATTTTTTGATTCTAAAAGAGCGTCCGTCACTAATGTCGGGTTATGACCTTTTGGAGAAGTTTCATTTAAGATTATCTTTATCCCCTCGCAGTTTTTCGCCCGCAGCAATTCGTTGACATAACATTGGATAACGCTTTTTTCCATGGGATTTTTTTGCATTTGCACTTTAATGTCATGGATACGTTCGGTTTTCATTATCCTATCTCCTCATAAAAACAGGTGACCCAATAGTAGCTTTGCGTCACCTGTTTTATTATTGAATTTGTGTTTTTTCCATTTGAGCTAAAACCATTTGTTTTAACAAATCCATTGAAGCTGTAAATTCTTCCAATGTCAGCCCGGGAACTTTTTCCGCCACCATCTCATATCCTGCTTCAAAGTTTGGCGCTGCGTTAACAGCCATCATTAAGTCAGCATCCCCCAGCAAAGCGTCAAGTATGGCAACATGCCTTTCTTGCTTAACATCCAATTTTTCGTCCATTTTAAATTCCTCCTTAATTTCATTTAACTCTATGCCAATATTTATACCCTGTTTTTGAAATATTATACCGTAGGTAGCTGTTTTTGTAAATATTTTCATTCCATCGGTCATATTGATAACCATTACAGATGAAAATTTAAAAAAATTCCTTTACAAGACATTTTCAATAGTCTATAATAAGGCTAACTTAAATATCAGTGGCATCAGCCACATCTTTTAGTTAGCAATGGTGCTTTTGAGGGTGTTTTTTACGCCTTTCTGAAGCACCTTTTTTTGTTTAATCTTTACCGTTTCCATTTCAATGGAAACGGTGAAATAAGTTTTATTTTAATCCCGAGGTCAATGGAGACACAGTGGTTTTAATGAAACATTCTATGATTAAAATTTTAGGAGGATATTCACATGCAAAATATTGTAAAAGAAAATGTTGCTGACATTTTCGGATCAAAGGTTTTTAATTCCGGTGTTATGCGAAAGCGATTGCCCAAACACATTTATGCTTCCCTGTTAAAAACCATGAAAGAAGATTTGCCGTTGGAAGAAAACGTCGCCGAGGTTGTTGCCAATGCGATGATGGATTGGGCTTTGGAACAGGGCGCCACACATTTCACCCATTGGTTCCAACCGATGACCGGAATCACCGCTGAAAAGCATGATGCGTTTATCAACCCCACCGAAGAAGGCAAAGTAATGATGGAATTCTCCGGTAAAGAATTGGTTAAGGGCGAACCCGATGCCTCATCTTTCCCCTCCGGCGGACTCCGAGCCACTTTTGAAGCCCGTGGCTATACCGCTTGGGATCCAACTTCATATGCTTTTATTAAAGGAACAACGCTTTGTATCCCAACCATCTTTTGTTCGTACTCCGGAGAAGTTCTGGATAAAAAAACACCACTGTTACGTTCGATGGAAGCCCTGAATCATCATGCTCTTCGGGTCCTCAAGCTTTTCGGTAAGACTGATGTAAAAAAAGTAACCACCACCGCCGGTGCGGAACAGGAATATTTCCTGATCGAACGAGAAATGTTTAAAAAACGTAAGGACTTAATCCTGACCGGACGTACCCTATTTGGTGCCAAACCACCAAAAGGCCAGGAAATGGAAACTCATTATTTCGGACGTATCCGTGGCCGTGTATCTAATTACATGGCAGACCTTGATAAAGAACTTTGGATGCTTGGCATCGCTTCTAAAACCCGCCATAACGAAGTTGCCCCAGCTCAGCATGAGTTAGCACCTATTTTCACCAACACCAATGTTGCCACTGATAATAACCAATTAATTATGGAATTCATGCAACGCGTTGCCTATCGTCATGATTTAGCTTGTCTACTTCACGAAAAACCCTTCGCCGGCGTAAACGGATCCGGAAAACACAATAACTTTTCCATTTCCACCAATACCGGTGAAAACCTGTTAAACCCTGGCGACAATCCTGCTGAAAATATGCAATTTTTGCTTTTCCTTTGTGCCATCATCGAGGCTGTAAACACTTATAGTGAAATGATTCGAATCAATGTTGCCAACGCCGGTAATGATCACCGTTTAGGTGCCAACGAAGCACCTCCGGCCATTGTTTCTATCTTCCTGGGTGAGCAGCTGACGGCCGCACTTAAATCCATCGAAACCGGAAAACCTGTTAAAGAAGCTAAAGATCTTGTTCTTGAAATGGGCGTCAGTACCTTGCCTAAGCTGATCATGGATGCCACCGATCGAAACAGAACATCACCTTTTGCATTTACCGGAAACCGCTTTGAACATCGTATGTTGGGATCCAACCAATCCATTGCTGGACCTAACATCACCCTTAACACCATTGTTGCGGATGTCCTGGGTAAATTTGCGGATGTTTTGGAAAAAGCTGATGACTTTGATGCTGCCTTAATTGAATTGCTCCGAAAATCCGTTAAAGAAAACAAAAACATTGTCTTTAATGGCGATAACTACACCGAAGAATGGGTAGTCGAAGCCAAACGACGCGGTCTTCCAAATTTACGAACAACACCGGAAGCTTTGTCTCACTTTACTTCTGAAAAAAATGTTAAACTTTTTGAACGACATAATATTTTCACTCCAGCTGAAATGGATTCTCGTTACGAAATACATCTGGAAGAATACAGCAAAACCATTAACATCGAAGCCTTAACCATGATCAGTCTTGCGAAACGGGAAATTTCTCCTGCGGTTGTAACCTATACAAAAGAGGTTTGTGATACACTGCTGGCTAAAAAGGCTTGCGGCGGTTCCATTGATCTCTCTGCCGAAGAAACGCTTGCCGAAAGACTTTCCAAAGGTTTTGGTGATTTCATTAAATCAATTGATTCGCTGGAAGAAATTCTTGAAGGCGCACAAAACGGCGAAACCCCTCAGGACGAAGCCAACTATTACTGTACTGAAGTCATCCCCGCCATGACAGCACTTCGAGTCATCGCTGATGACCTTGAAACCATGGTAGCTGAAAAATACTGGCCATTCCCAGTTTATGAAGATATTCTGTTCTACGTTTAATAAAGTGTTAGGGAAGGGGCAGCAGTGCCCCTTCCCCCTTTAAATAAATATCACCATTGAAAGAAGGAGGTTCTTATGAAAAAGCTAGAAATTATAATTAAGCCTGAAAGACTCGAGGAATTAAAAGAGATTTTCAACACCTGTGATGTACAGGGCATGATGCTAACCAATATTATGGGCTACGGAAACCAGAAGGGTTATAAAAAATCCTATCGCGGCACCGCTTATACCGTTAATTTTCTTCCAAAACTTAAAGTTGAAACAGTTACCGACGCCGAAACAGCCGGCATTATTATTAAACTCATTACCGATCGTCTCACAACTGAAGAAATCGGCGGCGGCAAAATTTTCGTTTATGATGTTGAAGATGTGGTGCGTATACGAACAGGGGTTCACGGTAAAGACGCGATTTAGGAAAAAGGGTGAAAACAATTGAATAATTTATACTGTCAAAGGCGATAGTTTTTAATGAATCATTAAAAACGGTCGTCTTTTTTATTTTCAAAAAATTATTCATGTCGTTTTACCCTACAAATTTATGATAAGAGAGGTTGTCCTTATGGAATTAATAGCAGTGCAACAATATATGGATATTATTTGGGTATTTTTGGCTTCTGTCCTTGTGTTCTTTATGCAGGCAGGATTTGCCATGGTTGAAACCGGCTTTACGCGAGCTAAAAATGCCGGTAATATTATTATGAAAAACTTTGTCGATTTTATGATTGGCTCAATTCTGTTCTTTTGCTTCGGCTTTGGGATTATGTTCGGTCCTGACTGGATGGGATTAATTGGTACCGCAGGATTCTTCAATCCTGAAAATCTTACCAATGTTTCCGCCTTTGAAGCGGTTACCCCTGAACTGTTCATCTTTTTTCAAACCGTATTCGCCGCAACCGCAGCAACCATCGTTTCCGGTGCCGTTGCCGGTCGTACCAAATTCAGTGTTTATTGTTTGATTTCGGCCTTTGTCAGTCTGATTATTTATCCGGTTGTCGGCCATTGGGTATGGGGCGGCGGTTTCCTTGGCTCAATGGGTTTCATTGATTTTGCCGGTTCTACCGTCGTTCACTCGGTTGGTGGCTGGACCGCGCTGGTTGGCGCGATCATGGTTGGTCCTCGTATTGGCAAATACAACAAAGACGGTAAAGCCAATGCCATTCCCGGCCATAGCCTAACCTTAGGTGCTCTGGGTGTTTTCATTCTGTGGTTTGCCTGGTTTGGTTTTAACGCCGGTAGCACCTTAACTGTTAATCTTGATATTGGCCACATTGCCATGACTACCAATCTTGCCGCAGCTGCCGGTGGATTAACCGTTATGTTTTTAACCTGGATTCGCTACCAGAAACCTGATATTTCAATGACTCTTAATGGTGTGCTTGGCGGTCTGGTTGCCATCACTGCCGGATGTCTGGTGGTTACTCTCTGGGGCGCGATCCTCATCGGTATCATTGCCGGTGTTGTGATTACCTTCGGTATTCCTTTCATCGATCAAAAGCTTCGAATTGATGATCCTGTTGGGGCCATTGGTGTTCATTGCTTCTGTGGTGTGACCGGTACTCTGCTGGTTGGTCTTTTTGCCAACTACCTGCCGGGAACTGAAGATGCCATTCTCGGATTATTCTACGGCGGCGGACTTGCCGTTCTCGGTGTCCAAGCCATTGGTGTTCTATCTGTTGCCGCCTGGACTGTAAGTGTTGCGTTTATCCTCTTCTTTATTCTTAAGAAAACAATGGGACTTCGTGTTGACAAGATTGTCGAAATTGAAGGACTGGACGTTCACGAACATGGTATTGAAGCTTACTCTGACTTTGTAAGCCGCATGAACTAGACCTGACAAAATCGCCCCGGGGTCAATGGTAAATCGTTGTCGGCTGCAATTCGTACAAACTATGCCTGTTCGCCATGATGCCGACAAATGATGTTAGGATTGTTGACAGTCAAAAAGCGTGCCGCAATTTTATATTGCGACACGCTTTTGTTTTAAAATTCTGCGAATTCTTTTCCGAATTCGACGCAGCGGCGGCGGCTTTCTTTGTCGGGTTCGCCCAGAACGGTGAGGCCGCGATCATAAAGAATCGCGCCTAAATCATTGACACGTTTTTCCCAATCTGCCATCCATTCGGCATTTCCCCATCCGTGGGAACCGAAAAGGGCGACTTTTTTTCCTTTTAATTGGTCTGATATTGCCCTGAAGAATGGCTCAAACTCGGTTTTTTCAAGTGCCTCGCCCTCCATTGCCGGACAGCCCAGCACAATTTTTGCGTAGGTATTTATTGTTTTCGGGTCAAAATCCGCAACATTCAAAAGAATCGCCCGACTTCCGGCCTCATCAATTCCATTGGAAATTTTTTCCGCCATAATTTCTGTACTTTCACGATCGCTCCAATAAATTACTCCAATTTTATCCAACAGTTTATTTTCCATTTTGTCTCTCCTCTTCTGTTTATGCATAGGCAATTGCGAAAGTGATTTGCGCTTCGCGGCCAGTTTGCAGCTACCCCATAAATCCTGTTTTATTCTTTTAAGTCGCATTTTCTTAATTGTTATTTAAACCTGACATTATCGGGCTTGATTCATTGTTCATCCTGCATGAGTTCGTCATTGATATGATTTAATTCCTTGGTGAGTATTTGAACACAGATTTCCAGGTGGTGATAAAGCAACTCCCGGTTGTGCCCGAGGCCTTCTTTATAGTATGCCCGGATACGCTCCCTGATGGCATATTTTCCCAATAAGCCCACCACCGGAATGCAAATGAAAATCGTTCCGGCTACTGCTGCTGTGATTTTAGCGCTTTTTTTCATTTGAAAATGAGTGATCTTCGATAGCTTTTCCTGTTTCCGAACCTGTATTATTGAGTACCCCAAAAATTGATCGCTAAACACATTGTAATAATCATAGGCTTCATTGAAGAGAGCATCGGATTCACTTTCTATTTCTTTAAAAATGTCCTGAGCATAGAGATCAAATAGTTCGTTGCGTTTTTCTTCTTTTTTCACTGAGGAAGGGTTTAACAGCCGCACATTTTTCTCAACGATTTCCGAACAATTCTTGTGCCATTTTTCTATTTTCTTCGACCCAAAATTCTCAAGCAGTTGCGGCATCTTACTGGAAATGGACCCCAGCAGATTTACCTTGATCCGATGAATAATTTTTTCTTTCCCAAAGGGCCTTGTCTGCTTTCCCCCCAACAGGGTTTTTGAATGGCTGGACACTTCCACAATGTCCTGCTGGGTCACATTACCCTGGGCACAGAGAACCTCCCGCATTGCTGTAATGGATGACTTAACATTCATTACATCACAATGAGTCAGCACCACCATCACCGGATTGCCATCCTTTGCCAGGGTCCTGATCATTTCCAGGTCAAAGGCTTCAACCCGTGCGGATTTGGCTGATAGACAATAGATAATGGTGTGAAACCACTCTTTTATTTCCCGGACATTATGCTCTTCCAGCGCTTCATTAATAAGGGATTTCCAGGTTTGTGATTTGTCGGCTTCCAACCCCCAGGAATCATAAAGATGAAGGGTCAGGTTTTCATTTAGGGCAACCGTTTCCTCAAACAGACCCATGCCCGTGACCGGGCGTCCGGCCCCGGTTTTTAAAAGATCAGCCCCAAAGATATAATTAAACAAAGATGTTTTACCAACTCCGGTTTTACCGAGGATCAGGACATTGGTTTCACATTTCTTATCCATTTTTGGAAACCCTGAACCATTCCCCCATAAGGCTGGCAATGTTTTCACTGTTGAAATATTCGGAAAAAACAATTTCCTTACCATCTTCAAAAACAGCTTTGGCACAGCGAAAACAAATCTCCGAGATGGCATAGCCCATGGCGGCGGTAAAACTGGATGCCACGGCGGTGTTGACGCCGGTTCCGATGGCGGTTCCCACACCGGGGATCAGTTTTAACAGATTGGCACTCAGGGTTTGGGCCAGTAAGCGACCGGATTCGGATACCACCACCGAGCCCACCAGGGATGACAAGTTTCCCAGGGTCTGATCTAAACCATAGGTTTTCATAATATGCAGGGCCATCTTTATTTGAACCGGCACCAACAGGGCCGCATCGGAAAAAGGAATGGGTGTCAGGGCAATGCCGGCTGCGGCGCTGGTATAAAGGGGAATGATTTTATGATTAATCAGCCCCCGCTTGGTTGTCAGGTTCCCCTGCAGGGCCCCGATAAAGCCTTCCCTTAAGGATTCATCCAGCTGATCGATGGCCCAGGCAATAAGGGCCTCCCACTGGAGATAATCCTTTAGGGCGCTCAGCACTTCTAGATCCTGGGAGACACAGGTTCTAAAAAACGGCACGTCGCAATAATGAACAATGGCCTCTTCCATGGCAGTCAGTTCCTCTTCATCGAGGTTGTCAATTTGCGTCAACACCACTGCCAACGGCACCTTTTTTGACACCAGACTTTTAATCACGTCGATGTCCATATCGGTAACCCGTTTATTGCCGCCGGAAATACAATACCACACCTCATGGATCTGGTTCTTGAGATCCATACTTTTGGCCTGATTAATCCAGTTTTCCACCTGGGTTTTATAGTGGGAGACTTTCTCCGTTCCGATTTCATACCCTTCGGTATCGTAGAGCACCACCCCGGAATCATCCCGCTGGTACTTTGTTATGCCCCGAGTCACCGGAATGCCATCGCCGGTTTTGGCAAGATCTTCACCAAACACATAGTTTACCACCGAACTTTTTCCGGCCCCGGTGGCACCGCAGATGAGAATATTTGGTTTGGCAATCCCCTGTTTAATTTCTCCAAGGGCTTTATTAAAATCAAAATCGTCGGGTCGATATTCTTTCATCGGTTCCCTCTTTCTCGTTTTTTACTTAATTTAGTCTGACTATCCACAACCTTTTGCGGCTTGTCCATAACTGCCGGCCAATCATTGCTTTTAATCAGCCAATTTTTAAATTATACCAGAGAATTTTTAATTTCTATTTAATTAAGTTTTTCAATATCATTTAGATAAACATCGACCAGTAATTCCTGGTAGGCGCTGAAGCCGGAGCTCCTGATTACTTTTGCCAGCTTTTTTAATTCCGGCGACAGCAGTCCATCCATTTTTTTTAATCTTGATTCAGAAATCTTCTTTTTTGACTTTATCCTTTCATAGTCTTCCGGGGTAAAATGCCACAAAACCAATTTTTCGCCGTATCTTTTTTTGAGTTTATCAGCAATAATCAGCCCCTCCGGATCGAAGTCGCCGCCATAATAAATCATCCCGCCGCTTTGAACAATTTTATCCAGCAGCAATAGGGTTGCCACCTTTACGTTTCCGACTGAACAGATCAGGGAACAGGGTCGGTCTTCCATCAGACCCGCAATTTCACTGAAAACCGTGGGATTTTCAAAGACAAAGACCCGATTTTTGACGCAGGCCACCCTGTCGATCATCCCGATATTCCAGAGCGAAAGGTGCAGAGGCTCGCCCAATTCAGCAAATCCAACCCAGCCCGAATGTATTTTATCCCCGGCAAACGCCTGGAGACCTCGACCGATGGTGTAATTGGAAACCTCATCATAAATCAAACCGGCTTTGTATAAAAGCTCCATCTGTGCTTCCGCATTTTTGGGATAATTAAGCCGATAATAAGCGCTTAAAGCGTAAAGCAATAGTCGTCCCCCCTCCCGATTCATGTCAAAGGCATGGGGATCTCTGGTCATCTGAGAGGCAAAGAGTGCCAGCCGAACCTTCTGCGGTTTTGCCACGCATTGATTCAAACCTATGCAAACCTGGGTCAGAAGTCGTCTTAAATGCTCTGGGTCCTCGTTGTATTTCATACTCAGGATTGGATAGGCATTATTTCTATTTTTCAGAAGATCCGTCAGCCATAATGCTCCGGGAGATTCTTTAAAGACCTCAATAATTTCCCCAAAGCACCGGCTTTTTTCGTCATCATACTGACTTTTAACATCCTTTTTCCAGCTCAGCTTTTCGCCAAAATAACTGGCCAGCATTTCTTCAAAGTCCACGCCTTCATAGCGGGTGGCTGCAAAGGCACTGATAAATTTTTCAACTGCAAAGGAGGCACTTTTCTGGAGATAGTTTTTTTTGAAAAGACTTCTGAGTACCTCCCGCTCCGCATCGGTCATTTTATCCAACCGGATGGTGCCGCCCAGATGGCCCAGGGATTCATATTTTTCGCCAATCTGTTTCATGATTCGGTGATAGCCGGGATTGGCTTTCAGATAAGCGGCAAACTCATGAGGCATCATCCACCACCAGCTTTCGTACCTTGCCATTCCAGTGATATCTCAGGACCGTCACAAAATCTGCGTTATCCGGCCGGATCAGTTCACTGATGGCCAGGGAATCGACGGTGTCATAATCGCCCCAAAGGATTTGGGAATTAATAATATAGCTTAAATCCAGATCATTCAGCAGCCGGAACATATCCCGAATATTCTGTTCATCCACTCCGGCAAAGGCCTCATCCAGAGAAAGAATCCGGGCACTTTCTTTTCCAGCCGCCTCGTACCGGGCATTGACCGCCGAAAATAAGGGCACATACATAGCCATGGCCTTTTCCCCGCCACTGAATTTAAAAAAGCCGTTGTTGGTAAGTTCTTTGCTGAGATGACCGGTTTTTTTAAAGAACAGTTTAAATTCAAACCATTTTCGATAATCCAGTATATCCTTCACAATGGAATGGAAGGTCAGATTAACATCCTTCTCCTCCAGGGCTCGTCTGGCTAACGTGATTTTTGAACGAAAGTGTTCTGACAGGGCGTTGAGGTCTTCATCCCTTAATAGATTACCATCCATTTTAAGCAGGTTCACCAGTTTTCGGGTGTCCAGCTGTTCTTCGGTTTCGGCCTTTTTATTGGTCCAGCGCAGACTGAAGCTAAGCCCCATGGAGGTATCCATTTTCGCCATCAGCTGATTCATATTATCCACCCATTTTTCACTGTGAAAAATCCGGGCGCTTATTTTTTTACTGATATTCTTAACCAGAATGTCTTCAAACAATTCCCGATCACTTTCTCTTAAAAGCTTTTCGGTTTCCTCCAGACTGTCTTTCAGATAATCGGACAAGTCGTAAAAATTGACCACCTTGCCAGTGACCTTGGCCGTGATATTCAGACGTCTTCTGATCTCATGGGCTTTTTCCACTGCCTCGTCTTCATCCTCGCTCCACTCTTTTTCGAAAATATACTGACTGTTCACCGAAAAATCCCGGAGATACTGACTATTACTATTTAAATTTTCGACGATCCTGGTGGTGACCTGGTCTTTGTTTTGTTTATCCCTAACTGGATTTTTTGCGAGGAGATCCCCAGCCACGCTAAACAAATCGTCTTTCACTGATTTAACTGCATATCCCAGCTGCAGTTCTTCTTTAAACGCTTCTTTCATAATTGAATAGATTTTTTCATGTTGTTTAAGTGTCTGCTCCAGATTGCCAATATCCTCTGTCAGCCGTTCGGATCCCAAACGCACCCTTTCCAACTGTATCACAGTTTCTTCTTTTTCTTGAGGGAGTTCCTTTAATGCCAGCAGGCATTGCTCCAGTTCGGCCTTAATAGCCTCATAATCGGTGAGCTTTAACTGTTCACTCAAATTGGTCAGTATCAATGCCAGGGTGGCGCGTTTGGTGTTCAGTCCGCTGATCTCATAAAGTACATCATCGATTTCTTGAAGCACTTCCTCATACCGGTTTTCGGCTCCCCTCAAACTGATTTGGAAATTGTCTAAATGAAGCTTTTGTTTTTCCAGCTTATGGAGCTCATCAAGGTACGTCGTAGCCGCAATCTGGGCCTCCTCATAGGTTTCCAGATTCACCGGCAGGGTGATTCTCCCGGTGATGCGGTAAATCTCTTCCTTTATTTTCTTCACTGCTTCGTAAAGGATTTTTTCTTCACCGCTTTTCTTTGCCACTGCTTTTGAGACCATCACATGCTCAAACATCGCCTGTTTGACAACGTTGGCCGCCGTTACCAGATCTTCCTGATTCAAGCCTTCGGTAAACTCCCGTTTCAAGATCTCAATTTCCTGCTTTACTTGATTCAGGACTTTTTCCTGGCCAATCAGGCGATCCGTAATGGCTGCCAATTCCAATTCCAGGGCTTTCTGCTGTTCTTCCCGATACTTTTTTCGGGCCGAAGAGCCAATGAATTTCGGCGTATCCCTGCCACTGGCCTTTCCTCTTAAAATCCCCAGGCTGTAATTTCCTTTTTCATCCATATGCGTATGGTGGTTTTCATCAATGAGAATGCTGGTCAATACATTGGCTACCTCTTCCGGCGAAATCTCTGCCAGGGACGTTTCCACCTGCAGATATTGGTTCATGCTGTGAACCATAAACTGGGGAGCCGGAAATATGTATTTATCTCCGGACAGCTCAGGCATTGATCCCAGTTGCCCCCGAAAAGTCTCAGGAATGATCAGGGCATCCAATATACCCATATCGGCCATGGCTTCTTCAATGGCCGCCTGGGTGGCCGCATCAACCCCGTCCACATAATCCAGTGCCTTGTACAGGGGAATATGGGGAATGCCCAGTGCCACCAGCTTTTCTCTGTTTTTTTTGACTTTTTCGGCCCGGGCGGGTTCTGGATCCTTCATCTTTTTCCAGTAATCAAGTTCGGCTTGCTTTTCACTTTTCTCCTTATTTATTTTTGCCCATTCAGATTGTTCAATGAAAAGTCGTTCCCGTTTTAGTTCTTCCAACCCGATCTGTTCGCCCCGAAGAATCTGGGCTATGTCGTTAAAATTGCTTTCCGGTCCAAATTGGCGGATTACCCGAGCGAGCTGACTTAAACCATCAACTGAAATAATATATTCCTGGTTGTCCTGATTTTTCTGATACAGCTTTTCCAGCATTTCATCCTGGATTTCCGTCATTTGGCGATTGGCCTGTTCCCGCAGTCGTTCTTTTTCGGCGAGTTCTTTTTTAAGTAAATCCAGTTCCATCACACATTTTTCATAGGCTTCTGAAATCTGCTTTTCTTTTTCCAGAGCTTTAACCGCCTGACTAAGGATCTCGGTATGCTTCTTTAAGATCGTCGTAACATAACCGAAATCAAAGGGCTCAGTCACATCTTTTTTGACTTCATCCCGCATGAAATCATGCTCATCAAAGACAAAAGTCTCGGCCAGATCATCCATTTCAGTAAGCTGCTTGATGATACCGCGTTCCCCGGCTTCAATATTCTGACGGTAACCGCTTACCTGATTGTCCAGATCCCGTTCCTGCTGCCTTTTGGTCTCATGCTGATTATCCTTTTCAAACCGCTGTGTCGCCAGTTCCTGGATTTCTTTTTCAGTTTGCATGATCTTTTCCCGGATCTTCACGCTGTCATGGCTTTCCAGTTCCCGCTTTTTTTCCTGCTGGGTCTGCAGAACGATTTCCAGCTTTATGATTTTTTCTTTCAGGCTGGCAATCTCTTTTCCGGCTTTGTCAATTTCCCTGGTTTTTTTATTCTTCAGGTTTTTTTGCTGCTCCAACCGGAGGTGGTGATCATAAAACTGTCGGGCCTTATCCAGTACAATAAATTGATTGTACCGGTCAAAGGCTTGCCTAATCCGATCCGCGGCGCCCTTGCAGTCCTTTAGAACCTCGAGTCGGCTCTTGATGTTATCCATGTTTTCAATGGCTTCGGACATCGGTCTGAGATCGTCCTCGGACAGGGGCTGCAGCGAATTTTCCATAATCTCATAAATAACCGTTGGTTTGAAATCCTTGGACAACTTGGGACTGCGAAGCTGTACCAGCAATTTAACCAGCTCATCGTATTCGTCCAGATCATCAAAGCCAAAAACCAGATCGTTTACCAGCTTCATATAGTTTTTTTGTCCCTCGACTACCTGACCGCCGTCGCCGATCCGGTTTTCCAGTTCCTTCCTGGTCAACGGTATTTTTTCACCCATTTGTTTATATAAAAAGAAGTCTTCGCCAATGCGTCTGCCATCGGTGATGGAGAACCCCCAGGATTTCATCGGCTTGCCCCGATTTGCCTTAAACCCCATGCCGATGGTGGCCCTATTGTTGGAGTGCTTCTTTTTGAATTCCATAAAAAGATAGCCGATGGATTCGTCCTTTCCGTTTTCGTCATCTCCCAGAATATAGTTTTCTATTTTTCGGGCTTTTGATCCGAACGGATCCAGCCGCTCCGGACTTTTATTGCCATCCAGCAAAAGCGGAATAAAGCTCTGCATCGTCACCGATTTACCCGATCCATTGGAGCCGCGCAGGAGCAGCCGTCCCTGAGAAAAATCAAAGGTTTCCTCATCATAATACCAGAAATTCACCAGACCGGCCCGGTTGATCACCCATCGATTGTCCATCTTATTTTTCTCCCTTTCTCTCAGCCATATCCTCCGGATAGGTTCCCATGAGTTTTCCCGCCAGTGGCAGGATCTCAATTTCCCGACCGTCATAAAGCTGCCGCAGCATCTTGAAGTCTTCCATATATTCTGCCAGATTTGCAGCCAGCCCGGCGGCTGACATTTCCCGAAACTCCTTACTCCAGTTCCTGCCTGCTTTTGCCTTCAGCTCGACTACCCATTCATCAAAGGCCACCCGGGATAGGGAAACCCCGCCGGTTGGATTGATTTTCAGCTTTTTTTCAGCAAGCGCCTCCCGCATCTGGGCAACCAACAAAAGGGTGATATCACAGATGGCCCTAGTGTTGGGAAATCCGTCCTGAATATTTTTTTCGGCCGGCACCACCAGCATGGCCCCATTCTTATGAACATGAAGAGGGTATTCCAGATATTTCAAAAAATCGCCTTCCATCAGTCCCCGTTGTTTTTTGATGTAGTCATAATCCACATCATCAGCCCCCTGAGAATAAACCACCGGTTCCATCAAAAGCTTCCGGTAAACCCGCTGCCGCCGGATAACGCCCCGGTCGGCGTTCAAGTCCCCCCATTCGGCATTTTCGATATCCTGATAATTGGCAAAACCCATGATATCCGCCGTAAAATGGCGCACAAAATACCGGGATAAACCGGTGCTTTCATATAAAACCTCGGCGTCATCGTGATAGGCAAACTTCTGATCATCCCCATCATTGACCTTCATTAAACCAAGGCGCTGGGCAAAGCGCAATACCTTGATAAAATGCTTCCGATGGCTGTACTGAGTCCAGTCGATTTTTTCTTTGCCGATATTATTCCCGGCAATGAATTCGGTAATTTCCGACAGCACAAACTGTTCATCCCGGGAACGATCTTCCAGAAACATCAAGAGCAGACACAAAAGTATGTATTGCATGGGATGATTGAATTCCTGAATCCCCATAAAGCTTTCGGCCGAACCGGGAATTTTCTCCAGCTTGATTAAATGCTGGTTGATAACAATCCCATAACCCAGCTTATCGCTGAGAAATGTTTTAAATTGGGGAATGCTATCCTTAACCCGATAAAATAAATCCTTGTCGTTATCCTTCACCACCCAGTATTGATCCAGGAGTATTTCAAGCTCTTTCATTTTCCGACTCCTTCGTATTATCTAAAAACCGAATCACATAGGCGGGCATTTCCAGATTTCCATCCTCACACCGCAATACACAGCGACGATTTCGTTCCTTTGGCAGCTCCACCTGAAACACCCGGCCATCCTCGGTTTTGCCTTTTTTATCTGCTCCAATGCCTTTGCTCAACCATTTCAATAAAGTCGTCCGGACATGCCGCTCAATCACCGGAAGACTGGCAAAGTCGATGCAGTAGTCAATGACATAGTTTTCCATGGTCTTTTCTTCGATCTGCCGCTCCAGTCGGATCCGGTTTCTCATTGCCTCTTTTTTCTCGCGGTTGCTGCGGATGGTGGTCCGTTGGGCCTTTTCCTGATAGCCCCGGACCCTGGGCTTCAGGGCCAAGACACCCGGTGACTCTTCAAAGATCTGGCTATTAATGCTCTCTGTTTCTCTGAAATGATCGGATTTGATATGTTTCATCTGAAAAATACCAAAGGACATGCTGGATAATTGATGGGCTTCCTTTATATCGCGGCACTGGTCAAAAAGTTCTGCCAGCTTGCGATATTCTTCCTTCCGGTTAATGGCATTGTTTCTGCTTTCTGAGATTTGAGAGGCGTAACGGGTTATCTTTCTGATAATATCGTTGGTGATATCCATCAGTTTGGCGGCTTCGCTCTCGTTTCCCTTTGATCCCAAAAACCAGGCATTAAGGCTGTCCCACCGCCCGACTATATTTTCACTGATCCCAACTTCGTCAATCTCCGCATCAATTCTAGGAATGGACACCTCATAGGCGATGGCTTTTTTAAGCACCCTATCGATGTCTGCCGCATTAAGATTTTTTAAGATATGTTCTATGGCATTGGCATGGTTCTGTAGCCCTTTTACAAAATCACGAAGATATTCAATGAATTTGTCCTTAAAAATCATGAATTCCTTTGTTTTCATCATTTCCTCGGCCTTGATGGAATACAGATCACGAATATAATCCTGATAGTTCTGGTTCAGCCGTTTAAAGTCGCTGTTGAGACTACTCCACCAGCTGCCCACTTCTTTTTCACCCTGTTTTGCCACCTGAGGCAACTTTTTAAGCTCTTCCCGGAGCCGTTCCAGCAGGGTGGGTTCCAAGGAGGCCGATTCCACAAAGAGATTTTCCAGCCGGAGGGTCAACCGTTCAATTTCGACACTATATTCAGACAGCTGATATCGGAACTGCTTGTTCTTGAATTCCTCCACCGTGGCAACCTTGGCAGTATCCTGGATGGCTGACAGATTTTTCCAGGATAGCAGTACATCCAGATCCTGTCTGCACATATCCATGGTATAGGCCTTAAATTCGTCATTTTCCTTTAGGGCCTCAAAGATGTCTTCCTTATATAGCCAATACTTCATCTTTTCATACTGCATATAAAAGTACCGCAAAATGCTTCGGTATCGCCAGGCATTATCAACCGTCAAATAACGCATTTCATCGATCTGTTTTGTCAGTTTACCGGTGATTTCAAACTTCATATTTCTCTTATCCCTTAGTTTCTTCATCTGTATTTATATAAGGCACCCGCGCCGAGGGCACACAGTCGGAGGCAGCGTCGGTATGAATGGCCTGGTCGTCAAAATAAATGTGGGCACCAAAGGCCTTTAAGACATTCCGCTTTTCCATCCCGCCCAGGAAAAAAGCTTCGTCGATGCGAACATCCCAGGCCCTCAGGGTTCGAATCACCCGTTCATGGGCCGGGGCATTTCGGGCGGTTACCAGGGCGGTTCGAATCGGCGCCTGGTTTTTATCAAACTCCTTTTGCAGCGAAGACAAGGTTTTTAGAAATTTGGCAAAGGGTCCTTCGGGCAGGGGGTTTCGGGCATTTTCAATCTCGTTTTCCTGAAAGGCTTCAATGCCCTGGCTTTTGTAAATTTTTTCCGAAGCATCCGAAAATAGCACGGCATCGCCATCGAAGGCAATGCGAATCTGATCAATTTCCTGCTTATTTTCACTGAGCAAATGCTGGGTACAAATGATTCCGGCCGCCACCCCGGAATTGACCGCTTCCTGAACATCTTCCTCGTTGGCCGATAAAAACAAATCTGTATTAAAAGCCCCCAGATATGGCGCGAGATACGCGCCGCTAACCAACGCGGCCCGGGTGATATCGAGGTTGTAATGTTTGATGGAGTTGAAAATCCGCAGACTGGTATCAGCGCTGTTTTTGGACATGACAATGATTTCGGTTTTGCGCTCGCCCGACATGATGGTATTGAGCTTAAGTAGGGCCTTAATCAGGGCAAATCCGGTGCCGGGTTTTAAAATATCGGCTTCGTGTTCAATTTGATATTTTGTGTAGGCTTCAACACCTTCATTAATAAAAATCTGATTTTCTTCTTCCAGATCAAACAGTGCCCGGGAGGATATGCCAACCACTAAACAGTTTTCAAATTTATGCATGCTGTACCTCTTCTCTCTCAATTTTCCCACAATAACTGTTTACGCTTCTCAATCTGCGCTGTTTTACATTTTATTATTTATCCACAATTCTCAGCTTTTTATGCCCTTTTGTGGATAAGTTTTTTCTATTTTATCACTTTTTACTCAAAATAAACTAAAAAAACATACAAAACTCATTTGCATGCTTTTTTAGTTTCAAAATTGTCGGAGCTAGTTATCAACAATCACTTTCTTCCAGTGTCGGTGTCAATTTCCCCTTCTTTTGCGGTGAGCTTTTCGGACTTAATGAGAATTCCGATATTGATCAGGGTCAAAACCATCACTTTAACTTTAAGTTTCACCTCTGGGTCCGTTTTAAGAGCATTATTTTATTCTAATATATAATCGGCTTAAATTCAAATTAATTAATAACTATCCTGAATAATCACCGCAATTTCTCAGTAACTATTGTTAAATCATCTAATGGTCATGCTTGTTGTCCCAATAGCGCTTAATGAATAAACCGTCTATTATTAAATGCATAAAAGAAAGAAATATTATCCTTGTTTATTAGTACATTATGGTTCATACTATTATAATAACTCTTTATTAGGATGCATCTCAATCAACTATTTTATTGAATTTTAAAGTAAAGTGAGGTTTGGATAATGTCAAATGACCCAGAATCCACTGATTCGGAGCCAACTTTTTTTAATCATACTTTTGAGGAAACAACACTTCCCAAAGAATCAGCTTATGCTGTATGGATCAAACTGTCTCTTAGTGTTTTGCTGTTCGCCTCTATTACCATCATACTGATTAAAAGCAATTTAACCCCAAACCAACCCGGTGTGATCACGCAGTTTCAGGTGATGATTTCTGTGTACCTCACCATGAATTTCAAAAAATTGGGAACCCTGATCGCCATTGTAATAAATGGGTTTCAAGGTCTTATTTCACTTACCGCATTGGTTGTTTATTCCAATCCCAACGCTTTAGCCGGGGTGATTTTTTCTGTATCCTCGATCATCATCATCTTCATTATTTCAACCTGCATGGCTTGTCTGAGCAAAAACATGGAAGAAGTGCTTATCAAAAACACAAAGCTGGCCAGCCTCAATGAAAAGCTGGCAATGGCTCATAATGAAATGGAGCAGCAGAATGAACTGCTGATGGCCTACAACCGCATCATCAAGGAAAACGAAAAGAAGCTGAGCTACCAGGCATTCTTTGATACATTGACGGAACTTCCCAATCGAAATGTACTGATTAATCGAATGGATATGTTAATCACATCTCCGGAAAATGAGAACCTGAGTTTTGGGGTTGTTTTCATGGATCTGGATAATTTTAAAGAGGTTAATGACACGCTGGGCCATCACATCGGAGACTTATTGCTTAAGGATGTGGCCGTTAAATTAAAGCGAGTCATTCATCCCGATGATCTACTGGGCCGATTGGGCGGTGATGAGTTCGCCTTAATCATAAAAAGGCCGCTTGAAAAAGAAGCAATCCTGGCATACATGGAAAAACTTGAACTATCCCTGATGAAGGATATCGTGATTGAAAATAAAGAACTAAGCGTCTCCGCCAGTTTTGGTTTTGCTATTTATCCCCAGGATGGGCACAGCTCCACCGAGCTTTTAAAATGTGCTGACGGGGCCATGTACAAAGCAAAAAATCATAAAAAGTTGACGATTGATCTCTAAACAGAAAAGAACCCTTCGGAACGAATTTAAAAAATCGTTCCGAGGGGTTCTTTTCTGTTTACAATCACCTTATAGTCACACAACAGTCAAAGAATAACCACATCTTTAAGTTAAAATGAAAGAAGTTAATTAATTTCATTATGGAGGTTAGAGATGTACATCCTGAAAAACAGTATTCGCAACGTAACCCGTAATGCCGGACGCAATATTCTTATTGGAATGATTGTGTTGGTCATTGCCATATCCAGCTGTATTGCCTTATCGATTAAGCAATCAGCAAGCCAGCTTCAAACCACTGGTCTTAGCAAAATAGAAATCACCGGCAGTATTTCTGTTGACCGGCAAGCCTTAATGTCCCAGGCCCAGGATTCAGGCACCGATATGAGAGCTCTGATGCAGGAGTCTGAAAGCCTTACCCTGGCAGAAATGCAAAATTATGCAACTTCTGTTAATGTGAAGGATTTCTATTACACTTTATCCAGTTCCATGAGCAAAGGCACTGGCCTTGAACCGGTATCAACCGACGCGGTTACCACTGCCGCAACGACCCAAACCCAACCAACAGCACCAACCGAATCGGAAGAATCAAACAAAGCCATCAGCCCTTCGGGAATGGGCACCCAAGGTGATTTCACTCTCACCGGTTATAGCGGTGAAAATGCCATGACCAGCTTTATCAGCGGAACCAATCAAGTGACTAGTGGTCAGCTATTTAGTTTTGATACTGCTGATATGACCTGCCTGATCAGTGAAGAATTGGCGACTTTTAATGGGTTATCCCTGGGTAGCACCATCCAGTTGACTAATCCCAATGCAACCACCGAAGTGACAACCTTAACGGTTGGAGGAATTTACAAGACTACCACCGCCACTGCTGATTCGGGGGCAATGCGTTTTTCCACCGCTGCTGATCCGGCCAATCAGATTTACACCGGTTACAACACCTTAAACGCAATTAGTGGACAATCCCTCAGTGTAGCAACCCTGGGTACTGATACCAGCGGAAATCAGACAACCACCGCGCTGCGAACCCAGGAAAGCGGGATCTATACCTTCTCGGATATGACCGCCTATGAAAACTTCAAAACTGATGTCACGGCCATGGGCTTGCCCAGTTCATATACCGTTACCTCAACCGATGTCACCAACTATGAAAACAGTCTGCTACCCTTGGAAAACCTGAATACTTTTGCCACCATCTTTCTGGTCCTTGTTTTACTCATTGGCGGCAGTATTTTAGTAGTACTAAACATTTTGAGCATGCGCGAACGCAAATATGAAATTGGTGTCCTTACCGCCATTGGCATGAAAAAGAAGCATGTGGTGTTTCAGTTCATTGCCGAGGGCTTTATTGTAACACTGATTGCCATTCTTCTGGGAACAGGCATTGGCGCAGCGGTTTCTGTGCCAACGGCCAACGCTTTGTTATCCCAACAGGTCGCCTCGATTCAAACCCAGGAAGAGTCCCAGCAAAGCAATTTTGGCCGCGGGGGATCCAGTAGTGGTGGCCGTCCCGGTGAGCAAGCCACGGTTAATTATGTCCAAAGCATCAGTTCAGCCACGGATATAACCGTTGTTATGCAGCTTATCGGGATCGGTATTCTTTTAACCCTGCTTTCCAGCTGCGGCGCCATGGTCTTTATTTTAAGATATGATCCTTTGAATATCTTAAGCAATCGTTCGTAAAGGAGCAATCAATATGAGTGTATTAAAACTAGAGAATTTATCCTATACCTATCAGGGTGCACCAATAAAAGTTTTGGATCACTTGAATTATGAGTTTGAAAACGGGAAAATCTACTGCATCATGGGAAAATCCGGGGCCGGTAAAACAACCTTGCTGTCGTTGTTATCGGGTCTGACAACCCCCACCGACGGAAAAATATTTTTCAAGGATCAGGATATCAGTCAAATAAATAAGTATAACTACCGCAGCCAAATGGTCGGGGTTATTTTCCAGGGATATAATTTACTGCCCCATTTAACCGCCGCGGAAAATGTCCAATTATCGATGGATATTTCCGAGAAAATCTTCCCTGATAAAGTCCGCCATGGCTTTGCTGCTCTTGCTAAAGTGGAATTGGGCGAAGAAAAAGCCACCCGCCGCATTCTCAAGCTGTCAGGCGGCGAGCAGCAACGGGTGGCCATCGCCCGGGCTCTGTCCTATGACCCGGAGATCATCCTCGCTGATGAACCCACCGGAAACTTAGATGGCGAAACCCAGGAGGGCATCATCACTATTTTTAAAAAATTGGCCCATGAAGAAAATAAATGTGTGATTATTGTCACCCACTCTCCTGAAGTGGCCAAGGCCGCGGATGTTTTATACGAGCTAACCCCGGTAAGTTGAATAAATTGGATAATAACTCCTGCTAATTTTACCTAAATTAAATGATTATTGCCAATTTCACTACCTAAAAGCATCCTTTCATTTTATGAAAGGATGCTTTTTCTTTACAGGCAAATTTCCATGCCGGCTTCACTGCTTGATCCCTGGAAGAGAACCTCACTATGCCTGCTGACGAGGCGCACGGACACATGGGCGGTGATGCTTTCAATAATCTCCCGGTCCATGAGCCCGTCAACCGGGGCTCTGAGGGTGCCGCCGCCGGACATTTGGGCCTTAAAGCTCAGGGTTCCGGCAGGTCCCGATAATTCCCCGGAACAGGTTCTGTTCACGGGATCAACCTGCCAGTTGGCAAGTTTCGAATGGTTATAGGTGGCAAAACGGACTTTAATGTCCTTAAAATCAGTGAAATAGGCGAAAAATCCCGGGAACTCCCGTCCCAGAAACGGAATCCGCGCTCTTGAAAAAACAAAGGAGGCGTTGGATGAATCAAAATGACTGGCTTGCAGCCAGAGGTAGGTTTTCGGAAAGGACCGGCCATAATCCTTCTCGATATAACCAACACCCCCGTCAAAATCCAGGATCTCCCCATCCAACTCGATTTTTCCCTGAAGCTCATGGTATAAATGAATAATGGCGTGGTAACATTCCATCGGCAAGAATGTAAAAGGCCCCATAATTCCCGGGTTGTGCCAGGTGGTTGGAAAGGCATGAATATCCCTAAAGGCCAGGCATCCTTTTAACAAACCTTCATGAGTATCGATGTTCAGGTCTAAACCCGTTGCGCTAAAGCGATTGTTCCCGATACGCAGATCAAAATCATCTGAAAGACAGAGAAATTCTGAATAGGAAAAATGATGATACCAGGTCTTTCCGGTTACCGCATTGATCACCTGAATAAAGGCATGCTTCTGCCCCTGAGGATCAATGGCCATGCCGGGGATGATGGCAATGGCATGTTTGCGATCGGCACTGATACATTTAAAATACCAGCCTTCAAAATATCGCCTTTTACGATGCTGTCCCTGAAAATATTCCTGTTTTTTCATAAATTATCTCCACTTATTTTTCTTACCCATTTTCCTCTGATCCCTCAACCTTGTATTTAATAAAAGAATAAAACCAACACGGATGCCAGAAAAGAGCTGGCAAAATTCACGAAGTCGTTATTGACAAAGCGCCAGCCTTTATGCAATGCATTGGGTTTGTTTTCATAGGTCGGCTTTTCGGTTAATTCGCCGGTTTTCAGGCTGATATATTTGGCCTGGATGGTTCCGCCCATGAGGCTATCCAGGATGGAGCCCATAAAACCGCCCAATGTAATCAAACCCATCTGAAATAATAAAAATTCCCCGGCGTTTCCGGTCACTAACTCATAAAATCCAAAAGTCAGGGCAATGAGCGCTGCGCCTCCGCAGGAGGCAACTAAACCCAAAGGGCTGACCCCTCCCGATATCCCTCGTTTTACCGGACGAAAGGTCAGCAGTGACACCGGCGCGCGCTTGCTGAGGATCCCGATTTCGGATGCCCATGTGTCGGCATTACAGGCCGCGAAGGCGATTGCCACCGCCATTACGTAGACCTCATTCTGAGAAATCACAAAGAGGATGCCCATGATCAGTGCCGCTCCGCCATTTGCGGCAACCTGAAAGAGATCCCGGGGCCCGGCCTTGGCATGAAGCTCAGCCTCAATGGGATCTTTAATACTGGCCTTAAAGTGGGACAACAGCGTTGCGCTCACAAAGAAGACCATGAGCAGGAGTAAAAAGAGCGGTCCTCCGGTATAATAAAGAGCCACGGCCAAAAAGAAAGCCCCCACCGACGCCGCTGGCGTCAGCGACCTACGTTTAAAAGCAACTCCGGCAAAAAGCAGGGATAGCAATACGAAAAGAATCTGTTGTATATATGTTCCGGTTTGAATAACCAGGTTAGCATCAAGTATGTTTTCCAAAAAAAGTCCTCCTCACAAGACAAACCAAAGATAATAGGCCCCGGACGTCAGCAGCGGCACCGTTAAATTATCAAGACCAAGAGGTGTTACCGCTTCAACGATGGTCGCCAGCACCGCCAACACCAGCGCCGGCAACAGTACCTGAGGCTGGCCCGTGACACCCAGTAAAATGGCGGCGACTGAGAACGACACCACCAGCATGGTGGCACTTCCGGAAAGGCTCTTGGTTGCCCCCAAAATTTTATAGGGTCCCACTGGCCAACGGGTTCCCACCACTGCCGCGAAACCATCCCCATATCCCATAATTAATATTCCGAGACCACCGACCACCGGGGCCGCGATCGGGCCAAAGGTAACCAGGGCAAGAATTAGCAGCGACACCGCATAATAAACCGTCCCCAGATCCCCTTTTCCTTCCCCCCGCTCCATAGCTGAAAAAATCTGAAAACGATATGACAGGTAGTTAATGACAACAAAGCAGGCCGGAACAATGGCTGCCCAGATGGCACTGTCAAAAAACGCCATGGCCAGAAGCCACCAATTGCAAACAAGAATATGAACGGTTTTACGGCTCATCTCTTTTCCGAATCGTTCCAGGTATCGGGCTAAAAAAATAACACCAAATACATAAATAAACGAAAAAACAATCCCCCAGGCATTATGATAGTTCCAAATATTTTGCATCCGCTTTCCCCCAAATCATCTTATTCGCATTTCATTGATGCAATCCCAGTCGAAAAACCTGCCACCGGGCCAAACCAAAAAGTATTAGCTTTTGCCAACCGAAAACATAAATCCGCCGATCAAGAAAGTGATACTTAGATTTGCGACAGCGCTTTAGAATCCGGCGATAATAAAGCAGTGACAATAAAATCGGAAACCGCGCATCCTTATCAAAAGCTTTAAGTCCCTTTCTGATCCTATTATATCTGATTTCAGATTCCCCGGCAATTTTTTCCCAAAGAGAAATAAGCTGGGTTGAAGGTTCCGGTCCCGCTAAACTTTCAGTTGACACACCAAAGTCATCCATAAGATCCCGGGGCAGGTAAATACGATTAATTCGGTAATCCGTACCGATATCCCTTAAAATATTCGTGAGCTGCATAGCGATTCCCAGCTCAATCGACTCTTTTTTAGCCGCCGCCGTTACCGGCGTGGCCAAAATCGGACAGAGCATCAAACCCACGGTTCCGGCCACCAGATAGCAATAATCCAACAGGGCCTTGAAATCCTCTGGCTGCTGAAACTCAGAATCCTGGAGCTGGCCTTTAAGCATGTCCCGAAAGGGTTCGATCTCCAGGGAAAAGCTATCAAAGGCCCAACGCAGTGACCGCCACATGGGCTCATCCGGGGTTTCACCCCTGGCAAAGGCCTCGAGTTTTTGGGCCATGTCAAGGACGGCCTGGGGATTATTGTCCACATCAACATAGTCGTCCGCAATCCGACAAAACGCATAAATGGCAAATATCCCCTGGGCCCGTTCTCTGGGCAGGTTTCGAAAGGCCCGATAAAAACTGCTGGAATTTTTTCTGATCAGTGCCTCACACCAGTCAAGATCACTTTGCAGACGGGATTCCATTATTGGTAATCCCGGACTATTTCCTGAACCCCCAGCTTGGCAGAATTCAAAACAATCGGGACACCGGCACCGGGATGGGCGCTTGACCCGGCAAAATAAAGATTTTCATAATTCATGGCCTTGGCTTGGGGGCGCCAATAATTGCTTTGAAGCAGCGTCGGCCGAAGTCCGAACGTTGCACCAAAAACTGCATTAAAATCGCCCTTAAAATCCAACGGCGTGTAAACTTTTTCAAAAATAATATGCTTTTCAAAATCTTTCAGGGGGACAATTTCTTTAACCTTCTCCAAGGCCTGTTTTCGATAACCTGCCACCATTGAGGCATCGGCCCAATCCAGGGGGCCATCCTTTAAATTCGGTACCGGTGTCAATACATAAAGTCCCAGCTGACCATCCGGCGCCAGATCTTCATCCAGCAGCGCCGGAGCATAAACATAAATAGAGGGATCCGCCGGGAAATGGCCGTCAAAAATGTCCTTAAGATTTCCCCGAAAATCACCGGAGAAAACCATGCTGTGGATATTGAGTCCCGGGAAATCACGTTTATCCAGACCCAGATAAAGCACGAAAGCCGAACAGGCGTAATCTAGGTCTTTTACCTTGGCCGGAGTGTATTTTCCATGTTTGAAATCAATCGGCAACAGGGATTCCATGGCATGGGGAAAATCTGCCGAACACAGAATGATATCGCCCGTTTTTTCCAGACCCGCCACGGTTACACTGCGGGCCCGCTTTCCGTCGAAGTTGATTTTCTCAACTGGTGCGTTCAGAAATAGCTTCCCGCCCATTTCCAGAAATAATCTTTCCATAGCCACGGCCATACTGCGCATCCCACCCTTAAGAAACCAAACCCCATAGACCAGTTCAATCATCGGAATGATGGTATAAATAGATGGACCGTTGAACGGTGAAATGCCAATATAAAGGGTCTGAAAGCTGAGTAATTCTCTGAGTTTATTATCTTTGACAAATTTCCCCACTGAATCGAATGCGTTGTCAAAGGTTCGCAGCCGCAGTCCGGCTAAAAGGGTTTTGGGATTATAAAAATCGCGGGGACTCCTAAAGGACCGGTCAATAAAAAAATATTTTGCCACCAGATAGCGTTTATAAACATCGGAAAGGTAGGCTAAATAACCCTGGGCCTCTTCCGCGCTGACACTTTCCAAGGTTGTCACCAGACTGCTGAGTTCAGACGATGCCTCATGGGTGGTACCATCATCAAAATAGACCTTGTAGATAGGATCCAATCGCTGCATTTCGAGATAGTCATCAGGATTGCGATCGCAATAGGAGAACACTTCTTTAAAAATCTGGGGCATCATCAGAATCGTCGGGCCCAAATCAAAGGAAAAACCATTTCCGCTGACCACCCCCATCCGACCGCCAATGGTCGAATTCTTCTCATAGAGTTCAACCTCAAATCCCTGTTTGAGCAAGCGAACTGCGCTGGCAAGTCCGCTGACTCCTGCACCAATGACAATAACTTTCTTCTTGCTCATGCTCCCATTTACCCCTTTACTTCGATTATTCTTATTTATACCCCATATTTCCCATATAAGCTCACTTTTGAGTTTAATTCTGGAATTTAACTGCCGGTATTCATTAAAGAATGTTGAATCTGATTATATCAAAGTAGAATATAGTTTACAATGATTATAAATAATTCCCTTACTTGTTCCGGTAAATTAATTAAAAACCTTATCCCTTTTATATTGAATTCACCCGTTTTTTTTCGGTCTTAAATCTCCAGTTGGCAGCTTATAAAACCACCTAAACTGTTTTTCTGAAAACATAAAAAAATCCACTCAAACGTCATCCCAACATCCCGGAAATGGCTGTTTTTTAGTGGATAATTCTAGTTTTTTATGATAATATATTACTATCTTCTGAAGAAATAATTGATTTTTTCTTTGTCCTGAAATCGTATGCATTCTGGCTGATCATCAACTTCAAATTTATTGTTTAATTTTCAAGATTATGCCTGAAACAGGCAGAGATGGAGTATCTCATGAATCTAAACCAATTATATTATTTTAAAAAGCTGGCTGAATTAGAACATTATACCCAGGCCTCAAAAGAATTATTTATTACCCAGCCCAGTTTAAGCGGCTCTATCTCGTCACTGGAGGAGGAGCTTGGCATTGCATTGTTTCAACGACAGGGACGGAACATTAAACTGTCAAAATATGGTAAAGAATTTTATCAATATGTTTGTTCATCTTTAGTCGAACTGGAGAGGGGCATTGAGAAAGCTAAAGAAAAATCAGATTCTTATGGTGGTACTGCTGATGTGGGTTGTATTCCCACCCTGGCCGGCAATTTTCTCCCCGTAGCCGTTAATGGCTATTTGAAAAATATTGATTCAAAGACAACATTTAATATTTTTCACGGTATGACTCTGGCTGTGATTGAAGGCATTGAGTCTGAGAAGTATGATGTGGGTTTTTGTTCATATGTAGAAAATAAACCTAATCTGGAATTTCACCCGATTATTGCACAAGAACTCATTTTACTGGTAAACAACAATCACCGATTGGCCAAAAAAGATTCGATCTGTCTAAAGGAGCTTTCTGATTATCCTATCATCACCTACCGTCAAAGTCTACCCATCGGAAAAACAATCATGAAATATCTTAAAGCGAACCACTTGAAAGCGCTCTATGCCTATGATGATGAAATCACCATAGGTGGTATTGTCGCTAATACCGATAATATTGCCATTACTGCCCGCACTTCGTTTTTACTTCAGTTTCAGGATTTGAAAATGATTTCTTTAGATATTCCCAGCGATGCCCGTCTTATTTATATGGTATACAAAAAAGATATCTACCAAACTTTTCATGTCAAAGCTTTTATTACTTATGTCCTCGAAAGCCAGTGTCACTTACCAAAGTAAACTACCAGTTTGCCTGCATCCGGTCCATCGGCAGTTTAATCAGCCCGGCTTTATTCAGATACACATATATTTCAAATCCCCGTTTGCAACGAAAGGTGCATTCCAAACAGGGATCTTCATTGCAATATACATAAGCATCTTCATCTGCTAATGCAAATATAAAGGATGATTTTTCGCTGTTTTTCACATACTTCAGCTGTCCCCCTGTAAAGGTTTTAAGATAAATCCATTGTGGAGCAGCTGACGCTTCCTTTATTTGCCAGAAAACTTCGATGGCATTTTCGTTATAGCCGCCAATAATCCGGTAATTAATTAAAATCTTTGCTGAAAAATCCAAACATTCTTTGGCTTCCAGTATATCCATCGCACCATCGCAGCATATCGGAATACTTTCATTTCTTACACTGGTTCCTTGAAAGACACTTCCACAGCAGCTGCAATAATAAAATATAACCTCGGGACAATCTACCTTGGGTTTTGTTGTTTCCCGAGATCTTTTTACACCAAATTTTTGTTTTTGCAATCCTGTTCCTCCAAACCCTGAACCCGTTTATTCCAAATTCTTTCTGCTATTGGTATGATCGGCCGAACTTGACTCGTCAACAGGATAATTGCTCCCAGAATAGACATTCCCGCACCTACATATAACGCATAATTATAACCATAGGCGTCAACAATTATTCCTGTGATCAGCGGCGCTGTTATCCCGCCAATTGTTGCGCAGGTTGCATAAAGTCCGGTAATCTTCCCCGCATTCTTTGGAGAAAAAATCAGTGGCATGGAATAATATCCGCCCATCGTCAGGCATAATACGCCGTTTGATGCAGATATAAGGGCTACTGCAGAAACAGAATTGGTAGCTTGGGATCCCAATACCAATAAAATGCCCGCCCCTAACATGCCAATGAGCGGGATTAGCTTTCTGCCCATATTATGCCCGAATTTTTTAGCAGCCTGATCGGCCAGCCATCCGCCTAAAGGATATGTGACTGTTGCCACAATATACGGCATCATTGAATAGATCGCACTTGTACCCATTGAGAATCCTCTGCCATTGACAAAATACGTGGGCAGCCAGGTCATAAATAAGTAGAATAAATAGTTCGTACAAAAGAATGAGATCGCCCCAGTCCAAACGGATGGTGTGGAAAATATATCTTTTGACGTTAAATTAACCACTGCTCCGGAACTATCTACCATAACCACTTGATCTGATTTTATATAATCTATTTCTGCTTTGGTAATTTTAGGATGATCTTCCGGCTTATCCTTCCCAAACTTCCACCAAACAAAGACCCAAACAGGCGCAAGAAATGCAAATGAATGAAAGACCATCTGCCAACCCCAATTATTAATAATCCATGCGGAAAGAGGCATTGCCAGAGCGATCCCAATAGAAACACCCATGATACTTACTCCCCAGGCCAACCCGGATTCCTTTTTTGGCATCCATTGCGCAATGATTGAACCCATGGCGGGCAACGAAACGCCTTCACCCCAGCCCATTAAAATGCGGATTAATAACATCGCCCCTAATGTTGCTCCAAATGGTGTTATAAAAACAAAGACTGACCACCAGATTGCCCCAAACATGACAATCTTGCCACCGCCAAATCGGTCGGCTAACCATCCGCCGGGGATCTGGGTACAGGCATAACCAATAAAAAATGCTGTTGAAACTAAACCAAACTGCGTTGCTGTCCAACCATAGTGTTTTATCATGCTGGGGCCTGCCATGGACATACAGGATCTGTCCATATACAGAATAATATAGCAAGCGGTCAACAGAAAAACAGTATGCCATCGTTTATTGCCAATTTTTAAATTCATCATCATTCCTTGTGTAATGAACTGCAGAAAATAAAATTACACATTTTCCTCTCTGGATTTTTGATATTATTTATTATGCTGCTTTATTATTACTTTTATTTCCATAAACTTTTTTAGTTAGTCGTTTACATAGCTCTGCCTACTGCTTTGCAATTACTGCAATGATTTAACAAGGCATCCCCAAAAATAACCATAGATTTTACTGCTTCTCTGGATCTTCACTAACCAAATTTTTATTTTTGCAATAAAATTCCTCAAAATTTAACATCCGGTTTTTTAAATCCTCCTGCAACCTGTTTTTCTTCACTTTTCCACTATCTGTTCTTGGAATCGTATCGATAATTTCCAGGCGTTCCGGCCAGTAGCGTTTCGGTACCTTTCTCTTATCCAGGTCGTTCAGAAGATTTTCTAAATCCAGAAACCCCTTTCCTTTTTTGAGTACCGCATAGGCGCAAATTCGTTCACCTAAACGTTCATCCGGCATCCCGATCACTGCCTGATCCAGAACATCAGGATGTTTTGATATAAAATCGCTGATATGATTGGTGTTGAGGTTTTCTCCGCCTCTGACAATAATATCTTTTTTTCTTCCGATAACCTTGATATTTCCTTTTTCATCTGCCACACATAAGTCTCCGCTATAAAACCAACCATCGTCATCCAAGGCCATATTGGTCGCTGCTTTATCGTTCAAATAACCCACAAAGACATTTGGCCCTCTGGATGCTTCTTCACCAATGGTGCCTAATGGTACTTCCTCGCGATTGTCATCCACGATTTTTACTTCAACACCCTTAAGCGGTCTTCCTGCTACACTCCCCATTAATTCAAATGTTTCTTCCGGTCTGACAAATACATGGGGAACACTTTCCGTTGATCCGTAAACTTCACATAATTTAATTCCGGATTGATAGGCACATGCGACCATATCCCCGGGAATAGCAGCGCCCCCACAGAGATAAAATTTTAGGGTGTTCAGTTGCTCATTCCCGTTTTTCAGATTTTTTAAAATGTCATAAATAAAAGGTGTTGAACCCATGGAATAGGTGCATTTTTCCTGGTTTATCAATGCAATAGCCTTTTGGCTTTCAAACCTACTTTGTAAAACCACCTTCCCACCGATCATCATTGGTGCGATGATCCCATGATGAAAGCCCGTCGCGTGATTCAATGGTGCCGGCATAAACATAGTATCCTCATTCGTCAGACCCAGCTCTCGGGTAAAATACTTTTCGCTGAAAATAATATTGTTATGGGTCAGCATAACCCCTTTCACGCCTCCTGTCGTCCCGGAGGTGTAGAGAATTGCCGCAAGATCATTGCTATCGATTTTATTTATGTCCTTATTTTCGTTCAAAAGATATAAATCATCATTCAATATTTCGCGTAAGGTTATCGTTCCGCCGACTTTTTTTTGCAGATTATCCAGCAGAACCACACTTTTAAGACTGCCCAGCTTCTTTATCCCCCTCTGAATCACCTTTTCATAATCGGTTTTGCGATAATAGGTTGGGCAAAAGAATACCTTACTTTGGGTTAGATTCAAAAGGTACTCCAACTCATTATATGAATAACACATCCCAATGGGATTGATCACCGCACCAACTTTCAAACAAGCGATGGTAATCAAAATAAACTCGTACCACACCGGTATTTGGAAAGAAACCACATCTCCCGGAGCAGTTTCAACCTTTTGTAAATAGGCTCCGATGATGTTTGCCTTCGCATCCACATCCTGATAGGTCAAACGATTTCCCAGATCATCCACAACAAATTCCCGTTTCCTGTTTCGTTCTACTGTACGATTCCAGTAATCCAAAAGGGTTTCTTTTCCCCAGTAATTCAATTCTTCATAGATATCTTTTTGATGCTTGTTTATTTTCATTCCTTTCTCATCCCCTTGTGTTTGAAAGAGTCTTGTCTATCCTAAACAAAGGCCGGCAATCTCAATGCAATGTGATTAACAATTGTCCGATCAATTCACTCTTTGAAAAATCGCAACGACACCCGGCCTTCAGTCTTTTTTCCTAATTTTTTAATCTTGCGGTACGATTTATTTAGTTCTTAATCCTTTTTGGCTTAACCACTTCAATTTTTGCCAGCAAGGCCAGAATGGAACCAAGAATACAAACCGCCGCACAAACCCAGAGCGCATAACCATAGGCAACGGCATTGCTGGCGCCGGCATTCAAACCCGCATCAACCACCAATCCGGTAACAGTTGGGGCAAGGACACCGGCAATCGCTCCAATGATACCTGCCAATCCTGTGTAAACACCTACGTTAGCCGGACAGATCGCTGAAGGTACCGAGAAATAACCACCCATTGTCAAACAAAGAAATCCATAGGATAAGGATACCGCCGCAACAACAAGGGTTGGATCTGTTGCATTTGCTCCAATAAAAATCAAAACAGCGGCGCCGATCATGCCAACGACCTGTACTAATTTTCGGCCGATTTTGTCTCCGAGTTTTTTTGAAGCACCATCTGCAATAAAGCCACCAACAAAATATGCAAAGAATCCCACAATAAAAGGCGTTGCACCGGCACTGATGCTCATACCACGTCCAATGGTAAAATAATTGGGCAGCCAGGTTGTTGCAAAGAAGTACATATATACCGCACAGCCATATGATAAACACATTAACCAAACCGCCGGTGTTCTAAAGATATCTTTTTTAGCCAGAATCACAGGTTTCGTATTTTCCAGCCCTTCAGGCCGTTGCTGAATCCACTCAATTTCTTTCTGATTAACCCGTTTGTGTTCTTTCGGCGAGGATTTCCCGACAGTCACCCAGATAATACACCAGATGGGGAAAATGATTGCGTAAATATAAAAGAGATTCTGCCAACCAATCAGTGGCAGCATGGCTGCTGCGATATACATATTAAGGGCCGAACCCAGCGGACAACCAGCTTGTACCAATGCCGAAGCAACCCCGAATTCCCTTTTGGGAAACCACTTACCTAAATTTGACATCGCTCCTGGAACAATGCAACCCTGGGAAGCACCTTCTAAAATACGTACCAGGATCATCAGGAACATGGTGACTCCGATAATCGGGGTAAAGAACGTAAAAATACCTGACAGCAATAAACTGATGATCAAAACCTTGGTTGCACCATATTTATCTGCAATCGATCCCGAGGGAACCATTGTAATCATATAGCCAATAAAAAATGCGGTGGAAGCATAACCAAATTGAGCTGACGTCCAGCCGTACTGTTCCATAATCGCTTTTCCGGATACCGAGAAAACTGTTCTGCCCATGAACATCGCCATGAAGGAAAGGGCGAGTACCACAGCAACTGCCCATCTTACATTTGATTTTTTTTCACCTGCTGCTAATGGTACCGCTGCCACTCCATTAGTGTCTGCCAATTGCACATTTACTTTTTTTCCATTACTCATCGGAATTTCCTTTCCTGTTCTAATCCAGATTTTTTACTGCTCTTATTTCCTTGATCATTGCCGGTATCATTTCCAGTGCATCCCCCACTATACCATAATCTGCCACTTCAAAAATAGGCGCCGAGGCATCTTTGTTGATTGCAATAATGGTATCTGCTTCATGCATTCCGGCCAAGTGTTGAACCGCGCCGGAAATGCCACAGGCAATATATACTTTTGGGGTAACGGTTTTTCCGGTTTGACCAACCTGCTTGGTTTGGGGTACCCAACCGGCATCCACCGAGGCTCTCGAAGCGCCAACGGTCCCGCCTAATAAGTCGGCTAATTCCTGAAGCATTTCAAAATTTTCCGGACCCTTCATGCCCCGACCGCCGGATACAATATACTCTGCTTCCTCAAGCTTCACGCCGGACTCATCATGGGCTTTAATAAAACCAACAACTTTTGTTAAAATATCTGCCTCAGCGGTTCTGATGTTTTCCCGAATAATCACGGCTTGGTTATTTTTGCATTTTTCAAGCTTTTTAAAGGCTCCCGGTCTTACTGTGCCCATTTGCGGACGGGTTTCACTGCAAAGAATACGAGCGTAAAGGTTTCCGCCAAAGGCGGGTCTTTCCCAAACCACATTGCCAGTATCTGCTTCTACGCTAAGGGCAGTACAATCGGCGGTAAGCCCGGTATGCAGACAAATGGCCAGCTTTGATCCCAGGTCTCTGCCGTTGGCTGTTGCCCCAATGAGAATGGTATTGGGATGGTACTTTTCGCACAATTCCAAAAATGCGTGCCCATAGGCGTCGGATGAATAATTTTCATATTCAGCCCCCTGAACCACATAGATTATATCGGCACCGTATTCCGTTGCCCCTTTGATTCCTTCATCCACATCTTTACCAATAACAACTGCACATAATTTCTGCTGTAATCCATCGGCTAATAATCGGCCTTGTCCCAGCAGTTCAAAACCAACGTCTCTGGGCTGTCCCTGAAAACACTGGACAAATACCCATACATCCTGATACTCTTTTAACTCCATGCTTTTAAACCTCCTTATTAAAGTAATTTCGCTTCTGCCAGCTTACCAAACAGCACCTTTGCGGTCTCCCGGGGATCGACGATCTCGAAAATTTCACAGCAGGATTGACGTTTTGGCGTAAAGGTTGATTTAACCCGGGTTGGTGATCCTTTTAAGCCAATCTTTGTCGTATCCATGTTTGGTAAATCCGCTAAGGTGATGTCGTCAATTTCTGCTTTTAACGAATCAATTTTGCCTTTAATCGTTGCGTATCTTGGTTTGTTGGTTTCTTTGGTTGCGGTACAGAGAATGGGAAGCTTCGCTTCGACAATTTCAATACCTTCTTCGATTTCCCGTTCTACAATACATTTATTGCCGTCAATTTTAATACTCCGTATATGGGTCAGTCGGGCAATACCCAGGTGTTCTGCAATACTCGGGGCAGTCTGTCCGGTATCTCCGTCGATAGCCTGTTTGCCACCGAGAATTACATCAAATGGTCCCAGCTTTTCAATGACCTTGGCTAAAATATAGCTTGTCGCATAGGTATCCGATCCGCCAAACGCGCGGTCCGTCACCAAATGGGCTTTGTCTGCGCCCATTGACAGGGCTTGTCTTAATGTTGCCTTGGCCTGTTGCGGACCCATGGAAATAACCGTGACGGTACCGCCATATTCTTCTTTTAATTGAAGTGCCTCTTCCAGGGCATTTTTATCAAATGGGTTCATAATACTTGGGACGCCTTGACGAATCAGGGTGTTTTTCACGGGATCAATTTTAATTTCAGTTGTATCCGGAACCTGTTTTACACAAACAACAATGTTCATTTCCTCGCCTCCTTACTTGTATTCGTTTTCTAATTCGCTTGCAATGGTCATTCTTTGAATTTGATTGGATCCTTCAAAAATCTGGAATATCTTGGCATCTCTCATGAGTTTTTCAACCGGATATTCTTTGCTGTATCCATAACCGCCAAAAATTTGAACCGCGTTGGAGGTTACTTCCTGAGCACAGTCGGATACAAAGGTTTTGGTAATTGATCCTTCTTTTCGGACCAGGCTGCCACTGTCCATCATGCGCATGGTATTATTCACAAGCACTCGGGATGCTTCGATTTTAATTGCCATATCCGCCAGCATCTGCTGAACCATCTGGAACTTAATAATCGGTTTTCCAAATTGTTTTCGTTCTTTTGCATATTTCACCGATTCATCCAAGGCTCTTTGCATGATCCCCACAGCCAGGGTTGCCACAAAAGCCCTGGAGAGGTTAAGGGCATTGAGTGCCAGTTTAAAACCGGAGCCCTCCGGTCCCACCATGTTGGATGCCGGTACTCTGACATTTTCAAAGGTCACATCGGTGGTATTGGATAAGCGCAGGCCCATTTTATTTTCATGCTTTCCGATAATAATCCCCGGGGTCTCCCGGTCAATGATAAAAGCCGAAATGCCTCGGTGTTTGGCCGCTGGATCGGTTTTGAAGAAGCCAACGATCACTGAACACAGCTCTCCGTTGGTGATATATGTTTTCGCCGCATTTAAAATGTAGTCATCCCCATCTTTTACCGCAGTTCCCCGCATTGATGCCGGATCAGACCCGGCACTGGGTTCGGTCAGAGCAAAGGCTGCAAAATTACCTTTGGCGATAATATCCGCAAAGTATTTTCCCTGTTCCGGAGTCCCGGAAAGGATTACATTTCTTAACGCAACAAAGGTCGTTACCAGACTAATCGCATAACCGGCATCGACTTTTGCCAATTCTTCAAAAATCATGGCGGTGGTTTCATAACTTAAACCGGTGCCGCCATATTCTTCTGGAATCTCCAGCATATGAAGACCCATATCAAATGCCCATTTAAACAATTCTCTTGGGCATTCACCTTTTTCGTCCAGCTCCTGTACAAATGGCATAATTTCAGTTTCTGCCATTTCCTTTACAAGTGCAATGAGTTCCTTTTGTTCATTGGTGTATAATAAGCTCATTTATTTCATCCCTCCTTTTACTTTTTAAGCAACGATAAGCCCACAATGGCTCCTTCGCTCATATATTCTTTGATCTGGACAGCATCATAGCCCAGCTCCTTCATGATTTCTTCGGTATGCGCCCCCTGGGGTTTGCAGGTTTCCAATTGTGGTTCTGGCATAGAGTTAAATAAAACCGGATTCGTGGGCAACATTCTTTCCCCCGACGAATAATTAACTTTGGTTAAAATATTATTTTCCCAAACCTGTTCATCCTTATAAATATCCAGCGGTTCGTATCCGGCTTCACAGGCCAGGTCATTTTCCTTCATGATCTTCATGAATTCGGCCCGGTTAAGATTAGCAATCGCATCATCGAGAATGTCTACCACCTCACGATTGCGTTGATTGGCATTCACTACCGCACATTGATTCAATTTTGTATTACCTACCATATCCTCACGGCCCATCAGTGTCATAATCTTATTGAAATCTCGGTCATATTCGGGACAACACATAACCACCCATTTTTCATCTTTGGTGCGATAGCAATTATTAAATGGATTTGGTATTTCTTTTCGGCTTTTCGGATACTGATTGCCATACTGGGCCGATACCATCGCTACGCTTTGCATAAAGACAGCAGTATGGTGAAGACTGACGGTTACCTTATCGCCTTTTTGGGTTTTTTCCCGATTATAAAGTGCGGCACAAATACCCGATACTAAACACATGGACACCTGAAAATCACCGTAACCGTTACTGGGATTCATGGGTGTGCCGCCTTTATCGACGGTTGTCGCCAATACGCCGCCTCTTGCCATATAGCAGGTTGCATCAAATCCGGCGGTATCTTTTTCCGGTCCTTTTTCGCCGTAGCCTAATACCTGGGCAAAGATGAGTTTGGGAAACTTTTCTTTTAACGTCTCATAGTCCAGCCCCAGCTTAACCAGCGATTTTGTTCGGGTATTGGTAACAAAGACATCCGCTTCCCCTAACAATTTATAGGCAACCTCGAGGCCCCCTTTGGTTTTGAGATTAAGGGTAACAAATCGTTTATCCATATTGGCCACATCAAAGGCTAAATTTTCGCTATCTTCATAAGGCATATTAAAAACTGACCCCTGTGCTCTGGCCGGATCGCCCTTGGGCGCTTCAATTTTTATTGACGTTGCACCCCATTCGCCCATCACTCTAACCGCGGTTGGCGCAGCTAAATAAGTTGTCAAATCAACTACTTTAATACCTTTTAAAAGTTCCATTGCCCCTCCTATTCTTCCCCATTTCAACAATAGCCCTTCGAAAGATTTCGAAAGGCTATTGTTTGAAAATTTATTTTAATGGCTTAGCCAATCACGCCGCCGCTTGCAATCAATTTTCTGGACGCTGTTAAACGCTGTACTGTTCGTGGTCCTTCTTCTAACCACATTGCCCGACAATCCCGGTATAATCGTTCAACCGGTCCGTAGACACAATCTTCAAAGTAACCCACCCCGGCAAAGATTTCCAACATATAATCAGAAACTAATTTTACGGTATTAATACTGTGAAGCTTACACATAGCCGCTTTCATTTCAATGTCTTTACCTTCTTCAAAATCTTTTGCAAAATCGTAAACCATCATTCGCAGGGCATAAATCTCCGTTCCCATATCAGCAATGGTTTGTTGAATTGCTTGTCTGGCAACTAATGGTTTGCCAAATGTAACCCGGTCTTTTGCTCTGGCAATGGTCATTTCAAGCATTCTCTGGGACATCCCCAGATTACTTACCGCAATATGTGCTCGGGATACAGATAGAGAGTGTACTGCAATCTTAAGTCCATCACCCTCTTCACCCAATAAATATTTCTTATCAAGTTTCATATCGGTGAATTTTAACCCGGCATGTCCGGCACCGCGACAGCCCATCATATGGGGCATCGGTACGATTTCATAACCGGGTGTGTTAATCGGAACAAAGAAAGCCGATAAGCGTTTATCTTTGTCAGCATTCGGATCGGTAACCGCAAAAACATAGGCGAATTCACAACAGTCAGTATGAGAAATCAAATATTTTTCGCCATTTAAAACATAGTCATTACCATCTTTTACCGCTACCGTATGTAAATCCGCTCCTGAACCGCCGGTTTCTTCGGTAAGCGCGAAACAAGTGAACACACTTTTATCAGCAAACTTATGCATGTATTGATCTTTTAATTCTTTACTCCCGAAATCATCAAGGATTCGCCAGTTCATGTCCGCTGCATAATGAAGATGCATCCGCATTCCCCCAGGACCACGACTGAATTCTTCCTGTACTTTCAGGATCTGCAGTTCATCCATTCCCCAACCGCCGTATTCTTCGGGCAGACTGAATCTGTATAGATCATTTTCAATTGATAAGTCGAAGAATTCTTGAGGAAACTTATTGGTTACCTCTACTTCTTTTTGAATTGCTTCAAAAGGACCTTCAGCCAAAGTTCTAATCTGTTTCAGATATGCTTGAAATTCTTGTTCATTTAATTTTGCCATTTTTTTTCCCTTCGTGTTTTATTTAACAATCTTTCTGTGGTTATTATAACTTTAGTATGAAAAAAGATCCAATAGCTAATATCCACTGTTTCTGGGGTTATTCATCGTTTACATCTATGTATCGGTTTGTCTCTTGTATTGACTATATTTGTATGTTAAGATATTTTACTTTTTTTTACAATTAACCGACAAGCGTTTCTTTTTCTGATTTATCCCAAAATTAAAAACGATAAGTGATGGCTATTTAGCCCTCTATCACTTATCGTTTTTAACTATGCATGCCAAACTTTTAATTGTTTCGGTAAATTAATTGGAAACCTTATAGATCTTACTGAAAACCTCGTTTTTAAAGGTATTAAAATCCTGTTCTGTAAGTTTATCCGAAAAGCTCATGATTCGAAGCGGTATTTCTTTGCAGGTGTCCCCTCTTAGAATCGGCTGGAGATACCCAAATTCAGAAAGATGGAAACCCATTCTTTGATAAAAGCCAATCCGCCTTTTTTCAATTTCCGTGTCATAGTCTTCGACCTCCAGTATAACGGTATTGGTGGCTTGATTCAAATAGGTTGCCAGCATTGCCGAACCGATCCCTGCGCCCCGATACTTGGTGTCGACAGCAAAATGTTCTAAAAATATAAATGATTCCAATTCCCAGTCGGCAATGAAACCAATGATGTCGGCGTCTTTGTTTCTAACCGTTAAAATCCGATAATTGGTATATTCCAGCTGTTTTAATCCGCTTTCGTAGGTTCGTATTTCTTCTTCCTGAAACGAAGCTTTCATAAGGTCATGTATTCTGTCGTAATCTTTTTCGTCCAGCTTATTTAATTCTAATTTCATATTTCACTCCTGTTTCTTTCACTATAAACAGAATAACATAAAAGTAGAAATTGGAGAAAAAAAACATAGCCGGTTTGCCCTGAAAAGGTTACAATATATAAGATGTTTTCTGAACGCCTCCTCATTGAAGATCATTTTTTCGTTGAATACAGGCTTGGAATTAAAACTTCATTGCTATAAAATTATAATCCGGGAGGCATTGCATGAAACAAAGAAATAAAGTGGGATTACTGATTTCACTGATTATACTCATTGGCATTGCTGCCATTGTTTGCTTTAGTTTTTTCCTTTACAGCACAATCATCAAAGATGATATTTTGAATATTTCCAAACTCACATCAACGAATATTTATTCTGAAATCAATAACGAACTCACAAAACCCATATTTGTCAGCCTAACCATGGCTAATGATACCTTTGTCAAGCAATGGTTACAGCAGGAGAACACCATGGAACAGCAGGATATTATCAATTATCTTAATGGGATTCGGAATAAGTATAACTATCATTCCGTTTTTTTAATCTCCGAAGCATCCCACGACTATTATCATTATAACGGTCTTTTTAAAACTATTTCGAAGCAAGATAGTCACGATCAGTGGTACTATGATTTCATCAGCCAGGATAATCTCTATGCTTTGGATGTGGATCAGGACGAAGTCGATCACCAGCTTCTGACCATCTTTGTGAACAGTAAAATCTTAGATGATCAGAGCAACTTACTGGGGGTTGCGGGTGTGGGCATTGAGATGACCTATGTCCAAAATCTTCTGGAGAATTTTGAAGAGGCTTATGAGCTGGAAGCCTTTCTGGTAGATGAGAACGGCCTTGTTCAAGCTCATACCAATGCTGATTTCATCGAAACACGAAATTTAAATGATCAGGAACTGTATTCAAAAATAGGCCCCTCGCTTTATGATAAAACGAATACCATCAACGTCTTTGCTCCCAATGACTCAAATAATCAGCAATACATTATCAGTCATTATATTGAAGAACTTGACTGGTACCTGATTGTGCGTAAGGACACCGCCATCTTAGCCCAATCCTTTAATAAACAAATGTATTATGATCTATTCATTATTATTTTAGTTCTGGCTTCGGTGCTTTTTATTGTTCAGAAAATCCTTAAAAGTCACGATAGCGAAATGCAAAATTTAGCTCTGCTTGATACCTTGGGTATTTTATCCAATCGAAAGGACTTCGATCAGAAATTAAAAACGACCCTTTTACAAAACGAAGGCAACGACTTAACCTGGTCGGTATTTCTGATGGATCTGGATCACTTTAAAATAATTAACGATACCCATGGTCACTTACAGGGCGATCAGGTTTTAAAGCATGTAATGACGCTTTGCAAATCCGCACTGAAGGACCATCTGATCACCCGCTGGGGCGGTGACGAGTTTAGCGGCATCCTCTATCTGGACGGTGTTAAAGCGGTTGCAACCCTTGAAGCATTACGACTTCAAATCATGAACGATCCGATGCTTTCCGAATTCAATATCACTGTCAGCGTGGGGGTGACCGAGGCACGTGACATCGATACCGAGGATACGATCATCAAACGGGCGGACGGGGCATTGTATCACTCAAAGAGTTGCGGTAAAAATCAAGTTTCGCTGGCATAACCATAACTTGTTTAAGGACTTTTTCAGGCAGAAAAGAGGCAATCGCAAATAAATGCAACTGCCTCTTTTCTTATTATTCATGCCGCTTATTTTTATTTCCCTGGGATTGCTAACCCCAAAAGTTTATGCTTTACAACTCAACTTGTGCTTTAACACAATCGATTACGGCCTTGGCAAAAGCACGACAGGCCGCATCGCAGTCTGATGAGGTACCGGTGAGAATCGCCCCGCTTCGGTTTGCGCTCGTTGGCGTGTCCCAAAATTCAACAACCTTCACCTCGGTGGTTCTCAGTGCCTCATCAACGCCGACAATCCCCTCTAGTGGCGGTGCGGATACATAGGCGATGGATGACCCTTCGGGAAGATTCAGTCTTGTGGCAAAATAACTTCCGATACTGGCAATGGTCTGCGTAAAATAGGTAATGCTGCCATCATCATTGGCACTGTATAAGCCTGACTTATTGCTCACAAAATCAACGATGTAACTAAGCCCGGCTTCCACATCGTCAATGGAAGTCCCAGAAATAACCCCAAGCATTTGACCCCCGTTTTCGCAGCCTACCCCACCATAGCTTGACCTTGCATAGGCTGCACATATATTGGCCCCTTTGGTCGCCTCATCAATGGCCACATAGCCGGCTTCATCGGTTTCGGTGGTAAAAATTCCAATATCGGAATGTTTTTCCGGAAGCCCGAATTTTTCTTTCATAATATCTTCCACGGCGGTTAACAGTTTTGCTGAAACAATCTTCGCTTTAATTAAATCACCGGTCATTTTTTCCTCCTGGTATTAATTATTTTTCATTAGTTTATTAATACCCAAGTTTAGGAAAATAACTCTTTATCTTTATTTATCCTACTCGGCCTCCCGCAGCCTTTCGACGATGCTTTGCTTATCCGTCACGGTAAACAACACCAGCGGAATAATCACACCCAATACAATAAGCAGCGGCAATACCAACACCAAGGGCCAGATAATAAAGTGATAGCTGAAAAACCATAACTGTCCGCAAAACCATTGGACAATTAAGAGTGAAAAAATCACGCCAAAGAGCAGCGAAAACACCGCGGTACCCAGAGCATAATAAAGACCTTCACAACCCAGCATCCTGCGGAGTTGTGGCCTTGTCATCCCGATGCTTTCCAGCATCGCAAATTCCTGACGCCGGGTGATGATGCTCGTCAGCATGGCATTGATGAAATTGAGAATGCCGATTAACCCAATGATAACACTGAGCGCTCCGCCGATCATGATCACCGTACTGCGCATGCCTTCAAATTCAGTGGCCGAAACCAGTTTTGAGGTATAATTCATTACCGGCTCCACATTTTCAGTGTAATTTCCCAAATAGTTGCCCATCGCGGCTTCATAACGGTCCTCGACATTAAAGGCATAGCTCATCATCGCAGGCTGGGCCACCAGTTGGGTGTACACATCGGCCGGCAGGTAAAAGGTGTAGCCCCAGGCAATCCGGTCGGAATTTGAATAGGTTTTGATTGCCACATGACCCAGCACCGTAAATTCCCGGGCAGTGTATGCCCGCTCGTCGAGGCTCTCGCCGGTTCCCTTCTCGTTGTGGAGCGTCATCGTTTGCCCGGTCTGATAATGAATGCTGTCCATTTCCGGATTTCCGTTATCATCCAGTTTCACCCCCTCTAAAATATAGTTTCCGGTCGCCAGTTTGTCGTAATCAAGCGCGCCGTCAATTAATTCCAGCCGTTCCAGAGGCAAGCCATCAAGACCATACACCGCGGCAATAAAATCCCCGTATTCGTTACTGTTTATCCCGGGACTGGGATTGTTTTCATCGGTGACGGTAAACGGCTCTTCTCGGCCGCCGTATAAACCGCCGCCTTTTTCAAAACCGGGTTGGCTTTCCACTGCACTGACAAAGCTTGCCGTGGTTTCATTCGCCTTCCCGAAAAAGTCGTTTTGGAAGTAATCTGCGTGGGCAATTAAAAAATCCGTATCCACAAATTTGGACAGATATTTATCCATATCGATGCTTTGGGAAAGGGTAAACACTGTATTTAAGAGCACCAGACTGAGGGATAAACTGACGATTACCAGCACGGTGCGCTTTTTATTTCGTCCCAAATTAGCCAGCGCCATTTTTATTGGTTTCCCGCCAGCTTTCGATTTTCGGATTTTATTTCCGGATTTTACGTTCCCATCCGTATAGCGGACCGCTTCCACCGGAGAAACATCCGCCGCCATTTTCCCGGGTTTACGGGTGCTGATTAGCACCGTCGCGACCACGAACACCGTTGATCCAATGAAAATCCAGGGATTTGGCGCCACCGACACCGAACTTTCGGAATAACTGGACTGTTTGATAACTAAGGGTACCAGGGCTTTCCCGATGAAAAATCCGGCCAGTAATCCAATTGGTATGCCAAGCACCGAAAGGAAGATTGCCTGCCTGCGAATCAGACCCCGGATTTGCCGGCCGGTGGTCCCAATGGTTTTCAGCAAACCGTAAAAACGCATGTCCCGGATAACCGATATTTGAAAAATATTATAGATAATCAGATAGCCGGTGAAAACAATCAGGGCCAAGGCTGACACCAGCGCAATCATCGTTCCCGCATCGATGCCAAAATTCGTGGAAAGATAGGCCCAGTTAACGTTATGGTCCAGATAATTGGGGGCCGTCTCATCAAGCGAATAGCCGCTGTCAACAAGAACGGTATTTAGTTTGCTTTCCAAATCGAGACTGTTTTTGAACATAATAACGGGGTTGATCGCTCCGGTCAGAGAGTGATCCTCGCTGTAGTTGTTTTGCAATTCTGCCATATGCGCATCGACATAGGCCCGGGATGTGAGAATCTGTCCCACATTGAAGGTTGGATCGCTTTCCCACCAGCCAGCCAGCACAAAATCCCGTTGGACGTTCGCACCCCGAATGTTCAGGGTTAGGGTGATGGGCGCCCCGACTTCCTGGGGCACACCAAGCAGGGACAGGGTTTTTGTATCGGTAATGATCTCATTTTCTGCCGCCGGTTTATGTCCGCTTGTGGGCTCGCAGAAACCTAAACGCAATCCGACATCATCCAGATACCATAGCTCCGCATGACGTTTAAGGAATTCCGGATTCTCCAAACCATCACAGAGCATCCGGTTGTAGGAAATCTCTTTAATCAGCGGATGATCTTTCACCTTATTAAAATCGTCGTCGCTGATGTACTTCAATACCGCATGCCCGTCGCCGCCGGCCTGGCGCATGGTGGCTTCCTGAAGACTTTTCACCGTGCCGATGCCCAGGGTAAAAAGCGTGGTGAACAGAATGGCCGTCAGAGCGATGGCACAAACTGCAATGATGTTTCGTGAGCGATTGGCTTTCAGACTCCGCCAGGAGAGCTTGGCAATAACCTTTTTGCTGTTTACCTTAATCATTTTCGCGCTCCAACCGTTATTTTTCCGTCTTCAATCCGGATGATGCGATCTGCCAACTGGGCAATTTCCTCATTATGGGTAATCATTACTATAGTCTGCTTAAACTGCTGACTGGTTACTTTTAAAAGCCCCATCACATCCAGACTAGTTTTACTGTCGAGATTGCCGGTTGGTTCATCGGCCAGAATAATGGCTGGTTTTGCGGATAATGCTCGGGCAATGGCCACCCGCTGCTGCTGTCCTCCGGACAGGTTATTCGGCAGGTTTTCCAGTTTGCTGTGAAGTCCCAAGGTGTTGATGATCTGATCCACATAGGCGGTATCCGGTTCATTTCCATCCAGCTGAATGGGCAAGACAATGTTTTCATAAACATTCAGAACCGGCACCAGATTGTAGTTCTGAAAAACAAAACCGATTTTTCGTCTCCGGAAAATGGTCAGCTCCTCATCTTTAAGTGAAAAAATTGGTTTGCCATCGACGATAACGGTACCGCTAGAGGGCCTGTCCAGCCCGCCCAACATATGGAGAAAGGTGGATTTCCCGCTGCCGGAGGTTCCGACAATAGCCACGAACTCACCATTCTCTATGGTGAGGTTTATCCCATCCAGAGCTTTCACCGTGGTATCACCGGTTCCATAATATTTCTTTAAATCGTTTGTTTCCAAAATTGTCATTGCTTTCCCTCCAAATGATAAGAATATGGGTATCCGAAATTCAGCCTGTTGCCAAACAAAGGGATGTCAACTTACTGAGTTTCTTGCGTCAATAAAAAAAGACTGTACAGAATTTCTTCATTTGTACAGTCTACCATAACAATCTATCGACGTTCTTTCCAGAATCTAACAGTTTTGACAGATTCTATTTCGCCATGGGCAAAAAAACCGAAAACGTCGCACCGTTACCCCGGGATGAAGCAACCTTGATATAGCCCTGCTGCCGCCCGATAATCTCCCGGGCCAGGAAAAGCCCGATGCCCGCCCCTTCCTGGGCCATTACTGCCTGGGAGCGGTAAAAGCGGGTGAATATCTGGCTCTGTTCCGCTTCATCAATGCCGATCCCCTCATCGATGACATCAATGCGATAAAACAGTTCATAGGGCCTGGTTTTGATGATAATGGCGGTGCCATTCGGTGAATATTTAACCGCATTGTCGACCAGATTATAAAGGGCTTCGATTGTCCACTTCATATCAAAATGAGCATGATCGGATGTCTCGTTGATGATGACGGCGATGTTTTTCTGGTCCGCCCGGGGTTTGACTTCCGCAGCCACTGAATCCAGCAGCGTCTGCACCGCTGCATTCTGAGGAGAAACAGTGATGATCCCGGTTTCAAGCCGTGATGTTTTCACCAGGGCTCCGATCAAAAAGCTCAGCTTTTCTGCCTGTTGGGACAAAGCGTTGACGCAAATCTTGCCCTCCGCGGTTAGCTCATATTCGGAAAGAAGCTGAGAATACAGCAAAATATTGGCAATCGGAGTTTTGGTCTGATGCGAAATATCGGAAATAAGGGTCTTAATTTCTTCCTTTTCGGAGGTCAGATTTTTTGAGGATACCGAACATCCGGACAGATACCGGCTCATTTTTGCTTCAAGCGCCGATAGCGTCGATTCATCGTAGATTTTCTCAGAAAAGCTGCCATCAATTGCGCTATCAAGCATTTTATTCAGACTGTCCATAAGTCGTTTGCTTTGATTCCGGGCCCCAACAACACTGCTGACCGCCACAAGCAGTGCCAGTAGTGCGCCGGTCATACAAATCATATCAAATGCATTCATATGACCTCATCACCCAGGTGTAGCCAATCCCATAGACGGTCTTTATATACCGGGGTGCCGAAGGTCTCTCCTCCAGTTTATCCCGGAGCCGTTTAACCGTTACCGATAAGGCGTTTTCGTCCACATATTCAGCACCGTCGGTCCAAATCCGATCCACCAAATCAGCCCGGGAAACAATATTGCCTTTGTTTTCGATCAATACTTTGAGCAGCTTTTGCTCTGTTTTGCTGAGTTCAATGGGGATCCCATTTTTTGCAAAGGCCATCCGGTCAAAGGCAAATTCAAACCCGTCAATCTGAATGATGGGTGGTGTTCCCGTCTTTTTTTTGCGCAATTGGGTGCTGACCCTGGCTCTGAGCACCATTAAGCTGAAGGGTTTCGTGATGTAGTCATCCGCCCCCAACTCCAAACCGGTGACAATATCCGTTTCCATATCATTTGCCGTTAATACGATCACGGGCACAAGGGAATCTTTACGCAGCTCGGCCAATAACGCAAGGCCGTTGCCATCCGGTAAATTTATATCCAAAATCACCAAATCAAATGCCTGGTTCTCCATTTGTCCTTTTGCCCCGGCAATCGTGTCTGCCTGAAAGAAACTATATTTATCATCTTTGAGGGCCAACACAATCCCATTACTCAACGCCATATTATCTTCAACAATTAAAATCTTATCCATCGTCCACCTCTATTGCTAAAGATTATACCACTGACCAAACTAAATTTCTATTTCCAATTCATTTAAAAAAACGGCGGTTCTTTAGCAACATTTTTAAAGCTCTCTGGCTATTTCATAGGCATCCCAAATGGCATACATGATGTTATTGACATGTCGGGAATCCCCCACATTGTAAACCGGAACCTTACTGTCAAGTTTAATCTGATTATACAGGCTGTCCTCAGCTTTATAGCCAATGGCGATAATAACGGTATCCGCTAACATTTTCACCTCACCATCCGGGGTTTTTAGGATGATACTTTCTTTTTCAACGCTGAGAGCCTTGGTGCTTTTATAAACTTTAACCTGATGGTAGGCCAGTTCATCTTTCAACATATCATAATTCATAAAGGGCATGCCATGGGGGCCCCCGGCGATGTCCGGCGACATCTCAACAATGGTCACATTTTTTCCCTGTTGGGCCAGCCACAGTCCGGTTTCACAGCCGACCAATCCGCCGCCGATGATCAGAACTGTATCACCGATGGGTTTCGTCCCCAGTAAGGCTTCACTGGCGGTGATCACTCCCCGGGCATGGCCGAATTTGCCAAGAATTGGCTGGGAACCGGTTGCCACCACCACAATGTCATCCCCCTGAATGGCAATCTTTCTTTTATCCATAGTTGTATCTTTTTTGACCATGACCAACAGCAGTTCAAGCTGTCTTTCATACCATGCCAAAAGCTTTTTATCATTGCTTTTAAAATCCGGAATACTTCCGGGGATTAAGTTACCGCCTAGTTTATGGGACTTTTCACAGAGCGTCACCATATGTCCGCGGAGGGCGCAAACCCGGGCCACTTCCATTCCGGCCAAGCCTCCGCCGATAACCAGAACCGTTTTCTTTTTACTGGCCGGCTCGATGCCATATATTTTTTCCCGTCCCACTTCGGGATTCACCGCACAGCACAGCGGCCCATGAGATATTCTACCAAGGCAGCCTTCATGACAGGACAAACAGGGGCGAATCTCATCCAGTCGTCCCTGTCTGACTTTTTCCGGATAATAGGGATCCGTGAGCAGGGGGCGGCCATAGCTGACAATATCACAGGAGTCCCCAATGGCTTCGCAGGCCATGTCCGGGTCATCCATTCGGCCCGCCAGAATGATCGGCACATTGACATGTTTTTTTAGAATTCGGCCAAACTCCCGATACATGCCGCCGTCTTTAAAATACATGGGCGGATGGTTCCAATACCAGGAATCATAGGTGCCAGCGTCCACGTTCAGGGCATCGTATCCGGCGGCCACCAATAGCTTCGCCGCTGCGATGCCTTCATCAACATCTTTTCCGACCTCGTCAAAGGTTTCTCCCGGCAAAGCACCCTGCCGCAGGCCTTTCATAAAGCTTTTAAGACTGTAACGCAGGGTAACCGGATAATCCGCGCCGCAGACACCTTTAATAGCCTTTACAATCTCGGTTGAAAATCTCAAGCGGTTTTCTAAACTACCACCAAAGGCGTCTGTCCGTTTATTGAAAAATGAAATGGCAAACTGATCCAGAAGATAGCCTTCATGAACCGCATGAATTTCCACCCCGTCAAATCCGGAAGCTTTGGCAACAGAAGCCGACATTGCAAATTTTTTAATGACATTTTGGATTTCGTCAACCGTCATTTCACGGTGAATAATTGATGGATCCCATCTATTTTCCTGGTCGGATGGGGCGATATACTTTTTAACAAATCCCGGCATCGCACTTCTTCCCAAACCTGCCGTTAATTGCATAATGACCTTTGCGCCGTAGGCATGAATCCGCTCGTTCATCTGGGTTCCCGCATAAATGAAGGCAAGGGGATTAATGGTTGGACAGGGAATAACGGGTTTGGCCATGTCTTCAGCATCCAAATCAACACTGCAAATTCCCGTAATAATCAGACCGGTTCCACCTTTCGCTCTTTCCACATAGTAATTCTGGCCCTTCTGGTTAAATGCACCATTATCATCGGCAAAGCCGATGGGTCCCATGGGAGCCATGGACATTTTATTTTTAATCTGAAGCGTGCCGATGTTTGTGGGCTGAAACAGTTTTGCATACTTGTTCTCCATTAATCTTCTCCTTCCGCATTTCAGGTATTTATCTTAATCGCTGAATATTATAATTGCGCCAGTACTTCCTCCACATCCGGAAGGGCATGGATATCATATTTTTTCACCCAAATGACAATGCCATCCGCACCGATGAGCACATTTGCCCGATCTGATGACCCGCGTTCTTCACTGAATAAGCCATAATTTTTGGTAACTTCGCCTAAGGGATGAAAATCAGCGAGTATTCTAACACCATCCAAACACAATACCCTGGCCCATACCGATTTGCTGGGCTGCGAGTCAATACTAAAACCCAATACCACCGTATTCTTTTCTTCAAAGCTTTTAAAATTTCTTTCCAATGATCGCATCTGATCCATACATACCGCCGTCCATGCCAATGGATGCCATGATAAAAGAACTTTTTTTCCGCTAAAACTGCTGAGTGATATTTCTGCTCCACTTTGATCTTTTAATTTGAAATCCGGAGCCATTTCGCCTACTTTAATGAGGTCTTTCATTGTGATTCCTCCTTCTTTTTTATCGCTTGGGGCATTGCAATACTGTGATGCGCTTTGCAATCTCCTGTTTATATAATCTATAATACCCCTTGATATCTAAGCTTAATCTTAAATTATTGCCTGCCAGCTGAAAAAAACTCAAATCAATCTGCAAACTAATTAATTGCATTATAATCATAGCGGTATTCTCCCGGCGATTATTAAATCATTTTTACAAAAATATGAAAGCACTTACCAAACTCAGTCGCTCCTGGTTTCTGGCGCCTTTATCAATTTGAGTGGTCGCTATTGATCCCGCCTTAAATGCTTTTGAAAACGGACTTTTCGCATAACCCTAATATAGTCATCCTCTGGATTATTCATCTCTCATTATCCGATAATGCTGGCTTTCCTGGCTATCTGTGAAATATTAATCGGGAAAGCCATTTTGAATGTGCTGTTATTTCGCAACGTTATCGAGCAAAGCCTTACTAAACTTTAGGGCGCATTGATATTGGGTGTCTTATTTATATTAATGCCGTTCTGGCTTAATGTCTTTGCTGCGTTGAAAACCCTTATATTGTCAGCATTACTTCATTGTCAATTCTTTAAAGCAGTTGTCAAGCTGATGATAATTTCCTACTTCGGTAGTTGATCAATCATTTAACATTCAATTGATTGATCAACTTTACGATGATGGCTTTAATCAAGAAACGTTTCACAACTCATTAAACTACCTTTCAATCAACTTGATCAAGTAAATGAGTAAGTTGATTGAAGCGTTTGAATTTTGTATAGTTTCGCAACAAAAGAATACCGCCATATTAATATGGCGGTATTCTTTTGTTGCCTATTCAATTATTCTTAACGCTTCTTTTTATCCAAGCTTTTGGGGTTGATTGCTTTTCTCAATCCGTTGATCTTTTGGTAAGTCGACTCCATAAGCTTCTTTTTTCGGGTTCTTGTACCTGTTGAATTTCCTCAATTTGTTTCGGCTGTTCCTGCTGACGACCGATAAGAATCTGGTTGTTTCGATTCAATTCATTGGATTCTTTCAGTCGTTCATTGAGCTCGGCGATCTGCTTGTCTTTTTCCGCAAGCTGTCCGGTTAACAGATTTAAGGTCTCCTTTAAAGTGATTGCCAAGTCATCCTCAATTGTTTGATCAACTGGTTGTCCTGATGATTGATCAACTGGTTGGTCGGCTGATTGCATCACAAAGAGATCCAAAGCTTTTATGCTAAGCGCTTTCTTTCCTTCAATTAATTTAAAATGTTCTTTCAAGTCCTTGTCAAGTCGTTGATAAACCGCTTGAGGGCTTACCCCGGCACGACCTGAAAACTCTTTTATACTTAAGTAAGTGTCTTCCATTCTATGCCCTTCTGCTTATTCCCATTCACGGGATTTATTTTTTTTTAATTCGATACTGGTATTATACACTTAATCTGCATGGACTGTCAGCAATAATTTGCAGATTTTCATAATTTCAATTGAATTAATCAAGACCTGCATAAGCATTCGCCCAATAATTCGAACGATATTTCTCTGCCTTCACATGACAGCATTGCCTTTAAACGTGTTGTCAACTTCTTGTTAAAGCTTGATCAACTTCTTCGTTTCAAACAGCTTGATCCCTTATTTAAAAGCTTTTTCGGATTCAATCGCTTTAATTTTATTGTAAACCATTTGATTTATAATTGAAAACCCACTTGAAAACTTAACCGCGAAGGGCCTTCAAGTGGGTTTAGTATAACCATCTTTGTTTCTTTTTGATACTACTCATCACAATCGATAAGCTCATCTTCTTCAGGTATATAATAATAGTGATCAACAATAATAACTGAGTGGTAGGTATAATCAATCCTGTATATCTCTTCCGAAATAGACTTTTTCAGATCATCATCGCTCCAGTTAATATCAAACGGAACCACAATATCGAAGATCAGATTTGAGTAGTTTTTACCCCAAACCACCCGAAAATCATGCATCCTGATATCCGGCGAAATTTTCTCAATCAAACCCTCAACATTATCTTTTAAATCATTGGTTCTCCCATCATTGGTGACTACCGGGTCAAGATGAATAACCAAATGAATTCCCAAATCCTTTAGAAAATCCCGTTCAATCGTGTCGATGATTTCATGGCTTACTATAATATTCTGCTCCGCCGGTACTTCGCAATGCACCGATGCAAAAAATTTAGTGGCACCGTAACTATGAATATTCAGATCATGAAGACCAATGATATTATCATAACTCAGTATTTTCTTATATATGGTATCTACCATTTCCTTTGTGGGCGCAGTTCCAAGTATGGGATTAGCGGTATCTATAACCAATCTTATGCCGCTTATAATAATAAACAGGGCCACGACGACACCCATATACCCATCCAGATTAAAACCGGTTAAATACGTGATGATGGCGGCAATAAGTACCGCCGATGTCGCCAGAATATCATTTCGGCTGTCAATGGAAGTTGCCAAAAGACTAACCGAGTCAATAATTTTACCAATTTTTTGATAAAAAACGTATTGCCAGCATTTGATTAAAATAGCCATAATGAGAACGAACAACGAAATCATACTGAACTCCGGCATTTGCGGATGCATGATTTTATCGATGGAATTCAGGATCAACTGCAGCCCTAAAAAAAGGACAATGAAGGATACAATTAATCCGGAAATATACTCAATGCGTTCGTGACCATAGGGGTGCTCTGCATCTGCTGGCTTCCCGGCAATTTTAAAACCTACCAGAGTCACAATGGATGACCCGAAATCCGAGAGGTTATTAACCGCATCTGCTGTAATAGAGATACTATTGGAAAGAAAACCAACCGTTATTTTAGACAAAAAAAGCACTAAATTCGACGCAATCCCAAAGATGCTCGCTAATTTACCATAGCTCTCCCGAACTTGGGGATTTGCTGTCTTTTCGTAATTTTTCACGAATATTTTTATTAATCTATTTATCAAAGTTGAACCTGCTTTCCTATAAAAATAAATGGGTAATACATTTAATCATAAGTGTAACCCATAATACCCTGAATTTCAATGCTGTGCAAAAATCAAGAGATATAAATCTGTTTGGAAATTCGAGAATGATACCAGGACAGCCCAAAACTCCCCCGACCAGTATTAAATTATTCCGTCTGATTATATCGACTCATGATTCGATAATTACGACTTTAGCCTATGCTCAACCACTTGATCAAGTGAGTGATTGAGTGGATCAATCTCCTTAAGATGATTTCGATTATATTTTCTGATTACGATTTCATCGATAGTTTCATTGACGCACACATTGCCATATGATACCCTTAGATTAAATTAACGATGGTGATGGAGTTCACCCAAATTGCTACTTAGCTAATGACTCCTGCAGGCTTAGTTTTTTTATTCTGCAGATTTTTTATTGCCCAAAAGGCAGATTTTCTTTTTTTACAACAGTTTGAAAAACTTCGCGACTAAATTTTATCATTTGAGTAGGAGGACTTTATGCGAAAGTATTATTTCATTGCGGCCGGAGGAGCTATTGGCGCTCTGTTACGGTATGAATTAAAAGCATCTTCAGCTATTTTTGAAACATCGAGTTCATTATTAAGTTTATCTTTTAATATACTGCTTATCAACTTATTCGGTTGTTTGCTCTTAGGTATTTTAAACGCCGTTTTTTCCAAAACCGATCGTATCAATAATGATCTGAAATTAGGGGTTACTGCTGGCTTTGTGGGGGCTTTTACAACGTTTTCCACCTTTTGCAAAGAAAGCCTGAGCATTCTTGATGCCGGCTTGATCAGTACTTTTTTCTATTATATTGCAGCGTCTATTATTTTCGGTGTCGCCGCTGTTTACCTTGGTCATCAAATCGGTCATCGTGTTATTCACCCGCTTGGAAAAAAGATTGTTTCTCAGTTTAGCTATAACTAGAATTAGGAATCTTATATTATGGAAACTTTATGTGTCGTTCTAGGGGGTGCATTGGGAAGCACCACACGATTCTTTCTCGGAAAAAGATTTGCGTCGCGATATCACCATGTCCCCATTGGTACTTTTATCCTTAATGTATCTGGAGCATTCCTTTTAGGTTTCGTAACTGGATCTGATATTTCACAACTGCTATATGGATTGTTTGCCGAGGGATTTCTAGGTGCTTATACCACCTTTTCAACTTTTATGTATGAGGATTTTGTGCTTTTACAAAACAATCGAATTTTAAGTGCCCTCATTTATATTGTTGCAACACTTATATTTGGTCTTGCTGCTTTTACCTGTGGCAACTTTGTTTCAATTTTAATAATCCATTAAATCCAGAATTCCGGAATGATTCTCCGGGTTTTGAAAAATATAAAGATCCTCAACATCAGCCACCATCCTGACGCTCCATAATAACCACGCTGACGAAAACCAATCCTTATCCACTTCGATTCAAGCACTTTAAAATTCTTTTAAATGCTTGTCAATTCATTGATCAACCGATTGAACCAAAAGCTTCTTAAACCCCTTAATACAGGCGTTTAAGAAGCTTTAAATATAGTTTAAAAAGCTTTCAATTCTTTCACCACATTGGGATCAGTTTCACATTCCATAACAGCCGCATCATAATATAAGCTATTGATCTCTCGTTCAAGCTTTCTGGTACTCCATTCTAAGTTGGATATTTTATCGGGATGTAAATCGGCATTAGGCGTGGTAAACTCCTGAATGACAATATACAACAGTTTTTTTCTGCCAGGGTTGCAATGTGATTATCAAATTTGAATTTTTCGATGATATTGCGAACATTCTCCGAAAATCCATTGAGATATGATCTGAAATTGGCTTCGATCCCGTCCGGATCATTCAACAATTTTTCAAAATCAAAGGGACTGGTATTATAAAAGGAATAACCGGCTTCTCGGGAAAGAAAGGTATCTTTCGTGGCCAGCTTTCCCACTTTTTCATTCTTTTTGAGCACTGCTGCTTTAGTCGCTGCCAGGATACAGTCAAATCGACGGATCACCGTGAGTGGCAAAATCACTTCCCCCGTATTCATGGGGCTTATAGACGCCGGTCAGTTTATCAGCAATTGCCCATATCAGACTCGCTTTTTCGTTAATATTAGCACTGATGCTCATTTAGTCGTCTCCCTCTTGAATCTTATGTCAATTATGCTTTCGGCCATGTGTTTTCCTCTTTTCGCTGTTATTGTTAGGCCAATTCTATCATACTATCGGCATCTACTTCAACTTACATTATAAACACCTTTTTCTGTTTATCGATTCCTTTCAATAACTAACATTCACTTTTTAAAAGCACTCATCAGATGCTTCGATTCAACCACTTTAAACTACATTTCTTGTCAAGCGATTGATCAACCAGTTGACAAGATAATAATTACAAACCTTTCTATTATGCCATCTATTGCTTTTAAGCGCTTTAAAAAACAATCAATTCCTTGTCAATCAATTGATCGATACCCTGGCATCGAAGGCCAACTAATTGCAAACTTTTTTATGCAAAGATAACCTGGTGTCCTCTCCTATTAATCATTCTTTAAAGCCTTGTTTATTATATCCATATAATTTTTCTGCTATTTATTTTCAATTACCTATCCAAGTTACATGGCTCACTTTTTTTTTTATAAGCACTTCGTACAAGTGCGAAAATCTGCAACGAGTAAATTAAAGGGAAAACTCCAAAACCGTATAAAAAAAACAGCCTCAAGGCTGCTATTATGCGGTTTTATTATGGCGGAGAGAGAGGGATTCGAACCCTCGGTACACTTACGTGTACACACGCTTTCCAGGCGTGCTCCTTCAACCAGCTCAGACATCTCTCCAAGGTTGTTTCGTTAAACTTTTTATTTTTACATGCTCAATGATTATACGGTATTCTGATTTAAAAGTCAATGCTTTCTTTGCCATTGAAAATTCGCAAAAATTCCACTCAATTTATTTTCGTAAATACAATTCCATTTCTATTTTTCGAAAACCACAAAATATAGTTTATTATTGACAATTATAACTATATATAGTATTATTGTGCTTGCCACTTTAAGCTTTATCCCTTTGGGAATCGCTAATAATATTTGAAAGAAAAGAGCACTATGATAGAAAAAATCGTTAAACGCAATGGACAGGAAGTCCCTTTCAATCTTCAGAAGATCAGTACTGCGATCTATAAAGCCAATATCAATGTAACCGGAGATTCGATGATCGACCGGGATCTTCAGACTTTAACCGACCAGGTCATTTCCCAGCTTGAACCGTTGGGAATCCCCACCGTGGAACAGATTCAGGATCTTGTTGAAGAAACCCTGATCTCCGCCAATTATGCCAAGACGGCTAAGGCCTATATCCTTTACCGGGCGGAACACGCCAAAACCCGCCAAGCCGAAGGTGACCTGATGAACATTTACAAGGAACTGACCTTTCGCTATGCCGAAGATGCGGATCTTAAACGGGAAAATGCCAACATTGACGCCGACAGCGCCATGGGAACCATGCTGAAATACGGATCCGAAAGCTCTAAATATTTTGTCGACAATTATATTCTACCCAAGGAAATTGCCCAGGCTCACACCTCTGGCGATATCCATATCCATGACAAAGACTTCTATATGCTCACCGAAACCTGCTGCCAGATTGATTTGCTCAAACTTTTTCAAGGCGGCTTCTCCACCGGTCACGGTTTTTTAAGAGAACCCAACGATATCCGGAGCTACTCTTCCCTTGGGTGTATTGCCATTCAGGCTAACCAAAATGAAATGCATGGTGGCCAGAGTGTGCCTAATTTTGATTATTCCATGGCTCCTGGCGTGGCCAAGACCTTTCGCAAGCTTTATTATAAGGCCCTGACTGACTACCTTCAGATTCGTTTTAATCTGGATTTGGCTATTGTCGCACCAATTATTCCGCTAATCAGGAATACGCTCAACGACGAAGTCATACTGGGGCATAAAACATCCCTCGGCAAGGCCCTTTCGCTTTGGTTTTTAAACAATCCGATTTTGGCAAATCAGGAACCCATCACTGCCGGGGATGCTCTTAAAGCCAATGCCTTCGCCTATGAAACGGCTATGAAGGAAACTGAAAAAGCAACCTACCAGGCCATGGAGGCCTTGATCCATAACCTTAACACCATGAATTCCCGGGCGGGTGCCCAGGTGCCTTTCAGTTCCATCAATTACGGCACAGATACCTCTGCCGAAGGCCGGATGGTTGTTAAAAGCATTCTTCACGCCACCGATGCGGGTTTGGGAAATGGTGAAACGCCCATCTTTCCGGTTCAGATATTCAAGGTGAAGGAGGGTATCAATTTTAATGCTGATGATCCCAACTATGATCTTTTTAAATTGGCGCTGAAAACCTCTGCCAAACGTTTATTTCCAAATTTCAGCTTTATTGATGCCCCTTTTAATCTTAAGTATTACAAGGAAGGGGATTACAACACCGAAGTTGCCTATATGGGTTGTCGAACCCGGGTAATGGGGAACCATTACGACCAAAACCAGGAGGTCACCTGCGGTCGGGGTAACCTGAGCTTCACCTCGATAAACCTTCCCCGGATTGCTTTGGAAGCAGACAAGGATTTGGCAAAATTTTATGCCATTCTCGATGTACGCATTAAGCTTGTCGTGGAACAACTGCTCCATCGCTTTAAAATTCAGTCCAATAAAAAAGGCCGAAACTACCCGTTTCTGATGGGACAGGGGGTCTGGATTGACTCTGACAAACTGGGTCGCGACGCCAGCCTCGATGAGGTGCTTAAACACGGCACTCTGAGCATGGGTTTTATCGGTCTTGCGGAAACCCTCAAAGCCCTTACCGGCAAACACCATGGCGAGAGTCCCGCAAGCCAGGAACTGGGATTGGCTATTCTCGGCCATATGCGCCGCCGGATGGATGAGGAATCCCTCAAAACCGGACTTAACTTCACGCTGCTGGCAACCCCGGCGGAGGGTCTCAGCGGCCGTTTTGTGGCCATTGACCAAAAACGTTTTGGCTCTGTCCCCGGCGTCACGGACCGCGAATTCTATACCAACTCTTTCCATATTCCAGTTTATTACCCCATTAAGGCCTATAAAAAAATAAGTCTGGAAGCGCCTTACCACGAATTGACCAATGCCGGGCACATCAGCTATGTAGAACTGGATGGCGATACCACCGCCAATCCCGATGCCTTTGAAAAAATCATCCGATACATGAAAGAAGTTGGCATGGGCTATGGATCGATTAACCATCCGGTGGATCGGGATCCGGTTTGCGGCTACAATGGCATTATCGGCAGCGACTGTCCCCAATGCCACCGCACCGAAGCTGACGGTGAGCCAAGCTTTGAACGCATTCGCCGGATCTCCGGATATCTGGTTGGTACCATGGACCGCTGGAACAACGCCAAGCGGGCTGAAGAAAGGAGCCGCCTTAAACATGGGATTGCAATTACGGATTAATTCCATTCTCGAAGAATCCATTGTGGATGGCCCCGGCCTGCGCTATGTGATTTATACCCAGGGCTGTGATCATCACTGCCCTGCCTGCCATAACCCCCAAACTCATGACAGGCAGGGTGGGATGCTGATGGACTGTGATGCGCTTTTGAGTCAGATCGCCGAAGACCCCCTACTCCAGGGGGTCACCTTCAGCGGCGGCGAGCCCTTTCTCCAGGCCGGTGTTCTGGCGGAGCTTGCGAAAAAGATTCACGCCCTGAAATTGGATGTGGTCACCTATACAGGCTACACCCTGGAGGCTCTACTGGATATAAACGATCCGGATATTACGGCACTTTTAACTGAAACCGACATTCTGATTGACGGGCCTTATGACCATTCACAGCGGGATCTTTCCCTTCAGTTTCGGGGCAGCCGCAACCAACGGATTATCTCACTGTAATTTTTCTGGCAGCCGCTTATTCGACGACTTCCATGACTTCTTCCAGGGATCGTCTTGTTTTCGGTCGGTGCTCCCTGTTTTTATACCCAAAGGCAATCATGGTGGCCAGCCCGAAATGTTCGGGATCTAAGACCCCCTCCTCAATGAGAACTTTTTCGACTTTTTCCTTGTCGAAGCCCTCCATTGGGGTTGAATCAACTCCGAGCAGGGCGGCGGCCGTAAGCATGTTGGCCAGGGGAATGTAGGTCTGTTTACAGGACCAGTCGAAAAAGGCCCGGTCGTTTTCCAGCAATTTTAAATCATCTTCCTGAAAGCTTTTTAACTTATTTTTTCTGGCGGTTCTTAATTCATCAGTAAAATGCTGAATGTCATTCATCATATACTCTACATAGTCCGAGTCATATTTCATATCCTTTTGTTTTCTTGCCAGAATCAGCACAAAATGACTTGCCCCGTCAAGACTCACTTCTGCACCCCAGGAGTAGGGTTTTATTTTTTCTTTGATGTCTTTATTGTTGAGCAACACAAATTTCCATGGTTCCAGCCCCATAGAACTGGGTGAAAGCCTGGCCGCCTCCATAATGACCCTGAAATCCTCATCGGATACCTTCTTCGTGTTATCATAACCCTTACAGGTATACCGATTGTTAAATGTATCCAGTATCAATTCTCTCATTTCCTGTTGATCTTTCATCACTTCATCTCCTGTTATTTGTTTTTAACCGCTAGGTTATTGAACCTATTTTCTTTTGTAAATCATTATACTATATTCCCATAATCTAAAAGTTTACCCACTAAAAATTTACAAACCTCTTTTTTATGAATACCATGGCTATTGTACCCTTGAAAATGGTTGAATGATCCTAATCTGGGGTATATAATCATTCATAATCCAAACAAAGGCTGATGCTTGTTTTTCAAGTGCCCGGGCTAAACAACCCAGTCACAATCATGAAAGTGATTTGTCTCAACTGATATTTCAAAGGAAAGTAGGAGAGTTATGAATGTAATTGAAATTAATCAACTCACAAAGTATTACGGTAAACATCGCGGTATTGAAAATGTATCCTTTTCGGTTGAAAAAGGAGAAATATTTGGTTTTATCGGACCCAATGGCGCCGGTAAATCCACTACCATTCGGGCCCTGCTATCTCTTATTTATCCAACCAGCGGAACTGCTACCATTTTTGGCAAAGACTGTATTAAGTACGGTAAGGAAATACGAAAAGACATCGGTTATCTCCCTTCCGAAGTTTTTTATTATGAAAATATGAAGGTTATTGAGGTCCTCAAGTATTCAGCCAGCTTTTACGATGATGTGGACATGTCCCGGATTCAAACCCTGTCTCAGACCATGGATTTGGATTTGAATAAACGCATCGACGACCTGTCCTACGGCAATAAAAAGAAGGTGGGAATTGTTCAGGGCTTACTGCATGAGCCAAAGCTGATTATTCTTGATGAACCCACCGGTGGCTTAGACCCTTTAATGCAGCAGAAATTTTTTGATTTAATTCGTATCGAAAATGAGAAAGGCGCAACCGTCTTATTTTCTTCCCATATCCTCACCGAGGTTCAAAAGCTCTGCCGCCGGGTGGCCATTATTAAGGATGGCAGTATTGTCAAGGTCGAAAACCTTCAGGATATGCGCCAGCATAATTATAAAAAATTCACCATCGAATTCGAAAATGTCGTTGATCCGGCTGCATTTGGCTTTGAAGGCATTACGAGTCTGACCCAGGAGGAAACTACCCTTCATTTTCTTTATAAAGGGGATATTAATAAAGTAATCAACCGCCTTCAGGGCAAGGTGCTGCGCAATATGCTGGTTGAGGAGCCAACCCTGGAAGAGATCTTCATGCACTACTACCAGAAGGAGAACTGATATGAACATTTTAAAGCAAGAGCTTAAAATGGGACGGAAATCCTTAATCGTCTGGTGCGTCTCGTTAATCGGAGTATTTCTGCTCTTTATGCTGATGTATGTCTCCATCTCCGATCAACTGGCAGAATTCCAGAAGGTTTTCGACAGTTTTCCCGTTGAATTTCGACGTGCCTTTGCTGCTGAAAATTTAAATTTAGATACGGTTATGGGTTTCTATCCCTTTGCGATGACCTATATTCTCCTGGCCGGAGCTGTCCAGGCCATGAATTTAGGCGTTTCAGTTCTTTCATCGGAGGTTAGAGAAAAAACCGGTGATTTTCTATTTGTCAAGCCCGTTTCCCGATTTCGGATTGTTTCAATGAAAATGATGGCTGTTTTTGTTCAAATTGTGATTATAAATGCGGTATTTTTCATTGCCTCCCGGTTGATTCTGGAAATGATCAGTACCGCCGATTATGATAACAACCTTTACCTGCTGTTGACCGGAACTTTGTTTTTTATTCAGATTTTTTTCGCCAGTTTCGGATTTTTTATCTCGGCTTTTTTAAGACGGATTAAAACAGTACTCCCGATTAGCATGGGGGTGGTATTTTTGTTTTATATTATCTTTTTACTTAATGAAACTTTAAAGGATGTCAAGCTTGGTTATATTTCACCTTTTGATTATTTTGCTCTCGCTGCTATTTCAAAAACGATGAGTTATGATTCTGTATATCTCGTCGTGTGGACTTTTTTAGTATTTCTGTTTGTCTATTTAACGTTCTATTTGTTCGCTAAAAAAGACTTGCCGTCAATATAGGAGGCTCTTATGAATATTTTTTTCAAAGAACTCAAAGCGAATTATAAATCCCTGCTGATATGGAGTTGTGCCCAAGTTTTTATTATCTTTGCCGGCATGATGAAATATAAAGGATTTGCGGATTCCGGAGTAGATATTAACAGTCTGTTTGCAGGATTTCCGAAGGAATTACTGGTGGTTTTTGGTATGGGTTCCACGGATATTTCCCAGGTCGCCGGATTTTATTCAGTATTCTTTCTGTACTTTATGCTTTTAGCGGCGGTCCATGCGGTGATGTTCGGTGCGGTGGTGGTTTCAAAAGAAGAACGAGATCACAGTGCTGATTTTCTTTTTTCGAGGCCGGTAAAGAGGCATGAAGTCATTACACCTAAACTGTTAGCCGGCGTTGTCAATATTCTGTTTTTCAACCTGGTTACTTTTGGGGCTTCGGTGTTTTTTATTGGGCTGTACAATAATGGTGATGGACTTGTAGACAAGGTCGCCATTACCATGGTTGCTCTTTTTGTGCTGCAATTGTTCTTTTTAGCCCTGGGTGCCATGCTCGGTGCTTCGCTAAAAACCACAAAGATTGCAACTTCCGCCGCCGCCGGGATTATTCTGGGAACATTCTTTTTGTCGGTTGCGGTAGATTTAAATGCTAATTTTGACATTTTAAAATATCTCACGCCGTTTAAATATTTCAATGCCAAGATGCTGGTGATTGATGGCACGCTTTCCCTAAATTCTGTTGGAATTTTATTGGTAGTAACGTTCATTTTAACCACTTTGTGTTATCTGATCTTCAATAAACGGGATTTAAGTACTTAATCCCTATCTTGTTAGATTAGATTTTGAATTAACGGGTATATTAAATAACATACAATTAAAGAAAGGAAGTGTATTAATGGGAATTATAGCGTGGATTGTTCTTGGTGGTCTGGCTGGCTGGCTGGCCAGCATCATCACAAAAAACAATGCCAGCATGGGTTTGATAAAAAACATTGTTGTGGGTATTTTAGGCGCAATGATTGGTGGTTTTGTTTTTAGCTTTTTCGGAGGCACCGGCGTCACCGGTTTTAATCTTTGGAGTATCTTTGTAGCTTTTATTGGCGCTGCCATACTCTTATTTATCATTAATCTTTTTACAAAAGGAAACTGACACAAACAATGCGAAATCTTTCGCATCTTAAAAAGCGTCCTTAGGCCAATGGCCTAAGGACGCTTTTATTGTTGATGCTTTTTTATGTATTTTTAGTAGCCGCTAACTTCTTCACCTTTTAGCATTTTAACGGCTGAGCTGGTTCCAATTCGGGAACAGCCTTCATTAATAAAGGCAATCAGATCATCGACGCTTTTAACCCCGCCGGCAGCCTTCATTTTAATATTTGGACCAATGTTGGCTTTAAATAACCGGATATCTTCGATGGTGGCTCCACCGGTGCCAAAACCTGTTGATGTTTTAATATAATCTGCTCCGGCATTGGTTACCAGCTGGCAAACCGTTACCTTTTCTGCTTCGGTCAGGAAGCAGGTTTCCACAATGACCTTAAGTAGTTTGCCGTCAATGGCTTTTTTTATTTCTGCGATTTCATTTTGAACATAGTCAAAATCCTTATTTTTCAGCGCGGTGATATTGATTACCATATCAATTTCATTGGCGCCGTTTTTAACCGCATCAACGGCTTCAAAAACCTTGACGGCGGTTGTATTGTAACCCAGCGGAAAACCGATAACCGTACAGATATTAAGCTTATCGCCGTAGGTTTCTTTGATTTGTTTAACATAGCCAGGTGGAATACAAACTGAAGCGGTTTGGTATTCGATGGCGTCATTGCAGATCGTCTGGATGTCTTCCCAGGTTGCGAATTGTTTTAAAAGGGTATGATCGATGTGTGCTAAAATTTCCTTGTTTGTCATTTTTTTCTCCTAATTTTCTTGAATTTATAGGTAAATTCTTTATTTGGCCATGATGCCTTTTAAATTGTCATAAATTTCGGTGTAGGTGTTGAAAACTTCCTGGTAGGTGTCGTACAATTCTTTGTTTGGTTGTACCGAGTAAGCTTCCTTAACCATGCCATTGGTAGCGGCATCAAAGGTTTCGTAGGCTCCACATCCAACCGCGGCAACGATGGCACAACCCAGTACGCTGGCACTGGCATCTTCGGTAACGATAATCGGTTTACCGGTAACATCCGAAATAATCTGCATCCAGGTTGCGTCTTTGGTGACGCCGCCGCAGCCGACAATAATATCAATGGGACAGCCCTGGGCTTCGAAGTTATCAATGATGTTTTTGGTGCCGAGCGCCACGGATTCCAATAAGGCCCGGTAAATATGGGCTTTGGTGTGGCTGAGGGTCAAGCCGTAAATAACCCCTTTAGCGTTGGCATCCTTGTAGGGTGTCCTGTTTCCCTGGAAGAAGTCCAGCGCCACTAATCCTTCAGAGCCGGCAGGTATTTTGGCCACCAAATCATTCATATAAGCATAGGGGTTTTCATGAGCGGAAAGATCAAATTCACGCATGAACCATTTAATGATGGAGCCGGCTGAAATTTGTCCGCCTTCCAGCAACCATTGATCGGGGACAATGGCGTTATTGTAAGGTCCCCAGATGCCGGCCAGGTTTAATTTCTTTTCGGAAAAGGCCAGTTGAACGAAGCTGGTTCCCATGATCATGGCCAGTTTACCGGGTTTGGCAACGCCAAGACCCAGCATCCCAATATGGGCATCAATGCCACCTTGAACAATCTTCATCTCGGGGTTGATGTCATAGCGATCGGCAAATTCCGGGATGACCGTCCCAACCAATTCGCCAACGTGTTTAACGTCTAAGACAAGTTTATCTTCATAATCTTCCAAACCAACTTGTTTAAAGAATTCTTCATTCCAGCCGCCTTCACATTCAATGTAATTCCATTTACAGGTGGCATTACAAATAGAGGTGGCAAATTTTCCGCACAGCTGGTAGTTCATCCAGTCCAGTTGCTCAATGATTTTATAACTTTGTTCGTAAATATCTTTTTTGTTATTTTTAAGCCATAACACTTTGGGAATCATCCACTCAACCGAATCTTCTCCGCCGCTGTATTCCAGTACCGGGTTTTTGGTGGCATTGATGATTTTCATTTCTTTTTTAGCCCGGGTGTCCATCCACATAATGGCATCGGTTAACGGGTTACCGTTTACATCTATGGGCACAACTGTTGATGAGGTTGAGCAAACACTTAATGCCTGAATATTATGTCTGATTTCTTTTGACAAAGAGCCCATGACATTCTTTGTGGCTTCGTTAAAACACTTCCACCAGTCACCCGGTTTCTGTTCTGCCCAGCCGGCCTGAGGATAAAAAGTCTCGTAGACTTGTTCATCCCCTGAAATAACAGTACCTTTAATATCGGTAACAACCACTCTGACACTCTGAGTTCCGGTGTCAACGCCCATAAAATATTTAGCAGTATTCATTTTAATTATTCCCCCCATGGAAAAAACATTATTTTATTGTAAAAATAACCGCCTTTGGCTATTTCAGCAAACACATTAGGCACTTCATCTAGAGGTAAACGGTGACTGATAATATCCTTAGCGGTCATGCCTTTTTCAGCAAACATTTTAAGAGATTCGGTCCAATCTTCACCAGGATAAGGACTGGTAAAAGAATTCCATGAACCGATCAGGCTTAACTGACTTCGCATTAAGGTATCCAGTTCTTTTTCACTGAGGTCCAAACCCTTATGGGAAATGCCCAGGTAGACAACCCGACCCATTTTACTGGCCATCAGGATACATTGTTTCTGAGCCGTAGGGGCTCCGGAAAAATCAATGACGATATTGGCACCTTTGCCGTCCGTGGCTTTTTTGACTGCTTCAACCGCATCTTCATTCAATGAGTTGATAATCACATCGGCGCCGACTTTTTGGGCAATGGCTAATTTTTCATCCCATACATCCACTGCAATGACCTGGGATGCTCCAGCCAGTTTGGCGTATTGTGCTGCGAAAAGACCGATTGGACCGGTTCCCACCACACAAACTGAATCGCCGGCCTGAAAATTGGCCCGGGCTAAAGCATGATACGCATTGGCACAAGGATCAATGGTAGCCGCATCTTCAAAGGATACATTATCCGGAACCTTTAACAGATTGCCTTCTTTAACCGCAACGTATTCAGCTAAAGCACCGTCACGTCGTGAACCATAGTAGTCATAATGTTCACACAAAGAGTAGTTTCCCTTTTGGCACCATTCACATTCAAAACAGGGAATCAACGGTGGCACAACCACCTTGTCGCCAACCTTGAATTTTTTAATATCAGCGCCTAATTCGGTGATTTCACCGGAAAATTCATGGCCAATAATGATTGGTGACACATGGGCGCCATAGGTGAGGGCTCGGGGAATATCTGAACCACAAAGTCCAACCGCCCGAACCTTAACCATTACCTCGTCCGCCCGGACTATCGGTAGGTCAACTTCTTCGACTCGTAAATCACCTGGTTTATACATACGTACTGCTTTCATATTTTCCTCCTAAATGAAAATAGTCACTTAAATTAAAATAGCTTCCTGACATAAAAATCCATTGAATGAAAACCTTTTCTTTTAAGGTAAATAGTTAAGCAGAATAAAGTATCCTGCTTTTGAAAATCATCAGTTCGTTTAATGTTAACGCTCTTTTGTTTGCAACCGTTGATTTTAAACTTATTCTACCACCATAAACAAACGCTGTCAACCCCCCATGCGTTAATTCTTAACGAATTCTTTTTTCAGTAATTTACAAACCCACGGATTTAACGTATAATGATACTACAAATTAAATAAGGAGGCTGTTTCTGTTGATTTCATTGCTCACTGCTTTACGAACAAAATACAATCTTTTTTCAAGTACTCAAAAGGTCGTTGCAAATTATATCCTGGATCATCCTGACACGGTATCATTGCTTTCTATAACGGATCTTGCGAGAAAATGCAATACCAGTGAAACGACGGTTATGCGCCTGCTGAAAAAATTGGATTACAGTTCCTATCAGATTTTTCGAATCAATTTAGCCAAAGAGTTCTCAAGCAGCCCGGCGGAAAGTATTATCGAAGAAATTCTGGGGGATGATGACATTGGTTCTATTAAGAAAAAAGTTATTGGACACACCATCACAGCTATCAATGATTTGGATTATTATCTGAAGGATGATGTCATTGAAAAGGCCCTTGACTTCATTATGTCTTCCAAGCGTCTGTTGTTTTACGGCGTCGGGGCATCGGCTTCGATTGCTGCGGATGCGATGCATAAATTTGCTAAAATTGGTTTGAATGTCTGCAGCTATCCGGATCCCCATCTTATGAATATTATCTGTTCCCATGCCAGCTCGGATGATGTGTTAATCGCTGTTTCACATACCGGTGAAAGTCTTGAAGTATTAAACACAGTTTCCCTTGCGCAAAAAAAGGGGGCGAAAATTATTGGATTGACGAGTTTTAGCAATTCAACCCTGGCGCAGAAATCGGATATCTTCTTATCCAGTTCAACCAATGATAAAAAATACCATTCGGAAGCCATGGCCTCACGCATTGTTCAGCTGGCGATCATCGATATTCTGTACCTTTGTGCTTTTATGCGCAACGAGGCCGAATACTTTGATGCTTTAAGCGAGTCCCGGGATGCGGTTGGATTAAGCAAAACCTGATCCCGCTATCACGGTTTGTTTTTTGAAATCGTCATGGGGACAATGGTAAATCGTTGTCGGCTGCATGATCGGACAGGCTATCGCCTGTGCGCGATGATGCCGACAACTGATGTTACCATTGTCCCCAGGACTTACTTTTCTGCTTTGTCTATATTCTAAATTGATAACACTATCACGGTTAACAAATTGAATTAAAGGAGTCTTAAATTATGAGTATTCTTACTTTTGTTGGTGCCGGACAAATGGCATCGGCCTTATCCTTTCCGGTGACTCAAAACGGCCATCAAGTGCGCCTTGTCGGCACCCCTCTGGATCGCGATATTATCGACGTGGCTCGAAAGACCGGCTTTCACGCCACCCTGAAACGACAATTGCCTCCCAAAGGCGTTAAATATTATCAAATTGAGGAAATCACTGCTGCTTTAGACGGAGCCGATGCCGTTCTTTGTGGGGTGAGCAGTTTTGGGGTTGACTGGTTCGCCGATAATATTCTGCCCCTTATTCCTGAGAATATACCTCTGCTTTCAGTAACCAAAGGAATGATTGATCTTGAAGATGGCTCGATGATTACCTACCCCCATTACTTTGCCAGTAAGCTCCCTCAGGGTAAAAAACTTTCAATTAATGCCATTGGCGGGCCCTGTACCAGTTATGAACTGGCGGATGGGGATCACTCAGCCGTTGCCTTCTGTGGGGATGATATCGAAATACTGAGAATGTTTAAACAATTATTTGAATCTCCCTACTATCATATCAGTCTTTCAACCGATGTGATTGGGGTTGAGTGTGCGGTGGCCCTTAAGAATGTCTATGCCCTGGGGGTTTCCCTAGCCGTTGGATTGGCCCAAGGCCCTGATGGTACCGGCATTCAGCATTTTAATTCCCAAGCGGCTCTTTTTGGGCAAAGCATGAAAGAAATGAAAAACCTTCTATTATTAATGGGCGGGCATGAAGACAACATTATTTATGGCGCCGGGGATTTATATGTCACAATTTTTGGTGGCCGAACCCGGAAAATAGGTGCTTTATTGGGTCGTGGTTTTTCATTCGATGACGCCATTTCCGAATTGGAGGGCGTCACGCTGGAATCCATTGTCATTGCAACCCGTACGGCCCGAAGTGTCCGTCGTCTGGCAGAAAAAGGGATTATTGATTTAAGTGATTTTCCGCTCCTTATTCATGTCGATAATATCATCAATAATGGCGCTGCTGTTGACATTCCTTGGAAATCCTTTGAAACCGAAAAAATTTAGCCCATCCTAAAGCAGATTTAAACAAATTATGCTAGAATGTGTGAAAGATATTCGAGGTAAATTATGGAAATTTTTTCAACCCTGGAAACCGTGCAGGCTTTTCTTTTACAATTTGGCGTATGGACGCCATTGGCGTTTTTTGTTTTGCAGCTTTTACAAATTATTATTGCACCAATCCCAGGCGGCACCGTCGGTTTAGTCGGCGGCGCCATTTTTGGAACATTTTGGGGCTTTTTGTTAAGCATGTCTGGCACCCTGATTGGGTCCGCACTTGTTTTTGTTCTGTCAAAGCGGTTTGGACGACCATTTGTCGAAAAATTTGCCAGCCCTAAAATAATGGACAAATATGACAATATCAAGGAATCAAAGCTTAATGCCGTGCTTTTTGGAATATTTTTGTTCCCATTATTTCCGGATGACATTCTCTGCTTTATTGCCGGTCTTTCACCGATGAAATTTAAAACTTTTTTAATTATTGTAATTCTGGGCCGCAGCCCCAGTGTTTTTCTCAATACCATGGTTGGTGCCGGTGTTATGGCCGATAATCCTACCCAATTTATTGTGGCCATTGGACTTTATGCTGTTTTTGTCCTGGTCCTCTATTTAAATCGCAAGCGATTGGATACCTTCATTCATCACAGCAAAAAAGAAAACAAACTTTCACCCGATCAACCAACCAACAAATCAACCAATAGGAGCCGTTAATGGAAGAAAAATCAAAAAAAGAACTCAATCGATTATATATGAGTGAACTGGTTACTGTTCTTGTGTGTGGCTCCCTGATTTACATGCTGTCTGATTCATCCATGGGGCAATTGGATATCAGGCTTATTATCCCGGGTTCCATCCTTATTTTTATTATCCTTCAAAGCGCCGGGTATTGGTATTACCGCTATCGGCTTGCCGAAAATCCCGGAACTGATTATCCCTGGGTAATGCCACTTTTCAGTATTTTCAAAAAAACAAACCGTGTTTTATTTTTTTCGTATCCCATATTTTGTATCTATCTTTTAATCGTTGATCAAGGTATGTTATTTATTCCCATGAATATTTTTGGACTGATCCTTTATGGTTTTTCTATCCTTGAAAATATCAATTATTTCTATTATAATGTAACCATCGGGAATCTCAGAGCAAAGATGCCCTCTGATCTGGCAATTGAACTCTCAAACTATGAAGTAACGAAAGGAAAAAAATCATGACATTCATTTTTACTGCATTTTCATCAAAATTCAAGAAGGGTGGTCGCACTCCCTTTTGGATTGCATCTCTGGTTAACTAGATAATGAATTATTTTATTTCTATTTTAAGTTCGTTTAACCCGCTTTTTTTCGTACTTTTCGTACTGGCTCTGGTGATTATTGGAAAAGCCATATTTACCTTTAAATCTTTTCCTGAACTCCGGGGAAAAGCTATTCGGGAAATGGTCGTCGGAGGATTTTTTTCCATTCTGATTTTAGGGCTATTTGTGGTGGTTCCCTTAATCTCCGGAATTACCATCAAAAACAACGAACTTTCGCTCAGACTTCCTAGCGGCATGACCTTTGTGACCTACACCGGCGATACGGTTCTTTCCGCCACGCTTATTGACATCGAAACCCAGCCCCAATATGCTATTAAATCCAAAGTGGTCGGCACCGAGATGCGTAATTACCGGGAAGGAATTTTTAAATTGGAAAATGGTACTGAGGCCCAGGTTTTTCTTAATGGCACCAAGGCAATATATGTTGAAACTACTGGTACACCCCTTATTTTGGGACCAGACCACTTTGATCAATTTTTAAAATCGTTTAGCGAGAACATAAAACCCATACAATAATAAGCAAAAACAAAGGACGTACCTGGCAGGTACGTCCTTTGTTTTCGTCGACAAACTCGTCCTGTGGACAATGATAAATCGTTGTCCACAGGACTTACTTTTCTATTTTGTCTACAATCTGAAAGGACGCACTTAGTAGTTAAGTCCTTCTTTTGCGTTCTATTCTAATTAGCCTTCATGGATCTTTGCAACACGTCCAACCTGGCCATCCGTCAGCATGACTTTAATACCATGGGGATGCGTGGGGCTTTTTGTGAGCAGTCGGGCCACCCGGCCCTGGGTTAGTTTTCCGGTTCGCTGATCAGCTTTTAAAACAATATCAACTAATCCGCCAACCTTTACATCACTTCGCTTTTGTCCGTTCATCTGGCTTCCTCCAATGCATTTTCCAATGAAATAACCAACTGATCCATACAGGAGCTTTCTTTTTTCCCACAGGTCTGGCCTTTAAAAAGCGTACTGATCTCTTCCACTGTTTTTCCATTTATTAAGGTAGATAAGGCTTTTAAATTACCATTACATCCACCAACAAAGGACAGTTTTTCAACTGTATCTCCATTTAATTCGAAATTTATTTCCCGTGGGCAAACACCCTCAGGCACATAACTATACGTCATCTTTACCTCTTTCATAATGTTAAATCTATTTTTTATCTACAAGACGTAACGCCCAATAGTATCACTTCACTAAACAAGAACTTACATTCTACCAATTTTTCCTTAACATAATCCCTACTTTGAAATTTTTTATTATTTTCTCACTTCAAAATCCAGAAGCTTCACGTCCTTGGACAAAAAGTCTGACTTCACCGGTTCAACCCCAACATAGTCTGTACTCAGATATTTTTTATTATCATCAGCAAAAACGGTTACCACAACAGCATTGGGATCCTCCAATAAATCCTGGGCGATGATGGCCGCTATAAAATTGGCACCGGATGAAATACCAACCCCTAATCCCAGTTCTTTCGATAACTTTTGAGCCATAATGATGGCATCCCCATCCGCCACAGCAATGATCTCATCCAATTCATTTAGTTTAATCAGATCTGGCACGAATTCATCTGAAATTCCCTGGATCCGGTGGCTGCCAACCTTGTATCCGGTGGACATGGTTGGTGAACTGGCTGGTTCCATCGGATGAACTTTGATCTCTGGATTCTTTTCTTTAAAATATCGGCCTAATCCCATTACGGTTCCTCCGGTTCCAACCCCGGCCACCAATGCCTGGGGTTTCACATCAAATGCCGCTAATTGAAGATCTATTTCCGGTGCAGTCCGTTCATATTGAGCCTGACTGTTTTCTTCATTGGAAAATTGACAGGGTAGGAATGCATTGCCCTCGGCCGCCAAAACGCCACATTGGGCAATGCTTCCTAAAAAACCGCCATCTTCCCGTGAAACCAGCCGAACTTCTCCGCCATAGCTTCTAATCAGATTTTTTCGTTCATCACTCATCCAATCCGGCATATAGATCACTACCGGATGTCCTAAACAAGTTCCTACCGCGGTAAATGCGATTCCGGTGTTTCCGCTTGTGGCCTCCACAATGGTTTCGCCCTCATGGATTTCACCTTTTTCATAAGCTTTTTTTAGTATATGCAATGCAACCCGATCTTTAATGCTTCCCGTAAGATTATAATGCTCGGCCTTTGTATAAATACTTCTGGGTTGCCCCTTATATAAAAAATTAATTTTCAATAATGGTGTATTTCCAATAAGTTTTTCTAATTCCATGAATTTATTGTGATTATTTCCCTGCTTTTCCATTCAAGTTAATTGCCTTCCTTGCTTATATTTCTTAATTATCTGTTATCATAATATTTAATATTGTAACATAAATTAATCACTATGAGAGGAAGAATTTGAATGAATTAGTTGAATTTTAAAAACCCTGGGACTTCGTCGCGCCAGTCGCCAGATGGCTCCTGGTTAAAAAAATAAAGAAGCTATAAAAGCACAAGTAAACTTACACTGCGTTCGTCTAAATGACTCGCAGCTTGACTGCCGTTAAATGAAGATGTGCAACTCAGTCGTAGCTAGCGCTGCGCCTTCGTCACGGGCTTCGCCCTATAAAAAAATAGATATGTAAGCTTTGATTTTAAGTGAACTTACACTACGTTAGGCTAGATACCTTGTAGCATGACTTTCGGTGAATGAATCCGTGCAACTCCGTCTCCGCTATCGCCTGGACAACTTTTTAAACTACTGTCGGTTTAAGCCGTGCTAAAACTGCGTCTCCGCTACGCTGCGCCTCCGTTGTGGGGCTACGCCCCATAAAAAAATAACTATGTAACATCTGATTTTAAGTGAACTTAAATGACGTTAGACTAGATCACCTGTAGCACTACTGCCGTTGAATGCAGCCGTGCAACTCCGTCGCTGCTAGCGCCGCGACTCCGTTATGGGGCTTCGCCCCATAACAAAAATAGATATGTAAGCTTTGATTTCAAGTGAACTTGAATCAAAGCTTACATATCTATTTTTTTTGCACGGCTTCATTAAATATAAAAATCCCGCAACGTCCTATCCTCCCAGGCA